>JAIXLO010000056.1 GCA_026931325.1 Chitinophagales bacterium | reverse complement strand
AATTAATTCATTTGTCCAATGTATTTGTATTTCTGTTTCATAACAATAAAACTCAAAGAGATTTTGCCAAATATCATTATCTGTTCTTTTGCGAATTAATATTTTATTGTCATGTTTAAAAATGAAATAATATAACCAACGTCTTTTTCTTGTAAGTATTTTTTCTTTAATAGGTAGTTGATTTATCTGACCTATCTTAAAAGCAACACAATGAGCTTTTAATATACAATTAGAGCAGTTTGGCAAAAATGGTTTACAAACAGTTGCTCCAAAATCCATAATAGCTTGGTTGTATTTTGCAGGTTCATTTTTTTCTAAAACATTATTAGCAAGTTTAGAAAATATTTCTTTTCCTTCCGTTGTGTCAATAGCATTTTTAATTCCAAAAAATCTTGCTAAAACTCTAAAAACATTACCATCTAACACTGCATAAGGTTGATTATAAGCAAATGCTGCAATTGCAGCAGCGGTATATGTTCCAACGCCTTTTAATTCTAATAATTTATTGTAATTATTTGGAAATTTCCCATTAAAATCTGATACAATTTTTCTTGCAGTAAATAATAAATTTTTACAACGATTGTAATAACCTAAACCTTCCCAAAGTTTAAAAACATCTTCATCTTTTGCTTTAGCTAATAGTTGAATAGTAGGATAGGTTTTAATAAATTTATTATAGTACTTTATTCCTTGTTCAACTCTTGTTTGTTGAAGAATAATTTCACTCAACCAAATTTTGTAAGCATCTTTTTCGCCCTTCCAAGGCATAGCTCTCTTGTTATGCTTAATATGCCATTGCATTAAATGTGAAGTGAAAAATTGTTGATGCTTATATTTCATACATAAAGTTATATGAAATACAATGTTAGTTTTTGTAAAAGGAACTAATTAAAACTACCATTCTCTGTGAATATCCCATTTTTCAAATTCTTTAGCTACTGCAGTTAAGAAACTTGCTCCAAGACTTCCATCAACAATTCTATGGTCATAGCTCATGCTTAAATACATCATGTGTCTTATGCCAATAGTATCACCTTCTGGAGTTTCTATAACAACTGGACGTTTTTTAATTGCACCAACTGCAAGAATTGCAACTTGAGGTTGATTAATAATAGGAGTGCCCATTAAACTACCAAATGTACCAACATTAGTAACAGTAAATGTTCCACCTTGAGTATCATCTGGTTTTAATTTATTATTTCTAGCGGCATCTGCTAAGTTATTTACAGTTTTACTTAATCCAACTAAATTCAACATATCTGCACCTTTAATTACAGGAACAATTAAGTTGCCAGAAGGAAGAGCAGTTGCCATTCCTATATTAAAATCTTTTTTGATAATGATTTTATCTCCTTCTACAGATGCATTAATCA
Source organism: Chitinophagales bacterium (assembly GCA_026931325.1). GTDB lineage: Bacteria > Bacteroidota > Bacteroidia > Chitinophagales > Chitinophagaceae > UBA1930. Next base: position 7,845 of record JAIXLO010000056.1, on the reverse strand, counting down.
TAGGGAAACGTTTCATAACCCTTGTAATACACTCTATAAACATTGGGGTAAAAGTAATTTTTGAACCTACTTCTTTTTCAAATTGTTTTTTAATTCTATCTCTCCATAAAACCATATTGGTTACATCTGCTTCTGTAAAACTTGTAACGTGTGGGCTAGTTTGCTTACTATCAACCATGTGTTTGGCTATTAGTTTACGCATTCTATCCATTTCAATAATTTCAACATTACCTGAAACAGTTGTTGCAGGTTGTTGAGGTGCAGTATTAACTGAAGGTTGTGGTGCAACTACAGTTTCAGTAGGAGTTGCAATAACTTGAGGTGCAGGAGTAGGAATAGATGTTGCTGAAACTGATACTTGTTGTGGTTGTGTTACTTTTCCAACTCTTTTATCTGCTATGTATTGAAGAATATCTTTTTTACTTACACGTCCATCCATTCCAGTCCCTTCAATATTTTCTAATTCTGTAAGACTTATTCCTTCGCTATTGGCAATATTTAATACCAAAGGGGAATAGAATTTATTATTGTTTCCTCCTGTTTTTGGTGCAGTTGATATAGGAACATAAGGAACTTCTATATTAGTTTGTTGTGTAGCAACAGGTATTGTATGAGAAACTTCTTGAACTGGTGCAACTACTGCTTGTGGCTGAGATTGTTGAGTTGGTGAAGGAGTGCTTGGTCCATTGCCTCCACCTGTATCTATACGAACTATTACAGTACCAATTGGAACAACGTCATTTACATTAAATAAAATTTCTGTTATAGTACCAGCATGAGTACTTGGTACTTCACTATCAACTTTATCTGTTGCAATTTCTAAAACAGTTTCATCTTGCTTTACAGCATCTCCAACCTTTTTATTCCAATTTAAAATGGTAGCCTCTATAATACTTTCTCCAAGTTTGGGCATTACCAAATCAACTATTGCCATACTAAATTAGTTTTTATATAACCTACTTGAAATAATAAATGTTTTAACACTTGAAAACAATATTTTATCTGCTTAATAAGTTGAGATTAAATATGTATTTTATTAATCAAAATGTTTTAAACTTCTGCAAAATAAAGAACAAATGTTAAAGTTTACAAGCTAAATATTCAATATTTAAACTTTAATAGTAGCAAACATTGATATAGCTTGTATTTCAAGGTAAAAATAAATTTAATATGCTAATAGTTATTCAACTATTATCCACAAAAAATAAATCTATTTTTATTTATAATGAATTAAAGACTTTTGATAACTCTTTGTAATTTTTCTCTTACTTCAGTAGCTACTTTTTCTAAATGATTATTTTTTATGGCTTGCATAGAAGCAATTGGGTCAACAGCAGAAACTTCAATATTACCATTTTTATCTTCTTGTATAATTACATTGCAAGGAAGCATTGTGCCAATATGTTCTTCTGCTTGTAAAGCTTCATAAGCAAAATGTGGATTGCAAGCACCTAAAATAATATAAGGTCTAAAATCTACATCTAATTTTTTCTTGAGTGTAGAACGAATATCAATTTCTGTTAAAACACCAAAGCCTTCTGTTTTTAATGCTTCTACAACTTTTTCTTTTGCATTATCTAAAGTGCTTGTCAATGTTTTTGAAAAATAGTAAGACATGATAAAAATATTTTAGTGATTGAAATAATTATAAAGCAAATATCTTGACAGATAAAATGAAGTATTGTAACTATTGTTACAAATACAAGATAAGATTTTTAAGAGTTAGTAGTTTAATCTGCAATAATTGCATCATAATCAAAACCTGCTCTTTCTAATGCTCTTTTAGCTGCACCTAAAGCATAATCAGCTTTATTATGAGGATGTACTGGAACTTCAGTTACTTGTTCTAATTGTTCTAATATTGATTGAGTTTCTGATTGTGTTAAGTTTTCACATATATCATACATACCACCAGGTTCTTCTTCTAATAAATCGTGTTTTTCTAAAACATGTTTTATTACTTTAATAACATCAGGTGTAGGAGGTACAACCATTAAAGCAGTTAAAGCTCCATGATCTAATCTTAATTTTGCTGCAAGAGGTATAGGCATATCTCCATTAGCTTTTTGTGCAGCAGGAAAGAGTATTTTTTCTTCCATCTTAATATGTTTTAATAAACCTATTCTAAACTGATGATATAAATCTTCTTTAATTTCATTTACATTTTCTGTAGCTTTTTCTAATAAGCCTTCTATTCTATGATGATCGTTGGTAAAATAATTATAGAGTGGTTTATTCATATTAAGTTTATAAAAAATTAAAAAATACTATTCCGAATCCATAGCATCCATTGCAATTGTAGCATGTGCATAAGCAGCACCTGCTCTCATTTCTGCAGCAACCCAAATTGCTTCCATAATTTCTTGCTTTGTTGCACCTTTTTTTAATGCTTGTGGCACATGTGCTCTAATACAATAAGGGCATTGTGTAACATGTGCAACTGCTACAGCTATTAATTGTTTTGTTTTTTCATCTAAAACTCCTTCTTTAAAAACAGTTCTACTAAATGTTCTCCAAGCTTCAATTTGTTTAGGAGCTAAATCTGCTCTTTTCTTAGCATTTTCTGCTGTTGCTTTTGCATATAACTCATTATCGTTACTCATAAAATTTAAGTTATAATGTGATGAATAGATATTGATAAAAACTCAATAGAAACTTCTTTTCAGAAATTTCTATTGAATTGCATATTTCTTATTTTATAAAATTAAAATTAAACTAAAGTTGCATCCATTGTTATAGGGAAACGAAGTGCTTTGCTTATAGGACAATTTTCTTTTGCAGCATTAGCACATTCTAAAAATTTTTCTTTAGTAATGTTAGGTATTTTAGCTTTTAATATTAAATGAGAACCAGTCAATTCTAATTTTTCTGGATCCATTGTAACTTCTGCACTTGCTTCAAGAGAATCTGGTGTATAACCTGCTTGACCAAGAATTAAACTTAAAGCCATAGCAAAACATCCAGCATGTGAAGCTGCTAATAATTCATCAGGATTAGTTGCTTTACCATCTCCAAAACGACTTTTAAAGCAATATTCATGATTATCTAATACTTTGCTTTTTGTAGTTAAATGTCCAATTCCTTCTTTAAGAGAACCTTCCCAAATAGCATTTGCAATGTGTTTTTTCATAATACTCTTTTTAATAAATTAAATAATGCTGCAATTTAAGATTGTTTTTCTGCAATAATGGCAAAAGCAGTAAGATTATCTTCATATTTATTAAAAGTATTACTCATTTCGGAAATTTTCTTTTTAGCTTTTGGGTGAGTAAGAATATTAAAATAAATTTTTAAAGTTCTTAATATACCTTCATCTGCAATAATTCTGTTTAATTTAAGAAGACTCATAGAGTTTTCTTCAATTTTTTTAATAACAAAACCTTCTTTCTCTAATAAAGTACACCATTCAGTTTTTGTAAGAGGTCTTGCATTTACTTTAATTGCTTTAGCTAAACTTTGTTGTACATCACTTTTTATGTTAGCATCAATATTATCTGGGGTTAATCCAAGTTCATGAATACCATAAAAACCACCAGGCTTTAAAATTCTATAAGCTTCTCTAATAATTTCAGATTTTCTATGGTCAGGTTGCATAGTTAACATTGCTTCGCCAATAACTTTATTTACTGAATTACTTTCTATGCCTGTATTACTTGCACTTGTATTTACAACTTTATAACCATTATGATTTATCTTTTTCTGTAAAAGCCCAGCAGCTTCTTCATTCAATTCTATTCCTGTATAATATTTTGGTTTTTTATCTAATAAAAGAGAGGCAGTAAAACCCATGCCTGGTGCAAATTCAACTATATTATCTTCATGACTTATGTTTAGTTCATCAACTAATTTTAAAGTAAGTTCTCTACCACCTGGTCTTAAAACTTTTTTACCCATTTTAGCAAGTAACCAATGTCCTTGTTCTGTATTAATTGTTTTATTACTCATTTTTTGTTGTTTATTTTGTTTTATTCTTTTTATAAAATAATTTTTATTAGTACTTTAGCAAATTATTTAATAGCTAATTGTTTTTTAGCAATAAAATGTAAAAATATTATCAGACATGAGTTACTCTAAAGCAAAATCAGTAAAAGAACTTTCGGTAAATGGAAAAAAATATCAGTATAGTTCATTAAAAAATTTAAGTGTAGATATTTCACACTTACCTTTTAGTATTCGTATTTTATTAGAAAATGTTTTGCGTAATTATGATGCATTCAGTATTACAGATGAACACGTAGATACTTTATTACACTGGACTCCAAAAGCAGTTGATAAAGATATTCCTTTTAAACCTGCACGTATTTTAATGCAAGATTTTACAGGTGTTCCTGCTGTTGTTGATATGGCTTCTTTACGTTCTGAATTTGTAAGACATGGTAAAGATGGACAAAAAATTAATCCAGCTATCCCTGTTGATTTAGTGATTGATCACTCTGTTCAAGTAGATTTTTATGGAACAGATTATGCTTATGGAAAAAATGTTGAGTTAGAATTTGAAAGAAATAAAGAACGTTATGAACTTTTAAAATGGGCACAAAGAGGATTAAAGAATTTTACTGTTGTTCCTCCAGGAATGGGAATTTGCCATCAAGTAAATTTGGAATATTTATCTAAAGGAATTATTGCAAGAGATGGTTGGTTATTTCCTGATACTTTGGTGGGTACTGATTCGCATACTCCAATGGTAAATGGAATTGGTGTAATTGCTTGGGGTGTTGGAGGTATTGAAGCAGAAGCTGCAATGCTTGGTCAGCCAATTTTCTTTACTTGTCCTGAAGTGGTAGGTTTAAAACTTACAGGAAAAATTCCTAATCAATGTACTGCTACTGACTTAGTCTTATCTATTGCAAATCTTTTAAGAAAAACAGGAGTTGTTGGAAAATTTGTTGAAGTATTTGGAGATGGATTAAATAATTTGTCTGTTACAGACCGTGCAACAATAGGTAATATGTCACCTGAGTTTGGATGTACTGTAACTTATTTCCCTATTGATGATAGAACATTGGAATATATGCGTTTAACCAATCGTTCTGAAGAACAAATTGAAATAGTTAAAACTTATTGTCAAGAAAATTTATTATGGAGAACTGGTAATGAAAAAATAAATTATTCAACAGTTGTTGAATTAGATTTATCAACATTAGAACCAACTGTTTCAGGTCCTAAACGTCCTCAAGATAAAATTTTAGTAAAAGATTTAGGTAAAAAATTCTGTGAAATATTAAAAGGAGAATTTAATAGAGAATATCAACCAAAAGAAGATAGATTTGAATCTGCCTGGTTAAAAGAAGGAGGCTCTGGCACAGAATTTACTTTTGGCAAAGTTCCATTAAGTGGAAAAATTCAATCAGAAGTTGAAATAGATAAACTTCATCATTCTGTAAGAATTAAACAACCACATAAAGAGTTTGTTGTAAGTGATGGAAGTATTGTTATTGCTGCAATTACAAGTTGTACTAATACTTCAAACCCTGCTGTAATGGTTGGTGCAGGTTTGTTAGCAAGAAATGCTGTTGAAAGAGGTTTAAGAACAAAATCTTGGGTAAAAACATCATTAGCACCTGGCTCTAAAGTTGTTACAAAATATTTAGAACGTTCTGGATTAAATGTAGATTTAGATGCTTTACGTTTTCATACTGTTGGTTATGGCTGCACTTCTTGCATTGGTAATTCAGGTCCTTTACCACCTGCAATTGCACAAGCTGTAGATAAAGGAGAATTGGTAGTTGCTTCTGTACTTTCTGGTAATAGAAATTTTGAAGCAAGAGTTCATCCGCAAGTAAAAATGAATTTCTTAATGTCTCCAATGTTGGTAGTTGCTTATGCTTTAGTAGGTAGAGTAGATATTGATTTAATTAATGACCCAATTGATATTGACCCTAATGGAGAGCCAGTTTATTTAAAAGATATTTGGCCAAGCAGAGAAGAAATTCAAAAGACAATTAATGACTGTATGAAACAAGATGATTTTGATGAAGTATATGATGTAATATTTGATGGTTCTACAGATTGGCAAAATTTAGAAGTTAATCTTGATCAAAATTTTGAATGGAATAAAAATTCAACTTATATCAAAGAAGCACCATTCTTTGAAAACCTACAAGCAAATCCTGAGCCTATTACAGATATTAAAAATGCAAGAGTATTGTTGTATTTAGGAGATTCGGTAACTACAGATCATATTTCTCCTGCTGGATCATTTAAAGAAAATTCTGCTGCTGGAATTTATTTAACTAATAATGGAATTGCTAAAGAAGATTTTAATTCTTATGGTTCAAGAAGAGGTAATCATGAAGTGATGATGAGAGGAACTTTTGCCAATGTAAGAATTAAAAATAAAATTGCTGATAAAGAAGGTGGCTTTAGTCGTTATATACCAACTGGTGAAGTAAAAACTGTTTTTGATGTTGCTATGCAATATAAAAATGATAACACACCATTAATTGTTTTAGCAGGTAAAGAATATGGTTCAGGCTCTTCAAGAGATTGGGCTGCAAAAGGAACATTTTTATTAGGCATTAAAGCTGTAATTGCAGAAAGTTATGAACGTATTCATAGAAGTAATTTAGTAGGAATGGGTGTTGCACCTCTTGTATTTGTTGATGGACAAAATGCTACATCTTTAGGATTAGATGGCACAGAAACTTATACAATTAGTGGGTTAGAAAATAATTTAACACCACATAAAATTTTAGATGTTAAAGCAGTTCATCCCTCTGATAAGGAAATTAGCTTTAAAGTAGAAGCAAGATTAGATTCAGCTATAGAAATTGAGTATTACAAAAATGGAGGAATACTTCAATATGTATTGAGAGATTATTTAAAAAAGAATTAAATCCCTCATGAAAATTTAATAGAGGTTCCATTATTTGGAGCTTCTATTTTTTTGTTGTATATGAAAGTATATTTCCCTTAATAGTTGCTGCTTTTGTATATGGATGTTCTTCAGATTTATTTACACCCATTATGTGTAAAACCAACCATCCATTGCATTTTAGCCAATCAGAAACAAGAGAACGATGACAACGCCACCAAACTGCTTCTGCACACATAATAGCTGTTTTTTGCTGTTTTGCTAATTGTTCTAATTCGTTTATGGCTTGTTCAAATTCTTTTGTTTCCATATAATCTGCATAGCTTCTAAATGCAGGATGATGCCAAGCAATATTATGAGAATCTTTATGTATTTTTCTTCTTCCTCCAAGATTTAATAAATGGGTATATTGAATTTGATGATTTGGTAAACTTATCATTAAGTTTTCTTTATTAAATTGAGGATAATGATTTGATCCTGGCAAACTTCTAATATCTGCAAGCAATTCTATTTTGAAGGATTGTAACATCGCTATAAACTCATTTAATGTGTGAGTTGAATGTCCAATCGTCCAGATTGTTTTTTGTTTCATTCAACAAAATTTGATTTACTTATTTTTACTCTTGTTTAAAATGTAAATATCAAATTTAAACAATGAATTACCATTTTTCAATATCAACTTTTAGTAATCAGGTTTTAAACGGTGCTGGGCAAATAATGTTACAAGAAAATAAATGGACTGGATTATTTTTTATTATAGGATTATTTGTAAGTAGTTGGAAGCTTGGTGTAGCTTGTGTTTTAGCAATTATTATTGCTACATTAACTGCTACAATTTTAAAGTATAACACCAATAATATTGATGCTGGGTTGTATGGATTTAATGCTGCATTAGTTGGAGTAGCAATTATTTTTTTATTTAATGATAGTCTATTTATTTGGTTACTTGTTGCTATTGCAAGCATTGTTGTTACTTTATTTCAACAATTTTTTTTAATTCAAAAAATTCCTGCATATACTTTTCCTTTTAT
>JAIXLO010000032.1 GCA_026931325.1 Chitinophagales bacterium | reverse complement strand
GTGTGTAGCGACACTTATTCAGCAAATCGAACATTTGTCGGACAATAATGTTTTAAAAACCAAAATGCAATAGCTGTAATAGCAATAGGCGTTCCAAGAGATAATAAAGATGCATGTATAGCACTTGTCATAGATGTGCCCTGAATAAATAAAATTTGATTAATAGCAATACCCGTTGCAGCACACAAAACAAATAATGGAATATCTTTTTTTTGAATAGAGGCTTTTGATGGTTTGAATAAAAATAATAGCCAAAATAATGGTAGTGCAATGGTTACTCTTAATACATTTAAAGCTAATGGAGCCATAACATTTGGAGTAAGAAATTTTACTGCCACAACAGAAATACCAAAAAAGAAATTTCCTGTAAGTACTGCTATGTGGGCTTTTAAGGTGTCATTACTCATATAGCTTGTAAATTATTTTTTATTAATGCTATTACATTACTTTCTAAAGAATGATTGGTTAGGTCTGGTAAAAAATAACTGAAATTGTTTGCTTTGTTAATAGCATTTTGCAAAGAAAAATTTTCTTGCTTAATTGAATAGCACCATTGTTGTTGCATTAATTTTTTTGCTAAATATTCTTGTTCTGTTTGTCCAGGCGTAGGAATTAAAATTGCTTTTTTATTTAAGCTTAATAATTCCATAACTGTTGTATAACCACTTCTACAAATAATAAAATTGCTTTGTTGTATAGCAATATTTAATTCGTTATTGGGTATATGATTTTGTATAGTTATGTTTTTTGCAGTATAAAAGTTTCTATTGCTTTCTGGTTTTCCTCTTACTAATAAAATAGTAGCATTGATGTTGTTTATTTCTACTAAAATTTTTTCTTCTAAAATAGTTCTTTGAGGTTCTGGACCTGAAAGAATAATACAATAATCAAATTTAATGGGCAATGAGTCTTGCTTATTAAACCTTGATATAATACCTATATAATGCACTGGTACTTTAGGTAATTTTTTTGGATGAGATAAAACACCAGCAATATTTTTTGCTTCTTTTACATCAGGTATCCAACAACTTGAAAATTTATTGGTGTAATAATAATTTATTTTTTGAGCTATTTTTTCTAACCATAAAAAAGGCATTTTAATAGTTAGTTGATGAGTGATAAAAACACAAGGAATATTTTTATGGTGTAAGCCATATCTGTTATCACTAATTACAAGGTCAATATTGTATTGATTAATGATTTTTTTCAACCAATTATTTTCATATCTAATAGCCAAAAGTATTTTAGGAATTTGTGCAATAATTTTTAGGGGTAATAAACTTTTAGTTTTAGAATAACTAATATTATATCCCTTCAGTTCAATAAAACTAATATTAGGAAACTCTTTTTGTAGTAATATTTTTTGTTTACCACTTACAGCAATAAAAACAGTAAAACCATTATTGAGCAATGCTTTAATAATAGGAATACATCTTGTTGCATGCCCCAAACCCCAATCTAATGGAGCTATTAAAATGGTTTGTATGTTAAAATTTTTATTCAATTAGGCAATAAAAGTAAATTTTTAAATGATATACCCTAATTTAGACTTCATTATGAAAGTACGAATTGTAAAAATTATTTTTTTTATGCTTTTAGTAAGTGTTGTAACTTCTTCTTGTAGTATTTTTGGAAGAGGCAGAAAGGATAAGTCTTGTATGTGTCCTACTTACAAGAGATAATTGAAAAGCGATATTAAATTTATTACAATGAACAAAGGAGATAAAAATTGGTTACTATTTTCTACAAGAATTATTCAAAATGAAATAGCTCAAAAGCAAGAGCATATTTTAAATAATATTTTAAACAAGGTAGATGCAGAACAACTTTTTTGTCGTTCTTGCGAAATTATTGACATTAATAGTTGTAAAATTTTTACAAATGCCCAATCAGTTAAAAGCACTATTTATCAATATTACGAAAAGCCATTTGTATTTGTTTTCTGTAAAAATTAATTAAGATTATATTATACTGCAAAATTTTATGTCTCTTTGAGAGACATTTTTTTTATTATACATTCAACACTAACTTTATACTGATTTTATTTTTCTGTTATGAAAAAATTGTACTTTTTAATTTCATCTGTGTTATTATTTTTTGTTTGTACCAATGCACAAATGAATTATAATTTTAGTGCTACATCTGGCACTTATGCTGCTTTAAGTAGTGGTACAACTCCTACTTTATTACCAACAACTTCTGGAGGAAGTACAGATGAAGGTTATGCCAATAATTTACCAATAGGATTTACATTTATTTATAATGGTAACAACTATACAACCTTTGGAATTTGTACTAATGGCTTTATTTATTTAGGAAGTGCTGGTATTGCAAATAATAGTATAACATACAATAATAATCTTTCAATAGGTTTGCCTGCTGCTCGCCCTATTATTGCTCCTTTGTGGGATGATATTGATGTGCAAACAACAACTAATATCAAATATTTGGTTAGTGGCTCTGCACCAAACAGGGTTTTAACTATTGAATGGGCAAATGCTTTGTGGGATCCTTTTGCTGCTGCTCCTGCAATTTCTTTTCAAGTAAAACTTTATGAAACAACAAATGTTATTGAGTTTATTTACAAGCAAGAAGCAGGAAATATAGAAGACAATTTTGGTGGAGTAGGAGCAAGTATTGGTATAACTGCAACTGCTACAGGTACAGGAAATTTTTTATCACTGAATAATAGTAGCAATAATCCTTCTGTTAGTTCATCATTAAATACCAATGATATTATTACTAAACCAGCAACTGGACAAATTTATAGATTTACACCATTAATTCCTTGTAGTGGTACACCAAATGCAGGTACAGCAAGTGCTTCAGTAAACACAACTTGCTCAAGTGTAATTTTTAATTTAATGCTTAATGGATATTCTTCTCAAGGAGGAATTTCACTTCAATGGCAATCATCTCCAACTGGGCAAAATAATTGGTCGGATTTAGGAGGTGTTATTACTGATTATGCAACTATAGCACAAATAGCAGCAAGTGATTATCGTTGTAAAGTTACTTGTATAGCATCTTCAACTTCAAGTTATTCAAATGTAATTACAGTAGGCATTTCATCTGGTGTTGATTGTGTTTTAGCAAATGATGAATGTAGTGGAGCTATAACAATTACACAAGGGGCTTATGAAGCTAATTGCAGTGGAGCAAATTTTAATACAAGCCTTGCAACACAATCTTCTAATCCATCATCATTTTTTGGAGGTAGTCAAGATGATGATGTTTGGTATAAGTTTATTACAACTGCAGATAAAGCAGTTATAAAATTTGAAAATATATCAGCAGTAAGTGGAGCAACTGGAAATATTGCATTTGCATTTTATTCAGGTACAGCTTGTGCAGGTTTAACAGATTTAGGAGGCACAACTGTAAATATTAATTCAGGAAAAGGAGAAGCTCTTTATGATGGATTAACTGTAGGAAATACTTATTATATAAGAGTTGTATCATCAGGAACAAATTGGAGAGCTCAAGGAACAATTTGTGTTACAAAGCCTCAAATTGTAGTGCCTATAATTATACAATATTTCTCAGGTAAAAAGAATGGCAATTCAAATATTTTACAATGGCAAACAATGCATGAAATAAATACTACTGCTTTTGATATTCAAAGAAGTGCAGATGGAATTCATTTTTCTTCTATTGCTTCTGTACTTTCTAAGGCAGATAATGCAAGCACTACAAACTCTTATGAGTTTTATGATAATTATATTTTAGCAGGAAATAATTTTTACAGATTAAAACAAGTTGATAAAGATGGAAGTGCTTATTATTCATCAATAATATTATTGAAAAACTTACTTTCTAATCAGCCACATATTGTAAATGTATTTCCTAATCCTGTAAAAAATATTTTGCAAACAACCTTGTACTTACCTCAACCAAATAAAGTACAATTTTCCATAAATGATTTAGCTGGAAAAATTGTTTTATTAAATACAATGAATTTGCAGGAAGGAGAAGTTTCTACAGAAATGAACATATCAGCACTAAGCAAAGGTATTTATATTTTAAAAGTAGTTAGTAGCAATGGAATATTAATAGGAATACAAAAAATAGTGAAAGAGTAAATTATTTTTCTGCAAAAATTTTATGAATAAAAAACAAAAATATCAATACGTTATAGATTATTTTCAGGAGAGTATGCCTATTGCTGAAACAGAGTTGATGTATGATAATCCTTATCAACTTTTAGTTGCAGTTATTTTATCAGCACAGTGTACAGATAAAAGAGTAAACCTTACAACATCAACAATCTTTAAAAAATATCCTACTCCTGCAAAACTTGCTAAAGCAAATTTTGATGATTTATTTTCATTGATAAAAAGTATTTCTTATCCAAACAATAAAACAAAGCATTTGATAGGTATGGCACAAATGCTTATGGAAAAGTTTGAAGGAAAAATTCCAATGACTGTACAAGAACTAATACAATTACCAGGTGTAGGAAGAAAAACTGCTAATGTAATTACAAGTGTTGTAGATGAACAACCCAATATGGCTGTAGATACCCATGTTTTTAGAGTGAGTAAACGTATTGGTTTGGTTTCAGAAAAAGCAACAACACCCTTAGCTGTTGAAAAAGAATTGGTAAAAAATATACCTAAAGAGCTTATTCATAAAGCACATCATTGGCTAATACTTCATGGACGGTATACTTGTGTAGCAAGAAATCCTAAATGCTCTATTTGTGGCTTAACAGAAGTTTGTAATTATTATAAAAATGTAGTGCTAAAAAACTAAATTAGAAATCAAGTCCTAAAGCAAAATAAAAAATTGGTTTGCCTTTAAAAATTCCTTTCATTTCCCAAGCAACATCTGCTTTAAGAAAATATCCTAACAAAGTACTTCTTGCACCAAATCCATAACCACCAACAAAAGGACCAATACCACCAGCTTTAATTCTTACAGAAACAGGATCATCAGCATTATTAGTATAAACAGTAGTTGGTCTTTGAATACCATTAAATTTACCATTCCAAGCTGTACCTAAATCAATAAATTGTACAAGCTGAAAATTTCTGATAAAAGCATTATTAATAGGTTTATTTAAAAATGTTGTAAAAACTGGTAGCCTTAATTCACTATTTATTACAATAGCATTATTACCATTAGCAACATTTTGATTAAAGCCACGCATATTTACTGCTAAACTTTGAAAAGCATAAGTTTGATCTAATGCTGGATGATTTGTATTATTAAATTTTGGTTTTATCCAGCCATCAACACCACCTAAGTAATAAATAATTTTTTGGTCGCCCCAACTAAAATCACCTGCAGCACGAACAGCCCAAATAAAGTTTCTATAAATTTCTACATAATTTCTTGCATCAAAACCAAAATTAAAATTGAATTTCTGAGTTACACCTTTAGTCATTGGCAAATTAAAATCCATATAAGTTTTCCAACGTAAACCTTTCCAAATATTTTGAGCAGGGTTTAATGTATTATCATATACATATTCTAAACGAGTTAAGGCATAATTTGTAATACTATCTCTTGCAGGTAAAACAGTATGATCTTCGCCTTTTACCAAAACTCTATCAGTTCTATAAGCAACTGTTGCTTTTAAACTTTTTGTTTCATCAAAAGGATAAGAAACATTTGCTTGATATAAATTAGTAATTAATCTTCCTGTATAGGCTCTTGTAGAAATATTAGTAAGAATACCAACTGACATAGTGCTTCTATAATAAGTTATACCCCAATCTAATCTTTTACGAAAATTATGAAAAGAAATAAAAGCATCTTTATCCGTTAAAGATTGTCCAAAACGTATTCCTCCAACAAATTTTATGTCTTCCATTATATCGCTTACACCAACTCTAAAACTCCAATTAATATCATTTCCATTATTTAATTGAATAGGACCAGAGCCACCACTATAAAGTTGATAACGATTGATAAGAATATTATTGGTTATACCGCCTAAAATATAATCAGCATTAAATTTTAGTTTATAGTTAAATAGTTTTGATCTACGAAAAGATTGTCCTTCTGTTGTTTTTTCTGTTGATGCAGTTGTTTGTATATTTCCTGAAGTATCTGTAGTAGCTGTTTCGTCATCAAACTCTGTTTGAAATATTTTTTTCTTCACTGGTTTTGTTGTATCAACTGCAGCAATAGGTTTTTCAGGTTCTTTTGGTTTATTTTCTTTTTTTATTTTGGTTGGTTTTCCTTTTTCTTGTTTAACAATTCCTCGAAGTTGTCTCATATAATTAGTTAAAGCAGGATTTACATTTCTTGCATTTAATGTTTTTTCATCAACTTGTAGTTTAAACAAATATTTATAATCACCTTCTCTTCTTACTTCACTTACAGTACCATTATTTCCAGCAATACGAGTTTCTAAAATAGAACTTTGATAATTGGTAATTGGAAAAGTATAAGTAGAATCTTTATAAACTTGAAAATAATCAACCTTATCTGGTTTTTCTTTTCTCCAAGCTGCTAATGTGCTGTCTAACTCTTCTTTTGATGGATTTCTTAATAATTCATCTCCTATGTAATAAAGAGTATCTAAGCCATCTCTTTGTGTTGAAAAAAATCCTGCATATCTGTTGCCTATACCTGTTTCATCTGCAACAAAAGTAAAATGGTTTACATTGTATTGCATAGGGTAAGATGTATTGCCATATTTTAAATTGCTGAGTTGTGTTATTTGCTTTGCAGCACTTGTGTTTAAAATATCTACTAAAAAAACATTGAATCTGTTTCTGCTTGGCAATACTGTGTCATTGCTTGGTGCATCTGCACTTGGACGATTTGAGGCAAAAATAATTCCTGAACGATTTGGAAAAGAAACATAAGTTGGGTTTAAATCATCATAAATATCATTGGTTATTTGCTCTAATTTATTTTCCTGAATTTTATAAATGAAAATATCCGAATGGCCATTTTTTACTGCACTTAATATTACTGTATTTGCATCTAACATAAAAGATGCATCTAATATTTGATCTACACCTTCAATTTCTTGTTTAAATCTTTTGTATTTAGCTATATAATCCCAAACAAAAACTTTAATTTTTGCATCCTCTGCATAAATAACTAATAGTCTTGTTCCTTTTCCATCCCAAGCCATTATTGGGTAGTTTGGGCTTTGGTCTCCTTCTTTTACTCTTACACCTCTTTTTAATAAAGTTCTTACATCATAATAATTATCATTTAGCAAAACACTATAAATACCTTTTTTATAACGCACTACAGCATAAGCATTATTTTTTGGATTAGGATTTATTTGAAAGTTGTAATAATTGTATTTACTTACATCTTCAGAAATAGTACGTTTTCCTTTAGGATTATTTTTTCTCTTTCTAATATCTTCATAGTACTGATCTTGTTTATAAGCCATAAAATCTGCAAGAACGTCTTTAAATTTTTTCTTACAAATTTTTTCAGATGCAGTATTAAGATTTTTATAAATACGAGCTAAGTATAAAAAATAAGTAACACTTTCTTTTTTATATTTTTCTGCTATATAATTCCAAAAAGATTGACCAGCTAATGTTGGTTTTAAAAAAGCAAAATGGTAAAAATTTTTATACTTACCTGCAAGTAACTCACTTTTTAATTCATCATCTTTAGCAGTATTCCAATTTTCTGCAGCATAAGCAATATAGCCATCTGTAAGCCATTGAGGTAAATCTAATAATGCCTGATTGCTTGCAAATTCTCCTATATCATCGCCAAACAATAAATTTTCTGTTAGCACTTTTGCAATACCTTGTCTTATTTGTAATCTTAAGTTGTTATGATTGCCATCAAAAAAAACAACAATCTTATTGTTCACTAATTTGGTCAAACCACCAGATTGTTGCCAATCAATTCCTAAACCAATATTACTTTGTTTATAATCTTCAAAGTTTGTGTAAACAACAATATTGGTTCTTCTATGCATTGAGTATTCAATAAATGTTTCAAGTTCTGGAAGTTCTTCTTCAGCAACTTGCGAAACAAATTTTCCTATTTCTGTGCCACCTTGTGCAACATAAGTATCAAAATAACGAGACTGATAAAATTTCCATTTTAATTTCTTATGCTGGATACGATTTTTACCAAACTCTACAGTATTTACCTGAGCATTTAGTTTATTAGAAGTTGTACAAAAAAGAATACTAAGGAACAATAGTTGTATAAAAATATTTCTTTGCATATCAAATGCTTAATTTATTCTACTCAAAAATATAATAATTGAATTGCAATAGTAAGTATTACAATTTATAGTTGTTAAAATTACGTATTTAGAGTTTAATTTGCCATAAAAAATAGATATGATAAATGTTAAGGTTTTTACATTTAATCCTGTACAAGAAAATACTTATATCATTTATAATGAAAATAGAAAAGCCATTATTATTGACCCTGGTTGCTATTTTAAAAATGAACAAGAAGTTTTAAAATCTTTTATTGAAGAAAATAAATTAATACCTGTAAAGTTGTTAAACACTCATTGTCATTTAGACCATGTGTTTGGAAATAAATGGATACATACAACTTATCAGTTAGAATTATTTATACATGCAAATGAAAAACCTGTATTAGCATTTGCACCAATTAGTGGTACACAGTGGGGTTTAAGTTTTGAAAATTATGATGGCACTTTACATTTTTTAGAAGAAGGCAATAAAATTTTATTAGATGATGATGAGTTAGAAATTCTTTTTACTCCAGGACATAGCCCAGGCAGCATTTCTTTTTATTGTAAAAAACAAAATTTTGCTATAGTAGGCGATGTACTTTTTTATGAAAGTATTGGTAGAACAGATTTGCCAGGAGGTAATCATGAAACTTTGCTAAAAAGTATTAGAGAAAAACTATTTGTTTTACCCAATAATACAATTATTTATAATGGACATGGTCCATCAACAACTATAGAGCATGAAAAAAAGTTTAACCCATTCCTTTAATATATAAAATATAAACCTAACTATTTTTTAAAAATAAAATATACAGCAAGTATTAAAAAACTAAATCCAATAGCATGGTTAAGTTTAAATGTTTCATTTTTAAAAACAATTATGGTAAAAAAGGTAAATACAATTAATGTTATTACTTCTTGTATTACTTTTAATTGCCATAAATTAAATGTTCCACCATTTTCATTAAAACCTATTCTATTTGCTGGTATTTGAAATGAATATTCAAACAAAGCAATTCCCCAACTAATTAATATTATGGCTGGTAATCATTATTGTCCGACAAAAAAATAAAAGGGTAGCATTTCTGTTACCCTTTTT
>JAIXLO010000132.1 GCA_026931325.1 Chitinophagales bacterium | reverse complement strand
TTCTAAATCCCAGTGAGAATATTTATTGTAACTCAAATCTGCAAAGTTATATTCTGCTTCATTCTTCTGAATAAAATCTAAAATTCTTTTTTCTTCACTTTGAATTTTTTTAACGTCTTTTTTTGAATATTGGATATGTTTTTTATATTTTTTATTAAATTCAGAATATAAAATTAATCCAATGAAAGAGTTGTAAGCAAATTGGTAGTCTACGTCCCAAACAACTTTATTAAATGAGTTATACAAATGTTTTAGATGAATGTCTTTTTCAGGATGAATATCTCTAAGGAATAAAAAAATAAGATTTCTAATTTCATCAATTCTTTCCTCATCAAATTTATTTTTAAATAGGAGTAAAGTGGGAAGTGAATGATAAACCGAATCGTTATCATAAATACTTATAGAAGAGTAGAGACTTTCATAATCGCGTTCGCTTGTCTTCCTCTCATAGAGCTCTTTTGCAATTTTTAAAATAGTATTTATACAAAATTCAAATTCATCAGTGCTTAATTTACTTCTAAATAGATCCAATCCTAGTGTTGCTAAAGTACCAATTGGAAATGGACTCAAATTATGAAAATCAGGCGTTCCAGTTTTTTTAAAGTATTCTAAACTTTCTAGCCAATATTCATATGAAATACTTTCTTCTGACTTTTTTTGAAAAGTTTGTGCAATCCATAACGTATATTTTGAATATTCATTCTGAATAATACTTAGTTTTTCATTACGCTTCATTTCCCTTTCTAAAGAAACATCGACTGAATAATTTGGAGATATTTGTATAGATTTTTTGCCTTCATATTCAACTTCTTCCACTTTTTGTTTTCTACGATCTATTTCTGATAATAATTTTAAAAAATATACATCTCCTTTGTCGTGTTTATTTTCTAAAGCATCAATCATTTCAAAAATTTTTCCTTCCAAATTTCCATAGAACAACTGATAGTGAATTAAGAAGCCCGTTAAACCTTTATTATACTTCTGCCTATGTTCCCATTTTAGTGCTTCTTTTCTTTCATCATCACATAAATCTGCTTCCCAAGAATAATTTGGTAGTTCAAATAGTGATTTTTCCAAGTAATCATTTGACCATCGACTTCTATCCCAATCGAAAATATTTTTATCCGATATAAGTGGTAAAATTTTATCGCCGACCTTTGTAGGATACGCCATTATAATACTTGAAACAACTGATATGAGAATGACAGAATTACTTTTAGTGTAAATTTTATCAAAAAAAGACTGAATAATTTCATCAACTTTTTCCGCTTCAATTTTGCCTATTTCGTATAAATACCTTTCCAAAGCAACAACAATTGACTGCAATAAATAAGGAACTGTGGTTTGACCACCTCGATTAACTGACCACAAATATGTAGATCCATAAATAATATAACTTTTTTTGTTATAAAAGATTTCAATAGGTGTTATGTCATCTGCAGTTCTTGCAAAACCATCTTCTTTTAAAAAATCTGATTTAACGTAATATTCAACAGAGTAATTTGTAAATTCTATAATAAAATCTAATGCTTTCCAAGGATGAGATTTTAGCAGTTTGTAAATGAATGTCTGATAAGTACTTTGAGGAAAATAACTAAAATCATGCTTAGTAGTTAAACCAAAATGATGTTCAATGCCGGTTTCATAATGTGCAAAGCCAAACCGGCTGTTAGATATTACTTTTTTATATTTCCATTTAAGATTGGCTAACTCGATAAGTTCATTGGGGAAGAATTCTGGTAAGGTTCCGGAATGAAAATGAGACAAAGCATATTTCATCTGCTTCTCTTTCTTATCTCTTATTTTGTAATTTTCCTCTTCAGCTTTAATAGATAAATTATCGAGCAATATTTTTATTTCATCGGGAATGTATTTCGCCAATTTATAGAGTAATTTTATTCCTTTTTCTGTTAGTGAATTACCTTCTCCTGCATTCATCCAATCTGCACCTTCCTCAAAATTATTTAAAATCTTATCAATAATTTTACCGACATACTTTGGGGTATCTAAATTGGTAATTGTTCCAAAATATAGAATATTTTCCCAGTCATATAAAAACCTTAATATTTGAACGTCTATTTCTGAAACCTCGTCAATATTTTCAAACAAAAATTTTATGACAACATCCCACCCCTTATTATTGGGAGATTGATTAAAATTTTTCCCACTGATTTTAAGTAAGTGGATTACTTTTTTAAGTAGATTTAAATCATCTTCTAAAAGTTCATCTTTATTCTCAATAAAAAATTTATTGCACAAATCAGACTTAATAATTGCTATTAAAATCTCATCTTTCCAATGGTTTTCGATTGAAGTACTATTAATAGTCTCAAGCACAAAATTGTATATCCAACCTTCAGATTCTTCAATTTTCGATTCAACCCATAATCTAAACCCCCTTCTAATAGCAGGTTCGGTAGATAACGATGTATAAAATGTATTAATTTTAGGATTTTCTATTTTCAAATTATTTACATACCTAACCAATCCCCAATCTTCAAAAATATCGTGGGACGGAGCATATAAATTATTTTTCTCAAACAAAACACCATCAGCTTTTAGCTTATATACTGTTAGTGAATCAAATTCTTTTGTAGCTGTTAATAATGTAAGATTTTTTGCTCTTTTTACAGCAATGTCTATAAAAGTATTTTGTCTCTTTTCTTCATATATAGCGTTATTTCCACCAACTACATTTTTCCAAAGTTGTCTTTTAAATTCAATTACGTCAATAATTGATAAGTCTTCATTTGTAACTGAAATAAGTTTATCTGCCAAAGACAGATATTTAGGTATATTGATAATTTCGGCAAGATTTTCATTATGAACTATGCTTTTAAGCGCAGGAATTTGGTTAACGAAGTAATCTAATTCTTCGTCAGTAAGTTGAGGAACATTTATGTTTGTTGAGTTTTTTTGTAATAACTGCTTGTCAAAATAATTAAACTTTAATGTCTCTAAAGCATAACTTCTGCAAGTAGTAATCAATTTGATATCCTTGTTTTTTCTTAGAATTGCGAGTAACTCCTTAAATGCTTCTGCATCTCCCTCCTGTAATTTTTCAAAACTATCAATATATACTAACCTATTTGAAAATTCTTTAAATTCATTGAATACTTCTTCTATACTCAAATCAACATTAATTTCATGTAAAGTATTAATAAGAGAGCTTTTTAAAAACTGGTCGGCTGCAAAAGAAATTACACAAGTATTATCAAGTGATTCTAAAATTTGTTTAGCATAAGCTGATTTACCTGAACCTGCTTCTCCGTCAATGAAAATAAATTGATTTTCATTAATCAATTCTGAAATAGATAAATCAACTAGGTCTCTTTTCAGTTGTACTCCAGATATATTTGATTGGATTTTATTTAAAACGTTTTTTGTTTGTTCAATTATGCTTTTTAACCGTGCTTCCTTATTTTCAAGATTAATAATTACCTTTTGGATAAAATTATTGTCCCCATTGATAAAATCGCCTCCCTCCGTATTAATAGCAGAATTGTTAATAATATTTTTACCCGACTCCATTAATTATGATACTTGATTACTGTCTCCATTAATAAAATTTCCACCTCCAGTATTTACATTTCCAGTAATTATATTTTTGCTACCACTTATCTTGTTTCCAACTTTTGACAGTTTATCTAAAAGTTCATTAAGATAGTTTTGATATTCAGGATTATCCTCAATAGAATTTTCGACCAATGTCTTAATAGCAATTTGTTTTTCTAAACTTTCAGGTTCATCAATTAATTCTTGCAATGCCTTTTTAGGATCATCATCTTTAAAGAATAAAGACTTTAACCAACCAATACTTCCCGATGTGAATTTCTCACTACTAGTTTCTACTATTTTTTCTGCGCCCTTTTTAGCTAATTCTGTCAAAAAAGGATATAACAATGCTAATGTTGAAATTGTAATTGGATCCATAAAATAATTTTGTGCTTATTGAAGGTAATTTTTTGTACACGTCAAAAGTAGTATTTTTTCATAATATTTTGCTGCTGTTACTTTGGGTGTAGAAAACCAGTATGCCAGAAAGTATTAGACCTAGCTTGCAATCCATTTTCCACATCACAGGTGATAGTCGCCCAAATCGATCTCCCCGTCGGCGTACACCCGCTTCAGCAGTGAGTTTTACTCTTCCCAGTCTTTCGTACTTAAGCTCACTGTTTTTTATACAGGTATACTTTCTAAACCATTTATATAAAGTCGCGGCACATATTTAAATTCTCTAAATATTAAAAAAGAGGGACAAGTCCCCCTTAAAACTATTACTTCTTTTTAGGAATTTTAATAGTTTCTACTACAGTTGTTTTAGGTCTTTTTTCAGCTTCCTTAACTGTGACAAATTGCCCAGTACTTGCGTCCCTTCCAACTTTAATAACAGTGTTTTTCTTGTCTGCCATTTTAGTAAATTTTAAAATTAATTCAACATCACCAGTGAATTATTCTGGTTAAGGATTGTTTATTTCTTTTGATACTCTTTTATCATTTTCTCTTTTAATTGCATACCGTATTTACCTATGGATTGAGCTGGTAGCTATAATAATATTAACTCTCTTCGTTTATATTAAACCTTAATTTCTAAGTTTTCTCGAATATGTTTAACATGCTCCTTAGTCCTATATTTCATCCTCGATTTGAACATTTACTTCTTCTCTGAGCTTAATATTAGAATGCATAAAGTTTCTAGCCGCTAAAAGTCTTGATACTTCATTATACACTTGCTTTTGAGCTTTTGTATCTCTAATAGTTACAATAAGCGTAAAATCTTGGTTTAATTCTTCACAATCTTGTATTGCTAAGGTTTCAGCAAAATCTCTATAAGTTCCTTTAATTTTAGCATACCACTTTCTATTATTTGCTAAACTATCGCGTTGTCTTGAATCTTTCATTTCGCTAAGATTTACCGAATATTTCTTTACAGGCTGATACTTCTTTCCATAATTGAGCAATACTCTTTCACGCGCATATTCGCTTTCAGTATCTTTAAGATGCAAACTTTTGTAATTAGAGTCAAGTAAAACATTTTGAGTGTCGTCTGGACCAATTTCATTGAGAATATTTGCTTTGGTTGTGTCACGGTTTTTAATGTTTTCATAAGTACCAAACTTTAACTCTAAATTTGATTGACAATATTCTGCGCCTTGTTTTTCTCTCAATACTGGTTGGCCAACTAATGTTATTTTAATTTCTCCGTAGAAAAAACCATCATCATCAATTAAACTTTCCGGAAAAGGAAATTCTAAGATTTCAATAAATTCGCCACGAGTTATATTTTCTTGCAAAATCAAAGTTATTTCGTGAGGATCATTATAGATTATTTCATCAGCTGAATCAGGAATTCCAAAACCCATTTGATTCACTCTTTCGCTAATAGGAAGACTTATTCCTGTTGGATATTTTGCAGAATGAATGGCCAAAGCTTTTAAAAGAGTAGGATTAAAAGTTTCATTAATTTTAAAATTTAATTCAGATAACAATGAAGTTACTCTTGGGGTTGCGAAACTTGTTCCCATAATTTTCACAGCACTCCCATCATGTGAGATCGCATTTACTCCATTTTGAATTGTTCTACCACCATCTAACCCTGCATTTCCTCCAAAAGACACTAAGTCTGGTTTAATACTATTTGCAGGACCAGGACCAATTCTCGTAAACGGTGATGGATGATTAATATCAGCTATATCATGTGTATCTTTTGAGTGAGCAACTGACCCAACTACTAAACAACGAACTGAATCACCTGACCTTGCCACTCTGCTTTTGGGATGACCTTTTTCAAAATTTCTACAGTTTCCTGTAGATTTACATATAATCACATCATTTGCTAATTGAATATCGTCTAATGCCTTTCCAAAATCTGAAAAATCATTAATGCTGGATTCAGAAGTAGTGCCTAATGATAAATTCCAAATTTTAATGTGATTATTGTTCTTTATTGCTTCTCTAATATTTTCTACTAATTCATCTTCATCTATTGATTCTTGTTTTTGATCAGGAAATACTGTTGCATCAAAA
Organism: Chitinophagales bacterium; assembly: GCA_026931325.1. Classification (GTDB taxonomy): domain Bacteria; phylum Bacteroidota; class Bacteroidia; order Chitinophagales; family Chitinophagaceae; genus UBA1930. The sequence goes on along the minus strand of JAIXLO010000132.1, from coordinate 3,317 downwards.
ATTTTACAACCTGTATTCCCCGTCCAATTTTTACCTTGTAATTGATCCCCATAAAGAATTATACTTGAAACACAAGAACCATGCATTGGATCAATTAACTCATCCGGATATGAAGAGAATTTATCCTCAAGTAACCAAGGTTCTAAATATGGGTTCCTTGAAACACCAGAATCTAAGACTCCTACAATTGGATATTCAATACCATCTGTAGGCCATTTTATATCAAGAGTATCTTCAGATTCTATGCTATCGGTCTCCACTTGATATTTAGGCATAAAAGTTATAGATTCTAATGCTTCAAAACCTGAGATACTATCTAAAACGGCTTTTGAAGCATTTTTGATTTTAAATATTATTAAACCAGAAGAATAATTTACTTCTTTTACTTCGATGTTAAATTCGGTGCAATATTTAATAAAAGCAATTTTGACAGCATTATTGATTTCATAGTTCAAAAAGTCAATTAATGAAATTTTGACCGCTTGGTTTTCTTCAATATCCACTATAAAAGGTTTGAATACTTCTATTGATTCAATAGCAGAAATACCACGTGGATTTTTTAGATAATTGGCTATATTGTTTTTTATCTGTAAACCTTCTTCAATGCTGTCAACCTTAACAATTGCGCTATTTGAATCAAGAAAGCCAATAATATTGTTTTTGGTTACTTTACCATTAAAAATTTTCTGAATGTCTTTTCTATGTGATTTAGCAATTGCATTATCATCAATATCAATTTTTAATGTCGCTGGTATAAACTCTCTTGAATCATTACGTTTTTGAAATACATCAATTAATTCATTAATTGGTGCAATGAAGCTTTCTGCTCTTTCGGCAAGCAAATGTCCGGATAATTCCCATTTAGGAACATTATCTCCACCACCACCTTCAACTCTTCTGTCGTCAATTTTTTGCCTTTTCTGAAAAAGCTTAATTGGTAAATTCTTTTTTGCCATTTTATTCTACATTTAATGCGTTTCTAACTTGTCTAATTGAAATAGCTAAATAATTTGCTATTTGTTTCTGTGGGATGTGGCTTTCGTTTAAAAACCTAATCATTTCCTCTGGTAGAAATCTGTTGTTGTTTTTATATTTAAAATATTCAGAAAAAATATCTTCGTATTCAAAAACTGATTTTTTTATTATTGAATTATAATATGCACTGTTAATGATTTTAATAATCTCTGAATGGGATAAATTACTCATATAAGTTTTAACCATTTCAAATTTCTTATCATCTGTCGCTAAATCAGAACCAATTTTCTCAAAATAATTTTCAACTAGATTTTTTATTTCATCAGAATTTGGCTTGTTTACATTTACCACTTTTTCAAATCTTCTCCATATTGCACTATCTAACAATTGTTCGTGATTAGTTGCTGCAATCAATATCCCTGTTTCTAAAAATTCATCTATATTTTGCAAAAGACTATTGATTACTCTTTTTAACTCTCCAGTTTCTTGACTATCATCTCGTGCTTTTGCTATAGCATCAAACTCATCTAAAAATAAAATACAAGGCTTACTTTTTGCGTAATCAAATAATTTCCTTATATTCTTCGCAGTATTACCTAATAAAGAAGAAATTAAAGAATCGAAACGTGCCACTACAATTGGAATATCTAGTTCTTTAGCAATATGTTTAGCTAATGTTGTCTTACCACAACCTGGAGGACCGTAAAGTAAAAGAGAGAGATTAATATCTAAACCTTTACTTTTTATTTCGTTTTTAGAATTTACTAAGGAAATAAAATTATTTATTGGCTCAACAATACCTTCAGAAACAATTATATCACACTTTATGTCTTGTGGCAATATGATATCTGCAATATTTAACCTTGTATCATGATCAACCGGGGCATCAAATAATTGATCTTTAAAAACAAGCAGACCTTTCGCTCCTTGCAGTGTTTTCAAAATTTTGTCCGCCAATTTAATATCACCATCATCTCTTATTTTTTTTGCTAAATGATTAGAGTAGCTAATTACCTTTTTATGGTCATTATTTAATCCACCTTCAATTATTTTTATTAGTTCAGTATACATTAATGTAAATTGTTTTAAATTTTGTGATACAAATGTAATCAAAAACGTAATATAAAAACACTAAAACGTAAATTTATTTTATTAAAACGTTATTATACTATCTATAACCGTTGTTAAATAATAGTTTAGCGTAACAAAAATTCTTCAATATTTCAATGAGTGGCCTGTGGTGAAAACTCTGTTGCGGTTTTTGCCATTTTTGTAAAATTTTAGGTTAACCTCAAAGGTAAATTGGTAAAACCATAAAGCCTTACGGAAAACCGTAATTAAAAATTAGAAGTTAATCTATATTTAAAGTTTTTTATTGCTTTCACACTACTTGCCATTTATATATTTATCTATCTTTATCAAAAAGCAACTTATGAAAATCATAGCCCCTTATCAAATCAGCAGCGAGATCATCAATCTTATACACCAAGCTAAGAAATACCTTATTCTGGTATCTCCGTATATCGACATTCAGAAATGGGAGGCCTTTAAGACAGAACTCTTAAAAGCGCAAAAACGAGAGGTGAAAATCAGTGTTTATATTAGATATGACAATAACAATTATAAAAGTTGGGAACAATTAGAAGCATTCAATATAAAACCTAAATTAATTGAAGGTTTGCACGCTAAATTATATTTTAATGAACACACAGGCATCGTCACATCAATGAACCTACTGAACAGTTCTAATTTAAGCGCTTTAGAATTTGGTGCCCTATACGATACGGACGAAGAGCTATCCGAATTAAAAAATTTTGTGAAATCATACCTGTCTCCTATGGTAGAAAAACAAATCCCTACAGATGAAGACCTTTACCTCTCGAAAGAAAAATTCACCACAATTCTGATCAATGCTTTAGAAAATGAATTACAAAGAAGAGTATCCTGTCGATGGGATGGCAGATCATTTTTACTAAATGCAGGAAATCAATTTAACTTCAATATTGATAAAGTGAAGAACAGCTTTTACATATATGGCATCATTTCGGGACTGGAACATGACAATTACAGTTCCTTTTTAAAAAATACCGGCTTACAAAAAAATGCAATCCTCACTTTGCAAAATAATTCTATAATTGTTACGCTTAATAAAAAACTGTCTTCAAGCAATTTTGATCATCTGCTAACCAATGAAAAAACAGAGGTTTTAGATTGCATTATGGAATACGTAACTGATCTACTAATCTTCAAAAGATACTGCTACGAGAACAGGAAAATGCTTAGTAGCGATTGGTAAAAATGTACTTAACTTTAACTGGAAATTTTATTTGCATATCCAGTAC
>JAIXLO010000024.1 GCA_026931325.1 Chitinophagales bacterium | reverse complement strand
TTATGAAATACTTAAAAATAAAATTATTGCTTGTTGTATTTGGTTTTTATGCTTTTCAAGCACATAGCCAATTGTATTTGGGTAGTAATACAAATATTACTATTCAAGATGGAGCAAAGCTATTTGTACATGGTGTAAACCTCATCAACAATACTTATGTTAAAGGAGATGGTAACTTAGTATTAACTGGTTCTACTGCAAGTAATATAAGTGGTGTTGGTAAAATTGATAACCTTGAAATAGATAATTCAGCTGGAGTAAGTATAGCAACTAATGCTGATAGTGTAAAAATTGTAAGAGCTTTGTACCCTACTTCTGGTCAATTAAATGTAAATGGAAATTTAGTTTTATTAAGCGATATTAATGGCACTGCACGAATAGCTGAAGGAAGCGTTACTGGAAATTATATCAGTGGAGATATAAATGTACAACGTTACATTCCAGCAAAGTTCGTACGTAAATGGAGTTTTCTTTCAAGCCCTGTTACTGGAACAATTCAAAATACATGGCAACAAATAATTCATATAACAGGACCTGGTACAGGAGGAACAGTTTGTCCTTCATTAACTCCTCATACAAATGGTTATGATGCAACTATATCAAGTGCTCCAAGTATTTATGTTTATGATGCATCACAAAATACTGGTTCTCGTTGGATAGTTCCTTCATCTACAAATGCTTATAATGTAGGTGCTGGTAAAGGATTTAGAGTAAATATTCGTGGAGATAGAAGTATTGGATGTAGTTTAATTAATGGTGATATTACTTATTTAAGACCAAGTGAAGTAACATTAAAAGCCTCTGGCTCTTTAAGTAATTTATTAAAAAATGCAGGAAATTTTACCATTACTTATGCTAATAATCTTGTAAACAATTATGTATTTGTTGGTAACCCTTATCCAAGCCCTATCAGCTTCAATTCATTTGAAGGAGATAACAATGCTAATATAAATTATATTTATGCAGTTTACGTTCCAGCAAGTATTGCAGGTGTTTATAGCTATTGGGACGGAACTTCTTTTACTGGAGGAACTGGTTATGATAATTCTAAAGGTGATATAATAGGAAGTGGACAAGCATTTTTCGTTCAATCAAAACTTGCAGGAAATATAACTTTAAGTTTTAAAGAAACTCAAAAAACTGATGGTAAAAATGTAGGTTATTTCAGAGGTAGAAACTTTAATGAAAAAATAAGAATACATTATTTACAAAATGATGGCACACAAATGGATGAAGTAATTATTCGTTTTGCTAATGATGCTAATATTAGTAATACAGAAGAAGGTAGTTTAGATATAGCATCTATGAATAGTGGTACAAATTATATAACAAGCCTTAAAGGAAATAAAGGAATGGTTATACAAACAAGAAAATTACAAACACTTGCAGTTGATACAGTTTGGTTAAATGTTGCAAGTACAATTAGTGGTACCTATAAATTAGCCTTTAATGAATTTGATAATTTCTTAGGTACTGAAATTTTCTTAATTGATAATTATACAAATACTTTACATGATATTAAGACTAATCCTGAATATGAATTCACTGTAGATAAAGATAATGCTGCAACAAAAGGTATTGGAAGATTTGGTATTGTATTCAACAGACAATTCAATCCAGAATTAACACTAAACTCTACTATTAAAATGTTCCCTAATCCATCTAATAAATTAGTAACTATTCAGTTACCTCAATCAGCTGATAATTCTGTTAATTACAATATAAAAGTTTCAGATATTGCTGGTAAAGTAGTAATGCAATTCAGAACAACAAATACAACTGAACAATTTGATGTTCAAAAATTAAGTAAGGGAATTTATGTTGTAGAAATTATTGATAGTAAAGGTAACAGAACAACAGAAAAATTAGTAAAAAATTAAAATAAGATAACATGCTAACCCTTCTTAAAGAATGAAAAAAGAAGGGTTAGTTTAACCAATAAATAAAATCAAAATATTATGAAATCAAAATTGTTTAAGTTAATAGGTATTATGTCAGTACTAATGATATTGTCTTTACCAGTAAAAGCTCAAGATGATTTTGATCCACCAGAAGATGATATACCAGTAGATGGCGGTATAACTTTATTATTAGCAGCAGGAGTAGGTTATGGTGCTAAAAAGTTAAGAGATAATAAGAAGATGAAGAAAGAAAAAATCTAAAGGCTTGCTTAACATTGATTACACTAAAGTTATTGATACATTTCTTCCCTTAGTGTAATCACCCTTTTATCTTCCATATATTCATCAAAAGTCATTAATCTATCAATAATTCCTTTAGGAGTCAGTTCTATAATTCTGTTAGCAACAGTTTGAATAAAAGTATGGTCATGAGAAGTTAATAAAACTATTCCTGGAAATGTTTGACAACCTTCATTAAAACTTTGAATACTTTCCAAATCTAAATGGTTGGTTGGTTGGTCTAATACAATTAAATTAGGATTTTGCAACATCATTCTACTAATCATACATCTTACCTTCTCTCCTCCACTAAGCACATTAGTTTTCTTAGCAATATCATCTCCACTAAATAACATTTTTCCTAAAAACCCTCTAAGAAATGGTTCATCAGCATCTGTAACATGTGAAGGTACAAACTGACGAAGCCATTCCATTAAACTCAATCCTTCAGTAAAAAATTCACTATTTTCTAATGGAAGATATGCTTTTGTTATTGTTGTACCCCATTCAAATTTTCCTTCATCTGCTTTTGTGTTGTCATTAATAATTTCAAAAAAGTTTGTAACAGCTAATGGGTCTTTTGATAGAAAAGCAATTTTATCTCCTTTATTTACACTAAATGTCGCTTTACTAAAAAGAGTTCTACCATCAACCGATTTACTTAAATTTTCAAGATTTAAAATTTGATTACCAACTTCTCGTAATGGTTGAAAAATAATGCCAGGATATTTTCTATTACTTGGTTCAATTTCTTCAATAGTTAATTTTTCCAATGCCTTTTTACGAGCTGTTGCCTGACGACTTTTTGAAGCATTTGCAGAAAAACGAGCAATAAAATCTAACAATGCTTGTCGCTTCTCTTCTATTTTTTTGTTCTTATCACTTATTTGCCTTGCCATTAATTGAGAAGACTCATACCAAAAAGTATAGTTGCCAGTAAATACTTTTATTTTTTGTCTATCAACATCTGCAACATGCGTACAAACTGCATCTAAAAAGTGTCTATCGTGGCTTACAACCAAAACAATATTTTCATAGTCAGCTAAAAAATTTTCTAACCAACCAATAGTTTCAATATCCAAACCATTTGTAGGTTCATCTAATAATAAAATATCTGGATTACCAAATAATGCTTGAGCAAGTAATACACGAACCTTCATATTACCTGGTATATCTTTCATTAAACTTTGATGAAATTCTTCTTTAACGCCTAAACTTCCTAATAAAGTTGCAGCATCACTTTCTGCAGTATAGCCTCCCATTTCTCCAAACTCTGCTTCTAATTCTCCTGCTCTTATATAATCTTCTTCTGTAGCATTTGGGTCAGCATAAATAGCATCTTTCTTCTGCATTACTTCCATCATTAATTTATGCCCCATTAATACTGTATTTAAAACAGTAAAATCATCAAATTCAAAATGGTTTTGTTTTAAAAAACTTAAACGTTCTCCTTTTCCAAATTCTACACTTCCTTTATTAGGTTCAATTTCGCCACTTAATATTTTTAAAAATGTACTTTTTCCAGCACCATTTGCTCCTATTACACCATAGCAATTTCCTTTTGTAAAGTTGATATTTACTTCATCAAACAAAACCCTTTTGCCATAAGCCAATGTTACATTTTTTACACTTAACATTTTTATTTTGATTTAAGAAAATGCTTAAGAGAATGATTAAATAAGCATCTTCAGTTTTTAAAAATTTGCGGCAAAAGTAAAGGTATTTGAGTTATGAAAACAGATAACCAATTACACAAAACAATGAAGTTTGACAACTATTAATTTTTATTGATAATTAATAAACTTTATAATTTCTGTAAAACATCAATGGTTTTTTGTACCATACTTTCTGTAATATCTAAGTGTATAACAAACCTAATATGTGATGATGAAATGGCTATTGCAAGAATATTTTTTTCTTTCAATAATTCTACCATTTGTTGTGCAGTATATTTTCCTTTTACTTCAAAAATGATGATATTAGTTTCTACAGGTAAAATTTCTCCAATAAAATCTTTTTGTTGTAATGTTTGATATATTAGTTGTGCATGATGATGGTCTTGTGCTAATCTATCAATATTATTTTGTAAAGCATACAATCCAGCAGCAGCAATAATTCCAGCTTGTCTCATACCTCCACCAAATACTTTTCTTATTCTTCTTGCTTTTTGTATAATAGTTTTATTGCCTAATAAAATACTACCTACAGGTGCTCCTAAACCTTTGCTTAAACAAATAGAAATTGTATCAAAAGTTTTTCCATATTGTTCTGCTGTTTCATTTTTTGCAATAATAGCATTAAATAATCTTGCACCATCTAAATGAAAGCTTAATTGATTGTTTGTACAAACTTGTTGAATATTTTTTATTTCTTTAAAATCATAACAACTTCCTCCTCCTCTATTTGCAGTATTTTCTAAACTTACTAATTTACTAATAGGTTTATGTACATCTTGAAAATTATTGATGGACTCTTCAACTTGCAATGCTGTAATTCTGCCTCTATTACCTGAAATTAATTTTACAGAACATCCACTATTAAAAGCAATTCCTCCACCCTCGTACTGATAAATATGACTTAATACATCGCAAATAATTTCATCACCAGGTTGTGTATGTGCTTTAATAGCAATTTGATTTGTCATAGTTCCACTAGCACAATACAAAGATGCTTCCATACCAAACATAGTGGCAGCAAAGCTTTCTAACTCATTTACAGTTGCATCTTCACCAAAAACATCATCTCCTACTTTTGCTTGCATCATTGCTTCAAGCATTGGTTTAGATGGTTTTGTTACAGTATCACTTCTAAAATCAATTATCATTTTATAAATAATTTATTGTTTGCCTTGTACTGCTGGATAGTGATCTATTGTTTCAAAAACATTTCTTGAATCTTTCTTTAATTCAATAATAAATTTTTCCAATTCAGCAGCATGTGCTGGAGTGCCAAACATTCTATCATGTGCAAGTATAACAATACAATTTGGATTATTAGTTCTTTTTGAATTAAATAACCCATTAACATTCGCAATCATTTGTTCTGCTGTTTGCTTAGGTATATCATTATTTATAAACTCCCATTCTGCATCCCAACCTATTACATGATAACCCAAAGAATCTAAAATTTTTGCAGTTCTAAGAGTTGACTTTGGCCCTTTTATTTTTCCATTATTTGCCCATGTATTACTACCAGGGAATCTAATAATCTTTAAAGGAATATTTAATTCTTTTTCAGCATATAAAAAATCTTTTACAGCACTATCAGGCTTTGAATAAAACAATTTATATTTATTTCTAAATCCATGTGAATGACTATGATTTGCTAATAAAAATTGAGGATAAGCATTGCGTATGCTATCAACAAAATTTTTTCTTCTATTATCTGTTTGGTGCATACCAACCATAAAGAAAGTTGCTTTAACTCCTTGTTGCTCAAAAATTCTTTTGCATATATTACTTGCTGGTGGTTGAGGTGCATCATCCCAAGTTAAAAAAATATATCTTTTACTGCTATCGTATTTTATTGGAGTCCCTGGTGTTGGTATTGTTACAACTTCCTTTGCTGAGTCTGGTAGCTTAACATTATCAGCTTTGCTTATTATATTATTTTCATTGTTACAACTACTCAAGAAGGTAAATACTAAAAATGAAAATAATAAGGTAAAGGTTGAGTTTTTTTTCATACCTTTTATCAAAATTATATATGCAATAAATGTATTAATATTTATAAGATGATAAAATTTACTTAAATTAATTAAGATTAAGTTTTAAATATTGCCTATAATTTATACAACACACTTTAATCTACCTAAGTACACCCTTATATTTGCAAACTAACAATTGTAAGTATATGAATTTAGAACTCAACAGAAATGAAGATTGGATGAAATTAAAGTGGAGTGAAGTAAGACAACATCTTGCAAAAATTAAAATGGGCGGTGGCAAATCTTCTATTGAAAAACAACACCAAAAAAATAAATTAACTGCTAGAGAAAGAATAGAGTTTTTATGTGATGCAAATAAACCATTTATAGAAATTGGAGCTTTTGCTGGTTTTGAAATGTATGAAGCAGAAGGTGGTTGCCCAGCAGGTGGCACAGTTGCAGGCATTGGTTATATCAGTGGCAAACAATGTGTAATTGTTGCTAACGATCAAACTGTAAAGGCTGGTGCTTGGTTTCCTATTACAGGAAAGAAAAATTTGCGTATGCAAGAAATTGCTGCTGAAAATAATTTACCAATCATTTATTTAGTAGATAGTGCTGGTGTGTATTTACCAATGCAAGATGAAATTTTTCCTGATAAAGAACATTTTGGTAGAATATTTAGAAACAATGCAAAAATGAGTGCTAACGGAATTACTCAAATTGCTGCAGTTATGGGAGCTTGTGTTGCTGGAGGTGCATATTTACCTATTATGAGTGATGAAACTTTAATGGTTGAAAATAATGGAAGTATTTTTTTAGCAGGTAGCTATTTAGTAAAAGCAGCAATTGGAGAAGATATTGATAATGAAACCTTAGGAGGTGCTGTTACTCACACAGAAATCAGTGGTATTGCTGATTATAAATTTAAAACAGAAGAAGAATGTTTAACACAAATAAAAAAAATAGTTAGCAAATTAGGAGAGCAACCCAAAGCAGGTTTTGATAGAATAGAAGCAAAACAACCAACAAAAAAGGCAGAAGAAATTTATAGCATTATGCCCGAAGGAAATGCAAAGCCTTATAATATGAGAGAAATTATTGAACGAATTGTTGATGACTCTGAGTTTGATGAATTTAAACAAGATTATGGAAAAACTATTTTATGTGGTTATGCAAGAATTGATGGTTGGGCTGTTGGTATTGTTGCCAATCAACGATTAATTGTAAAAAGTAAAAAAGGCGAAATGCAAATGGGTGGTGTAATTTATAATGATAGTGCAGATAAAGCAGCACGTTTTATTATGAATTGCAATCAGAAAAAAATTCCATTAATTTTTTTACAAGATGTTACAGGATTTATGGTAGGTAGCAGAAGTGAACATAGTGGCATTATTAAAGATGGTGCAAAATTAGTAAATGCTGTTGCCAATTCTGTTGTACCAAAAATTACCATTGTTGTAGGTAATAGCTATGGTGCAGGTAATTATGCAATGTGTGGGAAAGCTTATGATCCAAGATTTATTTATGCTTGGCCAACTGCTAAAATTGCTGTAATGGGTGGCGAACAAGCTGCAAAAACTATGTTACAAATTCAAGTAGCAACAATGAAAGCAAAAGGAAAAGAAGTTACACCAGAAGAAGAAAATGCTTTATTAGAAAAATTAAAATCTAAATACGATAAACAAACAACTGCCTATTATGCTGCTGCAAGACTTTGGGTTGATGAAATAATTGATCCTTTACAAACAAGAACAATTATTTCAGAAGCTATTAATGCAGCAAATCATCAACCTAAAATTGCTGAATTTAAAACTGGTGTTTTTCAAGTGTAATAAATTAATTTTATTCTAATAATTTTATAGAGTATTAAAATAGTCACCTTGCAAAAACAATCTCATTCATTACATATTTATACAGATGGTGCTTGCAGAAGCAACCCAGGTAAAGGTGGTTTTGGTATTGTAATGATGTGGGGAAATTCTAAAAAAGAAATTTCTGCTGGTTACAGACTAACAACTAACAATAGAATGGAGTTAATGGCTATTATTGTTGCATTACAAAATTTAACCAAAAAAAATATTCCCTTAACTATTTATACAGATAGTAAATATGTAGCTGATAGCATTGAAAAAAAATGGCTTAACAATTGGATAAAAACAAATTTTAAAGGAGGAAAAAAAAACAAAGATTTATGGCTTCAATACTACCACTTATCTAAAGAATTTACTATTAAAATTAAATGGGTAAAAGGCCATGCAGATAATATTTATAACAATCGTTGCGATGAATTAGCAACTACTGCTGCAGATGGAAATAATTTATTAATTGATGAAGGCTATGAAAATGCAGAAATAATTAACAACAATTCATCTAATACAAAATTGAGTTTTCTATAAAAAAAATTATGCCTAATTCTATTTCAACATTTGCTATTGGTATTGATATTGGTGGAACAACCACTAAGTTTGGCATTGTAACAAGTGATGGGAAAATTTTACATCATGATAAAATTTCATCAACTCAATTTGCAGATATTAATTTGTTTATAGAAGAACTTTACAAAAAAATATTTCCTTTAATAGAACATTATGGAGGTATTAAACATTGTGTAGGAATTGGTGTTGGTGCACCCAATGGAAATTATTATTCTGGTACAATTGAGTATGCTCCTAATTTAATTTGGAAAGGAATTATTCCACTGGCTTTTTTAATTCAACAAAAATTTGGTATAAAAACTTTATTAACCAATGATGCAAATGCTGCAGCAGTTGGTGAAATGATTTATGGTATAGCAAAAAATATAAAACATTTTATTACCATTACATTAGGCACAGGCGTAGGAAGTGGAATTGTAATTGATGGAAAAATTTTATTAGGACATGATGGTTTTGCTGGAGAATTAGGTCATACAATTATCAGGCATAATGGACGACTACATAAAGGCACAGGAGCATTAGGAAGTTTAGAATCTTATGTTAGTGCAAGTGGTGTAAAAGAAACTGCTTTAGAATTTTTAGCCAATGATATTCATAAAACAAGTTTGTTAAATAATTATTCAACCAATGAATTAACAAGTCAGGTTGTATATGAATGTGCTATAAATGGAGATGAAATTGCTAATAAAGTTTTTGAATTTACTGGAGAAATATTAGGCGAAGCTTTAGCAAATTTTGTTATGTTCTCATCGCCTGAAATGATTGTATTATTTGGTGGTTTAGCAAATGCTGGAGAATTATTAATGAAGCCAACCAAAGAAGCAATGGAAAAAAATTTATTACCTATTTTTAGGAATAAAGTAAAATTGGTTTTTAGTAGTTTACCAGAAGCTGATGCTGCTATTCTTGGAGCAAGTGCATTGGTTTGGAAAAAATAATTTTTCTGAATATTTTTAATGCAGTATTGATAATACATTTGCAAATAATTAAAATAAAAGTTCTTTTAAATGCCCAGATGTTGAAATTGGTAGACAAGCCACCTTGAGGTGGTGGTGTTCGAAAGGACGTGCAGGTTCAAATCCTGTTCTGGGCACTTTTTCTTTTTAAAATATTTTATCTCCAACACTTATTAATGATGAATGTTTTCGTATAATCAAACTTTCAACTAAAAAATTACCTCCCCAATTCCTCAAAAAAAGAAATTAATACTATGGTTTTGTATAGATTTAAAACAAGATTGTAAAAACTAATTGAATTGCGTAATTTGA
>JAIXLO010000095.1 GCA_026931325.1 Chitinophagales bacterium | reverse complement strand
AGTGGCACGTGAACTGGGTTCAGAACGTCGCAAGACAGTTCGGTCCCTATCTGTGGTGGGCGTTAGTAAATTGAGTGGACATGACCTTAGTACGAGAGGACCGGGTCGTATGTACCGCTGGTGTATCAGTTGTGCCGCCAGGTGCAGTGCTGAGTAGCTATGTACAGACAGGATAAACGCTGAAAGCATCTAAGCGTGAAACCTTCCACAAGATGAGTTTACTTTTAAGGGCTGTCAGAGACGATGACGTTGATAGGCTATAGGTGTAAAGTTAGCAATAACAAAGCCAAGTAGTACTAATTGCCCGTAAGCTTTATTTTATTATTTTACTTTTCCAATATGTAAATTATTAAATCTTTTTACAATTTTACTATCATTTGTAAGAAGATTTTTAAAGTTTTATGGTGGTTATACCGAGGGTGTTCACCTCTTCCCATTTCGAACAGAGAAGTTAAGCCCCTCATGGCCGATGGTACTTGAATATTTCTGGGAGAGTAGGTAGCTGCCGTATTTTTTAAGCCTTACAAGAATTGTAAGGCTTTTTTATTTCTTTTAGCTTGCCCTTCCCTATTTTTTAATTTTCATTAACTACATATACTCATTATTTAGTTTAATGGACAATAATGATGCTCAAAAACACTATAACCTTTATCTGTAATAGCTTTATAAAATCCATTAAAGAATAAGAATAAAAAAAGTGCTTATACTGCGATAGTTCAATTACGATGGAAAATGGTGTAATAAGCGTTGTTCAATGCTATTAAAGTGCTGACTTGAGAAGCAATTTTTAGGCGGCGACAGGCTTTCTAAGTTTGATTTATGGATAGTATTTACTCAGGCAAAAAGACTTATTTGCAATTGCCAAACCTGTATAAGTGTTCTGTAAAAACGATTCAGCGAAAACTTGATAAGACAAAAATTATTCCGCAAGGGAAACTACCAAGAGAAGTAATTGTTTTGAAGAATATGGCCTATTATTGGGGAAGAAATTTTGGTGTGATGCTTTTCAAAGGTTCTTTAACGAAAGAGAACTTGCTATAGTTTTATATCAAGGCGGAAACAAATGCAAAATGCTTTGAAGATATTGCAGTTTTTAAACGACAAGGTTTTGTGATTAACGCTATTGTTTGCGATGGCAGAAAAGGATTGACTCAATGTTTTGGCAACACTCCAACACAAATGTGTCAATTCCATCAAGCAAATATTATTCATAGATTTTTGATAAAGGAATCTAAGCTGACAACCCCACAGTAACTGCTGTTTGTTGTTGATTTAGTGAAACAAACCGATAAAGATACTTTTGAAGGAGTATTGAATTTATGGCTTGAAAAATGGAAGGATTTTATAAATGAACGTACTATAAATTCGGAAATAAAAAAATCATTTTACAGTCACAGAAGATTTATAAGTACTTATTGATGTTTGGTGAATAATTTGTATAGACTGTTCACTTGGTATGAATTTATATAAGACAACATTCACAAAAAAATTGATACTATTGACAAGCATTAGATAAGTTTGATTATATTTTTTTCAAGATTTTTTCTAACTAATTTTTAATCCACTTTAATATAATATGTTAATTTTATTATTTAAACAGCTATTAAGAAGGTTTTAATTTTTTAAAAAAGTTTTCTTACACCATAATAAGCGTTATGGAACTTTTTAATATTTGTAGTTGGTGTAGACTTTACGCAAGTAATAAGCACTCCGTTTTTATAAGAAATAATTTCAATATCCTCGTTATAAGTTCCTTGACTTTTTTGCATATAATATATATTACCTTTTTGAACAACTTTTTTGAGTGTAAACAATAAACGATCTTCTGTATAAGGTTGCTCTATTTTACTAATTTTATCCCAATTGTTTCTTGTTAAATTAAATTTATACATTTTTCCATTACTCGAATAGTGAGTAAAGTCTAACTGTGTATATTTATATTTAACTTCTTTATTATCTATATCATCAAATTCAGAGCGATAAATTTTATCATAAAAATAATAGCTAGAAATTTCGTACCAATCATACTTTAACAATGTATCCATAAAATTCTTTGGAATACTAGTGTATTGTGGGTTTACTAAATTTTCTTTATTTGGTAAAACTTTTAATATTTGTTTTTTTAGTTCAATGTAATAGCTATCATCTATATGCATAGGAAAATCTTGAGAATTTTGAGCCAAAGATCTAAAATGCAATGATGTAGTAAAGAGTAGTATTGCTGTAGTACTTAAAAAAAAATTTATCATTTTATATTAATTATGAAGGTTTAAATTTTTTTTTAAAATTAAGCAATAAATCATATATAGTATTACTTTAATTTTATTTTTATTTTTTTAAGTAGTTGTTCAGCTCCCTTAGTATTTTTTTTATTCGATTTTTCTTTTTGATTGTCTTCAGATTCGTTTTGTGTTTCTTGATTTTTTATAGAATCAGATTTTTGATTATTTGCAGAAGGCATAATATGTTCTAACTCTATTGGACTTCCTGTTGTTATTTTATCAAACTTTACAAAATATTTGCGTTTAATAAGCCCTGTTTTTTTATCTCTTTCTTCACTAAAGCGTTCAATGGTTCCATCGAAGTATTCTTTTCCTTTTCCATTCCAATTAACTCTAACTCTATCTCCAATTTTCCACCTATCGTACTTACTTTGCTCTTCTTTTATTTGCTCCAGAGTTATGCCCTTATCTTGATCAGAAAATGTAACATATAGCTCTCCTTTGGCAATCTCTCTTCTATTGCCTAATTTTGTTAAATGACTTTGATCTTCAGTTACACCGCCAGGTAACCAATTTGTTTTAAGTACTTTTTTAATATTAGGATCGTGTTTTCCTGTTCCATCATCTCTATATAAACGAACTCTTAAAACTCTATGTATTTGTTGAACTTCTCGGCCACCTGCCTCTAATCGAAGAACATCGTACTCGATATTAAATGAAACAGAATTTGGAGTATGCCACTCCCATTTAGGTTCTTCACATAATTTAATTTTAGGTTTCTCGCCAATGCCATCTAAATAATCGTTTCTTAAAATTTCGGTAATACTTTTATTAATGTGATTTATAATTTCAGCTTCTGTTGGATTATCTATACCCTCATAACTATTGCTGGCTAGATAGGCTCTGTTATACACCCATTTCCCTCCTACAAAGTCATACCTATAATCAGCTCGCTCCCATCGATAAATATCCACCCAGTCGGTTTTCCACTTAGATTCTACTGTTCTCAAATAATATTTTTCAGTAGGCTTAGTATAAATATGCCCTTTTTCTGAAGTAAATCTTGTTTGAATAGCTCCTTTCCCTTTAAGGAATTTGGTAATTTCTTCGTCAGTAGGTTGTGCTGCTGCAGCAAAAGCTATTCCTGATAAAAGTGTGATTAATATTACTTTTTTCATAATAAATCATTTTATTTTTAAAGTATGTAGTAAGGAATTACACAATTAACTTAAGCACAAATTATGTTTAATGCTTTTAAAAAAGAATATTTTGATATGAGTAGCTTTTACAGTGTTGCAAATGGATCAAATAATGATATGAATGGTAAAATTATTGCAAAAGGTTTAAACGATTAAAAAAATCGTTTTGATTACTTCGGCTAATAGGTACGTTTACAGTGCCAATTTGTAAGTATTCTTTCTCAATTAATGTTATTGCATTTAAGTTTACAATATAAGAACGGTGAGTTTGATAAAAAGTATTTTTTGGAAGTATTTCTGTTATATTTTTTAATGATTCTCTAACAAGAAATTTTTTTTCTTTAGTATAAATCTCTAAATAAACCCCTTCCGATTTAATAAAGATAATTTCTTTAAAAAATATTTTTTTATATGCAAAACCTTCTTTAACAAACAACGCATCTGTTAAGAGTTTTATCTCGTTAAAATCTAACTCTTTATTTTCATTTACTTTGTTTTCAGAAAAATTACTTAATGCGATTTCTATTGCTGCAAACAAATCGTTTTTATTAAATGGTTTTACTAAGTAACCATTAGGTTTTACTAAAGCGGCTTCTTGAAGTGTTGCTCGGTCGGAATAAGAAGATATAAAAATTAAAGGAATATTGTGATGGGTACGAATATACTTAGCTACATCTATTCCACTTTGTTTTCCTCCTATATTAACGTCTAACAACATAATATCTGGTTTTTCATCTTTAATCATTTTCAATGCTTCATCATAAAATAATGCATAAGCAGGAACTTCATACCCTAACTCATTAAGATATTTGCTTAAAGTTTCGCATATCAAAACTTCATCGTCTAAAATACAAACTTTAGTCATTTTAAATCAAATCTTTTGCTCTTCAAAATTAATCAAAAAAAATGAGCCGTCTTTGCAATAATATTCTACTCCTCCTTTTAATTGCCTTGCAAGCATAGTTACTAATTTTAATCCAAATGAGCCTTGCTTTAGTTTACTTTCGTAGTCATGTATTCCAACACCATTATCAGATACTTTTAGTTGCCATTTTTTTTGTTCTATTAAAGTTATAGAAACATTTATTTGTTTTTTGCTTTTAGAAACAAAGGCATATTTAAAAATGTTTGTTAGCAGCTCGTTTAAAATTAAACCTAACGGAACAATTGTATCTATATTAAAAAATACTTTATTAATAGTTATATTTTTTTCTACACTTATTTCATCTTTTTTAAACTCTGATTCAATATAACTAATAAGTTTGTTAACATAGTGTAATACATTTATTTTATTTAAATCGTTGTTCTGATAAAGCATTTCGTGTATTATTGCCATTGTTTTTATTCGTGCATGTGCTTCTGAAATTAACTTTTCTATTTTTTGGTCTTCATGCAACGATTCTTGGAGCTCTAACAATCCAATTATAATTTGTAAGTTGTTTTTTACTCGATGATGAATTTCTTTTAAAAGTGTTTCTTTTTCTTGTAAGGCAGTTTCAATAATTAAATTTTTGTGATTTAGAGCTTTATTTTTTTCTCGATTTTTTTTCCATAAAAAAATTAAAATTAAAATCCCTATACCAAAAAGAGTAGAAAATATTATAGATAGCACAAAGCGTTTTTCTGCTTGTTTTCGTTCTAATTCTTTTTTATTATTCTCGATGTTAAGATGAGTTATTTTTTGCTCGTTTTCTTTAACATTAAATAAAATTTGTTGTTCATCTAAGGAGCGTTTACTTTCTAAGTTAAAAATGCTATCTCTAATTTCTTGATGTTTAAGATTTGCAGAATAAGCATCTTTATAAGCGTTATTAAAAGCATAACACTGTGCTAATTGAGCGTATGCACTTTGTAAAACTTCTCTGTTATTTTGTTTTTTAGCAAGGTCTATACATTTTAAAAAATTGTCTATTGCAAGTATGTATTTTTTTTCACTAATATCAATTTCTCCTGCTGTATAAAATGTATATGTTTTAGTTTTGGCATCTAGTATTTTTTCTAGCCATTCAAAAGCCTTTGTTATATTTTCAGTGGCTGTTTTTATTTTACCTTGATTTAATTGTATAGAGGCTTTATTTGTATATAAACTAGCATATTCTTCTTCCCATTTTTCGTTTTTTGCTATAACTATAGCACTATCTACATAACTCAAAGCCTTTTTATAATCTTTTAAGTTTTGATAAGTCATTGATAGATTTATAAAGCTATTTAGAACACCTCTTGTGTCTTTTATTTCTTTCTTAATTTGTAATGATTGTAAGTACCATTTTATTGCCTCTTCGTATTCTTTTTTTGTTCTATGAATTAAGCCAATGTTATTATACACCTTAGATAAGGTTAAGCTGTTGTTGCTTATTAAATTATTTTCTTTTAATAAGTAAATACTGTTTAAATAATTTTTTAGAGCAAGATTATAATATCCTTGTAAAAAATAAGCTGCTCCAATATTAAGCAATACACCTGAAGCTCCTTGATAGTCTTTTAGTTTTACACGTTTTTTGTACGATTGATTATATAAAACAAAGGCTGTGTCTAAATTACCTTTTAGTTCAAAACACAATGCCATAACATTATAAGCTGATGCTTCTCCTGCTTCGTAATTAAATTTTTGTGCTAAAGCAGTAGCTTTTTGTGCATAGTAAATTCCTTTTTCTTGGTTATAATCAACGTACTCCCAAGCTAATTGAATAAGTAAATCTACCTTTTGAAAATTATTATTAGTTTTTTCTTGTTCTTTTAGTAAACTATCAACAACAATTTTATCTTGTGCTAATCCAGTAAAAAAAATTAAAATAAAAACAAACAGAATTAACGTCTTTTTTTTAAACATCATTATTATATTATGCTTGATCTTCAAAAATAAACAAAGCATTGCAAAAACGTTAGTTTTCTTTTAACCCAAAATTCGCTATTTAAAAAATTGATTATTTAGAATATAATTATTTATTAATTATTTTATTTGTTATAAAATTGTATAGCTCAAATAGTACTGGATTGTTACTTAAAATTTTTTTATGTTTTGATATTGTTGATTTATCCTTTCTTACAGCTGGTCCAGTAAACACGTCTTTGGGATGATATTCTTTTATTCTCATTGCTGTTTCTTCTATCAATGGTTGTAGCAGTGAAAAATTTAAGTGTTCTTTTTGGCAGAATGTGGCACTTTCGTAGTATAAATAATTTACAAAGTTACTTGATATTACTGCGGCGATATGTAGTTTAAGCCTTTGCTCATCATTGTAATGAATGGATTGTTCTTTTATTTTGTTTACAATTGTTGAAAGTGTTTTTATATTCTTTTTGTTATTAGCATCAATTGCAAAAGGAATTGGAGTTTTTAAATTCATATTTTTTCTTAGGCTCTGTATGGGATATAAAACTCCATAATTTTTACTACATTTTTTTAAAACATTTTTACTAATAGCACCAGCTGTATGAACAACTAAGGATTTATTACTAATTGATATTTTATCTATAACAGATAAAATTGAATCATCTGAAACTGCAATAATATATAAGTCGGCATCGATAGAAATATTTTTAATATTATCAATTGCAATTGTATTTAATTTATCAGCCAAAAGTTTTGTATTCTTTTTAGTTTTACTATAAACTTGTATTATTTTATAACCAGCTTTTTTAAGTTTTAATGATAAAACAGTTGCAACATTCCCTGAACCTATCATTACAATTTTCATAGTATGTATATTTGAAAATTTATGAAATTAAAGTTATCACAAAGAATAGCAATCAGCTATTATAAAACAAAAATTAAAACTATATCAATATTATCAAAAAAAATAGCTGCTGAAAAAACATTTAAACTTTTCTGCACACCTTATAGTGGAAAACCTAAAAGAAAAGAGCCTCTTATATTTAAACAAGCTGAAAAAATTTCTTTTTTTATTGAAAAATTAATAGTAAGAGGTTGGCAATGGACACCTAAAAATAATAATGGTAAGAAAGTATTAATAGTTCATGGGTTTGACAGTTGTAGCTATAAGTTTGAGCACTTTATAAAACTATTAATACAAGAAAGTTTTATAGTTATTGCATTTGATGCACCAGCACATGGAATAAGTGAAGGCAAAACTTTAGATGCCTGGTTATATAGAAATACTATTATTGAAATTGAAAAAAAATTTGGACATTTATATTGTATAATTGCTCATTCTTTAGGAGGACTCTCAACGTCATTAGCAACTGAGCAAATACCTCAACTGCCTAAAATTATTCTTATATCACCAGCAACAGAAACTCAAAGAGCAATTGATAATTTTTTCAGTATTGTAAAATTTGGGAATGAGATTAAACATGAGTTAGTAAGATTAATTGAATCAATTAATCAGTTGCCAATTAGCTATTATTCAGTTAAAAGAAGTATTCAAAAAATAAATGCAAAAGTGTTATGGATACATGATAAAAAAGATTGGATTTGCCCTTATGAAGATGTAGAACCTGTTATAAATCTTAAATTACCAAATGTTGAATTTTATATTACTCAAGGATTAGGACATAATAAAATTTATAGAAACAAAGAAGTACTAAAACGAGTTATAACATTTTTAAATAACTAATTGATAAGGTTTGTTATAAAAAGTTATATTGTCATCTTGCTTAAAAGAATTCCAGTTGCAATTGCAGCATTCAAACTTTCAGCTCCTCCTTTTTTAGGAATTGTTATAGGATGTTTTAAAAAAGGCATAATATTTTTTCTTACACCATTTCCTTCATTTCCAATCACTAAAAAACATTCTTTAATTGATGGAAGTTCAGAAAAATTTTTTCCATTCAATACAGCTCCATAAATTTCAATTTTAGAATCTTTTAAGACTTTTTCAATATCTCCATACCAAATTTTTGTTCTAACAAAACTGCCCATTGAACTTTGAATAACTTTATTATTATATACATCTACAGTATCTTCAGAGCAAAAAATATTTTGCACACCAAACCAATCAGCAATTCTAATTATTGTTCCAAAATTTCCAGGGTCTTGAATTCCATCTAATACTAAATTTATTTTTCCTTTAGGATTTAAAGATTCATTAGGTTTTTGTTCAACTAAAGCTAATATAGGGCTATAAGTTTGTAACCCACTTATTCTTTCCATTTCTTTATCAGAAATTTCTATAATTGTATTGTTTTTATTAAAATTTTTTTGAAGCCATTTTGTAGTGGTATAAATTTTTTTTATAGAATAATTGCTATTTAATATTTCATAAACAATCTTTGTACCTTCTGCTATAAAAATGTTTTCTTGCTGCCTTTGTTTTTTGTGGAATAAAGATTGAATATATTTGATTTCATTTTTACTTAGCATTGTGCATGAATTTTATCAATAAAATGACAAAAAAAATTTCCTATATATCTTTTGTTTTAATAGCTTTTATTTTTATTTCTTGTGCTAAAAAAAAATATCCTATTAATACTCCTTTTGTTTACAATAATAAAGTAGAATTAAAAGGTAATATTTCCAAAGATGAGAAAAAAAGATTAAAAGCAGAATTAAGTAATTATTGGGATGATAGCTTAAAACCAAGACATACATCACAATGGTTAGGACTTTTTAAAAAATTCAATAATCCACCCATTTTTGATACAAGCAATTTTAATAGGAGCAGAATTTTTATGAATGCATATTTACAATCTCAAGGTTATTATTATGCAACATTCGAAAAAGATAGTTTCTATATAAAAAAAGCACCTTTAATAGGTAATAAAAATCAGCTAAGAACTACAGCAATTATTACAATAAACTTAGGTAAGGTTATAAAAATTGATACTTTAAGCTATGCTTTTGTTGATACAACTTTTAATACTTCTAAAGATTCATCTATTCAGGATTTAGCCTTAAAGAAATATTCAACTAGTAATTTGAAAATTGGTAGCCCTTATACTAAACAAAAAATTTCTGATGAATTAGATAGATTGGTTGGCTGGTTTAGAGAAAATGGATATTATAAATTTAGAAGAGAACATATTTATGCTTTAGTAGATACAACAAATGAAAATTTATTCAAATTAACTTTAGATCCTATTGAACTTGCAAATCTTATAGCAGAAGCTGAAAAGAAAAGAAGAGAAAACCCTGCATGGAAAATAACTATAAAAC
>JAIXLO010000159.1 GCA_026931325.1 Chitinophagales bacterium | reverse complement strand
AAATATACTTACAATAAATATTGTTTATTAAAAGCAATGAAAGCATAGGGTTGATATTTTTACTTATAACACAACAAACTTTTTTCTTTTTAGTTTAGCTACAACTTTAATGCTTATTTTGCATTAAACTATTTTAACTGCTTCATGAAATTTATTCTATTTGGTTCAATACCAGTATATAAATGGAAAATTCCTATTCCAGTATTTATTTGGATAGGTTTAGCAATTTCTGGGGCTTTAGCAGAAATTTTTAGAGGACTTAATTCTATTAATAATTTCCTCATTTTTAGAGGTGTGTTTTGGCATACAATACAACAAATTAATTTGTATGCAGAATATCCTGCAGAGTATTTTGATAATAATCATTATGGTCCATCATTTAGTGTTTTAATAGCACCATTTGCTTGGATGAATATTTTTATAGGCTGTTTTTTATGGTGTTTAGCTAATGCTGCAATGTTGTTATATGCAGTAAAGCAATTACCCATTTCAAATAATAAAAAAAATATCATTTTATTAATTGGTGTTATTGAAATGATGACATCGATTCAAAATGTTCAATTTAATCCTATGCTAACTGCTTGGATTATGATGTCTTATATTTTAGTACAAAAAGAAAAAGATATTTGGGCAACATTATTTATTGCTGCTGGTTTTTTGCTGAAAATTTATGGTATTGTTGGTATAGCTTTTTTCTTTTTTTCTAAGCACAAAATAAAATTTGTTCTGTCTTTCTTATTTTGGTTATTGGTAGTATTTGCTTTACCAATGTTGCATTCTTCTCCTTCTTTTATTATACAATCTTATGAAGATTGGATAAATAAATTAGCTTCTAAAAATGATAAAAATATTACAGCAACAGCCAATAATTTTATGCAAGATATTTCTGTACTTGGTATGATTAGAAGAATAGGCAATATTCAAAACTTAAATAACTTATACATTCTTGTACCTGCTGCATTATTGTATTTATTGCCCTTTTTAAGATGGAAACAATTTCAATTTATTTCTTTTCAATTAAGCTATTTAGCATTTGCATTAATAGGCGTAGTTATTTTCAGCACATCAGCAGAAAGCTCCACTTTTGTAATTGCTGTAATAGGTGTTGGTATTTGGTATGTATTACAAGATGATTCAAAAACTCTATGGAAGAATATTGTTTTATGGTTTGTTTTATTACTTACAAGTTTATCTGCAACAGATTTATTTCCAGAATTTATAAGAATAAATTATGTTCGCCCTTATTCACTTAAAGCATTACCTTGCTTTTTGGTATGGTTAATTTTGGCTTATCAATTATTAAAAAAAGATTTTAGTTTAGTGAATAAAAAATATGCCTAAAAAAATTTCTATAATAATTCCTGTTTGCAATGAAAAAAGCAATGTGCCATTAATGGTAAATGCTGTATGTGATGTAATGAATAATTTATCATACAATTACTCAATAACTTTTATTGATGATGGAAGTAATGATGATACAGCTTATGTAATTAAGGAAATATCTCAACAGAATGATAAGGTTTTTTACATAGTATTGTCTAAAAACTTTGGACATCAAAATGCACTAAAAGCAGGATTAGATTTAAGTGGTGGAGATGCTGTAATTAGCTTAGATGGAGATTTACAACACCCACCAACATTAATTCCTACACTAATTAAATATTGGGAAGAAGGTAATGATATTGTATATACAATAAGAAAGAATCATCAAGAATTACCAATGATGAAACGTAAAACCAGTAATTGGTTTTACAAGCTAATGAATAATCTATCAAACATTGAAATTGAAGCTGGCACAGCCGATTTTAGATTAATGGATAAACGAGTTGTAGAAGTTTGTAGAAATTTTTCTGAAATGGATTTGTTTTGGCGTGGAATAATAAAATGGGTTGGCTTTAAACAAATTGGCATTGAATACGAGCCAGCAGAAAGAAAGTTTGGAACAAGTAAATACACTTACAAAAAAATGATGCAATTTGCTTTACGTGGCATTACATCATTCAGTATTAAACCATTGGTTATTGCTATATACTTAGGGTTTACATTCTCAATTTTATCATTACTGTATATTCCCTATGTATTGTTTTCATTATACTTCGGACATCCTATTTCTGGTTGGGCTTCTATGATAGTTACTATTGCTTTTTTTGGAGGATTACAACTATTAATTTTAGGTATTATAGGAATGTATTTAGGAAAATTATTTATGCAAACCAAGCAACGACCACACTACATAATTAAAGAAAGTAATGTGCAATGAATAAATTTATTTTATTAAGTTTTGATGTTGAAGAATTTGATATTCCATTAGAGTATAATTATAACATTGATATTAATGAACAATTAAAAATTGGCAAACAAGGTTTAGATGCAATGCTGCCAGTAATAGATAGTTTTAATATATCTACAACAATGTTTACCACAGCCAACTTTGCTCTACATTTTCCAAACGATGTAAAGACAATGTCTGATAAACATGAAATTGCCTCACACACATTTTATCATACTACTTTTAACAACCAAGATTTATTATTATCAAAACAAAAACTTGAAGAAATATCAGGAAAAAAAGTTGTAGGATTAAGAATGCCTCGTATGAGATTTATAGAAATGAAAGAAGTAATTAATGCAGGTTATTCTTATGATTCTTCTATTCATCCAACTTGGATTCCTGGAAGGTATAATAACAGGCATTTACCAAGAACTTTTTATAAAGATGATGGTATGTTGCGTATTCCAGCAAGTGTTTCACCAAATTTTAGAATACCTCTTTTTTGGTTGGCATTTAAAAATTACCCTTATTGGTTTTTTAAAAAATTAGTATTACAAACTTTGCAAAAAGATGGATATGTATGTTTGTATTTTCATCCTTGGGAGTTTACCAATATTCATAACTACAACTTACCTAATTATGTAAAAAAATATTGTGGCGAAGCATTACAAAATAGGTTATACAAATTAATAAAAGACTTACAACCTCATGGTGAGTATATAAGTATTCAAAATTTTATTCAACAAAAAAACTTATTAAAACTATAAAGCATTATTAGCTTCCAAAGCTAAAAGTTTTGATGGAGTGTATCTAATATCTTGTTGAGTAAGTTTTTGTAAAAGATGATAAATATTTTTTAACCCAATTTTTTCACTCCACTCAAAAGGACCATAAGGATAATTAGTACCTAATTTCATAGCAGTATCAATTTCTTGTTTAGTGCTAACATTATCTTCTAATGCAAAATATGCTTCATTTACAATCATTGCAATAACTCTTGGTGCTATCATTCCTGGCTCATCTGGTACAAACTGAAATTTCCATTCCATTGTATCCATTATTTCTTGTACATATTGTTGATGATTGTTGGTAGCAATTTCTAAAATTTCTCTTTGTAAAAAACCATTCCAACCATTAATTCTAATACAATTTTTGGGAAGTTCTTTACAAGTATTTACAACACTTGAAATAAAAATAGGAACATCTGTTTTTAATATTCTTAATTTTTTTTCATCAAACAAAAAATCAAAATAAACATCACCAATTGTTTTAGAAAAGCTTTCTTCATCATCTCCTGTAAAAACCAACTCTACATTATTTGAAATTTTTTTTGTTAAAATTTCTTGCTTTTGTTTTTCATTACAACGAATAATTATTTTCATAATTAATATTAAAAAGCAAATCTAATATAGTATTGGTAGTTTTAGCTTTTTATAAGTATTAAAATTATTGTTAGAGTATTAATTTTTTCTTAACTCTAAAAAAAAAGTATATTTATAAAAATGTAAAATGGTCATTAACTAAAATAATTTATAGAATAGTGATGAAGAAAATTTTTATTACTGTTTTGTTGTTGTTATATTTTTTAAAAGGCTTTACACAAGAAGAATTTGAATTACCTAAAGCAAAATTTATAACAAAAATTCCATTTACTCAACTGATGGGAAGTCTAATTGTTGTACAGGCAACAGTAGATACATCTTCTACTGTATTAAATTTTTTATTAGATACAGGTAGCGGAGGTATTTCATTAGATTCTACAACTGTAGAAAAATTAGGCTTTATTGTTCAGCCAACAGAAAAAGTTATAAGAGGTATTGCTGGAATAAGAAAAGTACCTTTTACTTATGGGCATTATTTGAATTTTACTAATCTTAGAACAGATACTTTTAGTTTTCATATTAATAATTATGAGTTGCTCTCAAGCGTTTATGGAGTAGAAATAAATGGCATTATAGGGTTTAGTTTTCTTAAAAAATATATCGTAAAAATTGATTACGATAATTTTCAAATAGAACTTTATTCTCCCGGAACTTTTAAATATCCTCGTGGTGGATATTTGATGAAACCAACTTTTACAACACTTCCATTACCATATTTTTCTTTAGGAGTTAAAAATAATAGCACTATAAGTCGTTTTATTTTTGATACAGGTGCAGGATTATGTTTTCTGTTAAATAAAAAATTTATTAAGGATAAAGTTTTATTCAGAAGGAAAAATAAATTTTATAATACTCAAGCAGAAGGATTAGGGGGAAAAAAAGAAATGGATTTAGCAGTTGTTAAACTTGTTTCAATTGGTCCATATAAGTTTAAAAATGTACCTGTATATATTTTTGATGATGAATTTAATGCAACATCTTATCCTAATAATGCAGGTATTATTGGTAATGATTTATTAAGGAGATTTAATGTTATTTTAAATTATTCTGAACAAGAAATATATTTAAAACCCAATAGTAAGTTTTCAGATCCTTTTGATTATTCATATACAGGTCTAAATATTTATTTAATTGACAATAGAATTGTAGTGGGTAATGTTTCAAAAAATTCGCATGCCGACAAAGCTGGTCTAAAAGAAGGCGATATTATAATAGCAATAGATAATAATTTCTCAACTAATATTCAGTCAATAAAATTAGCCTTGCAAAATGCTGGTTCAAAGTTGAATGTTTTAATTTCACGTAATAATAAATTAGAAATGATAATATTAGATGTTGCCAATATTTTGCAATAATCTTTTTTAAAATATAATAACCAATAAAGACAAATCTTTAAGATTATTGATAAAGGAAATATTAAATTATGAAAAATGAAAAAATAGAAAATCCAATTATCATATTTGATGGAGTATGTAATTATTGTAATAAATGGATAAACTTTTCAATTAAATGGAATAAGAAGAGAAATTTAAGATATACAGTAATGCAGGGAGAAACTGGAAAAATATTAAAAAATCATTATAAAATAGATAACACAATAGATTCAGTCGTTTTTATAGATAAAAATAAAGCCTATATTAACTCATCTGCAGTGATCAATATTGCTAAACATTTACAGTTTCCAATTTGTCTTTTATATTTTTTAATTATCGTTCCTCCATTTTTTAGAGATAAAGTTTATAGGTGGATAGCAAAAAATAGATATAAATGGTTTGGTAAAAAAGATAGCTGTATGATACCCTCAAAAGAGATAAAACAACTTTTTATCGAATAATCACTATATAAAGTGCAACTTAATTAATTTATTTTTGCTCTATATAAGTAACGTACCCATTATTCTAACTGAATTTCCATCCTATATATCTGATGAAAAACGAATTGTTTTAAAAAATAAACTTTCGTTTATGAAATATAATGTACCCTTTAAAGCACTTAGCTTATTTACAATTTTAAGTGTTTTAGCTTTTACTACAAAAGCACAATCATTTCAAGGAGGAACTATTGAAGCAACCTCTGTATGTTTATCATACTATACTCCTGCACCAGATATAAACAATGTTACAGCACCTTCTGGAGGTGTAGAACCTTATACTTATCAATGGGAGGCAAAAATTGATTTATCTGGCTGGGCACCTGTTGTTAACGGAGGGAATGGATTAAGCTATAGTCCAGGAATTCTTTCTTACAATACAAACTTTAGAAGAAAAGTTACCGATGCTAATGGTGGTGTTTCTTATTCTAATGAAGTAAGATTATATATTATGAGTGATTTTTTTCCAGGGTCTGTTACTATTGATACTACTTTACAATATCCTTTCTATTTACCTGGCATTACACTGCCTCAATTAAAATCAAGCCCTGCAACTGATGGAACTGGCTCTTATAATTATTTATGGGAAACTGCAACTTCTCCTTCAGGTCCTTGGACAGTAATAAATGGAGAAACTGAACTTACATACAGACCTGCACCAATCAATACTGTTGGAACTTATTTTTTCAGAAAAAAAGCTACTGACGCAATTTGTACTAATACTTCTGCATATTCAAATATTGTTGCAATTCAAATTGTAAATAGTTTACCTTTTCAACAGGGATATTGGACATATAAATATCCATGCGTATTTCCTAATAATTTACCAAGTTTATTACAAGGTGTAGAACCTATGGGTGGAACACCTCCTTATACTTATCAATGGGAGAAAAAAGGAGAATCTGAATCTTCTTGGACTCCAATTTTAGGTGCTACTGGTGTTACTTATCAACCATCTATTATTAACGAAACTACTCAGTTTAGACGTAAAACTACTGATGCTAATGGGTTAGAAGCATATACAAATGATGACCCTATCCATTTTGTAAATACTTTACCCGATCCAGGAGCTATTGCATCTAATGAAACAGCTATTGCTCCAAATGCTCCATATTATGCAGCTGTAAATATTCAATCAGCTTCTAATTTCTTTAATGGTAGATATGCTTGGCAATCAAGCTTAGATAATGGAGCTACTTGGACAGAAATTAATGACTACAGTTATAGTACTTATTATCCTGATACATATAATTCTTCTACAACTGTTTGTTATCGTCGTTCAATTCGAGAATATTGTGCAAGCGATGTAAGAGATACTTGGACAAATACAGTTTGTATTCAACCAAGCCTTCCTTTAACTGATGGTACTATCAATATTAATGGTGGTAGTTCTGCTTGTAACACACCAGGTTCTACTCCTGTTACAATTACAGGTACTCCTGCAACAGGTGGCTCAATTCCTTATACTTACAAATGGCAAATATTTGATGGAACAAATTGGATAGATATTCCAAATACTAATAGTGAAAGTTATACTCCAAGCATTTTAAATTATAGTGCTAAATATAGAAGAGTTGTTACTGATGCTAATAATACTTCATTAACAAGTAATGAAGTTCTTGTATCTATTCAAAGTAATAGTCCATTAAGAGGTGGCTTAATTGATGGCCCAATAGTTACTTGTAGCAACACAGCACCAGGTATTATTAATAATATTATTGATGCTTGTGGTGGGGGTGGAGTATTTACGTATTCTTGGGAAGCTAGCACTAATGGTGGGCCATGGGTAACTATCCCAGGTGCTGACCAACCAACTTATAATGCAACAACTATTACTGAAAATACAACTTATAGAAGAAGAATTGGTGATGGTTGTGGTGGAGTAACTTATAGTAATGAAGTAGAAGTATTTGTATATCCTTCTATAGAAGGAGGAACACTTACTCCATCTACACAAACTGTTTGTGCTGGAGATGTACCTGAGTTATTAGAGCTTACTCAAAACTGTCATTATACAAATGGAAATGTAACTTATCAATGGCAAAGAGCTACATCACCAAATGGTACTTGGGTAAATCTTAATGGTGCTACTCAACCAGTATTATTACCAAAAGCTTCTAATACTTCAGCTTATTACAGATTATTAGTTAAATCATCTGTTTGTAATGCAGAAGCAGTAAGTACTGTAGCTGCTATAATGGTAAATAATTGTAATGGTAAAAATCAAAATATACAAGAATCAGAATTGCCACCATCAACTCTTTCTGTAAGAGATGGTATGAAATTATATCCTAATCCTGTAGCAAAAGGACAAACAGTATTTGTAACTCTTAATGGAGCAACAAATACAAATTACACAGCAATACTTCGTGGAATTGATGGAAGAACTTACCCTTCTACAATAGATGCTTCATCTGCTAAAGGATTACAAATTAAATTACCATCTAATATTCTTCAAGGAACATATTTAATCCAAGTTACTAATGGTAAACAAAGATGGATTGAAAGGATAGTTGTTTTATAAGTTGGTTTTTTAATTATAAAGTTTAAACTGTGAGGTTGTTTTGTAAAAAACAACCTCTTTTTTATACACTTGTGGATAAAACAAATTAATACGGCTGTTGCGTTTAACTAACTTTGAAATATCTTATAAACTTTTAAAATACCATGAAATTCAATCAAGGAACATTGACCAAATTAGAAAGTATTCTTAGCGAAAGTGAATATACTTTACGTTATGAAAGAGGTACATTTCAAAGTGGTTGGTGTATTATTGAAACAAAAAGAGTAGTTGTTTTAAATAAGTTTTTGGATGTTGAAGGTCGTATTAATACTTTATTAGAATTAATTCCTCAATTAAATATAGAATTTGATAAACTAACATTAGAAAGTCAAAAGTTATATGAACAAATCGTTTCTAATTTATTTGTAGGTGTATAAAAGAATTCCTTCTAAATATCAATAGTTATTAACCAATTTAAAGCCTATATTCAAAAAAATCTTTGTCTTTTTTAGTTATCAATTTGGCTATTAAAAAAAATCTTTTTTAATACCGAATATATTTTTGTACTGCAATTAAATAATCCAATGTCCTAAAGTTATAAAAGTACCTATTTAAAATCCAATTCAAAAGAAAAACCATATAAACCTATTGAAAACTTTATGGTGTAATGTTTACTAAAGAGTTAAAAAGTCCTACATTTTGTAGGACTTTTTTTGTATTATTTATAGATTCTTATACTAACCAGGAAACCTTGAAATATATTTTTCTATTTCTTTAATTTGGTCAAGTACTTGTTGAGTTTTAGGCTTACAAGCTTTTGCTTTTCTAAAAAAATCTTTAGCTGCTCTAAACTCTCTCTTATTCATAAATATCTGACACATTTGTAAATAAGCAACAGATTCACTTTCTTTATCTGGAATACCAGCACGTATAGCTGCTCTTATAAAACTCTCTCCTTGTTTTAAATCTCCTCTTTGCATTGCCATCATACCTAATTGTAATTTATTGGCACCTTCAGCTTCTGGCATTGCACTACCAATGTCAGTACTCTTTTTCAAATGTTTTTCAGCAGTTTCAAAATCTTGATCCATCATTGCCAAATTACCTTTAATTGTATAATAAGTAGATCGAACAGGTTTATACAACAAATTAGGAAACCAAATGGTAGCTAATATTTTTTTAACTTCTTCAATATTCCCAGATTCCATAGGTTCTTGTATTAAACGTAAGGGACCAATAAAAAAATGACTAAACAAACCAATAATTCCTACAAAATATAATGGAAAAGCGGGCCAAAAGCTTGCAACTTTAGTTATATTTAAAACAACTGCTCCTACAATAGCTATAATACTTAACCAAAAACGATATTTAATAAGAAAATTATAAAACTTCATCATATTTCTTTAATTGAAATGCAAATTTATTAGTTAGCAAAGTTAATATTTAACACCTATAAACTTTTAATTTTGGAAATAGACTTATAAAATATTTAGAAAAAATAGTTTATATCAACATAATTAATAGCTTAATTTTATAAAATAAATTTTTTTATGAATAAAATTATTGTTGCAATATTTTTTAGTTGTTTAATATTTTCTTGTAAAACAAAAGACAAAGAGAAATCTTTTGATAATGATAGTTATCAAGTAA
>JAIXLO010000058.1 GCA_026931325.1 Chitinophagales bacterium | reverse complement strand
TTTTTTATTAGATATAAAAAATAATTCTTGGTAAAGATGCATTATTTTTTGATTGATTAAAAAAATTTTGGTTACAAATATTAGTGCTTCTATATTTGCACCCCAATTTAAAAGGAAGAAGGCCCGTTCGTCTATCGGCTAGGACATCTCCCTTTCACGGAGGAAAGAGGGGTTCGATTCCCCTACGGGCTACTGCAAAAAGGATAAATTCTACAAAGAGTTTATCCTTTTTTTTATTTCATAACAATTTAATAAACATTCTTTTCTATATTATTAAAACTAAAAAACATAGTTTGCCTAAAATAGATTATTTAAATTTGTATTTGCTGTAAAATGATTATTGTTGCATAACAGATAATTACAAGAGTAAATTATAACCCTACTAATGAAATTAAATAATTTAACTGCCATTTCTCCTATTGATGGACGATACAGAAAACAAGTTTCTTTTTTAGATATTTATTTTTCTGAGTATGCACTTATTAAATACAGAGTAGCTGTGGAAATAAACTATTTTTTATTTCTTGCAGATAAAAATTTTTTTAAAATTTCTACTGCTATTAAACAACATTTATTATCTGTTAAAGAAAATTTTTCTTTGTCAGATGCAATGTTGATTAAACAAACAGAAGCTATAACAAACCATGATGTAAAAGCTGTAGAATATTTTTTAAAAGCACAATTAGAAAAAAAGGGAGTATCACATTTAAAAGAATGGGTTCATTTTGGTTTAACAAGTCAGGATATTAATAATACTGCTATTCCATTAAGTTGGAAAGATTGTATGGAGTATGAATATTTACCAGCAATTGCTAATACTTGTTACTCAATAACCAATCTTGCAAAACAATGGAATAAAATTTCTATGCTTGCTCGTACACATGGACAACCTGCATCTCCTACTATTTTAGGAAAAGAATTGATGGTTTTTGTTGAAAGAATTCAAGGGCAGGTTGCATTATTTTCTCATATACCTTTTAGTGCAAAATTTGGTGGTGCAACAGGTAATTTTAATGCTCATCATATAGCTTTTCCTAAAATTAATTGGATAAAATTAGGTAATGAATTTGTAGATAAAGTTCTTGGATTGCAACGTATGCAGTTTACTACACAAATTGAACACTATGATAATATTGCTGCACAATTTGATTGTATAAAACGTATCAACAATATTTTAATTGATTTTAGTAGAGATGTTTGGACATATATAAGCTTGGATTATTTTAAG
Source organism: Chitinophagales bacterium (assembly GCA_026931325.1). Taxonomy (GTDB): domain Bacteria; phylum Bacteroidota; class Bacteroidia; order Chitinophagales; family Chitinophagaceae; genus UBA1930. The sequence continues at coordinate 58,837 of JAIXLO010000058.1, read as the reverse complement.
CAAAAAACAAAAAAGGGCGAAGTTGGTTCAAGTACAATGCCACACAAAGTAAATCCTATTGACTTTGAAAATGCAGAAGGAAATTTTGGTATTGCAAATGCTTTGTTAGAGCACTTATCTGGTAAATTACCTATAAGTCGTTTGCAAAGAGATTTAACAGATAGTACTGTTTTAAGAAATATTGGAATGCCAATAGCTCATACTATTTTAGCATTAAAGTCTTTAGAAAAAGGATTGAACAAATTAGTTTTAAACGAAGAAAAAATTAAACAAGATTTAGATAATAATTGGGCTGTAGTTGCAGAAGCAATACAAACTATTTTGCGTAGAGAAAATTATCCAAATCCTTACGAAGTATTGAAAGAATTAACACGTGGCCACAACACCATCAATCAAACAGTAATTCATCATTTTATTGATAATCTTTCCGTAAGTAGTAGTATAAAAAAAGAGTTAAAAAAAATAACACCTCACAACTATACTGGAGTACAAGCTAAGTATTAATTTTTTAAACTCTCTTTCGTTTGAGATGAATAAATTAATTCATCTTACAAAAATTTTATCTTACAATTTCTACAATTTTTGTTGCAGGCATATTTGCATTACGCATAGAAATATTACGAACTACTTTAGCAGTAACTTCTCTAAAAGCATCTTTAGAAGTTTCATCATCACCAATCATTGCAGGTATTCCTTCATCTCCACTTTCTCTAATACTTTGTATTAATGGAATTTGACCTAAAAAATTTATATTATATTCTTCTGCTAAATATTTGCCTCCTTCTTTTCCAAAAATGTAATATTTATTATTAGGTAATTCTGCAGGAGTGAAGTAAGCCATATTTTCTACAATACCAAGAATAGGAACATTAACTTGTGTTTGGCCAAACATAGCAACCCCTTTTTTAGCATCTGCTAAAGCAACTGGTTGAGGAGTTGTTACAATTACAACACCTGTTACTGGAACTGTTTGAACTAATGTTAAATGAATATCTCCTGTACCTGGTGGCATATCAATAACTAAATAATCTAATTCGCCCCAATCTACATCGCCAACAAATTGTCTTATTGCACTACTTACCATTGGTCCACGCCAAACAACAGCACTTTTTTCATCTACTAATAAACCAATGCTCATTAATTTAATTCCATGTTTTTCTAAAGGAACAATTTTTCCTTTTCCATCAACTTCTTTCATCATTGGCCTAACACCACGAACACCAAACATAATAGGCACACTTGGACCATAAATATCAGCATCCATTAAACCAACTTTTGCTCCACTTTCAGCAATTGCTAAAGCAATATTTGCACTTACCGTACTTTTTCCAACACCTCCTTTACCACTAAAAACAGCAATTATATTTTTTACACCACTTAAAATTTTATCTCCCTGTAAACGTTTACTTGTTGTTCTTGATGTAAAGTTTACATGAATTTGTGCATCTTTATTTACCATTGTTTTAATGGCATGTTCTGTATCTGAACGCATTTTATCTTTTAATGGGCAAGCAGGTGTAGTTAAAACAATTGTTAAGGAAACTTTATCGCCATCAATTTCAATATCCTTAACCATATTAAGAGTTACAAGATCTTTTCCAAAATCTGGGTCTTGTACAGTACCCATTGCTTTTAAAATTTCTTCTTCAGTCATTTTTACGAAAAGTTTTTGTTAAAAAAACAATAGAAGGGCGAAGATAGAACTTTCAATGGTTTATTTTGTTTTTGTTTAAATACTCATTTTTGAATAAAGGAAATTATAAAATTGTTTATTAGTAAATTTGTTTTACAAAATGAAAATCTTAAAATATTAATACCATGAAAAATAAATTATTCAATATCTCTTTTATTGTTTTATTTTTCCTTTTCATATTAAATAATGTACAAGCACAAACTACATATCCTAAAGATAGTGTTGTACAACTATATGGTGTAATAATGACTGCAGATAGTTTAAGAGCTATTGGTGGTGCAAGTGTTATTGTTACAGATAAAGGAAGAGGAACAATTAGTAATGATGATGGTGTTTTTAGTATAGTAGTTTTAAAAGGAGATAAAATAACTTTTTCCTGTATAGGTTTTAAAGATAAGACAATAGAAATACCACATACTTTAAAAGATAATCAATATAGTGTAATACAATTAATGATTAACGATACAGCATATTTACCAGCAACCATTATTCGTTCAAGACCAACAAGAGAGCAGTTTGAAAGAGATTTTGTAAATACATCAATACCCGATGATGCTTATGAAATTGCAAGGCAAAATACTGATGAAGCTAAAAGAAGAATTTTAATCAATAGCTTACCACCAGATGGAAGAGAAGCAGTAAATTATCAAATGCGTCAGCAAGCAAATAAATATTATTATACAGGTCAATTACCTCCAATAAATATTTTAAATCCTATGGCTTGGGCTGAATTTATTAAAAGTTGGAAGCGAGGAGATTTTAAGAAAAAGAGAAATTAATTTTCCTTCATAAAAAATTATCCCGATAATTTCTTATCGGGATTAACAACAACTAAAACAATCTTAAAATTTAAAAATCAAAACAAAATTTAATCTGGTTTTTTACCATCTAAGAAAGTATTGATAGTAGAAATTTGTGTATTATCATTTTCATCTTTTTTTACATGGTATTTACTATAGAAATCATCTACAGAAGTTAAAGTATTACCAAATAAATCCATGCTGCGGCGAATGTAAGCTGGAACATTGTCAAACTCATTTCCAAGTTCAGAGGCAGTGTTAACATTGAAAGACAGATTACGTAATTTCTGAATTCTTTCAGCTGCTTTGCGTTTTTGTTCTTCTACATCGTCCAGCATAGCTGGTTCCTCTGCAGACAAATTAGCATTAGATTCTTGTTGAGCCTTCACTGTTATTTCATTCGCCGCTTCTGGATATTCATCTCTTATTACCAATTTCATTTCAAGCTCCGGTTGCTCTTCAATGTTCTCAGTAATAGGAGTTGGTTCCACAAGATGTCCGGACGTTAGCGATGGCTTTTCATATTCAGGTTCTGCATAAATATTGGATGGTTTTGTTAGAAATCCATTATTAGAGGATTCATTATTATTTTCAGCTAATGGTTGCTGTGTTTCATTTGTATTAGTTACAGCAGGTATATTTACCTCCTCAGTAATTTCTGTACTTAATTCAAAGTGCAAAATAGAAGATTCTTTTTCATCTTCACTTCGTATTTCTACGTCTTGTGAAGTATTAGTGGAAAAGTCGTAAACGATAGGCTCTGAACTAAGGGGTTGTATTACTTCTTCTTCATATTTTTCTTTCATTCTTGGAGCATAAGGATCTTTATCTTCTAATGGTAGTTTTTGTTGAACTAATTGTGTTTTTTCTAATTTTTGTTCTTCTCCTTCAACACCTAAAGTCATTACAATTTTTTCTGGTTTAACCTCAGGTTTCTTTTGTTCTACAGGTTTAGCAAATGGGTCTTTTGCATCAAAACCTGTAGCAACTAATGTTATCCCAATTTTTGCACCTAAAGAATTATCATAACCAGTACCCACTATTACATCAGTATTTTCTCCTGCTTGCATACGAAGATAATTATTGATAATTTCTAATTCATCCATTGTACATTCATCATCTCCTTCTGCACTATTAATATTTATTAAAATCCATTTAGCACCTTTTATATCACTATCATTTAATAATGGTGATGAAAGAGCTTCTTCAATAGCACGTTGTGCTCTGTCTTCTCCTTCAACTTCTGCTTTTCCTAAAATTGCTACTCCTCCATTTCTCATTACAGTGCATACATCTGCAAAATCAACAATAATATGTCCACGACTATTAATAATATCAGTTATACATTTTGCAGCAGTAGATAAAATATTATCTGCTTTTGCAAAAGCTTCTCTCATTTTTAAATTGCCATATTGCAATCTTAATTTATCATTACTAATTACTAATAAAGTATCTACAAGTGGTTTTAATTGTTTAATACCCTCTTCTGCTTGTTGCATACGGCGTGGGCCTTCAAAACTAAAAGGTGTAGTAACAATACCAACAGTTAGTATGCCTAAATCTTTACAAATTTTTGCAATAATAGGAGCACCACCTGTTCCTGTACCTCCTCCCATTCCTACAGTAATAAAAGCCATTTTTGTATTAACTTCTAAAATACGTTTTATTTCTTCTAAGCTTTCTTCAGTTGCTGCTTTTCCAATTTCAGGATTTGCACCAGCACCTAAGCCCTGTGTAAGATATGGCCCTAACTGAATTTTATTGTGTACTTTACTTTGTTCTAATGCTTTGGCATCAGTATTACAAATTATAAAATCTACTCCTTCTACATCCTGAGAATACATAAAATTAACTGCATTACTTCCTCCTCCACCAACACCTAATACTTTAATAATAGATGATTTTTGTTTTGGCAAATCAAAGTGTATCATAGTTTATTTTGTTTAATGGGTTATACGATTATTTTTAAATGGTTAGTTTTTATTTACATTGCTTTATCATTTTGATCACTGAATATTTCGTAGATATTTCTTTTTAATTTTTCTCCAATTTTATCCCAAAATGATAATTTGTTTTTTCGTTGTTCAACATCTACAGTTGCTTCTGTATTTGTAGAATTTTCTTGTACTTGTTCTTGTGCTCCTTCAGTTTTTAATGAATCTGGAACTTCTATTTTTAAATAATTTTCAGCAAACTCTTTGTATTTATGTTCATAGTCATTATATCCTTTTAATATCAAACCTATACAAGTTGCATACATAGGTTTTTTTAATTCTTCAATATGATTAGGAGCTAAATGTTCTATTGGTAATCCAACTCTTGCATTTAAACCTGTTGCATATTCTGTAAGTTGAATTAAATGTTTTAATTGAGAGCCTCCACCTGTAAGAATTACACCACCATTTAATTGTTTGCCATCTAATCCTACTTGTTTTAAATGATAAGTAACAAAATCAAAAATGTCTTCCATTCTTGCCTGAATAATTTTTGCAAGATTTTTTACACTAATTTCTTTTGCTGGCATTCCTTTTAACCCTGGTATAGTTATATAAGCATTTGCTTTTGCTTCATCTGCTAAAGCACTACCAAACTGTACTTTCATTGCCTCTGCTTGTTGTTTTAAAACACCAAGCCCTTGACGTATATCATTTGTTATATTTTCTCCTCCAATAGGAATCACAGCTGTATGCCTTAAAATATTTTCATTGAATACAGCTAAATCACTTGTGCCACCACCAATATCTAAAATAGCAACGCCAGCTTCTAAATCTATATCTGACATAACAGCACTGGCACTTGCTAATGGTTGAAGTACCAAGTCTTTTATTGTAAGCCCACTTTTTACAACTGCTCTATTAATATTTTTAATTGCATTTTTATCGCCAGTAATAATGTGAAAATTTGCTCCAACTTTTACTCCATTATATCCAACAACTGGTTGTTTAATATTTTGAATGTTATCTACATAAAATTCCTGTGGAATAACATCAATAATTTGATCACCCGCTGGAATAAAAGTTTTTCGCTGATTTTCTATCAGAATATCAACTTCAGACTGTTGAATTTCTGATTCAGGATCATGTCGTACAATATCTCCTCGAGTTTGAAGGCTTTTAATATGTTGTCCTGCAATTCCAACATAAACTTCAGTAATTTCTAATTGAGGATTGCTTTCAAAGCAACTTTTTAATGCCTGCTGTATTGCTTTAATAGTTTGGTCAATATTTAATACTCTGCCATGTTCAACACCATTGCTATTGGCACGACCAAAGCCAAGTATTTCTAATTTACCATGTTCATTTTTTCTACCAGCTATTACAGCTATTTTAGTTGTTCCAATATCGAGGCCTACGATAATGGGTGCTTCTTTTTGGTTCATAGATATCTGTTTTGTTGTTGTTTAAAAATTGTTTTATGGTTAAATAATTATTGTTTTTTAAATACTGCTTTTGGTATTTTTTCATCTTTTGTTTTAGCTATTGTATCTTTTTTTATTATTGCTTTTGGTTCTTCAACTACATTGCTAACAATTGTTGTTGATGCTTCTCTTTTTGTTGCTACAACCTGATTATTATATTCAACATTTAATCTTTCGTATTTATTAAAACCATTTTGCAGCCAAGCACTTTTATAAAAAGTAAATAATCGGCTAAATTTTTTTTCAATATCATCTGCATTGCCAAATGTTACAATATGATTTCCTATTACAGGTATTAATTCAAATGTTGCATTTGGTAAAATATTTATTTGAGCAATTTGTGCTGACCAAAAACTGTCTGCATGTATAAATTTTCCTAACTTAATTACATCTTTCATTAATAAACTATCAGCATAAGTTTTTACACTATCTGTTGGAAAGCTTGTAAACACAGGCACTCTGGCTGTTAACTTTTCACTCAATGGTAAATTGTGTGCAGCAGTATCTATATAAAAAGAACTTCCTTGTACTGTAAAAATTCTTGCAATAGGTTCTCGTTCTTGTATATTTACTATTAACTCTTTTTGATTATTAAAAAACAGTTCTGCATTTTTTACCCAAGGGTTTTGTTTCAACAAACTTTCTAATCTTCTTAAATCAATACTTGAAATTTCTCTTCCTGCAACACTACCATTACTATTAATTACACTTAGCACATCCTTTTCATCTAAAAAAACGTGTTGTTCAACATCAGAAATCTCAATTCTCACGTTTGTACATTTACTTTTATTTTTTTGTTGCATAGCTGCTTCTAATAGCACAATAGTTGCAACACCAGCTGCTATCCATAATGCTTGTATGAGCCTTTTCTTCAACATTTTTTATTAAATAATTTTCTATTTTTAGTTTAATAAAATTTCTTTTATGGGTTGAACTAAAACATCAATATCTCCAGCACCAGCCATTACTAAAAGTTGTGGCTTATTTTGTTTTACCCAACTTTTAAAACCTTCTTTTGATAAAAGTTGTTTGTTCTTCAACTTCATTTTATTCAAAATCATTTCACTACTAACACCTTCTATTGGCAATTCTCTTGCAGGATAAATTGGCAATAAAATCACTTCATCTGCCATATCTAAACTTTCTGCAAATTCTCCAGCTAAATCTTTTGTTCTGCTATATAAGTGTGGCTGAAAAACAACCAATACTTTTTTATTTTTAAAAATGCTTTTTATTCCTGTTATCAATGCTTTCAACTCTTCTGGATGATGTGCATAATCATCTATCAACACATTTGAGTTATTTTTAATGATGTATTCAAATCTTCTTTTAACGCCTTTAAATTCTGCTATTGCATTTTTAATTTTTTCATCTTCTATGTTTAAATATTTTGCTACAGTTGTTGCTGCCAAAGTGTTTTCAATATTGTGTAAGCCTCCCATGTGTAGTGTAATATCTTTTATTGCCCAATCTTTTGAAATAATATCAAAAACATAACTTTCATTCTCTACTCTAATATTATTTGCATACACATTTGCATTACTATTATTAAAACTATAAGTGTAATGATGTGTAGCATTTAACTCATTTTCTCTTTTTAAACCATATTTAGATATTAAACATCCATTTGGTTTAATTTTTTTGGAAAACTGAATAAAAGCATTTTCTAATTCTTCAGCAGTTCCATAAATATCTAAATGATCAGGATCCATAGCAGTTATTACAGCTACATCTGGTGTTAGTTTTAAAAAACTTCTATCATATTCATCAGCTTCTACAACAACATTATTTTGTTTACTGTTACTATTATCATCTTGTGACCAAAAGTTAGAGTGATAATTTGCTGCAATACCTCCTAAGAAAGCATTACATCCATAACCACTATGCCTTAAAATATGTGCAGTCATTGTAGTAATAGTTGTTTTTCCATGAGTACCACTAACACATATATTAAAAGAACTTTCAGTAATCCATTGCAATACATCACTACGTTTTACAACTGTATAATTATTGCTACGATAATATTCTAACTCTTTATGCTCTTTAGGCACAGCAGGTGTGTAAACAACAGCATGTACATTTTTTGGTATAGCATTTACATCTTCTGTATAATGAATTTTTATTCCTTCATCTTCTAACTCTTTTGTTAGTAAAGATTTTGTTCTATCGTATCCGGCAACTTCGCAGCCTCTGGATTTAAAATAACGAGCCAAAGCACTCATGCCTATGCCGCCAATGCCAATAAAATAAATGTTTTGTATGTTATTTAATTCACTCATTAATTGCTTGTATAATTTCTTTTGCTATTCTTTCATCGGCATTGTTGATTGCTAATGAAAGTATATTTTGTTTTAATTGTTTTTGTTGTTCTTCGTTTTTGGATAATGCAATAATTGTTGAAACCAATTTTTCTTTTGCCTCATTATCTTTAATTAATAATGCAGCGTTTTTTTCTACCAAATGTTTTGCATTAACCGTTTGATGATCTTCTGCTGCAAAAGGAAATGGTACAAAAACTGTTGGCTTACCAGTAACACACAATTCAGTTACAGCCATTGCTCCAGCTCTGCTAATTACAATATCTGCTGCTGCATAAGCCATTTCCATTTGTGTAATAAAATCATTGCACCAAATATTTTTTTTACCAATCGCTTTTGCTTTAAACTCTTCTGCTGTTGTTTTTCCTGTTTGCCATATTAGTTGCAAATTATTTTTTTCAAACTCATCAATGTGTAAAGCAATAGCTTCATTGATGCTTTTTGCACCAAGGCTTCCACCAACTGCTAATACTGTTTTTTTATTTTCATCTAACTGAAAAAAATGTATTGCTTCTGTTTTTGTAGTTGTAAGTTTTGCAATTGCTTTTCTTACTGGGTTTCCTGTAATAACAATTTTATTAGAAGGAAAAAATTTTCCCATTCCATCACTTGCTACAAAAACTTTGGTTGCATTTTTACCCAGCATCAAATTAGCCTTACCAGCAAATGAGTTGCTTTCGTGTATAAAAGTTTTGATGCCCTTTGTTTGTGCATATTTTAATACAGGAAAAGTAGAATAACCTCCAACACCTATAACTGCATTAGGTTTGAATTGATTAATGATGCTACGAACTTGTATAAAACTTTTTATCAACTTAAATGGTAAGCCAATATTTTTTATCAAAGAACTTCTGTTAAAACCCGCTATATCTATCCCTATTATTTCAAAACCTGCCTGAGGTATTTTTTCCATTTCCATTTTTCCCTTTGCTCCTATAAACAAAATTTTTGCATTAGGCAATAATTGTTTAAGAGCATTAGCTATTGCAATTGCTGGAAAAATATGACCTCCTGTTCCTCCTCCTGCTATTATAAATTTTTGCTCATTCATTTTTCCAACTAATATTTTAATCAATCATTTTTAAAACAAACAAGTAATTTTTTCATTTACACAACTGCTGGTTGTATATTACTTGCTTGCTTATTTTCTTCATCTATTTTTGGTTCCTTTCCTTCTAATTGTTCTACATTTCTTGCTACACTTAAAATTATTCCTATAGCTATACAAGTAAATAAAAATGAGCTACCACCCATACTTACTAAAGGAAGTGTAACCCCTGTAACAGGCAGTAGATTTACATTTACCGCCATATTTGCCATTGCTTGAATAACTAAAGTAAAACTCAATGCTAATGCTAAGAATGCTCCAAAAGCATAAGGGCATCTTCTAAATATAGATATGCTTCTAAATAAGAATAATAAGTAAATAAAAATGATGAATGCACCACCTAATAAACCATATTCTTCAATAATGATAGCATAAATAAAATCGTTATAAGCTTGTGGTAAAAAGTTTTTTTGTTCACTATTTCCTGGACCTTTACCTACCAAAATACCTCCTTTAGCAATAGCAATTTTTGCTTGTTGTACTTGATATGGAACTTCTGTATCTGAAGAGTACATATAATCTTGTACACGTTTTACCCAAGTTCCAAAACGTCCAACAGATTTTAATTTTTCTGCTACAATTGGTTTCTTCTTTTCTGTATGATCATTAGCATCGTGTGTTAGCCAAGCAACAGAAACAATAAATAAAATAGGTATTAAAGCTACTAATATTGTAAGTACAATATGTTTGAAACTAGCACGACCAATAAACATAATTAATAATGATGTAGCTCCTGTAAGTAAAGCTGTACTTAGGTTTGCTGGCATTATTAAAAAACAGGTAATAGCAACTGGGGTAATTATTTTTAAAAAGCCTTGCTTAAAATCTTTAATAATATCTTGCTTCTTACTTAATAATTTAGATATGTAAATAAAGAGTGCAAGTTTTGCAATATCACTTGTTTGAATAGTCATATTTAAGACTGGAAGTTTAATCCATCTACTACCTTCATTAATACTTGCACCAAAAAATAAAGTATATAATAATAATGGTATTGATATTATATAAAAGAGTGATGCTATTCGTAAAAAGAATGTATAATTGATACGATGTAAAAAATACATTACAGCTAATCCAAGTACAGTAAAAGAAATTTGTTTAAACAGATATACTTCATTATTTCCTTTATTCATTTTATATGCTAAAGAACCTGTAGCACTATACACTACTAATATTGAAATAAGTGCTAACAATAATACAATGCCCCATATATATTTATCACCTCTTGTTCTTTTCAATAAATTTTCTTTATTAAAAGAAGCAAAAGGTGTATCTGCCCAAGCAATTTTATCTAAGGCAGTTGCTTTTGTTTTTTGTGGTTGATATGTATTATTTTCTAACAAAATGTTTTACTCCTTTGTTGTAATAATTTTAATTAAAGTTCTTTTACAGCTTCTTTAAATTGTTGCCCTCTATCTTCAAAATTTTTAAATAAATCAAAACTTGCACAAGCAGGGCTTAGTAAAACAACATCTCCTTTAGTGCTTAATCTAAATGCAGCATTAACAGCTTTTTTAGCACTATCTGTTTCTACAATTACAGGTACTTTATCTTTAAAAGCTTCAACAATTTTTGAATTATCAGCTCCCATACATACAATGGCTTTTACTTTTTCTTTTACTAAATCTTCAATAAGTGTATAGTCGTTACCCTTATCTGTTCCTCCTAAAATCAGAACAGTAGGCTTACTCATACTTTCTAAAGCAAACCAAGTACTGTTTGTGTTAGTAGCTTTACTATCATTAATAAATTCTACTCCACGTACAGTTGCTACAAACTCCATACGGTGTTCTAAACTTTGAAAGTCTTTTACGGCTTCTCGTATTTTATCTTTACGAATGCCAAGTGTAGCTGCTGCAATTCCTGCTGCCATTGTGTTGTAGTTGTTGTGTTTCCCTTTCAGGGCAAAATCATAAATACTCATACTTACTCTTTCTTCTTGTATGCGAAGCATCATTTGATCTCCTTTAATGTAGCCTCCTTTTTTAATTTCATGTCTCATAGAAAATGGTAGTGGGTTAGTATTTGGAAATAATGTTTTTAATTTGTTTGTGATTATTTCATCATCATCGTTATAAATAAAATAATCATCTTTTGTTTGGTTTTGAATAATTTTAAATTTGCTATTGATATAATTTTCGAATTTGTATTCATATCTGTCTAAATGGTCTTCTGTAATATTTGTTAGTACTGCTATATCTGGTCTAAAAGTTTTAATATCATCTAATTGAAATGAACTGATTTCGGCTACATACAAATCTTTTGGATCTTCAGCAATTTGCGCTGCTATGCTATAACCAATATTTCCTACCAATGCACAATTCAATTCTGCTTTTTTGCAGATGTGATATATTAATGCAGTTGTAGTACTTTTTCCATTACTTCCTGTAACAGCAATAATTTTACTATTTCCTTTAAATCTATAAGCCAATTCAAACTCTCCTATTATTTCAATTCCTTTTTTTCTGATGGCTTTTACCATTTCATTTTTTTCAGGAATGCCTGGACTTTTTACAACTTCATTTGCATTTAAAATTTTTTCTGTTGTATGTTTACCTTCTTCAAATTCTATATTATTATCAAAGAGCTGTTGTTTATATTTTTCTTTTATTTTTCCTGCATCACTTACAAAAACTTCGTAGCCAACTTTTTTACTCAATAATGCTGCACCAACACCACTTTCGCCTGCTCCTAATATGACTATTCTGTGCTTCATCTTCTTACTTATACTTTCAAATTTTTTATCTTATTTTCAACGTTGCTATACTTGCTAAAATGAGTAGTATAGTAACAATCCAAAATCTGATAACAATTTTATTTTCGTGATAACCTTTTTTTTGATAATGATGATGTAGTGGACTCATTAATAAAATTCTTCTTCCTTCGCCATACTTCTTTTTAGTGTATTTGAAATAAGCTACTTGAAGCATAACACTTAAGTTTTGTACTAAGAATACGCCACAAAAAATTGGAATTAATAATTCTTTTCGTACAATGATTGCTAATGATGCTATGATGCCTCCTAAAGCAAGGCTTCCTGTGTCGCCCATAAATACTTGAGCTGGATAAGCATTGTACCATAAAAATCCTATACAAGCACCTACAAATGCAGCAACAAAAATGCTTAACTCACCAAGATTAGGTATGTACATTATATTTAAGTAATCTGCAAACATGTAGTTGCCACTTACATAAATAAATAAGCCTAACCCAATGCCAATAATTGCACTTGTGCCTGCTGCTAATCCATCTAAACCATCTGTTAGATTGGCTCCATTACTTACTGCAACTATGATAAATGTTACAACAAGTATGTACACAATCCATGTGTAATGTTCTGCACCATGCCCTATCCAACTTAATAATTTGCTATAATTAAATTCATGGTTTTTTACAAATGGAATTGTTGTTATTGGTGTTTTTACTTTTACAAATTTTTTCTCTTCTCCATTAATTTTTTTAATAGAAATAGATGAGTCTTTGGCAAATTTTTCTTCTACTTGTTTTTGATAAGATTTACCAATTACTTCTCTTTCTACAACTACTGCATTGCTGAAATATAATGTTGTACCAATGATTATTCCTAAACCAACTTGACCAATTATTTTACTTAGCCCAGCTAAACCATCACTATCTTTTTTTGTATAAGCACCGCCTTTAATGAGAGCTAATTTTTTTGCACGAATTTTAAAGTAATCATCTAAAAAGCCTATTACACCTAACCAAACAGTACATAAAACCATTAGCCTGATATACACTTTATCTAAATTGGCAAATAGTAATGTTGGAATTAAAATGCTTAATAAAATAATTATTCCTCCCATTGTTGGTGTGCCTTTCTTTTGTTCTTGTCCTGCTAAGCCTAATTCTCTTACACTTTCTCCAATTTGTTTTTTTTGTAAATAGATAATTATTCTTTTGCCATACACTGTTGCTATTACCAAAGACAACAATACTGCCATAACAATTCTAAACGTTAGGAACTGGAATAAACCAGCACCTGGTACGTTGAACTCTTGTTTTAGCCATGTGAATAAGTGGTATAGCATATTTTATTGTTTAGTTTTTTTAGTTGATAGTTAATTAGTCAATAGTTTTTTGGTTTAATAATTCTTGTAAAATTTTTTTATCATCAAATGGATGTTTTGTGCCATTGATGTCTTGATATTTTTCGTGTCCTTTACCTGCAACAAGAATAATATCTTCTTCATTTGCCAAACTCACAGCTTTTTCAATAGCATCTCTTCTATCTACTATGGATAAGGATTTTCTTTTTGCTGCACTATTTAATCCTTGTTCCATATCTTTTATTATTTGTTCAGCACTTTCATTTCTTGGGTTATCGCTTGTAAGAATTACTTTATCGCTTAAACTACAAGCTATTTTTGCCATAATGGGTCTTTTGGTTTTATCTCTATCGCCACCACATCCAACAACTGTAATTACTTGTTCATATCCTTTTTTTAATTTTTTAATAGTGCTTAAAACATTTTCTAAAGCATCTGGTGTGTGAGCATAATCTACAATACCAATGATAAGTTGATTGCCTATAACATAATCAAATCTTCCTTCTGCACCTGTAAGCATACTTAATGTTGTAAGAATATTATCTGCATTTTCTCCTAAACATTTTGCTGCACCATAAACAGCTAATAGGTTGTAAGCATTAAATTCTCCTATTAATCTAAAGTGTACTTCTTTATCATTAATGAGCATTTGCAACCCAGTTAAAGCATTGTCTAAAATTTTTCCTTTAAATGCTGCTGCTGTTTTTAAACTATAATAATATTTTGAAGCGTTGGTATTTTGTAGCATTACTGCTCCATTTTTATCATCTGCATTGCTGATAGCAAAAGAGCTAGATGGTAAATCATCAAAAAACTTTTTCTTTACTTTAATGTATTCTTCAAATGTTTTATGATAATCTAAATGGTCGTGAGTTATGTTACTAAAAATTCCACCTGTAAAATGTAATCCTGTAACTCTGTGTTGATGTATAGCATGACTGCTTACTTCCATAAAAACATGAGTACATTTTTCTTGAACCATTTGTGCTAATAAGGCATTCAAGTTTATAGCATCTGGTGTTGTATGTGTTGCAGGAATTATTTTATCATCAATTTGATTTTGTACTGTACTTAATAAACCACACTTGTAACCTAATTTGGTAAATAGTTTAAACAAAACAGTAGCAATAGTTGTTTTTCCATTTGTGCCTGTAATACCAACTAATTTTATCTTTTTAGACGGTTCTTTATAAAAATTGTTTGCCATAAAAGCAACTGCTTCGTGCGTATTATCAACTTTTATATAAGTAATATTTTCTTTTAATTTTTTTGGTAAATCTTCACACACAATTGCAATAGCTCCTTGTTTAATAGCATCATTAATGTACTTATGTCCATCTACTTTTTCTCCTTTGATAGCAATGAATACAGAGTCTTGTGTTACATTAACAGAATTTATTTGTAAATCCTTTACATCAAGGGCTGTGCTACCTTGCACTTCCTTTAAATGAACTTTGTATAATATGTCTTGTAGTTTTTTCAATTAGTTTAATTCAATATTTATAATTTGTCCTTTAGCAAAAAATTGTCCTTCAGAAATTGATTGATTTGCAACTTTTCCTTTTCCTTTTATTGTTACTTTCAATCCCATATTTTCACAAACAGATAATGCATCTTTTAATCCAAAGCCTCTTAAAGAAGGCATTCGTTTAGTTTCAATATTTTTTTTACTTGCATCAATATTTTTATTTATTAGTGTAGCATTTACCCAATCATCATCTAAAGAGCTTTTATCGTTATATTTTATTTGTAGTGAATTAGTAATTTTTTGAATATCGTTTTTATCGCCAACGAAAGAATATCTTATGCTATCAATATAATTTGTAGAAGCAGTTTCAGACACTACATTTTTTACATTAGTAGTATATAATCTATCAGCAATTTCTTTAAACACAGGACCAGCCACAGAAGCTCCATAATATATTAGTGCATTTGGTTTGTTTTTTATGATAACAACAATTGTATATTGAGGATTATCAGCAGGAAAATAACCTGCAAAAGAGCTTTGATAAATTTTATCTGCATAACCTTTGTTTCCATTTGCTACTAAAGCTGTTCCTGTTTTACCTGCAACTTTGTAAGGAGAATTTTTAAACAAAGCCTTTGCTGTTCCTTCTGTACACACACCTTCTAAACATTCTTTTAATTGAGCTAAAGTTTCATTACTACAAATTTTTTGAACTGTTATTGTTGGTTTAAATTCTTTAATTATTTTTCCTTCATCTTGTACTGCATTTAATAAATATGGTTTTACCATTATTCCATTATTTGCAATAGCATTATATATGGCAAGTGTTCGTAGAGGTGTAATTGCAATGTTATATCCAAAAGACATCCAGGGCAATGTTGTAGAACTCCAATATTTACTACCAGGTTTATGAATAATGGGTCTTCTTTCTCCCATAATATCTATTCCTGTTGGTTTATCAATATTTAATGCTTGTAAATGATTAATAAATTTTGAAGGAGCAGAAGCATAAGCGTTCCAAGCTAATTTTGCCATACCAACATTGCTACTTAATTCAAAAGCTTGTTTTACTGTAACTTCATTTCTTCCATGCTTTTCACTCTCATAAACAGTGCTACCATTAATATTCCAAACACCACCTTGTAAGTTTACAATAGAATTTAAGTTTGCTTTTTTATCTTCTAATAAAGAAAGTAAAGTAACTATCTTAAATGTTGAGCCAGGCTCAGAAGAATTAATGGCATAATTAAAATCTTCAAAATAAGTTCCATCATTTTTTCTTCCAAGATTTGCAATGGCTTTTATTTTTCCTGTTTTAGTTTCCATTACAATTGCACATCCATTTTCTGCTTCATTCTTAACCATCATTTTCATTAAAGCATTTTCTGTTACTTCTTGCATAAAAACATCTAATGTTGTTACAATATCTTTTCCACTTTCAGGCTCTATTTGATAATCATCTACAGGAACTGTAACACCACCTGCAATTGAACGAACTAATCTTTTACCAATCCTACCTTTCAATAAACTATCATAAGTCATTTCTAAACCAACTTTAAAAGAATCTCTTGCTAAACCAATAGTTCTAAAAGCAAGAATTTTATAAGGGTTTAGTCGAATGCTTTTATCTTCAATTATAAAACCACTTTTATTTCTGCCTAATTTTACTAATGGAAATTTTTTCAATTGCTGATAATCTCTATAAGAAACATTTTTCTTGAATAAAAAATATCTTTTCTTTTCTTTAAATCCTTTGTTTAAAATTAATTTGTATTCAGTTTCTGTTTTGTCATCAAATAATTTACTTAAGCAATAGCTTAATGAATCAATGTTTTCACGAAATACTTTACCACTTTTTTCCCTAAGTCCTTCAGCAGCAAAATCAATATACACATCAAATTGAGGGATACTTGTACTAAGCATTTCTCCATTTTCACTAAAAATTGTTCCTCTTTCTGCATCAATTTCTTCAATTCTTTGATGTAAACTATCGCTCATGCTTCTCCAGTATTTTCCTTGAACTTGTTGTATATAAAATGCTCTCCCAATTACAACAATTGACAACAAAACCACACCTATAAAGGCTAAATACACTCTCCATAATATGTCTTTTTTTACTTCCATGTAAGAAGTTGGTTTGGTATTATTTTTTATTTTTTTCTTCTTTATCAGAAACAGCCTTTAACCTTTGAGGTGCTTCTTTACTTATTTTTAATCCTAATGGTTCTACAGTTTTTAATACTTGTGCTTCTTCACTCCTATGCATTAAATCTGCTTTTACTGTTTTATATTCAAAATGCAAATCCCTTAATTCTTTTTTTGTTTTATCAATATTTCTTACTGTTCTATCAGCCCAATGTCCATTAGCTATATATATTACAGCTAATAAACTCAGAAATAAAAAGAAACTCATATTGCCTGTAAGCCATTGAGAATTGAATAGAGAACTTATATTTTTACTTCTCGTTTTTCTCTCTTTTGGTTGATTAACTTCTCGTATATTTTCTTGTTCTGTCATTCTTAAATAATTTTTTATATTCTTTCTACTATTCTCAATTTTGCACTTCTACTTCTTTTATTTTCTTTTATTTCATTTTCAGAAGCAGTTATTAGTTTTGATGTAACATTCTTCCATAATTTTTCTTTTTTGCCAAGAGCAAAAGGATTATCAGGTAACTCATTCTGCAATGAACCACTTTTAAAAAAATTCTTCACTACTCTATCTTCTAAAGAATGGAAGGTGATGATGGCTACACGACCACCTGATTTTACTACATCATTCAATTGCAAAAGCATTTCTTTCAATGCTCCTATTTCGTCATTCACTTCTATACGCAAAGCCTGAAACACCTGAGCCAGATACTTATTAGGATTTCCTTTCACAACTGAATGAATCAGCATTTTAAATTGTTCAATAGTTTGCAGTGTTTGCTTTTGCCTATTTTGTACAATATGTTTTGCTAAAGTTTTTGCATTGGTTACTTCTCCATATTGTTCAAACATTTTATGCAACTGTTGTTCTGAATAAGAATGTATAATACTTGCTGCTGTTGTAGCAGTTTGTATATTCATTCTCATATCTAAAGGTCCATCAAACCTTGTAGAAAAGCCACGACTACCTTCATCAAATTGATGAGAGCTAACGCCAAGGTCTGCCAACAAACCATCTACTTGCTGCACCTTGTATAATCTTAAAAACTTTTGCAGATAACGAAAGTTGTGAGGCACAAAAATTATTCTGTTATCGTTTGGAATATTTTTTTGTGCATCTGCATCTTGGTCAAAAGCAAAAAGTTTTCCATCAGAATTTAATTGTTGTAAAATTCCTTTGCTATGACCACCACCACCAAAAGTGCAATCTACATACACACCATTTGGTTTAATTGCTAAAGCTTTTAAAGTTTCGTTGTAAAGGACAGGTATGTGATAATTTGATTGATTTGTTGATTGATTAGATAATTTATTTTTCATAATTAACTATATCAACTTTTATCAATTTGTTTATTACTTCCAGCCATTACAGTTGCAGCTAATTCGCTGAATGCATCAGGTGAAAAATCCTCAAAGAACTGTTTGTACTTACTAGAATCCCAGATAATTATTTTGTCAAGGTCGGCAGCAAGTGTAATGTCCTTGCCTAAACCTGCATATTCTTTTAATTGTTGTGGCAACAATAATCTGCCAGCTCCATCTAATTCAACCTCAGTTGCACCACCTAAAAACAAGCGTTTAAATTCTCGTACTTTTGGGTCAAAATCATCTAATGAACGAATACGTGCAACAATGGGTTCCCAACTTGATAATGGATAAAGTGTTAAACATTTTTCTATACCACGGCTTATTATTAAACGACTTTCTCCTTCAGGAAGCTGTTTTTTTAAGCCACCTGGAATCAGAAAACGACCTTTTGAATCAATCGTAGCTTCGTATTCACCAAGGAGATTTATTGACATGATTCTAAAAAAATATTATTTTACCATTAATTAACACAAAATAACACATTTTACCACTTTCATACACATATTATTAAGTTCTATTTATCCACAAATAAAAATTCTCTAAAACTATTGTAAACATTAGCTTCTTATGTTATAAAGCAAATACATACCTGAATATAATGTTAATAAATGTGCATAAGTTGTGGAATATCTATTTCAACTAATAAAAATAGCTTTAAGTGGGGAAAATATCTGTCAAAACAGCTATAAAACGTGGATAATTAATTTTATGAGCAATTTTTTCAATCTTATTTGACAACGTTTTTTTTTCAAAAGAAGCTTATTAATTTTTATACAAAAACAATTTAAAATATAATAAAATGAAATTTATCAATTGAAAAAATTAGGAATAATTAGTAAAATCTATTTACTCAAATTAAATTTAACTAACAAATTCTTACAATACAATCCATTTACTTTGCATTATGCAATTCCAGCAAAACTTTTCATTAAAATCTTATAACACTTTTGGTATTTCTGTTATTGCTAAAGCATTTGCAACATTTTCAACTTTTGAAGAATTACAAGAATTACTTGAATACTCAACTAATCAATTATTAATACTTGGGGGAGGAAGTAATATTCTTTTTACAAAAAATTTTGAAGGATTGGTTTTAAAAAATGAGTTAAAAGGAATTGAATGTATAAAAGAAGATGAAGATTTTGTTTATATAAAGGTTGCTGCTGGAGAAATATGGCATCAATTTGTTTTGCATTGTATAGAAAAAGGATATAATGGAATTGAAAATTTGAGTTTAATACCAGGGTGTGTTGGTGCAAGCCCTATACAAAATATTGGTGCTTATGGAGTAGAACTAAAAGATATTTTTTATGAATTAGAAGCCTATTATATTAAAGATAAAACAATAAAAAAATTTTCATTAGCAGAATGCTCATTTGGCTATAGAGAAAGTGTGTTTAAAGAAAAATATAAAAATCAATTTGTAATTCTTAATGTAACCTTTCGATTATATAAAAAACCAAACTATAAAATTAGTTATGGAGCAATAGAACAAGAACTCATTAATATGAATGTTACAACACTTTCTGCTAAAGCAATTTCAGATGCAGTTATTCATATTCGTTCTTCTAAATTGCCTAACCCAAAAGAGATTGGTAATGCTGGAAGTTTTTTTAAAAACCCTATCATTGCTTCTTCTTTATATGAAGCGATAAAAAAAACTTATCCTAATATGCCTGCTTATAACGATATGAATGATTGTAAAAAAATACCAGCTGCATGGCTGATAGAACACTGTGGCTGGAAGGGTTATAGAAAAAACGATGTTGGCTGTCATTCTAAACAACCATTGGTTTTAGTAAATTATGGCAATGCAACAGGCAAAGAAATTTTTGAGTTAAGTGAAGAAATAATTGCTGATGTAAAAAATAAATTTGAGATTACTTTGCAAAGAGAAGTGAATGTTATTTAATGAGCCTATTATCTATCATCATTATTTAACAGTAACATTATATTTATAATTTTATTCATCAAATTTCTTAACATATTATTGCACTTTGTGTATAGTATTTATGATATAGGAATAAATGTATTTATAGTTTTGTAACAATAAAATAAATCAAATGTCTGAAACAGTAATTCAATTAAGAGGAGCAAATATTTATCAAGGTAATAGCCTTATTTTACAAGATGTAAATTTTAGTATTGAGAAAGGAGAGTTTGTATATTTAGTTGGTAAAACAGGCACTGGTAAAAGTAGTTTATTAAAAACATTGTATGGAGAATTGCCTTTAAGAGAAGGTACAGGCAATGTTGTGGGATTTGATTTAAGAGAAATGAATTGGAAAAAAGTTCCTTATTTAAGAAGAAATTTAGGAGTAGTATTTCAAGACTTTCAACTTTTAACAGATAGAAGTGTTTATGAAAATTTGAAGTTTGTTTTAAAAGCAACAGGTTGGAAAGATGAAAAATTAATGGATGAAAAAATAAATGATGTTTTAGATAAAGTTGGTTTGAGAAGTAAAGGATTTAAAATGCCTTTTGAAATGAGTGGTGGAGAACAACAACGTGTAGATATAGCAAGAGCTTTACTAAACTCACCAAAAGTAATTTTAGCAGATGAACCTACAGGAAATTTAGACCCTGAAACAAGTGATGAAATTATGCAGCTATTAATTCATATAGCTAAAGAATATGGCACTTCTATTTTAATGGCAACTCATGATTTTATTGTAATTAATCGTTATCCAAGCAGAATGCTTACAACAGAAAAAGGTAGAGTAATTGATAGCTTAAGCTATACTATGCCACAAAATAATTAAGCATGAATGAAACTTTTATTCTATTAGCTTTATTAGGTTTATGTATTGGAACATTAGGAACACTTATTGGAGCTGGTGGAGGATTTATTCTTGTACCAATATTAATTTTATTTTTTCCACAACTAAGCCCACAGCACATTACAGCCATTTCAATAGCAGTAGTTGCTATAAATGCATCAACAGGTACTTTAGCTTATATACGTTCTAAACGTGTGGATTTTAAAGCAGGATTTATTTTTGCACTTGCTACAATTCCAGGTTCAATATTAGGTGTTCTAACTACTAAAATAATTCCCAAAAATCAGTTCAATATAATTTTTGGAATAATGCTTTTATTACTTTCTATTTTTTTATTTTTTAAAGGAGGAAAGAAAAAAGAATATAAAATAACAGCAAAATCATCTGGTCATACTCATCAAAAAATTGTAGATAAATATGGTGAGGTTTATGAATATACTTATAACATGAAGTATGGAATGATACTTAGCATTTTTGTTGGCTTTATTTCTCCTTTGTTAGGTATTGGTGGTGGTATTATTCATGTGCCAGCAATGGCAGAATGGTTACTTTTCCCTGTTCATATTGCAACAGCTACTTCACATTTTATTTTAGCAATTATGTCATCTGTAAGTGTTATTGTTCATTATATTCAAGGCAGCTATGAAGGCTTTGAAACACTTAAAATGGTAATAGCACTTTCTATAGGCGTTATACCTGGGGCTATTTTAGGAGCAAAACTTTCTAGAAAAGTAAAAAGCATTTTTATTATAAAAGCATTAGCAATTTCATTAGGAATTGTTGGTATCAGAATTTTTCTATCAGCATTTTAATTTTAAAAAAATTTCTTTCCACTTATATTTCAACAAAAATGTTCTGAAAAAAAGGTTGTAACCTTTTAAAAATTGGTTTACTCTAATCGTGTATTAACATTTAAAAAAAATTAAAACATGAAAACAGTAACAACAAACGTAACATTGACAAAAGTACTTAGAAAAGTAGGCTTATTATCTACATTATTAGTAATGATATTTTCATTACAAAGTTGTAAGAAAGATACAGTAACAGACCCATTATCTACAGAAAATTACAAATCATTAAATACAGGAATGAGAAAACTTTGGGCTGAGCACATGCAATGGACTTATGCAACAGTAGATGCATTTTTTCACAACTCAACAGGTGTTTCTGCTCAAATGACTCGTTTATTAAAAAATCAAGAAGATATTGGCAATGCAGTTATTCCATACTATGGTACAGCAGGAGGAAATCAATTAACAGCATTATTAAAAGACCATATAAATAAGGCAGTTCCTGTACTTACAGCAGCTCAAAGTGGTAATACAACAGCATTAAATACAGCTCTTGATGACTGGTATGCTAATGCACAAGATATTGCAGATTTTCTTGCTGATGCAAATCCTAATTGGGATAGAATGGAAATGAGACACATGATGAAAATGCACATTGATCAAACAGTTGCTTACTCTGTTGATTTATTAAACAACAATTATACAAGTGCTATTGTAAAATATCAAGATGCTTTTGACCACATGATGGAAATGGCTGACGACCTTGCAAAAGGTATTGCAAAACAATTTCCTGATAAGTTTTAAAAAAGATGATTGATTGTTAATTGAGTGAAGAAAAGTAAGTAGATAGTTTTAAACGCTGATTAAAGAATTAAACTATGTGATTTGGGGTTTTAATTGTTCTTCACTTTTCAAATGGGGGAACTTATGTTCTCCCTTTTTTTAAAAAAAATAATTTGGAAAATTCTGTAACCTTTTTAAACTTGCTATACTCTAACATATTAAAACAGTTAATAAATCAAGTTGAGTATGAATTTAAAATTATCTGAACAACTATCCGAATTAGAAATAATCAAGCGTATAGTTGAAAATGGAGAAAAGGCATTATATGAAATTATCATTAGAAGGTTTAATCCTTATTTGTATAAAATAGGAAGGTCTTATAACTACAATCATGAAGATACAGAGGATTTAATGCAAGATACTTATATAGATGCCTATAAAAATCTTTCAAAATTTGAAGGTCGTTCAGATTTTAAAACTTGGATTG
Organism: Chitinophagales bacterium; assembly: GCA_026931325.1. GTDB lineage: Bacteria > Bacteroidota > Bacteroidia > Chitinophagales > Chitinophagaceae > UBA1930. The sequence goes on along the minus strand of JAIXLO010000058.1, from coordinate 35,605 downwards.
TGAGAATTATGATGAATAATTGTTATAGAAAACAAGAAAAATTAAGCTTTAAAAATGAAATTATGCAAGATGTAAATGATCAATCAAAACCATTGTTTACAAGTACAAGTAATACAGGTAAAGTGGTTCATAACAGAGAGTTAGGAAATGCTATTGAGCATGCACTCAGTGAAATACCTTATGACTATAGAGTAACATTTTCTTTAAGAGAAATTAATGGCTTTAGTGTAGCAGAAACAGCAGATTTATTAAACATTAGTGAAGCCAATGTAAAAGTAAGATTAAACAGAGCTAAAACAATGTTAAGGGACAAACTTGCACAATCATATTCTAATAAGGAATTGTACGAATTTAATTTAATCTACTGTGATGCAATAGTAGAAAAAGTAATGAAAAAAATAAATGAACTATGAGCCTAATACAAGAAATAATGAACATAAACCTTAATGGTCATATAATTGATACCCCATTAAGAGACGATGCTTTTGACTTAACAGATAATGAAAAGATTGAAAAAATCGAATACCATTTTGCTCAAATAATGGAAGCACTTGGACTTGACCTTGAAGATGATAGTTTAAAAGGAACTCCAAGAAGAGTAGCTAAAATGTTTGTAAAAGAAATTTTTAGTGGATTAAATCCAAAAAATAAACCACATATCAGTCTATTTGAAAATAAATATGGCTATAAAAAAATGTTGGTAGAAAAAGATATTACATTATACTCAAATTGTGAGCATCATTTTGTACCAATTATAGGTAAAGCACATATAGCATATATACCACACAAAGAAGTAATTGGTTTATCAAAAATTAATAGGCTTGTGCAGTATTATGCAAAACGACCTCAAGTGCAAGAAAGATTAACAGTACAAATAGCAGAAGGCTTAAAAGAAATATTAGGACATCAAGATGTTGCAGTTTTAATAGAAGCCGATCATTTATGTGTTGCTTCAAGAGGAATACATGATACAAATAGTAAAACTGTAACAGCAAGTTATTTTGGACAATTTGAAAATGAAAGTATTAAGCAAGAATTTCTTTCTCATATATATAGCAAGTAAAATAAAGTAAGCAATGGTTGAATAAAATAATTTTATCATTGCTTACTTTTATCTCCCAGCAATTTCATCTATTTTTTTAGCAAGATTAATATCTTTTTCTGTTATAGAATTATTGGCTTCATGTGTTTGTAGCCAAATTTCTACAGTACTCCATTTATTACTCCAATTTGGATGATGATTTGCTTTTTCTGCTTCAATAGCAACTCTTGTCATAAAAGCAAATGCTTCTGAAAAATTTTTAAACTTAAATTTTTTATACAATTTATTTTCTTGTTCTTGCCACATAATAATTTTTTTAAAAAACCATATTTCCTTTATTCTTTATCTGCTCATTGGTAAGTTCTACAACTAACTGTACACCATGCATTGCTTTAATAGAATTTTTTATACTCTCAAATTTTTCATCATCTATAATATCTCCTTTCATTAACCATAAAAAATCTATGTGTTTAAATTCTGGCAATAAATATTCTCCATCGTATTGGTTGTGGTATAAGTAATGTACTAAAGCATTTGCAGTTTCTCTTGATTCGTATATACTGAAAAAATATTCTCTTTCTTTTTTATTTTTTCTTTTCAATAATCTTATTTCTAATTCATTATTCAATCTAAAATTAAAGCCTAACAATTTATTTAATTGCCAGCATAATTTATAATTTTTTACAGTTGTTGAAATACCCAACAACTTTGTGTCTTCAAAAAAATCTTGATTTAAAATATCTACATTAAGTATTAGTTTCATAGTAAAAAAAGGGAATAATTGATGTAAAATACAAAAACTATTTTCAAGTGTAAAAGTAAGAAAAGTGTTTATCTTAATTTTTATTAAGTAGTTTAAAATAAATTAAGAATCAGCATTCCACTCTCCTAATCCTTGTCTTATTAAAGTATAAGGTTCTGTTGTACAATCTACAACTGTAGAAGGTGTTAATCCTCCAATGCCTCCATCAATTACAATATCTACTTGGTTTTTAAAGTTTTGATACATCAATTCAGGGTCTGTATATTCTTCTACCATTTCGCCAGGTAATGATGCAGATAAAATTGGATGTTTTAATTCTGAAACTATTGTTCTTGCAATATTATTATCTGGTACACGTAAGCCAATAGTATTTTTTTTACTGTTTAAAATTTTAGGAACTTCTTTACTTGCAGGTAAAATAAAAGTAAATGGTCCAGGTAAATAACTTTTTAATAATCTGTATAATGGCGTTGAAATAGATTTTGTGTATTTACTTAAATCACTTAAATCATAACAAACAAAACTTAGTTGTGCTTTATGAGGATCAACTTGTTTAATACGTGCAATTCTTTCAATTGCTTTATGCTGAAAAATATTACACCCTAAACCATAAATAGTATCTGTTGGATAAATAATAATTCCACCATCTAACAAACATTCAACAACTGTTTTAATATTTCTTGGATTGGGATTATCTGGATGTATATATAATAACATGTACAAAAATTAATCTGCTAAATCAATCAGAAAATAACAGAATAAAAAGCTGAAAAAAATTTATTCTACTTCAACTTGTTTATCTATCAAAGCTCCTTGCTCTACTTCTATAATAAATTTTCTTTCTTTTACTAAATAGCCATTACCTTTTTCGCAAAAATGTACTTTTAAATTTTCTACACTTATTGGGTTTCCTTCTGGAATATCAGCAATATTGCAATGACGAAGTTCGTGTCCATCAATTATAATAACCAAGCCACTTCCAATAGCTTCCATTTTATTTCCTTCAGTTATTAGCATACCTGTATCTTCACCTAATCCAACACCAATACAGCTTGGGTTTGTTGCAACTGCTTGAGCCAGTCTTCCAAATCTTCCTCTTTTTTCAAAGTGAGAATCAAAAATTACATTGTCCATAAAAGCTAAGCCAGTTGTAATTTTTACTTCCCCTTTTAAATGAGCTTTTGTTGCATTACCTTCATAAATCATAGTATTGCTCATAGCCATTGCACCAGCACTTGTACCTGCAATAATAAATTCTTCTTCTTTGTATCTTCTTTTTACAATTTCTAAAAACTCTGTTCCACCAAATGTTGATGTTAAACGCATTTGATTTCCTCCACTAAACATAATAGCATCACATTTTTGCAATCTTTCTAAATACTCTTGCTTCATTGCATCTTCTCTGTTACGAATATTCATAACACCAATATTAGTGCAACCAATTTTACCAAAAGCACTCAAATAATTTTCTCCAACTTCTTTTGGAATTGAAGATGCAGTAGTTACTACTTCAACTCTTTTTTCAATACCACCAGTTTCTTTTACAATTCTTTTTAAAATACCTAATTCAAAAAAGTTTAAATTATTACGAAATATTTCACCAGTTTCTAAGTTAGTGCCTTTATCTTCTGCACCACCAATTGCAATTAATTTTCCTTTTGGATAAGACATGCTTTTATACTTTTTATCAAAAAATTAGAAACAAATATATAGGTTCATTGTTTATATTATTACTTAAATCTTTAACAGATTGTGTATAATGTTTTTACAATTTGTTAGATAATGTTTGGAATTTAATTTGTACTTTGATTTTGAAACATATTATTTATGCTTAAATATATTATTTTTTTATTGTTCTTTTTCTCTTTTAGTGCTAATTTATTAGCTAATGATACTACAAAAATTATTGTACATTTTACTTTTGATGAGTATCATTTAAGTGCTAAGGCAATTCAACAAATTCAAGAGTTTGCAAGTAATAAAGCAACTTACGATTCTATTTTTATTTATGGACATACAGACCAAATTGGTACAAATAATTACAACAACAATCTATCTTTAAAAAGAGCTATTAGTGTAAAAAATGAATTACTACAACAAGGAGTTGATACTAATAAAATTTATATAATTGAGGGGAAAGGTAAAACTGCTTTAATATCAAATAAGCAAGATGCAGCTTCAAGAACTTTAAATAGAAGAGTTGAAATTATTGCCATAACTATAAAGACAAATGAGCCAATAAAAGAAGAAATTAAAGAAACAAAAAAAGAAAAACCTGTTACAAAAGAAGTAACACTAACAGAAAAAATAAAAGACACAACAACTAAGCAAGGCGATAATATTATATTAAGAAATATCAATTTTGAAGGAGGAAGACATGTGTTTTTAAGACAATCTTACTCTGCACTTAATGAATTATTACAAGCAATGCAAAATATTCCAACACTCATTATACAAATTGAAGGACATATTTGCTGTCAAACTTTAGATGAAGATGGATTAGATTTAGATACAAGAACAAAAGACCTTTCTGTAAGAAGAGCAAAAGCTGTTTATGATTTTTTAAAACAAAATGGTATAAGTCCAGAACGTATGAGTTACAAAGGTTTTGCAAGAAAATTTCCTCTTACTAAAGAAACAGATGAATATGAAAAAATGCTGAATAGAAGAGTTGAAATTAAAATTATCAGAAAATAAAAATCTTCTTTGTTATACGTCTTATAAGTTATCCTTTAAAATCTAAATTCTAAAAAAATTGAAAAACGAAATCTGAAATCCGAAAAAATTAAAAAGAGAATTTTTTTTCAAATTCTGCTTTAGTAATTATTTTAAGTTTAGTAAATTTTTTTTCTAAATATTCTTTTTGACTTAAAATGTGTCGGTCGCCACTGGTTACAAAACCTGAATTAGTTTGTAAGGCAAGAGCAATTAGATAATCGTCTTTATCGTCTTTGGGAATATACTTTTTAATTGGGGATGAAAGTTTATAAAAAAGTCCAACAGATTTAATAAAATTAATAGCATTTTTTATAGAAACATTTCTGCTTTTAAAATATGGACGTTGTAAAACTTCGGAAACTTCCAATAATAATTCTTCACAATAAAAAATAACAATATCGTATTCTCTAACAATTGTATTGATAAAATTGGTTTCGTTATTTAACAATACAGAAACCCAAATATTTGTATCAAATACGAACTTTTTGTTTCGCATTATGCTTACGTGCTTCATGTTTTATTCTATCAATTTCTTGTAAAGATATTTTCTTTAGATTTTGCCCAAACTCTCCATATATACCAACTGCAATAGCTTCGGAAAGAATATATTTTTTTTGATTCTCACTCATTGTTTCTAGTAGTTCAACTATTCTTTCAATGGTGGGGTCGAATGTTAATACAATAGCCATAAAAGACGTTTTTACAAATATACAAATTTCATTTATGCTTTTTATTATTTGTTTGGATAGTTTTTAGAATGCAGAAAATTTAAAGTGAAGAGCCAATTTATTTATAAGTTATACGTATTTGATTTCTATAACAGAACTATTATTTTGATTTTATAAATTATCATCCTTTTAAGATTTATTTGCATTTATTTGTTTTTATTTGAAGTTATTACCATTTTCATTTTATTAAAAGAACAATATTATGTTTAAGAAATTAAGTTTATCATGTATCATTATTGCATCTACACATCAAATAATTTTTGCACAACCAGATAGATGGCAACAAAGAATAAAATACAATATTGATGTAACTTTAAATGTTTCTTCAAACAAACTTAATGGCAATGAAAAAATAGAATACATCAACAACTCACCTGATACTCTTTCTAAAATATTTTTTCATTTATACTGGAATGCTTTTCAACCAAACAGTAGTATGGATGTAAGAAGCAGAGAGTTAGGAAAAGTTGTAGTAAGAAAAGATAAATTTGGAAATAATGTATTGGATTGGGATAGTAGAGTTACTAATAGAATAAGTAATTTAAAAGAAAACGAAATAGGTTATCAACGTGTAAACTCAATTTCTATCAATGGTAAAAAACAAAAATTAATAGAGCATGAAACTATTTTAGAAGTTGTGTTAGATAAACCAATGTTACCAAAAAGTGCTTTATTAATGGATGTAAATTTTGAAGCTCAAGTACCTATACAAATAAGGCGTTCTGGACGAGATAATGCAGAAGGAATAAGATATAGTATGAGTCAATGGTATCCTAAAGTTGTAGAGTATGATTATCAAGGGTGGAATGCAAACCCTTATATAGCAAGAGAATTTTATGGTGTATGGGGAGATTTTGATGTAAAAATTACACTTGATAAAAATTATATGGTTGCAGCAACAGGTGTTTTACAAAATGCAAACACAATAGGTATGGGTTATACACCTGCTGGTTATAAACCTCCAAAACCAACAGGCTCAACATTAACTTGGAACTTTAAAGCTGAAAATGTACATGATTTTGTTTGGGCTGCTGATACAGATTATACACACATTTCAAAAGAAGTAAGAAAAGGTTTAACACTTCATGTTTTTTATAAATCTACAACACCAGCAAATGATAATGCTTGGAACAATGTTTTATGGGCTGCTGAAAAAGCCTTGCCTTATATGGAAAAGCGTTTTGGCAAATATCCTTATCCTCAATATTCATTTATACAAGGTGGTGATGGGGGAATGGAATATGCAATGGCAACATTATTAAAAGGTTCTGGATTAGGAACAGTTTTTCATGAATGGATGCATAGTTGGTATCAACAAGTTTTAGGAACTAATGAAAGTCTTTATCCTTGGATGGATGAAGGCTTTACAAGCTATGCAGAAGAAGAAGTAATGGCTTGGTACAATGAAAATTATGCATGGCAAAGTCCTTGGATTACACAAGCAGAAAAAGATGCTATTAAGAGAAATGCTGAAGAAGATAAATTAGAATTACCATTAAATCAATCATCTAATTATTATGGGTATTTTAATTTAGTAAAAAGCCCTTATGAAGAACCTTTAAGTACACATGCAGATCATTATAATACTAATATTGGTTATGCATTAAGTGTTTACTCAAAAGGAGCAGTTTTTTTAAGTCAATTGGGTTATATAGTAAGTGATTCTGTAAGAGATAAAATTTTATTAGAGTATTATAAAGTATGGAAATTTAAACATCCAAACCCAAATGATTTTATCAGAATTGCAGAAAAAGTAAGTGGCTTAGAATTACAATGGTATAAAGAATATTGGATTAATAGCACCAAAAATATAGAATATGCTGTAGGCAATATTAATGTTGATACAACTACAAATAATGCAATACTTACCATTAAAAGAATTGGTAAAATGCCTATGCCTATTGATATTTTAATAACTTATAAAGATGGAACTTCTGAGATGCATTATATTCCTCTTGATTTAATGTTTGGTCAAAAACCTGCTGAAAACAATATAACAAGAATTATACATCCTGCATGGAAATGGACTCATCCTGAATATACTTTTACTATCTCAAGAAAAATTGGTGAAATAAAATCTGTAGTAATTGATCCAACTGAAAGAATGGCTGATATTAGCAGAATTAATAACAAATTAGTTATTCCAAATTAATTAAAACAACTAAATTAATAAATTCTTTTTCCAAATAATAGGCTACCTATTCTTATCATATTGCTGCCTTCTTCTAAAGCAATAGTATAATCATCACTCATGCCTATTGAAAGTGTATGGAATTGTGGATGATTTATTTTAAGCTTATCAAATAAATTTTTTAGTTGCTTAAATTCATTTCTTATCAAAGCCCTATCATCACTAAAAGATGCCATTCCCATTAATCCATCAACACTAATATTTATAAACTCTTTAGGAATATTTAGTTCTTGTAATTCATCAAAACTAAAACCAAATTTTGTTGTTTCTTGTGCTATATGTACTTGCAATAAGCAATGAATTATTCTATTGTATTTAATTGCTTGCTTATTTATTTCTTTTAAAAGCTTTAAACTATCAACTCCATGAATTAAGTGAACAAAAGGTGCAATGTATTTTACTTTATTACTTTGTAAATGACCAATAAAATGCCAACGAATATCAGAAGGAAGTTTTGCTTGTTTATCTACTAATTCCTGAACATAATTTTCTCCAAAATCTTTTTGACCTAATTGATACAATGCTAAAATATCTTCAACAGGTTTTATTTTACTTACTGCTACCAAAGTAGCTTCATTATTTAGCTGTGAAATTATTTTTTGATATGCTTCGGTATTAACAGGCATTTTTTTAATTCTTCTTCTAACAATTAATCAATCATACTACTACCAAAATAACTATGTAAAACTTCTGGAAGCCTTATTCCTTCTGGTGTTTGGTTATTTTCTAAAAGTGCAGCATAAATTCTTGGTAATGCAAGTGAGCTACCATTTAAGCTATGTGCTAATTGTATTTTTCCTTCAGCATTTTTAAATCTGCATTTCATTCTATTGGTTTGAAAATTTTCAAAGTTGGTAACACTACTAACTTCTAACCAACGTTGTTGTGCTGCACTCCAAACTTCAAAATCATACGTTAATGCACTGGCAAAACTCATATCTCCTCCACACAATTTTAAAACTCTGTAAGGCAGTTGTAAGTTGTTTAAAAGTTGCTCTACATGACTTACCATTTCATCTAAAACAGCATAACTATTCTCTGGTTCTACAATTTGTATAATTTCTACTTTCTCAAATTGATGTACACGATTTAAGCCTCTTACATCTTTACCAAAACTTCCTGCCTCTCTCCTAAAGCAAGGAGAATAAGCTGTCATTTTTAAAGGCAATTCACTTTCTTTTAAAATAACATCTCTATAAATATTAGTTACAGGAACTTCTGCAGTAGGTATTAAATAAAAATTATCTTCTGTTGCATGATACATTTGACCCTCTTTATCTGGTAATTGCCCAGTTGCATAAGCACTTGCTTCGTTAACCATAAAAGGAGGAATATATTCTGTGTAACCAGCTGAAGTATTATAATCTAAAAAATATTGAATTAAAGCTCTTTGCAATTTAGCACCTTTTCCTTTGTACAAAGGAAATCCACTACCTGTAATTTTAGCACCTGTTTCAAAATCTACTAAATTATATTGCTTAATTAAATCCCAATGAGGTAAAGCATTTGCAGGCAAGTTTGGTTTTACACCACCTTCTTTTACAGTTTCATTATCTTCTGCTGATTTTCCTTTTGGCACTGAGCTATGAGGTAAGTTAGGAAGTAAAATAAGCGTATCGTGCAATTGTTTTTCAATAGAATTTAATTGGCTGTTAAGTGTTGCAACTTCTTGTTTCCAATTACTAACTTCTGATTTTGTTTTTTCTGCTAATTCTTTATTTCCTTGAGCCATTAATTTACCAATTTCTTTGCTTGCAGCATTTATTTTAGCTTGAGTGTTGTCAAACTCAAGTTGTACTTTTTTTCTTTCATCATCTAACTCAATAATTGTATCAACAATTGAAGTATCTGAAAAGTTTTTTACGCTTAGTCTTTCTTTTACTTTATCTATATCTTTTCTTAGTGTATTAACCTGAAGCATTTAAAAAAAATTTTAGCAAAATTACTTATTCTTTCCATTAAAATATTATCAATCATATTTATAATTTAATTACATTTACATAGTGTTCAATAATTCTTAAAACCTTATGAGATGCCCATAAATGAGAACAAACTATTTAAATCTTTGTGTTCTTTTATAGAAAGTTCAAACTCATTGTATTTAATAAGTTTTGATGAGAAGGATAATTTTACCTATGTAAACCAGTTATATAAAAAGCACTTTTCCCACGTTTATACCAACTTTATAGGAGAAAAAATTACAAAAGATATGTATCCTGAAAGTGTACAATTATTTTTAGATTGTAAGGAGAAAAATTGGATAAATATATCAGATGATAAGGCAATTAAAATAAGAAAAAAGGGTACAGAATTAAATATTGATATCTATATAAAATGGGATTTTTTTCCTATTCATTCAGAAAATGGAAAAGTAACAGAAGTGGGTGGTATTGGTTATTGCATGACAGAATATAAAAAAGAAAAAGAAGAACACAAAAGAACTTTACAAAAATTAAAAATGGCACTTAACAACGTAGAAGAATCATTCTACTTTATTGATAAAAACTATAAGGTTATTTCATTTAATAATATAGCTCAACAAGAAACAGAATATTTTGTAAAAATTAAAATGCATGAAGGTTTTGATTTTAGAGAAATTGTATCTAAAGATAGATTAGAACTTTTTGAAAAAAGGTTTTTAGAGGTTTTAAAAGGGAAAACAATTTCTTACGAATTTCAAAATCACTTTGACAAAATAAAACCAACATGGTACAGGCATACCATGAAGCCATTTAAAGATATAAATGATAATATTATTGGTGTTATTTTTAGCTCAATAAATATAGAAGAAGCTAAAAGAAAAGAAGAACGATTAAAAGAAATTGCTTGGCATCAAAGCCATAAAGTAAGAAAACCATTATCAAATATTTTAGGATTAGTTAATTTATTGAAAGATGAAAAGAATCCTTCTCAGAAAAATGAATTAATAAATATGTTAGATGAATCAGCACAAGAATTAGATATTGCAATTAAAGATATCATAGCAAAAACAATATAATTTTTACAACAGATTTAGTAATGCTCTCTCAAGACAACTTGCAACAACAATGGCATATTTTAGAAGAAAAACTAATAAATAAATTTGGTAAGAAGCCTGATATTGAAACTATACTTTTTTTAATAGGATTACAAGAAGTAAGATTTCCATCAAAACAAATAACTAAAGAACAAAAGCAAGATTTAATGCATGTTGCAGTATGTATATTATTACAACCAAGTGGTTATTTTGAATTTGAAAAATTAGATGAAGATAATTGGCCCCACTTTAAACAATTAAAACAAGTACCTGATTTTTCATCATCAGAAAATGAAGATTTTTTGAAAGAGCATATTTTACTTTACTTTAACCAATTAGAATTTTAATTTTGTAGCTAATCATTTATCAAAAACAATGAAACAATTTTTTTTATTTCTAAGTATTTTTTCAATTTGTATAATATCAGTTAATGCACAAGCTCCTAAAAAAAGAAATATTGCAAGACCGCCTTTAGCTGAAACTACTACAGAAGAAACTGCAAAACATCAAAATAATAAAGCTGATATTCCTCAGAATAAAACTAACATAGTACAAAAAGAAAGGCTTGTAGAAATAACTACAGATTATGGAACAATGGTTGCTCGTTTGTATAATACTACTCCATTGCACAGAGATAATTTTATTAGCTTGATAGAATCTGGTTTTTATGATAGTTTATTATTTCATAGAGTAATAAAAGGTTTTATGATTCAAGGAGGTGACCCAACAAGTAAACATGCAGATAGTTTAGCAATTTTAGGAGGAGGAGAAGTAATAGGGCAACCAAGAATACCAGCAGAATTTAATAAAAATTTAATACATAAAAGAGGAGCTTTGGCTGCTGCAAGAGATGGTAATGCTGAAAAAGCAAGTAGTAACTGTCAGTTTTATATTGTACAAGGAAATAAAATAGATACAGCACAATTAAGACAAATGTATGAACAAAGAATAAAGCCTAATAATCCTAATTTTTCTTATACTGATACTCAAAAAGAAATTTATCAACGAATTGGTGGCACACCTTTCTTAGATCAAAACTATACTGTTTTCGGAGAGGTAATTTCTGGTTTAAATGTAATAGATAAAATTGCATCTGCAACAACAAGACCTGGAGATAGACCAATAAAAGATATAAGAATGAAAATTAGAATGCTTAATTAACAACAAATTGCTTTGTAATTATAAAAAACTAATATTTGCATAAATAAAACTATAATAAACATGAATTTCCCTTCTAATCTTCGTTACTCAAAAGACCATGAGTGGATAAGTATTGATGGCAATACAGCAACTATTGGTATCACAGAATTTGCTCAAAGCGAATTGGGCGATATTGTTTATGTTGATATTAATAGTGTAGGTAAAAGTCTTCAAGCAAATGAAGTGTTTGGAACTGTTGAAGCTGTTAAAACAGTAAGTGATTTATTTTTACCAATTGCAGGAACTATTACAGAATTTAATTCTAATCTAGAAAAGCAACCTGAATTAATTAACAACGACCCTTATGGAGAAGGTTGGATTGTAAAAATAACAGTAAATAATGCAGCAGATATAGATACTTTATTAGATAGTACTGCTTATGCTGCAATGGTTGGTTAAACAAAATAAAAACTATTATGCCTTCTTTTGATATAGCCAGTAAAGTAGATATTCAAACATTGGATAATGCAATTAATGTAGTTAGAAAAGAAATTACCAATCGTTTTGATTTTAGAGATAGCCATGTTGTTATTGATTTGAATAAAAAGGATTTTACCATTTTATTAGAAGCCGATAGTGATATGAAACTACAGCAAATAATAGATGTATTAATTAGTAGAAGCATGAAGCAAGGAATTGATGGAAATGCTTTTGATTTTAGTAAAGATTCTTACCCAAGTGGAAAAGTAATGAAGAAAAATGTTTCTGTAAAAAATGGCTTAAAACAAGAAGATGCAAAGAAAATAGTAAAAGCTATTAAAGACAGTGGCTTAAAAGTTCAACCAGCAATAATGGATAATATTATAAGAGTTACAGGAAAAAAAATTGATGATTTACAGGAAGTAATTTCACTTTGTAGAAATGGAAATTTTGGTGTACCTCTACAATATGAAAATATGAAAAGCTAAAAATTTTAAAGGCAACCCATTGGTTGCCTTTATTTTTTAAATAAGAGATTTTATAAAGCTTTGCTTATTTATTTCTTTTACAAATCCCATTTTAGTTAAAAATCTTTGATGTATTGGATGAATATTTTTATGATAAGTTAATGTAGTTATACCATTTTTTATTAAGTATTGTTTTTCTTTTTCAAAAATAAACTGTCCACTTTTATAGTCTCTATATTCTGGTATAGTGTAATCAATTTCTATTTCAGCTTCTCCATTTGTTTTTATATTGGCAATAAACAAATTTGCAATAACCATATTTCTTAAAACAACCAAAGCAAAAGTGTTTGATTGAATAGTGGTATTTGCTTCAGGAAAAAACTTTTTAATATCGTTGTTATAAAAATTAATAAACTTTTCTACTAAAGCACTATCTTTTGGTATTGATAAAAGTTCAAACTTTTCTTTTGATTGATAAAGTCTTATTAACTGATAAATATTAATAATCAACAAAACTCCATTTGCTAAACTTACAGGATAAGCATTAATTAAAAAACCATAAATAACAAATGTTAAACAGCCTATAGTATTCCACCACCTAAACTTAAATTTATTGCTTACTAATAATGAAATACCCAAAAATAAAGAGGCTGAATAACCTATAATTTCATTTATCATCTACTCTTAACTTTTATGAATTATTAATTCTGAAAAAACAAATTATTAATATTTTACTTTTCTTCCTGGATAGTCTTCCATTAGTTTTCCAAAAGTTTTTCCAGGCTCTGCATCTAAAGTAATTTCTAAAACTCCTCCTTTCATTATATCAGAATGTTTGATGAAAGATTTATTATAAACTTCACCATTGAGTGTTACTTGTTTTATGTATTTATTTTTTTCGCTTTCATTTTTTACAACTACTCTAAATAAATGTCCATTAGGCAATTGTAAAGCACTTTCTTGCACTAATGGAACACTTAAAACATATTCGCTATTTGCTGGATTTACAGGATAAAAACCTAAAACACTAAACACATACCAAGCACTCATCTGTCCACAATCTTCATTACCTGGCAAACCATCAGGTTTATTGCTGTATAATGTTGTACAAATTTCTCTAACTCTATCTGCTGTTTTATGTGGTAAGCCTACATAATTGTATAAATAAGCAATATGATGGCTTGGTTCATTGCCATGCACATATTGCCCAATCATGCCACTAATATCTGGAGGAATTTCAGACCCTGTAAGTTTAGAATCTGCATTAAATAATGAATCTAATTTAGCAGTAAATTTTTTTGCACCTCCCATATAATTTATTAAAGCATACACATCGTGTGGAGCAAACCAACTATGTTGCCAAGCATTACCTTCTGTATATGCTGTCTTGCTTTCATCATACTCTGTATGATAAGGGTCAAAGGGTGTAACCCAATGTCCATTACTATATCTTGGACGAGCAAAGCCTGCTTTTTTATCAAACACATTTCGCCAATTAATACTTCTTCTTATAAACTCTCTATAATCTGCTGATTTTCCTAAACGTTTTGCTACTTGTGCTATACACCAATCATCAAAAGCATATTCCATTGTTATCGTTACACTATATCCTGCTTTATCATAAGGCACATATCCATATTGTCTGTATAAATCTGTTGCTCTCACATTTTGATAAGCACTTGTTTTCATTGCCTGATATGCTTTTTCATAATCAAAACCTGTAATGCCTTTTAATATTGCATCAGCTATAATAGGTACTGCATGATAACCAGTCATACAATTCGTTTCATTAAACTGTAACTCCCAAACAGGTAATAAACCATAATCGTCATAAAAAGTAAGATAAGAATTGATAATAGCAGGAACTAATTCTGTTTGAGTAAGAGTAAGCAATGGATTAGCTGCCCTAAAAGTATCCCATAAAGATTGAACAGTATAAATAGATCTTCCTCTTGCAATATTACCTTTAGAATCTTTATAATTTCCATATCTATCACTAAATCTATTAGGTGCTAAATAAGTATGATAAAGTGCTGTATAAAATGATTGCTTTAAGGCAATATCATTAGTGCGTATTTGTAATTTTCTTAATTCTCTTTCCCAAATATTTTCAGCATTTAATCTTATAACATCAAAATCCCATCCTTGAATTTCATTTAAACTTTCTAAAGCTCCTTCAACATCTGCACTACTTAACCCTACTTTCATTAAAATTTTTTCACTCTGTGTAGTTTCAAATTCTAATATTGCTTTAATATCTTTTGCTGTATAAGTATTTGTATCTATTTTTTCTTTGTCTGCAAATAAAGAAATGTGTTTTATTGGCTTATTTATTTTTACTGCAAAAAATATTTTTTGATTAGCTGCCCAACCTGTGCTAAATCTATATCCTACAAAAGTTGTATCATTTATTTTTTTGAAAAAACATTCTTTAGTTTTATCAAAGTTTATTGCAAAACCTAAATCAAAACGAATTGAAGAATGTTTTGATGCAGGAAAAGTATAACGATGAAAACCACAACGAATTGTTGTAGTTAGTTCTGCCCAAACATCAAAGTCTTTTAAGTGTACTGTATAATAACCTGGTTTTGCAGATTCTTGTTTATGAGAAAATCTGCTAACAATTTTATCAGCAGAAGCAATTCTATTAACTATTGGTAATACAGATATATCACACAAATCTCCAACACCTGTACCACTTAAATGAGTATGACTAAAGCCTTGAATAACACTATCGCTATAATGATAACCACTACTCCAATCCCAACCATTTGATCCATTATCAGGACTTAATTGTACCATACCAAAAGGAATAGTTGCACCAGGGTAAGTATGTCCATGAGCATCTGTACCAATAAAAGGATTTACAAACTCTACTAATCTTTGTTGAGAGAAAATATTTTTACAAAACAATATTGCTGCAACCAACAAAAACCTTTTCATAAATGAAATTTTATTGACTTCTTTAATAATTCATGATGAAATTAAAAAGGCAAATCATCAACAGGTTCATTAATTTCATTAATTGATGTTGAAGTTGTTGCTTGAGAAGTTTCTGATTGATTTGATGTATATGTTTGAGTTGTAGAACCTGCTTCTGAATTACGACTACCTAATAATTGTATACTTTGTATTCTTAAAGTTAATGAAGCTCCCTGCCTCCCATCTTGTGTTGTATAACTTCTTACATCTGGGTTTCCATCAACAAAAACTTGTGTTCCTTTTTTTAAATAAGGTGCAATAGCTGTTCTATCTGTCCAATAAGCACATTCTACCCAAATGGTTCTATCTTTCTGATTTCCTTGAGCATCTTTATAACGCTCTGTATGAGCCATGTTAAAGTTGATAACATTTTTTCCATTAACATTGTTTACAATAGCATCTTTTCCAAGATTGCCAATTACTTGAAGCTTAATCATAAAAATTTGTTTTAATAATAAATTAGTTTTTCTTAAAGGCTGCCAAGATAATTAAAACAAGCTAAGAATTAGTGCGAATAATTATTATGTGAAAAAGTAATTAATAAATTCTACAACGAATCTAAAAATTCTTGTAATTCCATTTCTGATTTAAATTTTACCTCTCTTGCTTTACTGCCAAGATTTGGTCCTACAATTCCAGCCTTTTCTAATTGATCCATTAATCTGCCTGCTCTGTTATAACCCAATTTCATTCTTCTTTGAATTAGTGATGTAGAGCCTACTTGATTTTGAACAATTAATTTTGCCGCATCTTCAAACAAAACATCTTTATCATTTACATCAAAATCTTTTCCTGATTCTTCTTTTTCATCTACATATTCAGGAAGTAAGAAAGCATCAGGATAACCACGTTGGCTATTTATAAATTCACAAACTCTTTCTACTTCTGGTGTATCTACAAAAGCACATTGTAATCTGGTAACTTCTCCATTATAGCTTACAAGCATATCTCCTTTACCAATTAATTGTTCTGCTCCACCAGTATCTAAAATGGTTCTACTATCAATTTTAGAAGAAACTTTAAATGCAATACGTGCTGGAAAATTTGCTTTAATAGTTCCTGTAATAATATTTACAGAAGGGCGTTGTGTAGCAATGATTAAGTGAATACCAATAGCTCTTGCTAACTGAGCCAAACGTGCAATTGGCATTTCAATTTCTTTGCCAGCAGTCATTATTAAATCTGCAAACTCATCTATTACTAAAACAATAAATGGTAAGTATTGATGACCTTTTTGTGGGTTTAATTTTCTTTGTGTAAACTTCTCATTATACTCTCTAATATTTCTGCATCCAGCTTCTTTTAATAAGTCATAACGATTATCCATTTCTATACACAAAGCATTTAAAGTATGTACTACTTTTTTAGTATCTGTTATAATACTTTCTTCTTCGCCAGGTAGTTTTGCAAGAAAATGTTTTTCAATAATTCGGTATAAACTTAATTCTACTTTTTTAGGATCTACTAAAACAAATTTTAATTGAGATGGATGTTTTTTATACAATAAAGAAACCAGCAAAGCATTTACTCCAACTGATTTTCCTTGACCTGTTGCTCCTGCCATTAGTAAGTGAGGCATTGCAGCCAAATCAACAATAAAATTTTCATTATCTATTTTTTTACCAATAGCAATAGGCAATGAATAATTATTGTTTTGAAATTTATCGCTCCCAAGCATTGTTTTCATGCTAACAATAGTTTTACGAGCATTTGGCACTTCTATACCAACTGTTCCTCTTCCTGGAATTGGAGCAATAATACGAATGCCTAATGCTGCTAGACTTAAAGCAATATCATCTTCTAAATTTTTTATTCTGCTAATACGCACACCAGGTGCTGGAACAATTTCATATAAAGTAACTGTGGGGCCAATAGTTGCTGCAATACGCTGTATGGCTATATCATAATTTTTGAGTGTAGCAATAATTTGATTTTTATTAGCTTCTAATTCTGATGGGTCGTGAATAATTTTTTCGCTCCCATGAGTTTCTAATAAATCTAAAGTTGGATATTTATAATCTCTTAAATCTAAAGTTGGGTCATAATTAATAGTTGCTAATTCATCGCTTCTTACCTCAAGTGCTGTATTATCTTCTGAACTAATTTCTTCTTCTTGCGTTTCTTCTATTGTTAAAGGTTCTTCATCATTTGTTATTTCATCTTCTTCTACTTGTGGTTTTATTTCAAGACTTAAATCTTCTTCAATATTATTATTTGCATTAGCATATTGTTCGTTGATAGAAAGAGGTAATTCTGTTGCTAAAGTTTCATTTAACTCAACAGAATTTTCTTCTTCTTTTTCAACTAAATCAAAAGTGGGTAAATTATTTTCTTCAACTTCTGGCATTATAACAGTAACACCTTTACCTTCTGTTCTTAATTTATTACCACTTGTAGGTTCAACCAATTCTTCATCTACAAACAATTTAGCATCACCTTGTTCATCTTCAGTTTCAACAGCATCTTCATTTTCTAAAACTAAATCTTCTTCAACTCCATCAATTGTAGTTGTAATATTTTTTTTAGGAGAAGGTGTAAAAGCTTTTCTAAAGAATTTTTCTACAGCACTAAAAGAAGGATTAAAACGCCAAATAAAATAAGCAAATACACTAAGCAATAAAATTGCACCAGTGCCAATACCTCCAATCCATTTTATCAGCCAACTATTAATTAATTCTCCTACTGCACCACCCCAACTAAATTCAGAAACTCTTGAAACAAAAGATAGTGCAACACTCAACACAATTAAGCCTGTAATTAAGTAACGAAGGTTTCTATAAATTGAAAATATTTTTTTGGCAAATAATAAATTTACACCTAATACAAAAAAGAAAGTGCAAAATAAAAATGAAGCAATACCAAAACCATTGAAAATAAAATTGTGTGCAACATAAGCTCCTAACACTCCTAATAAATTACTTACTTGAACATCTGATGTAGAAAATATTTTTGCACCAAAGCGTTGAACTTTATCCTGATCTTCTTGCCAAGTAAATAAATAAGAAGTAAATGCAACAAATAAAAAAACAGTAAGCACTAAAAAAATTGCTCCAATAATTTTAGTAGTACGTTCATCTTTCACAACTTCAGATACTGTAACCTCTGCTACTTTATCTGTTGTTAAATTTTCTGGATTAGGAGCTTCCTCCTTTTTCTTCTTCAAACGATTAGCCATAATATAGGCAAATTAAATTTTGCCCAAACTACAAAACCCTTTATAGATATAGAAAGCATGTGGATTACTTTTTACATTTTACATCAATATATACTAATGGTGGATAACTTAAAAGCAAATATTTTATCTAAAAAATAACCATTATATCAAACTACTAACCTAAAACTGAAGGAAACGAGTGCTATAAAAAGCTAATTTAGCATCCTCAATATTTAAGTCATCATTTCATGAATATTCATATAGAAAAATTAATTGCAACGCACATTAAAAAATTTATATATCCTGAAAAAAATGAAAATTTTCAGCAAAAAATTCTGCTTAATAAAAATGAAAATAGTATTGGTAGCCCTTTGATAAAATGGTATAATCGTTATCCTGATAATTTTCAAACTGCTGTAAAAGAAGCAACAAGCAAAATAAAAAATGTAGCTGCCGAAAATATTTTTTTAGGTAATGGAACAAATGAATGTATTGATTTGTTATATACCTGTTTTTGTGAACCGCTGAAAGATAATGTAATAGTTTGCCCACCAACTTATAACAGATATGAAATTGCTGCTAATATTCATAATGTAGAAGTAAGGAAAGCAAATTTGATAGAGAACTTTCAATTAGATATGGACCTATTACAAGAGTTGGTAGATGAGCATACAAAAATTATTTGGCTTTGTTCTCCAAACAACCCAACTGGCAATTCAATTTATAGAGAAGACATTGAAATTATTCTAAATAATTTTGAAGGCTTAGTTGTTGTTGATGAGGCATATATTAATTTCTCCAGACAAAAATCTTTTCTACAAGATTTAAAAGAATATCCAAATTTAATTATTCTGCAAACATTCAGTAAAGCTTGGGGTTTGGCAGGTTTACGTTTAGGAGCTTTGTTTGCAAATACTGAAATTATAAATATTTTAAACTGCATAAAAAGTCCTAATAACATTAATACAGCAACGCAAGAATTGGTTTTAAAAGCATTAGAAAATATTAGTGAAACTAATGAAATGATTAAAGAATTAGTAGCGATGAGAAAAGAGTTAGTTAAATCATTAGCACAATTTCTTTTTATTAAAAAAATATACGATAGCGATACAAATTTTTTATTAATTAAAGTAGATAATGCTGATAAACTTTATCAATTTTTATTAAACAAAAATATTGTTGTAGAAAATGTAAGTAATGAACCTCTTTGCAATAATTGTTTGCGTATAACTGTTGGTACCGAAAAAGAAAATGCTGCTTTAATCAATGCTATCAAAGAATTTAATGATAAAAAAATAAAAACTGATAACAAATAATTTCAACTGATTATTTTTGTCTCCATTAAAAAATACATTTGAAAAAGTTTTGGCAAAAAATTTTTAACTGGGAGCAATGGCATTTTCGTATTATCTATGCACCACTTACATTGCTTTGGCTTTATTATTGGATCAGGTCAGGAAAGTTTTGGTTTTTTTCTAACGTAAATCCAAGCTTACAATTTTCTGGATTAGAAGGCGAAACTAAAAAAGAAATGTTTGACCAACTTCCTAAAGAATCTTACCCTACAACTATTTACATACAACCAAAAGAAAATTTTGAAAATATACTTTTACTAATGCAAGAAGTAAACCTACAATTTCCTGTAGCTGTAAAACCAGATATTGGCACAAAAGGTTTATGTTTTAGAAAAATTGATAATGAAGAGGAGCTAAAAAAATATCATAACACTGTGCCTTTTGTTTATCTTATTCAAACACTGGTTGAACTACCAATGGAAATGAGCATTTTTTATGTTCGTTATCCTGATACAACAAAAGGAAAAATTACAGGAATGACAGCTAAAGAATATTTACAAGTAAAAGGAAATGGTAAAAGCACTTTATTACAACTAATAAAACAACACCAAAAGGCAAAAGATAGAATTGAAGAATTGACTAATAAGCATGCTGATAATCTTCAAAAAATAATTCCTGAAAATGAAGTTTATTATTTAAGTATTGCAGGTAATCATAACAGAGGTGCAACTTTTAAAAATTTACAAACCGAAATTGATGTACAACTTACCAATGTATTTGATGAAATAAGTAATTACACAAAATATTTTTATTATGGAAGGTTTGATATTAAAACAACTTCGTTAGATGATTTAAGAAAAGGAAGAAACATTCAAATACTTGAATTTAATGGAACAGGTGCAGAACCAAACCATATTTACGATTGCAATATGAGTTACTTTACAGCCTTAAAAACTATTGCAACACATTGGAAATATATGTTTGAAATTGGTAGAATAAATTATAAAAAAGGTATTCCTTACGCATCATTTAAGCAAGGAAAAAAATTTTTAAAAGATGCTTTTGCGGCTTATGCTATCTTAGAAAAAGTTGAAAAAGATTGTTAACTGTTTAATTTTTTGCATGGCACTAATTGTTGTTTTATTAATTGCTTTTGGCATCAGTTTTTTAGGACAAATTGTTTTAAGCAATATGAATATGGCTGCAACACAATTAAGTGTACAAGAAGGTTTTAAAAAAGCCTGGCAATTTGGTTTTGGTGTTGCTATTGTTGAAGTAATTTATTTACGACTTGCATTAACTGGTATGAGTTGGGTAACTCAGCACAAAACAATTTTTCAAATTTTAGGTTGGCTTACAGTAATTGTTTTTTTAGCTCTTGGTATTTTTGCTTTTATTGCTGCAAAAAAACAAGCAAAAGAAAAAAAAGGTTTATTAATTGATAATAATATCAATCGATTTTTGTTAGGTGTTACAATTAGTGCATTAAATCCAGTACAAATTCCATTTTGGTTTTTATGGAGTACTCAACTTATTCAGAATAATGTTTTAGAAACAACTTTTAATCAATTTAATTTTTTCTGTACTGGTGCAGGGTTAGGAACTTTAGCAGGAATTGGTGTTTATATTCATGGAGGTTATTGGGCTATAAATAAAATGAAAACAAGTAATAAAACTTTAAACCTAATTATGGGAATTGTTTTTTTTGTTACTGCATTAATACAACTTTACAGAATGTTGTATAAACCTTGGATTTAAGGAAGTGTAAAATAATGCTGCCCCTGTTCTATATCTTTTTCAAGAGCATTTAACACAACTTCCAAATGTTTTTCATTACCTAAAAAATCGGCATTAGTTGCATCTATAAAAATGGTTTTTATGTTATGCTGTTTTATATAGCTTGTATAAGTTTCCTGTAAGTTATATAAATATTCATCAGCTATTTGTTGCTCATATTCTCTGTTTCTCTTTTTAATATTTTCTTGAAGCTTATAAACTGGTGCATGTAAATAAATAAGTATATCAGGGAAAATTAATTGTTGATGAATAATATCAAACAATTTTTGATATAATCTAAATTCTTCTTCTGGTAAATTTACTTTTGCAAATAGCAAACACTTTGTAAACAGATAATCTGAAATAGTTATTGTTTGAAATAAATCCTTGGTATGAACCATTTCTTTTAACTGCTTATATCTTTCAGCCATAAAAAATAATTCTACAGGAAAAGCATATTGTTTTGGGTTATCATAAAACTTAGATAAGAAAGGATTATCAGCAAATTCCTCTAAAATAATTCTTGCATTATAATGCTTTGCAAGTAAGTGTGTTAATGTGGTTTTACCTGCACCAATATTGCCTTCTACAGTTATAAAATTATGTTTCATACAAGGCTTCAAAATTAGCCTTCAGAAGTATGAGCATTATTAAATCTTTTGCACATTCAAAGTATCATTACAAGCTTGAAGTAGTTGAGAAATTGTTTTTTTTTCAACAGGATGAATAATGTTTGGAGCAATTTCAGCAAGTGGTGTTAAAGCAAATTTTCTAAAGATTAATGCAGGATGGGGTAATTGTAAAATTTCTTCATTACAAATAAAATTTTCAATTAATAAAATATCAATATCAATAATTCTTGGACCCATTTTTTTTATTCTAACCCTTCCTAAAATATTTTCAATATTCAACAACATTTTCATTAAATCAATTGGCTGAATATTTGTTTCAAGTACTAAAGCCTGATTATAAAAATCTGGTTGATTAGTAACACCCCAAGCAGCAGTTTCATAAATAGAAGATGTAGCTTTTATTTTACCACAGTATTTTTCTATTAAGTTTTTTGCATTAATTAAATTTTCTTCTCTATTACCAAGGTTGCCCCCTATTAATAAATAAGCATTATAAGGAAGTTTTATAGTTTTATTCATCATTCACAAAATAAAAATTTTTTTCTAACATTAATAAAATAGTTTTGCATGTTATTAAATTATGCAATCACAATACAATCAATTTAAAGCATTAGTGGCTATTACAAAAGCTAGTCTAATAGCAATTTTTAAAAACCCAGGTTCATTATTTTTTAGCCTTGTATTTCCTTTAGTATTTGTTTGGATTTTTGGTTTTTTTGGAATGAATGGCTTTAGCAAACAAAGAGTTTCTTTTAGTAGTAAAACAGATACAGCCAACATTGCATATACTGTTGTTAGTAATATTCAGCAATTAAAAATTATAAAATACAATAGCGATTCTTTACAAAAATTAGATTTAGAAAGAGGAGAATTAGATGCCATTTTAAATATTACAACTAAAAAAGATTCTGCCAATAAAGAGCAGTACATTATTCAAGTTATTGCAACCAATGCAACTGCATCTGCTGTTGCACAATTAATGCCTTTCTTAGAAAATATATCTTTAAAAATAAATCCAGAAATAAAAAGTAATGTACATATTCAACAAAATATATACACTATAAGACCATATAGACAAATAGATTTTATTTTACCTGGACAAATTGGTTTTTCTGTTTTATTTTCTACTTTGTTTGGTATAGCATTTACCTTTTATAATTTAAGAGAACAATTGGTGCTGAAAAGATTTTTTGCATCACCTGTAAATAAGCTAAGTATATTAACTGGTATAGGTTTCAGCAGATTATCTTTTCAATTATTAAACGTTGTTGTTTTAATAGTTGTAGGAAGGTTTTGGATGGACTTTACTTTAGCTCATGGAATGATAACATTTATAGAAATAATTTCAATATCTATAATAATGTTGTTATTATTAATGGGTATTGGATTAATATTTTCAAGTGTTGTAAAAACAGATGCAACTATTCCTTTGTTAATAAATTTATTTGCATTACCACAAATGCTTTTATCAGGAACATTTTTTCCTATCAGTATTTTTCCTGCTTGGATGCAATCTTTATGCAAAATTTTTCCATTAACACATTTTAATGAAGCTATGAGAAAAATTTCTTTTGAAGGTTTAGGAATAACAGAAGTTTGGAATCATCTAACCATTATTGGACTTTGGACAGTGGTAGTGTATGTAATCATTTATAAAATATTTAAGTGGGAATAAATCAAAAAATTAACTATGCGTTTCTTTAAATTAGCTATTATTAGTGTTATTTTTCTTTTTATTGCAGTTACAGCAATAGGTTTATTATTACCATCTTCAATTGTTGTATCAAGAGCTATTGATATTGCAGGCAATCAAGATTCTGCATTTAATAAAATGAGTAATATGTATGAATGGAAAAAATGGATTGTTGGTTTAGATAAAGAAGGTATAAATATTGAATCTGCAACTGAAGGAAATTTTTTAGGTACTAAAGTAACAATAACAGATACTAAAAATTATACTATACACTCTACTTGGGTTGGAAAAAGAGGAAGTGAGCAACAAAGCATCATGCGTATTATACATAATGAATCTTCTCCTCAAATTGTTGTACAATGGCAGTTTACAGAAAAATTAAAATGGTATCCTTGGCAACGTTTTGGTTCAATGATGAATGAAGCAGTTACTGGAGCTCAGTTAGAAAAAAATTTAGCCAACTTAAAACACTTAGTTGAGCAAAATCATTAAAATAAAAAAGGTCTGATTTTTTTATCAGACCCAGTTTAAAAAACCTGGGTCGTTTATGACTTCCAGGAATTTTGGACTTTGTGGTTCTTCCTTTTTAGATATTGGCTTTCTTACATTTTAGGCTGTAAGCACCTTGGTTTTTCATTAATTGGACACTTAAAAACGGGTTTAGTCTTTTATAGGATTATTGAACACATTTGCTTTTTAATACTTTGGTTTATTGTTTACTTAGGTTCCGGATTTGTTGTTGTTGTTTCTAGGAATTTTTACCTACACTCTTTTAATACTCATATAAACCTTGTATCAAATTGCAATGCAAACATACGCTGAGCTTTATTTCCCAACAAGAGCAAAACTTCCCAATTTGAGATATTCAGTTTTATGAAAACATTGGGGTAAAAATAAGATTAGTTGCTTCGTAGTTTTTCTAATATTTTCGTAGTAAATTAACTCAGTTTTACTATTTTTACCCAATACCTGAAAAGCACTACTAATAATTTTACTAATTATGAACGAAAAAATAAAAGTAATTATAACAGACGACCATGCTTTATTCAGGCAAGGAGTAAAAGTTGCATTAAGTCATAGACAAGATATTGAGTTTTTAGGAGAAGCTGAAAATGGAATGCAACTATTAAATATGTTGAAATTTTTACAACCCGATGTGATTCTATTAGATATTCAAATGCCAATAATGGATGGCATTGCAACATTACCAGAAGTAAAAAAAATAATGCCTGATGTAAAAATTATTATGCTTACAATGCATAATGAAGTTACTTTAATTTCAAAATTAATGGGCATTGGAGCTAATAGCTATCTTACAAAAGATTCTGATAGTGAAACTATTTATCAAGCAATAAAAACTTGCTTTGAAAATGAATTTTTCTTTAATGAATTTACTAATAGAGCAATGCTTACAGGTTTACGTACACAAACCAATGCACCAAAACAAGACGATGATGCTGATTTAAGTGATAAAGAACTTCATGTTTTAAAACTTATGTGCGAAGAAAAAAGTACAAAAGAAATTGCAGACATTGTAGAAATAAGCCCAAGAACTGTAGAAGCTATTAGAGATAGATTAAAAGTAAAAACAGGTGCAAAATCAACTGCTGGTTTAATTTTATATGCAGTAAAACACGGATTAATAGAATCTTAATTTTTTATTAGAGTCTATTATTTTTTTTCATTCAGATTATTGCTTCATAATTATGCTTACCGCTAAATCTATAATTGAAAAATATAAACTGCTACCACATCCAGAAGGTGGTTATTATAAAGAAACTTACAGGGCAGAAGAAATAATAAAGCAAAATGCTTTGCCACAAAGGTTTTCAGGAGATAGAAATTTTTCAACAGCTATTTATTTTTTATTAGAGCAAGGAAATTTTTCAGCTTTTCATAAAATAAAAAGTGATGAATGTTGGCATTTTTATGCAGGTGAGACTTTACTTGTTTATGTTATAACTCAAGCAGGAAAATTAGAAATTATACGCTTAGGAAATAATATAGAAAAAGGTGAAACCTTTCAATACATTGTGCCAGCAAATTGTTGGTTTGCAAGTGAACCAGCCCCTGAAACTAATTATAGTTTTGTAGGTTGTACAGTTGCTCCAGCATTTGATTTTGCTGATTTTGAATTAGCAAAAGCTAATGAATTAATAAAGCTATATCCAGAGCATAAAAATATTATTCAAAGATTGTGTAGAAGCTAATTGCTTATTTATCTACATTATAAAGCAAATAAACATTTCTAAGAGTAGATGTTGGTGTGTAATGTTTAATTAACCAATTCCAAGAAGTATCATTTTGCATTTTATGTAAAACAATATCATTCATACTTACAAAATAATTTCCTTTTTGAGGTGTAGCATTTGGCAAACGATAATCAGTATTTTGTTGTAAAAAATTTTTAGCACCTAATCCTCCTTGACCATAATCAATACTGCTATCCATCAATGTTTCATACACTTTTGATTTATTTACAATTAACTCGTTTGTGTAAGGAATAATATCAGGATAAAATTTTCCTACTGAAAAAATCATAAAAAACCACATTGCAACAACTAACCATTTTGTTTTATACATCCATAATTTATTTATTAATACTGCTAATAGCAAATAAATTAAAGGCAACACAATTAACAAATGCCTGATACCAATTTGAAAACTATTGAAGAAACTTAATACAATAAAAAAGTAAAAGATAGAAAAAATTATTATCCAATATTTCTTAAAAGCAGTATTCAATTTAATTAATAACCATACAAAGCCAATTGCTAAAAAAAACAAAATACTTAATGGAAATTTATACCATAAACTAACCAAATAATAATACCAAAAACCTCCATGCAATTTTACATTTCCTAAAATATATACACCAGGATAAGTGTTATCTAAACTGCCTCCTAATTGTGCATGGTATTGCAACAAATCCATACTTTGTAAATAAGTTTCAGGTACTGGAATTGGCAGCCAACTTAAAAAACTAAAAAACTGTTGTAAGTTATTAAAAGCAATACTTTGAAAATGATAACTACCTAAGCTTTTAAATGAGTGATGAAAATAAAACCACACATTAATTACTATCAATATTATTCCAGCAAATTGAAATATTTTTTTCCATTCAACTTTTCTTTTAGTAAAAAAAATAGCTACCCAAAAAGCTGGAACAAAAAATAAAAAAGTATGTTTAGTTACTAAACCAGTACCAAGCAAAATACAACTATAAAAAAAATCTTTATTACTATTTTGATATAAATATTTATGCAAATGATATAGAGTAGCAAGTAAAATTAAGCCACTTAACAAATCAGAATTAATAAGAACAGAGTAAGCAATTATTAAAGGGTCTGCAATAAAAAACAAAAAAATAATCCACCAATTTTTTAGTTGTAATAATCTGCAAAATTTATATAGGTAAATTATTGTAATGATAGAAAAAACTATCATCATATATCTTCCTTCTTGTTGGTCTTTTCTTCCAAAATCATCTCTTTGATAAGAAGGGTTGATAATTTGATGAACAATTCTTGGCAGCCAAACAATACTAATTACAGGTGTTTTACTATCATCTAAAGGTTCAATTCTTGCTGGGTTTCCGTGCAACCACCTTTTGCTATATTCAATATAACTTGGTTCGTCAGAAGTAATATTTTGTTTACCTATAAAAAAATAACTAACACCAATATGTGCTGCTATTATAAACAACAGCAACAAGTTTGATTTTTTAGGAAAAGTTGTAAATATTTTATGTAGAATTTTCATTCACTAAACAGATATTTCTGCTCTTCTTAAAGCAGTAATTTCTTTTTCAAAATTTTCAATATTATAAGCATTATCTAAAGTAAAATTTCCTATAGCAGTTCTGCACAAGCTACTTAAATAAGCACCAACACCTAATGCTGCACCAAAATCATTTGCAAGACTTCTAATATAAGTGCCTGTGCTACACAAAACTTTAAAGTGTACAATAGGTAATTCAATTTTTGTAATAGTAAATGTATGAATAGATATTGGTCTTGGTTCTACTTTTACTTCTATTCCTCTTCTGGCAGATTCGTACAATCTTTTTCCATTTTTTTTTATAGCAGAATGTTGAGGTGGAGTTTGTAAAATATTGCCAATAAATTGTTTGGTTGTTTCGTAAATATTTTCTTCTGTTATGTGAGAATAATCTTTAAAGTTTTCTGGTCTTTGCTCTAAATCATAAGAAGCAGTTGTAGCACCTAATGTAAAAGTGCCTGTATATTCTTTAGGCAAGCCCATATATTCATTTATTTTTTTTGTAAATTTTCCTGTACAAATTATTAATAGCCCAGTTGCCAAAGGATCTAAAGTACCTGCATGACCAACTTTTGAAACTTTAGTTAGTATGCGTACTTTTTTTACAATATCAAAACTTGTCCAGCGTAAAGGTTTATTAAAAAGTAAAACTTGCCCTTCTAAAAATTTTTGTAATGGCTGCATAAAACGAAGATAATATTTTAGAACATTGTATGCCAAAATAAAAGGTTGTAGAAATTCTACAACCTTTTATCCTTTATAGTTTAATTTTTTTAAAAATTACCATTTATCTACATGCTCAGATGAATGATTATTATCAGAATTTGCATCATTAGCTTTTGCTTCAGTTATTCCTTCTTCCATTGTAACTTCTCCTTCTGTTTCAGGATATTCATGGTTAAAAGCATCAAAATCAAAATCAGGCATAAGTTCTGTTTTCACAAAATCTACTGCTTCGTTTAATGCTTTTACAAACTTATTAAAGTCTTCTTTATACAGAAATACTTTATGTCTGTCATACCCATTATCATCAAAACGTTTTCTACTTTCTGTTATAGTAAGAAAATAATCGTTACCTCGTGTTGCTCTTACATCAAAAAAGTAAGTTCTTCTTTTTCCTGCTTTAATGCGTTTGCTATAAACGCTGTCATTCTTTTTTTCGTTGTTTTCGTAAGCCACTTTTATTAATTTTTAGTTTTTTGTGTAGCAAATATAGTATTGTTATATTATTACCAAAATTTTGTAAAAACTTTATTACTAAAAAATATCATTTAGTAAAATACTATTCTTATATGTTTTGTATTAAAAAATCCAAAAATTGAATAAAAAATTTATAACAAAAATGCAATATAAAAGTTAAATCATTGAATGAATTAAAAGTAGTTTGGTATCTAATTTGTCAATAGTTTTTAATGCTTTAATTTCACATATTTAAAAGATATTTATTCTGAAGAAGTTTTTAAAAATATTAAGAAGAACTGTATTAATAATTATAGCAATTATTATATGTCTTTGGTTGGCTTTACAAACATCTCCTGTACAAAATTGGTTAATCGGTATTGCAACTAATAAACTTTCAAAAGAATTAGGAACTGAAGTAAGTATAAAGCATGTAAATCTTTCATTATTTAACAGAGCTGACTTAGAAGGAATTTTTATTTCTGATAAATCAAAAGATACTTTACTATATGCTGGTCAATTAAAAGTTAGAATTACTGATTGGTTTGTTTTAAAAGATAAAGCTGTTATAAAATATTTGGGTTTAGAAGATGCTGTAATAAAATTACAACGATACGATTCAGTTTGGAATTATCAGTTTATTGCCGATCATTTTTCATCTCCTAAAAAACAAACTTCTTCTGATTCTTCATTAAAGAAAAAAAATAATGATGGAGGCTTGGCTTTAAATCTTCAAAAAATTGATTTTAAAAATATTCGTTTTATTAATAATGATAGATGGGTTGGAGAAGAAATAAAATTAAATATTGGAAGTTTTGTTGTAGATGCTGATAGCGTTAATTTGAATAAAGGCTCTTTTGTAATTAATTCTATAACTATTGAAAAGCCACACGTAATAATTGATAACTATGAGCCTTTACGGCCAGCATGGTTAAAAAAACCAAGAAAAATTGATAGTATTTCTCGTCTTAACCCAGATGGGTTATTTGTTAAAGTAAAAGAGTTTTCGCTTCGTAATGGTTTATTTATTGATAATGCAAATCAAAAGGAAGCTACTAAACATTTTGATGGAGAACATATTGCTTTTAATAGTATTAATGGAAAATTTAAAAATATACTTTTATCAAAAGATACTTTAACTGCCAATATAAATATTAACTGTAAAGAGCGTAGTGGTATAGAAGTAAAAAAACTTACAGCTGATTACAAGGTTAATCCTCAAATCATGGAATTTAAAAACCTTAGTTTACAAACTAATAAAAGTAAACTAACTAATTATTATGCCATGAAATTTGAGCATTTTGATTTTGACTTTGCAAATTATATTACTCATGTAACAATGGTTGCAGATTTTGATAATGCTTCTGTTCATACAAATGATATAGCATTATTTGCACCAGCTCTTTCTACTTTTAATAAAAATGTTTCTCTATCTGGAAAATTTAAAGGAACAGTTGAAGATTTTAATATTTCAAATCTTTTTGCAAAAGCAGATAATAGCATTTTAAGTGGAAATGTTTCTTTGAAAGGTTTACCAAATATTGAAAAAACAATTATAACGCTTAATAATGGAGCAGTTTATACCACTGCTATTGACTTACGAAATTATATTCCTGCATTAAAAACTTTTAATAACCCAAATATTCCAGCCTTAGGAAAAATAACATTTAAAGGCAGTTTCAATGGTTTATATAATAATTTTAAAACAAAGGGAAATATAACTACCAACTTAGGTTCAGTATATACTGATGTTGCATTTAACTTTCCTAAAAATAGTGAGCCTACTTACAAAGGAATTTTAAATACACGACAATTTAATTTAGGAAAATTTATTAATACCACTACTATAGAAAATATAGCTTTTGAAGGAAAAATTGATGGCAGTAGCTTTACTTTAGATAAAATGAAAGCAGGGTTTGATGGCACAATTCAAAAATTAGAATTAAATAATTATGCTTATACAAATATTACAACATTATGCACTTTTGAAAAACAGGCTTTTAATGGACAAGTGAAAATTGCAGACCCTAATTTAGATTTTATTGGTATTATGCAAATAGATCTTTCAGGCAACATACCACGTTTTAACCTTTTTGCAGACATTTTAAAATCTAATTATAAAGAGTTAAAATTAATTAATAAAGATAACTGGCAAGTAGTAGGCACATTAGATGTAAACTTTACAGGTACTAATATTGATAATTTTGAAGGAGATGCAAAATTGGTAAATGCTATTGTTACAAATAATGGCAACTCCATTAAGTTCGATTCTTTAAAACTTTCTTCCTATTACAACAACAATAAAAAAACTTTACATCTTACAAGTACAGATTTTTCTGCAAATGTTTCAGGAGATTTTAGTATCATGGGTTTGCCTGCAAGTTTTCAATCATTCTTGCATAAATATTATCCTGCTTATATTACAATTCCCGACGCCATACCACAAAATCAAGATTTTTCTTTTCATATAACCACTGGATATGTTGAACCTTACTTTAAATTAATAGAAACAAAAATTTCTGGTTTTAATGATGTAGATATTTCTGGATCATTAAATACAAAAGAAAATAAATTAAATACTGTTGTTCAAATTCCATCATTTACTTACGATAAATATCATTTCTCTGGAATTAATATTATAGGTAATGGAACAATGGATTCATTAATTGTTGGTGGAGAAATTTTTAGCATCAACATTAATGATAGCACTAATTTACCAATGACAACATTCAATATTCGTTCTGC
The DNA here is from genome assembly GCA_026931325.1 of Chitinophagales bacterium. Taxonomy (GTDB): domain Bacteria; phylum Bacteroidota; class Bacteroidia; order Chitinophagales; family Chitinophagaceae; genus UBA1930. The sequence continues at coordinate 3,824 of JAIXLO010000058.1, read as the reverse complement.
AAATGACCATTCTAATGTAAACATTCAAACAAGAGCAAGTAATACTTTAAATGATGCCTCTTTATATGCCAATGTATTTACCTTAGAAGATGGTGCAAGAATAGAATTTCAATCTTCCTCTTTTGTTATTAACGATAAAAAATGGAACATTGAAAAAAATGGTGTAGTAGTTTTAAGAAAGAATTTTTTAAGCACAAAAGATTTTAAACTTCAACAAGGTTTACAAGAAATAAATATTAATACAGAATTTGAAGAAGATAATAGTGCCACCAATCTTATAGTAGATTTAAAAAATGTAGTATTAGGAGACTTTGTAGGATACGTTTTACAAAATCCAAATTTAGAAGGATTAACTACAGGAAAAATTAGAATAAATAATTTGTTTAATACTATTCAAGCAAAAGCAGATCTTGAAGTAAGTGAATTCAAAGTTGATGATGATTCAATTGGCATTGCAAAAGTTATAGCAAATTATGATGGAAGAACAGGAAAAATAACTTGGAATTGGCTTTCACCAAATGCTGATTATCTTTTAACTGCAAAAGGTTCTTACGAAACAAAAGATACCAATTCAAATGATAGATTATACACAGAAATTATTCTAAAAAAAGCAAGACTTAAACCTATTCAAAAATATTTGACAGGTATTTTTTCAAATATTGATGGCTTTGCAGATGGAGTATTAACAATTAAAGGAAATGATACTATAAATTTAATTGGTAAAGTAAAAATAAAAAATGCAGGCCTATTAGTTGACTACACACAAGTGTATTATAAAATAGATTCTGCTATTATAAATTTTGAAGAAGATGGAATTGATTTTGGACAATTTGAAATAAAAGATAATTACAATAATAAAGGTATAGTAAAAGGAAAATTGTATGAAAAAAGTTTTAAAGACCTGGCTTTTGATTTTGATGTATCAACAGAAAAACTTTTATTATTAAATACTAAAGCCAAAGATAATGGCAGGTTTTATGGAAAAGCAATTGGTAAAGCAAGTTTAAGTTTTAAAGGTCCTGAAACAAATGCTAAAATGAATATCATTGGTATAGCTAATGATACATCTCATATTTATATTCCAAATAGTATTAGTAGAGAAAGTGCAGATGCTGATTTTATTGTATTTAAACAATTTGGAGAAGAAATGAAAGAGCAGAAAAAAGAATCTAAATTTAATTTATCAGTTGATTTAGACTTAACTGCAAATGAAAAAGTAGATATTGATGTTATATTAGATGAATTAGCAGGCGATGTGATTAAAGCTACTGGTAATGGGCGTTTAAAAATAAAAGCAGGTACTAATGAAAAATTAGATATTAGAGGAAAATACAACATAGCAAGAGGTAAATATGATTTTAATTTTCAGTCTTTAATTAAAAAACCATTTATATTAATGCCTGATGCAGGTAATTATATTGAATGGACAGGCGATGCAATGGATGCTAAAATAAATATTGATGCAATGTACGAAGCTGATAATGTAAGACTATCAGATCTTACAGGAAAAGCTTCAGGTATTATGAGTAGTAATGTTAGTAATCTAAGAGAAAGTGTTTATGTAATTGCACAATTAAGAGATAAATTGATTCAACCTTCTATAAAATTTAAAATTGATTTTCCTACAAACAGTCCTGTAAAAACAGATCCAGATTTTGCACAATTTTTAACTCGTATGGAAAAAGATGAAAATGAAATGTTGCAACAAGCTACTTCATTAATTGTATTTGGTTCATTTGCACCTTATGGTCAAGGGTTATTAGGAAATGGAAATGGTAGTGGTACCAATATTACTGGCTATGTAAATAGTTTATCTCAAAGAATTATGTCTTCTGCTTCAAATATTATTTCTGGCTTTTTATCAAAACTATTTAATGATAAAAGTTTAAAAGTAGATTTAGGAACTTCTATTTATAGTAGTAGTAGCATTTTAAATCAAGGAGTTACTACTTCAAATAATAAAATTGATAGACAAGTTTTCAATTTTAAAATTGGTAAAAGCTTTTTTAACGATAATGTAATTGTAACTTTTGGTACTGATGTAGATTTTAATATTGGTTCTGCTGTTGGTGGAAATACTCAATGGCTACCCGATTTTAATATTGAATTTGTTTTAAGTAGAGATAGAAAATTAAGAGCAATTATTTTTAATAAAAATAGTTTAGATATTAGTGGTGCAACTTTTGGCAGAAGAAACAGACAAGGTATAAGTATTAGTTATAGACAAGAATTTGATACTATATTTGGTAAAAAACAAACAGAAGATAAAAGAACTTCATCTAACAAAGAAATGATTGAATCTGATACAGATAATAATATAAATTTTGCAAAAAAGCCTGAATAAAAAACGCTAACTATCTTTCCATTGCCATAAATACAAACAGGCATAGGTTTTATAAGGACTCCATTTTTCTGCAATCTTTATCATATTTTCTTTTAAAAGTTTTTTATTCTTTGCATCTAAATTGTACAATTCAATCATTGCATGTTGAATACCTAAATCATCCACAGCAAAAACATTTTCTCTTCCTAAACTAAACATCAACAGCATTTCTACAGTCCATTTTCCTACACCCTTAATTTGAGTTAATAAATCAATCACTTCTTCATCAGATAATTGTTGAAGTTTTTTATCAGTTATTTTATGTTCAATACAAAACTTTGCTACATTATGTATATAATTAACTTTAGCATTACTTAAACCAATATTTCTTAGTGCTTCAAAAGAAGTATTTAACACTTGTTGAGGTTTAGGTTCTTTACCATTATACAAATCAAGAAATCTTTTATAAATAACCCTTGCAACCTTAGTACTTAATTGTTGGCTCATAATAGATGCCATTAATCTAAGAGCAATGTTTTTATGAAACCTCACTTCATGTATTTCTTCTCCTAAACACTTAGCAAGCTTTTTATCTTTTTTTAAATGCAATAAATATGACATGCCACAAATTAATTACTTTGTATTATAATGAAAAAAGAAATTATTGTTACATCCGATGGTAGTCATACTATTTCAATTCCAGAATTGAATGTTACTTATCACAGTAAATATGGCTCAATACAAGAAAGTATTCATGTTTTTATCAATGCAGGTTTAGCATTTTACGAAAGCTTGCGTCAGAAAAAATCAATATCAATTTTTGAAATGGGCTTTGGTACTGGGTTAAATGCTTTGCTTAGTTGGCAATTTGCTTTACAAAATAATATTACTATCAACTATAAAAGTATTGAACTAAATCCTATTACTACAAATGAAATACAGCTTTTAAATTATGGCAAGCTCTTAAATATGCAAGAAGAATTTGAACAAATACATTCTGCAACTTGGAATAAAAAGCAAAAAATTCATTCACTATTTACTCTTTATAAAATTAACAACTCGCTTACCGATTTTATTACTACAGAATTATTTGATATAATTTTTTATGATGCATTTGCACCAACATCACAACCAGAACTTTGGACAAAAGAAATTTTCCAAAAGCTTTTCAATATTCTTTCGTTCAATGGAATTTTAGTTACCTATTGTAGTAAAAGTTATGTAAGAAAAAATATGCAAGCAGTTGGTTTTTCTATACAAAAAATTCAAGGACCTCCAGGTAAAAGAGAAATGATAAGAGCAATTAAAATGTTGTAGGTTTAAGTAAAGAAAAACTCACAATATAATTCTATTTTTTCAATAATCAATTGTTTCAAAAATTTATTTATTTTTTCATCCACATTCTATTCAATTTGAGTTTAAATACCATTTTCTTTCTTTTACTTTTGTAGATTAATCTTTTTTAAACAATCATTTTTCATGGCTCTACCCTATTTAATAA
>JAIXLO010000040.1 GCA_026931325.1 Chitinophagales bacterium | reverse complement strand
TTCCTTTGTGTGTTTATAATAACTTATAATGCACTTTTATTAAAATTAAATTTCAAAAAATGAAAACACAAAATCTTTTACTCATTGTTATTGGAGCCTTTATTTTGGTTTTAGGAGGCTGTGCTTGTTCTAAATACAATAAGCTTATTACAAACGATTTGAAAGTTCAAAAAGTATGGGGCAATGTAGAAACCAATTATCAACGCCGTACCGATTTATATAATAGTGTTATTAAAACAATTGAAGGTTCTGCCAACTTTGAAAAAAGTACCTTAAAAGAAGTTATTGATGCACGTGCAGCTGCAACACAAATAAAAGTAGATATTAATGATCCTGAATCTTTAGCTAAATATCAAGCAGCACAAGGACAATTACAAAGTGCTTTTGGTAGATTATTGGCTGTGGCAGAATCTTATCCTGATTTAAAAACTACAAAAGCTTTTCAGGATTTTCAAGCACAAATTGAAGGAACAGAAAATAGAATTAATGTTGCTCGTCAAGACTATAATAAAGCAGTTGAAGAATATAACTTAATGGTTAGAACTTTTCCTAATAACATTTTTGCTTCAATATTTGGATTTAAAATAAAAGAATTTTACAAAGCAGACCCTGGTACAGAAAAGGCTCCAGATATTAACTTCAACATTAAGTAATAGATAATATGTTGAATTTTTTCAAAAAAAAACCAACTAATTTTTTTTCAGACGATGAAAAGAAATTAATTGTTGCTGCTATACAAGAAGCAGAACTAAATACAAGTGGCGAAATAAGAGTATTTATAGAAAACTATTGTAGTTATGTAAATGCAATTGATAGAGCAGAAAAAATTTTTGAAAAACACAACATGTATCATACTCAACAAAGGAATGCAGTATTGATTTATGTTGCTTTAAAAGATAAGCAGTTAGCTATTTATGGAGATAAAGGTATTCACGAAAAAGTAGGAACTAATTTTTGGAATGAAAGAGTAAAAGAAATACTACATTTTTTTAATAAAAATAATTATGCTGAGGGCATTGTCAATATTATAAAACAAATTGGTGATGCTCTTAAACATCATTTTCCGTATGATAAGGATACAGATGTTAATGAACTTTCTGATGATATTCTTTTTGGTAGTTAAAATAAAAATAATTTACAAAGTTTGGCATATCAATCTTCAATGAAATATTTTTTTTCCATACTATTTATCTTTTCTTTTATAATTGTAGATGCTCAAAAAAGTATTCCTAAACCTAATCCACCAAGATTGGTAAATGATAATGCTGGACTTTTAAACAAACTTGATGCTGATGCTTTAGAAAGAAAATTGGTTGCTTTAGACGATAGTACAGGAAATCAAATTGTTGTTTTAACTATTCCATCTTTAAATGGAGAAATTTTAGAAGATGTTGCTGTAAATACTTTCAGAGATTGGGGAATTGGAGGCAAAGAAAATAATAATGGAATTTTATTATTAATAGCTCTACAAGATAGAAAAATAAGAATAGAAGTAGGATATGGATTAGAAGGTGCTATACCAGATGTTGTTGCAAATGATATTATTAAAAATGATTTAACTCCAGCCTTTAAAGAAGGAAATTATTTATCAGGTATTACAAAAGCAGTTGATGATTTAAGCAAAGCTGCTGTAGGAGAATATAAAGTAAAACGAAAAAAGAATAATGATGAAGTAAGTGGTAAAGATATTTTAGTGTTTATTATTATTTTATTTATTGTATTGATGATTGTTGGAAGAAGTGGAAGTGGTGGTGGAGGAGGTAATATGATGAATAGAAGAGGTAGTTCTGATATTGCAAGAAATTTATTTTGGTTAAATCTTTTAAATAGTGGAAGAGGTGGAAGTGGTGGAGGAGGTTGGAGTGGAGGAGGTGGAGGCTTTGGAGGTTTTGGAGGAGGAAGTAGTGGAGGAGGAGGAGCCAGTGGAGGATGGTAGAACGGAAAATGATTAATGATGAATGTTTAATGGTAAATGGATAATATAAAATTTTGAATGATTGTAAATAAAAATTAAATAGAATTATATGGGAAGAATTTTTGAAGTAAGAAAAGCCACCATGTTTGCTCGTTGGGACAGAATGGCTAAACAATTTACACGTATAGGAAAAGAAATAGCTATTGCTGTTAAAGCAGGAGGAGGCGACCCAAATACAAACCCTGCATTACGTAGATGTATGCAAAATGCAAAGAGTGTAAATATGCCTAAAGATAGCGTAGAAGCTGCTATCAAAAGAGCAATGGGTAAAGAAATGGATAACTATGAAGAAATTTTGTATGAAGGGTATGCTCCTCATGGTGTAGCCATTTTAGTGGAAACTGCAACAGATAATCATGTTCGTACAGTAGCTAATGTGAAAAGTCATTTTAATAAGGGAGGAGGAAGCTTAGGTAATAGTGGTAGTGTAAGTTTTCAATTTAAAAAAATGGGCGTGTTTAAATTAAAACCAGAAGGCCTCAATGTAGATGATTTAGAATTAGAGTTGATTGATTTTGGTTTAGAAGAATTAGGAGAAAGTTCTGATGATAATGGAAATACTATTTTAGTAATGCGTTGTGCTTATACAGATTTTGGCAATTTACAAAAGGCATTAGAAGAAAAACATATTACACCTATAAGTGCTGAATTGGAATGGATACCAACAACTACTGTTCCTGTAACTGATGCTCAAGCTGAAGATGTAAGTAAACTAATAGAACGTTTAGAGCAAGATGAAGATGTAAGTAAAGTGTTTCATAACATGGCTTAAACTACATGATACTAATTATTTTATTTCATAAGAGAATTTCATTATAGAAATTCTCTTTTTTATTTTAGTAATTATATCAAATACATTACGCATTCATATCTTCGCACATTATGAAATATGATATTTTTTATTATTGTTGCAGTTAGTATATTGAGTAATTCTGCTTTTTAAATACAATATTATTTTACCTTAACTTCAAGTTTCAAAAAAATAAATATGCCTCTTAAAATATATAATTCATTAACTAGAACAAAAGAAATATTTGAACCACTTAATAAAGGTTATGTTGGTATGTATGTTTGTGGACCTACTGTGAGTGGAGAAAGTCATTTAGGTCATGCAAGACCATACATAACTTTTGATGTAGTATATCGTTATTTAAAGCATTTAGGATATCAGGTTCGTTATGTTAGAAATATAACAGATGCTGGACATTTTGAAGAAGAAGGAAGAGTAGCAGAAGATAAAATTTCTACTAAAGCTATTTTAGAAAAATTAGAGCCAATGGAGTTGGTTCAGAAATATACCAACTTATTTCATTGGGCAATGAAGCAATTTAATAACATTGAACCCAATATTGAGCCAACAGCAACAGGGCATATTGTTGAACAAATAGGAATGATAGAAAAAATTATTGCTGATGGTTATGCTTATGTAGTTAATGGTTCTGTTTATTTTGATGTAAATAAATACAACGAAGATTTTAGTAAAAAAGGATTACCTTATGGCATTTTAAGTGGAAGAAATTTAGAAGAACAATTAGATACTACCAGAGATTTAGATAACCAACATGAAAAAAGAAATAAAGCAGATTTCGCTTTATGGAAAAATGCTCCACCTGAACATATTATGCGTTGGCAAAGCCCTTGGGGCGAAGGTTTCCCTGGTTGGCATATAGAATGTTCTGCAATGGCAACAAAATATTTAGGAACTCAATTTGATATTCATGGTGGTGGTATGGATTTGCAATTTCCTCATCACGAATGTGAAATTGCACAAAGTACAGTATGCAATCATACTGCACCTGTTCGTTATTGGATGCACAATAATATGATTACTATTAATGGCAGAAAGATGGGCAAAAGCTATAACAATGTTATTAAGCTTACAGAGTTGTTTACTGGTTCTCATCCTTTATTAGAAAAAGCTTATCATCCAATGACAATTAGGTTTTTTATTTTACAATCACACTATCGTAGCACTTTGGATTTTGGAAATGAAGCTTTACAAGCAAGTGAAAAAGCATTTAAGCGTTTATGGGAAGCTTATGAAAATTTACAAAAAATTTCTATTGATAATATTGAAGCAGCAGATGTAGAATTAGACAAAAAAATTAATAAACAAATAGCAGAATTTACAGAATTTATAGAAGACGATTTTAGTACTGCAAAAGTTTTGGCTAATATGTTTGAAATAGTGCCAGTAATTAATGCAATTAAAAATAAACAACTTGCACAAAACACTTTGAGCAAAAATACTATAGCTTTAATGCAACAACAGTTTACGTTATTTATTGAAGAAATTTTTGGACTTAAATTTCAAGAAGATAATAATGAAAAACTTTCAGACATTTTACAGCTATTAGTAGATATACGCAAAGAAGCAAAAGCAAAAAAAGATTTTGTTACCAGCGATAAAATAAGAAACGAATTAGCACAACTTGGTGTTCTATTAAAAGACGAAAAAGATGGTACTGTAAGTTGGAGTTTTATCTAAGAATTATTTTATCACCTCTGTTATTACTTGACCAACACAACCATTAGGCATTTGTATTTTTAATAAAGCTGCAATTGTTGCAGCAATATCTGTAATATATGTTTCTCTGTGTGTATTGCCTTTATTAATTCCCCAACCATACCAAACCAAAGGAATATGTGCATCATAAGCATTCCAAAGGCTGTGGTCTGTTCCTTTAGGTGTATCTCTCATCCATTGTGGCAAAGGAATTACTTGAATATCTCCACTTCTATATGGATAATTCCCATTTAATAATCTTTCTTTTATGGTAGATTGCAAACCTGATGTTTCTATTTTCTTTTTATCAATTGCTCTATAAACACCTTCTGTATTTTCTAATTTTTGAATAATGAATTCTTTAATCTTCCCTACATCAACTTTAGCAGAATCTATACTTGCATAGTTTAAAGAAATATTATAATAAGTTTGAAATGCAATAGCATTTTTTACACCAAATTTTTTATGAATTGTTTTGTTTAATTCCTTTACAATATTTTTTAAAGGCATAGAGCCAGCAGGTAAATTATGTTCATTTAAAAAATTAGGAATATGAGGTCCTCCATGATCGGCAGTAAGAAAAACTAAATAATTTCCTTTACCAATAGTGTTATCAAGATGTTCTAAAAAAGTAGCTAAATCCTTATCTAACCTTAAATACATATCTTCTGCTTCAATTGAGTTTGGTCCAAAAGTATGTGCCATATAATCTGTAGAAGAAATGCTAATAGCTAAAAAATCTGTAACATTATTTTTTCCTAATTGCTCTGCTGCAATAGCTGCTTTTGACATTTCAAAAGTGTAAGTAATTGCTTGAGGCATATACCAAAACTTAGTATAATCTTTTCCTATAAATTTTGAGAAGTTGTATGGGAAAATAGGCTTTTCTACATCTAACCAATTTGTTCTTTCAAAATCATTATCATCTTTTGTACTCATTGTATAAGTATTAATAGGATATAGTGTTTGCCAACCTTCTGCATAAAATTTATCAGCCCAATTTTTAGCATTAAAATCTTTTACCCACTGAGGCAATTCTTTCATATAAAATGAACTACTAATAAATATTCCTTTTTCTTCATCATACCAATAAGCAGCATTTGCACTATGCCCTGCTGGTAAAATTGAACCTCTGTCTTTCATAGAAATACCAATGACTTTACTTTTAAAATTTGTAGCTAATCTTAGTTCATCTGTAATTGTGTTAGTTACCATATTTCTTGGACTCATCATACCTTTTATAGTATTACTTCCTACACCAATTACATTTTTATCATCACAGCAATAAACATATTTATGTTCTTTCATATCCCACCAATTATTACTGGCAATGCCATTAATTGCAGGTACAGAACCTGTATAAACACTTGCATGTCCACAAGCTGTAGCTGTTGGTGTGTAAGGTATTAAAGTATTTTCACAAGAAAATCCTTCATTCATTAATCTATTAAAGCCATTAGAACTATATCTATTTTTATAACGATATAAATAATCCCAACGCATGTGGTCAATCATTATCCCTACTACTAATTTTGGTTTTGATAATTCTGAACTTGATATATTATTTTCTAAAGCTAAATTTTTAGTTTGTGCATAAGAACCAACAACATTCATTAAAAGAAAAGCTATAAAAATATTTCTCATTACTAAATATGTTTTAAAATCAAATATACATTTTTAGGATATAAACTGAATGCTTTGTGTATTGTAAGCAATCAATTACCTTTGCAGCGTTTTAGCAGAAAGCTAACTTTTAAAAAGAAAAAACTTTTACTAACAGACATTCAACTTTTTTAAATACATAAAACAAATGGCAGACATTTTTGATCAATTAATAAAAAACTATGGACCTATTGGTCAGCATAGAGAAAGAGCTCATGGTTATTTTGCTTTTCCAAAATTAGAAGGTGAGTTAGGTAGTAGAATGAAATTTAGAGGTAAAGATGTTATTGTATGGAGCTTGAATAACTACTTAGGTTTAGCCAATCATCCTGAAGTAAGAAAGATTGATGCTGAAGCATCTAAAGAATGGGGGCTTGCATATCCAATGGGTGCAAGAATGATGAGTGGAAATACCAATTATCACGAACAATTGGAAGCTGAATTAGCTGAGTTTGAAAAAAAAGAAGATGCAATTTTATTGAACTATGGCTATCAGGGAATCATGAGTGCTATTGATGCAATTTGTAACAGACATGATGTAATTGTATATGATGCAGAAAGTCATGCTTGTATTATTGATGGTTTAAGATTACATCCAGGCCATAGATTTGTTTTTAAACACAACGATGTTGCTGATTGTGAAAAACAATTAGAACGTGCAACTACATTAATAGAAAAACAAAAAACAGGTGGTATTTTAGTTATTACAGAAGGTGTTTTTGGTATGGCAGGAGACCAAGGAAAATTAAAAGAAATTGTTGATTTAAAAAGTAAATATAATTTTCGTTTACTGGTAGATGATGCTCATGGCTTTGGTACTTTAGGAAAAACTGGTGCTGGTGCTGGTGAAGAACAAGATTGCCAAGATGGTATAGATTTGTACTTTAGCACTTTTGCAAAAAGTATGGCAAGTATTGGAGCATTTATGGCAGGTCCAAGAATTATTATTGATTATATACGCTACAATATTCGTTCTCAAATTTTTGCTAAGAGTTTGCCAATGCCTTTTGTTATTGGTAATTTAAAACGCTTACATATGTTGCGTACTATGCCAGAATTAAAAGAAAAATTATGGCATAATGCTCTTAAACTTCAAAATGGCCTGAAGGAACGTGGCTTTGATATTGGTGCAACTAATACACCTGTAACTCCTGTTTATATGAAGGGTGGAGTAGAAGAAGCTACTGCAATGGTAATGGATTTAAGAGAAAATTATGGTGTATTTGCAAGTATTGTTGTTTATCCTGTAATACCTAAAGGGCATATTATTTACAGATTAATTCCCAGTGCTGCACATACTGATGAAGATATAGAACAAACATTAAAAGCATTTAGTGCTACTAAAGAAAAATTAGATGCTGGTGCTTATAAAGTAGATGCTATACCAGATATGGCAGAAAAACATTAATACTTTTTTTTGAAATTTATAGTAAGCCATACTTTATGAAGTGTGGCTTTTTTTATGATTGATTACTCAAAGATATAATTGTTTCTGTCAGTTTTTGCCAACTATAGTTCTTTTTTTCTTCTAATAAATTAGGTAAGAAGAAATTTTCTCCTAACTGATATAATTCAGCAATTTTTAATGCAATACTTTTTGCATTTGTTTCAGCAATTAATCCAACTTTTTTATCAGGTACAAAATCTGCTAAACCGCCAACATTAGTTACAAGCATTGGTTTATTAAAATGATAAGCTAAAGGAGTTACGCCACTTTGTGTAGCATTTTTATAGGGCTGAATTACAAAATCTGCTGCACTTAAATAATAACGAACTTCACTATCTGGAATAAAATCTGTTTTTAAAATAAGTTGATTAGAGACACCTAATTGTTCAATTTGTTCTTCATACTTTTTTTTATCTTCATAAAATTCTCCTGCAATTAATAATTTAATATTTGCCGTTGAAGAATCTTCTTTTAAAATTTTCATTGCATCAAGCAATAAATCCAAACCTTTGTAAGCTCTAATAAATCCAAAAAATAAAATAATTTTTTCTGAGGAATTAATATTAAGATGCTTTCTTGCTTCTTCTTTTGAAAGCATTTCTCCAAAATTATCATATAAAGGATGTACAACTTGTAGTGCAGGTTTTTGAGTAAAAAGTTTTAAATCATCCATTACTTTTTTACTCATTGTAATAAATGAGTGTACAGGTTTTATAAAATATTTGGTAAGAAACTTATCGCCAATTCTTTTTTCATGAGGAATAATATTATCTGCAATACAAACAATTTTTGTTTTTTTATTTTTTTTAGCAATTCTTAAAATAGTACCTAAACAAGCTCCCATAAAAGGTAGCCAATAACGTACAACAATAATATCTGCATTTTCTTTTTTAAGTTGAAAACCAACTTTCAACCAGTTGAATGGATTTATAGAATTAATACAAACCTTGATATTAATATCTTTTGGTGCAGGTTCAGATGAATATTGTGTTTTACCAGGGAAAAGAAAACTTGGATACTGCAATGAGAATGTATAAATAATAGTATTAAAATTTTCTTGTAAAAACTGACGTGCAAGACGTTCATTAAAAGTAGCAATTCCTCCACTTCTTAAAGGATGAGCACTACCTACTATAATTACTTTTTTTTGAAGGTTTAAATTTTCTTGCACTTGAATAATAAAACTAATTTTTTGAACTGATTAAGTCAAAATTAAAGAAAAGCATTTAGCAATGTTTAGTTGTAGATGAAATAACTTTATTTACTTTCGCTAAAACTTACTATAATGGAATTACAACAATTAATTGCAGAAGCCTGGACAAACAGAGAGTTACTAAAAAACACACAATATATTGATGCTGTAAAAACTGTAATTGAAGAGGTTGATAAAGGAAGATTAAGAACTGCATCGCCAATTGCTGAAGGAAAATGGCAAGTAAATGAGTGGGTAAAACAAGCAATTCTTTTATATTTTTCTATTCAGCAAATGCAAACTTGGGATGTAAATCCTTTTGAGTTTTATGATAAAATGTTATTGAAAAAAAATTATGCTTCATTAGGTGTAAGAGCAGTGCCACATGCTGTTGCACGTTATGGTGCTTATTTGGCAAAGAATGTTGTTTTAATGCCAAGTTATGTAAATATTGGTGCTTATGTAGATGAAGGTACTATGGTAGATACTTGGGCAACTGTTGGTAGTTGTGCTCAAATAGGCAAAGGAGTGCATTTAAGCGGAGGAGTTGGAATTGGTGGAGTTTTAGAGCCTTTACAAGCAAGCCCTGTAATTGTTGAAGATGGTTGTTTTATTGGTAGTCGTTGCATTGTTGTAGAAGGTGTAATTGTAGAAAAAGAAGCTGTGTTAGGGGCAAATGTTGTTCTTACACAATCTACTAAAATTATTGATGTTAGTGGCAATACACCAATTGAAATGAAAGGAAGAGTTCCTGCAAGAAGTGTTGTTATTCCTGGTACTTACAATAAAAAATTTCCTGCTGGAGAGTTTGGTGTTGGCTGTGCTTTAATCATAGGAAAAAGAAAAGAAAGCACCGATTTAAAAACAAGTTTAAACGATGCTTTAAGAGATTTTAATGTAAGTATATAGAATTATAATTTTATTGATAAGGTAACTTTTGTTGCTGCATTTTTTGATGCAATCCATTTTGGACCATTAGTAATAAGTTCTGTAGCTCTATTTAATTTTAAAGTACTACTATCTGAAATTTTTATTTGATAAGGCTTTCCTTCGTTGTCAATATTAAAAGTGATAGTAATTTTTTCTGATACATCATCATTTATTTCCCATTCAGCTTTTTTATTTTCAACATAAGTATTAAAAGCTTTCCATCCACCTTCTGGTACTATTCCAGTATTTATTGCTTCATTACTTTGAGTAATAGCGTTTGAAGTTGTTTTCTTTAAATTAGCTTTTTCACTTTGAATATTATCATTATTAGAAACCATTGCTTCTGCAGCGTTTGCTCTTATTGTTGGTGCTGAGCCAACATCACTTTTTATAATTACATCAGCTTTATTAATGGTTTCTTCTTTAGTTTTTAAATTACTTAAACCTCCTTGTTCATTACTTACAATAGC
>JAIXLO010000109.1 GCA_026931325.1 Chitinophagales bacterium | reverse complement strand
AGGAAATATTGGTAATGAATATAAACATACAAGGCACAATATTGGTTTTGATGTAGTAGATGCTTTTGTTATTAAACATGAATCTTTTTTTAAACTTGATAGATTAGCAGAAGTTGCAGAAGTAAAATGGAAAGGAAAAGTTTTTATTTGTATAAAACCAACAACTTATATGAACCTAAGTGGAAAGGCTTTTAAATATTGGTTAGACAAAGAAAAAATTGATTTAGAAAATACTTTAACAATTGTAGATGATTTGGCTTTGCCCATTAATAAATTAAGATTAAGAGCATCTGGAAGCGATGCAGGTCATAATGGATTAAAAGATATACAGTTTACATTAGGAACTGATAAATATCCTAAACTAAGATTAGGAATTGGAAACGATTTTCCAAAAGGTATGCAGGCTGAATTTGTTTTAAGCAAATGGCTACCAGAAGAAAAACCTATCATTCTTAAAAAAATAGAAGCCTCTGTAAAAATTATTGAAGATTTTGCCACTATTGGTATTGATAGAACAATGAATTTGATAAATAATTTAATCTTTACATAATAAAACCACCCAAAATTCTGTTATTATAAGTGTATAAAATGTAAACTAAGCACTAATAACAGCTATTTTTCTAAGTAGCATTAAAATTTTTGTAGTGTTTAATTATTATTTTAAAAAATAAAACATGAAAATATTTTGTGTTGGACGTAATTATATAGATCATGCAAAGGAATTAGGAAATGATATTCCTGAAGAGCCTGTGATATTTATGAAGCCCAAAAATGCTTTACTTCCTACTTATAGCCCTTTTTATTATCCAGAATTTAGTAATGAACTTCATTATGAAGTAGAATTGGTTTTAAGAGTTTGCAAGAACGGTCGTTATATTCCAAAAAAACAAGCCCATAATTATTATAATGCTATTACAGTTGGAATTGATTTTACTGCAAGAGATATTCAAAATGAATTAAAGAAAAAAGGATTGCCCTGGGAAAAAGCAAAAGCTTGGGATAATAGTGCTGTTATGGGAAGTTGGATTGAAATGTCTAACAAACAAGCAAAAGATAACTATATTTTCTCGTTAAAAAACAATGCACAAATAGTTCAACAAGGCAATAGTGCAGATATGATTTTTAGCTTTGACGATATTGTTGCTCATATATCCAATTACTTTTCATTAAATATTGGAGATATTATTTTTACTGGTACACCTGCAGGAGTAGGAGAGTGTGTTGTAGGTGATGTTTTAGAAGGTTTTTTGGCAGATAAAAAAATGTTTGAAATAGAAATTAAATAACATTATGAAAAATTATTTCAACTAAAAAAATATTTTAATAATCTCTTTTCACACTTAATCAATAAAGTGGAAAACTATAACATTCTTAAAAACTTTTTACCATTTAATAAACAAACATAAAGTTATAGGATATTTACACCAATGATGAATCCTGAAATTTTATTGAAGGCTTATAAATTAATGGTTACAGCAAAAACCATGTGTAATATTTATGATAATAACAGAACTATTTGTAAGTATGTGCACTCCTCATCAAGAGGTCATGAAGCCATACAAATAGCTACAGGATTACAACTTCAACAACAAGATTGGGTAAGCCCTTATTACAGAGATGATAGTTTAATGCTATCAATGGGCTTTGAACCTTATGAATTAATGTTGCAACTTCTTGCAAAAAAAGATGACCCATTTAGTGGTGGTCGATCCTATTATTGTCATCCTTCAAATAAAGATGGAGTTCGTCCTTCTATCATTCATCAAAGCAGTGCAACAGGTATGCAATCAATACCTACAACAGGCATTGCACAAGGTATTCAGTATATTGAACAACATCAAACCTCTTTATTAAAAAAAGGAAGTAATGATGAGTTACCAGTAGTTGTATGCTCATTTGGCGATAATAGTATAACAGAAGGAGAAGTAAGTGAAGCTTTTCAATTTGCTGTTTTAAAACAATTACCAATTATTTATTTAGTACAAGATAATCAATGGGGCATAAGTGTTACAGCAGAAGAAGCAAGGGCTATGAATGCTTATGAATATGCAGCAGGATTTAAAGGATTAAAAAGATTACAATGCGATGGTAGCGATTTTCAAAGAAGCTACGAAACAATGCAAGATGCTTTTGATTATGTACGCAAAGAAAGAAAACCTGTTTTAGTACATGCAAGAGTTCCTTTATTAGGCCATCATACAAGTGGTGTAAGAAAAGAATTTTATAGAAGTAGAGAAGATTTATTAAAGCATGGATTGTATGACCCAATTCCTAAACTAAGATTATTATTAACTGGAATAGGCTTTGACGAACATGAAATAAATGAAGTTGAAA
The DNA here is from genome assembly GCA_026931325.1 of Chitinophagales bacterium. Classification (GTDB taxonomy): domain Bacteria; phylum Bacteroidota; class Bacteroidia; order Chitinophagales; family Chitinophagaceae; genus UBA1930. The sequence goes on along the minus strand of JAIXLO010000109.1, from coordinate 8,493 downwards.
TTGAAGCAGAAAAAATTGCAAATGATGCTTTTGAAAAAGCTAAACATGCTCCTGACCCAACAGAAGACTTAACTGATAGGCATATTTTTGTTCCAACACCTATAAAAGAAGAATCAGGCAATAGAACCCCTAAATCTTCTGAAAAAACTATAATGGTAGATGCTGCTTTACATGCCATTGAAGAAATTATGGAAGATTATTCTGAAGCAATTTTATATGGACAAGATGTAGGTAGAAGATTAGGTGGAGTATTTAGAGAGGCAGCCACTTTAGCAGAAAAATTTGGCGATCATAGAGTGTTTAATACAGCCATTCAAGAAGCATACATTGTAGGTAGCACAGTAGGTATGAGTGCAGTAGGTTTAAAACCAATTGTAGAAGTTCAGTTTGCAGATTATATTTATCCAGCACTTAACCAATTAGTAACAGAGATTTCAAAAAGTTGTTATTTAAGTAATGGAAAATTTCCCGTTCAAATGATTTTAAGAGTGCCAATTGGTGCTTATGGTGGTGGTGGTCCTTACCATAGTGGAAGTATTGAAAGCACATTACTAACATTTAAAGGAATTAAAGTTTGTTATCCAAGTAATGCTGCTGATATGAAGGGATTAATGAAAGCTGCTTTTTTAGATCCTAATCCTGTTGTAATGCTTGAGCACAAAGGGTTGTATTGGAGTAAAGTACCAGGAACAGAAGATGCAAAAACCATAGAGCCAGATAAAGATTATGTATTGCCATTAGGCAAAGCCAATATTGTTTTACATGCTAATAACGATAAAATTAAAAAAGGAGAAACTGTTTGTATAATTACTTATGGTATGGGAGTTTATTGGGCAAAATCAGCAGCAGAAAAATTTGATGGCCAAATTGAAATTGTAGATTTAAGAACACTTTTCCCTTTAGATGAAGATCTTATTTTTACTACTATTCGTAAGCATGGAAAAGTGATAGTGCTTACAGAAGAGCAACAAAATAATTCTTTTGCAGAAAGTTTATCTTTAAGAATTTCTAATAATTGCTATCATTTCTTAGATGCTAAAGTAGAAGTAATGGGAGCAATGAATTTGCCTGCAGTGCCTATTAATCTTGTATTAGAAGCTACAATGTTACCTAACGCAGAAAAAGTAGCTGAAAGAATTGAAAAACTTTTGAAGTACTAATACTCAAACTTGCATATTTTATCCAAATTATAGTAATGAATTTTTGTCATCTTATTTTAGGCAAAACAGAGTTTATCTAAGGCGATAAATTTATGTTTTCTATACAATTAGTTTCTACTGGCTCTTGCCAATAGGTTTACCTTTTATAATATTTGAAAAATTCTACCTTTTTCGGCAAACAGAAGAGATTTCCTTTTAGTATTAAGATGGTTTCTTTTAAATATGTTAAGTGTAATCTTCTCATCTTTATTATCAACTAATAGCCCTTTATACTATATTTGCATACCATTTTCTTGCTAAACAAAAAATATAAAATTATGGCAACAAACATTCAGCAAATTTTAGGCGATAAAGCCGAGTATTTACTAAATCACACAAGTAAAACTATCGACAAAAGTCAATTAAATTTACCAGGTTCAGATTTTGTTGATAGAGTTTTTATGCAAAGCGACCGCAACCCTAATGTTTTAAGAAATCTTCAACAAATGTATAGTAATGGTCGTTTGGCTAATACTGGTTATTTATCAATATTACCAGTAGATCAAGGTATAGAACACAGTGGTGGTGCATCTTTTGCAAAAAACTCAATTTACTTCGATCCTGAAAATATTATCAAATTAGCTATTGAAGGAGGTTGTAATGCAGTTGCTACAACTTATGGAGGCTTAGGATTCTTAGCAAGAAAATATGCTCATAAAATACCATTCATTGTAAAAATTAACCATAACGAATTATTAACTTACCCCAATAAGTTTGACCAGGTAATGTTTGCTTCTATTAAAGCAAGTCAAAATTTAGGAGCAGCAGCAGTTGGTGCAACAATTTATTTTGGTAGCGAAGAAAGTACACGTCAAATACAAGAAGTAAGTAAAGCTTTTGAAATGGCTCATGAATTAGGAATGGCTACAATTCTTTGGTGTTACTTACGTAATTCAGCATTTAAAAAAGATGGAGTAGATTATCATGTAAGTGCAGATTTAACAGGTCAGGCAAATCATGTAGGTGTTACAATTGAAGCTGATATTATTAAACAAAAATTACCAGAAAATAATGGAGGCTTTAATGCTTTAAATACCAAAGAGCATCCATATGGTAAAACTGATAAAAAAGTTTATTCAGATTTAACAACAGATCACCCAATTGACCTTTGTCGTTATCAAGTAGCTAATTGCTATATGGGGCGTGCAGGCTTAATAAATAGTGGTGGTGCAAGTAGTGGAGCAAGCGATTTAGCAGAAGCAGTAACAACAGCAGTTGTAAATAAACGTGCAGGAGGTATGGGATTAATCAGTGGTCGTAAAGCATTTCAACGCCCAATGAAAGAAGGTATTGAAATATTAAATGCTATACAAGATGTTTATTTAGATAAGAATATCACTATTGCTTAAACCAATTTTATTCTTTAATTGAGTAATTTTTTCAATAGTTGCGAGTTTTAGAAATAATCACATTTTGCTGACAAATTTTCTATCATTCGCAACTATATTTATTTTAAAAATCATTTTCCTTATCTTCACATTCCCCAAAAGCTCAAAGAGCAATGAAAAAAGAAGAAGACTTAGATATTAACCTTACTGGAGATAATATAGCACCTGCTACCAGTACAGATATAAAACCTAAATGGTTTCAACGCCTTAGAAAAGGTATTACAACTGAAACTTCAGATAAAAAAGAAACGCCTGAAGGATTATGGAATAAATGCCCTGTTTGTAATTATATTCAGCCAACAGTAGAATTAGCAGAAAATAAATATGTATGCCCAAAGTGTAATTATCATCATAGAATAGGCAGTAAAGAATATTTTGAATATCTTTTTGATGACAATAAATACACAAGGCTTTTTGATGAAATTAAAAGTAAAGACTTTTTAGGTTTTACCGATTTAAAACCTTATGGTAAAAGATTAGAAGAAATTCATGCTAAAACAGATTTAAAAGATAGTATGAGTGTAGCTACAGGTAATGTAGATGGAGAAGGAATTGTAATTGCATGTATGGATTTTGAATTTATTGGTGGAAGTCTTGGTAGTGTAATGGGCGAAAAATTTTCAAAAGCAATTGATTATTGCATAGAACATAAACTACCTTATTTAGTTATTTGTAAAAGTGGTGGTGCAAGAATGATGGAAAGTGCTTTTAGCCTTTTACAATTAGCTAAAACAAGTGGTAAACTCTCACAGTTAAGTAATGCTAAATTACCATACATTTCTTTATTAACAGACCCAACATTTGGTGGTATTTCTGCAAGTTTTGGTATGTTAGGAGATTTGAATATTGCAGAACCTGGAGCATTAATTGGTTTTGCTGGTCCAAGAGTTATTAAAGAAACCATTAAAAAAGATTTACCAGAAGGGTTTCAACGAAGTGAATTTTTATTAGAGCATGGCTTTTTAGATTTTATTGTAGATAGAAAAAATTTAAAAGAAAAATTGGCTCAAATAATTAGGTTATTTAGAAAGTAATTTTGATTAATTTTTTTTAGACTTCAATAACTGCCTTTAAAAAGCAGTTATTTTTTTGCTTTGGGATTAGATACAGTTACATTTAACCCTGATTAAACAAGAAATAAAAATTAATTTTTGTATTACTGAGACTATTTATGATTTTTCGTTTAATTTGAGTTGAAGATTGCTTCGTCTATGACTCGCAATGACAATGAGATGGATTATTTTGTTTCTGACGTGAGTTTGATTGCTTTTCTTTTTCGTCTTTGCGAGGGCTTCTGCCCGAAGCAATCAAGAGAACCTAATATTATTCAAACCAGATTACACATTAGGAATAAAAATTTGCTTTCATATTACTGAGGCTATTTATGATTCTATCACTTAGTTTGGGTTTTAAAAATCATTATTTTTTCAACTTTTTAAGTTTACAAACTCAAATAATTTTGATAATTAAAATAATCAAAAAATAATGCTATTAAATGTGTATAAACTCTGCATTTTCTGCCAAAAAAAATCTAATAAAAATAAATATTTCAGATAATAAAAAGTTATCTTCGCCAGCACAAAAAAATTAAAGAAAAATTTTTAATAAATATAATGGAAGAAAATAATGATTTGCAGCCCGAACAAACAAATGATAGCGATAGAATAGTTCAGGTAAATATTGAAGAGCAAATGAAATCTGCTTACATAGATTATTCTATGAGCGTAATTGTTGGAAGAGCTTTGCCAGATGTTAGAGATGGTTTTAAACCTGTACATCGTCGAGTATTATATGCTATGAATGAGTTAGGAAATAATTCTAACAAACCCTATAAAAAAAGTGCAAGAATTGTAGGTGAAGTAATGGGTAAATATCATCCACATGGAGATAGGGCAATTTATGATACATTAGTTCGTATGGCACAAGATTTTACTATGCGTCATACAATGGTTGATGGACAAGGTAACTTTGGCACACAAGATGGAGATCCACCAGCAGCAATGCGTTATACAGAAGTTCGTTTGCAAAAGTTTGCAGAAGCAATGCTTGAAGACATTGAAAAAGATACTGTAGATTTTCAATCAAACTTTGATGATAGTTTAGAAGAACCTTCTGTTTTGCCAACACGTATCCCTCAATTGTTAGTTAATGGAAGTAGTGGTATTGCTGTAGGTATGGCAACTAATATGATGCCTCACAACTTATCTGAAGTTATTGATGGTTGTATAGCATATATCAACAATAAAGAAATTACAGCAGAAGAATTAATGCAATATGTAAAAGCACCTGATTTTCCTACAGGAGGTATTATTTATGGTATGGAAGGAGTGAAGCAAGGAATGCTTACTGGTAGAGGAAGAGTTGTAGTACGTGGTAAATGTCATATTGAAACAAAACCAAGTGGTAGAGAGCAAATCATTATTACAGAAGTTCCTTACCAAGTTGGATTAGATGCACTAACAGATAAAATTGGTCAATTAGTAAATGATAAAACCATTGAAGGCATTGCACATGTAAATAATGAAAGTAATAAAAGAGAAGGAACAAGAATTGTAATAGATTTAAAAAGAGATACAGTAGCAAATATTATCATAAATCAACTTTATAAATACACAGAATTACAAACAAGTTTTGGAATTAATAATGTAGCTATTAGCAAAGGGCGACCAAGAACTTTTAATGTAAGAGATTTAATAGTTGAGTTTATTGAATTTAGAATGGATGTTGTAATACGCCGTACTAAGTTTGAATTAAAGAAAGCAGAAGATAGAGCTCATCTATTAGAGGGATATTTAAAAGTAATCAATGATAAGGATCATTTAGACCAATCAATATCTATTATTAGAGCAAGTAGTACTCCAGAAGAGGCCAAAAAATCTTTAATAGAAAAAAGTGTAGAAGATAAATGGTACTTACCAGAAAATTTATTTAACGAAGATGCTAAACTCCATTATTCACAAGGATTAGGATTATCTGAAAAACAAGCACAAGCAATACTTGAATTACGTTTGCAACGCTTAACAGGTTTAGAAAGAGAAAAAATTATTGAAGAATTTAACGAGTTGATGAATACTATTGGAAGATTAAAATCATTGTTAGACAATGAAAATCTTCGTTACGATTTAATTAAAACAGAATTAGAAGAAATAAAAACAAAATTTGGCGAACCTCGTAAAAGCGAAATTCAATTTTTAGCTGATGAAGTAAATATCTTAGATTTTATTAAAGAAGAAGATGTAGTTATAACTATTTCTCATTTAGGTTACATAAAACGAACAACATCCGATGAATATCGCCAGCAAAGAAGAGGAGGTCGTGGAGCTATTGGTGCTAAAACAAGGGAAGAAGATTTTGTTGAACATTTGTTTGTTGCATCTACACACAATACAATGCTATTCTTTACAGAAAAAGGAAGATGTTATTGGCTAAAAGTTTATGAAATACCAGAAGGAGAAAAACAAAGCAAAGGACGTGCCATACAAAACTTAATACAAATACCACCAGATGATAAAATAAAAGCAATTATTGATGCTAAAGACTTAGATAAAAAAGAAACCCTAGATAATAAATTTATTGTTCTTTGTACCAAAAAAGGAATCATTAAAAAAACTGCATTAGAAGACTTTAGTCGCCCACGTGTTACTGGAATCAATGCAATTACTATCAATGAAGGTGATGAATTATTAGCAGCAAGAATGACTGATGGAAATTGCGAAATAATGATGGCAGTAAAAAGTGGTAGAGCCATTCGTTTTCCTGAAGAAAAAGTAAGACCTACTGGTAGAGGTGCAATTGGTGTTACTGGTATTGAAGTAGATAAAGAAGGAGATGAAGTAGTTGGTATGATTTGTGTTAATAAAGGAGATACAGATAAAACTATTTTAGTAGTAAGCGAAAAAGGATATGGTAAACGCACACCTTTGATAGATGAAGATGGAGAAGATGTTTATAGAATTACTAACAGAGGTGGTAAAGGAGTTAAAACAATTAATGTTACTGAAAAAACAGGAAAGCTAGTGGGTATTTTAGATGTAAGTGAAAAACAAGATTTAATTATTACTTGCGAAAGTGGTATAACATTACGTACATCTATTGCTACTATAAAAACTTCTGGGCGAAATACACAAGGTGTAATATTAATTAGGTTAGATGCTGATGATGCTATAGCTGCAATTTCTACTATTGAAGAAAATAGTGAAGAAGAAAATTCTTCTAATGATGAAACCGAAGTAAATAATAATAACTCTAATTCTGAAACAACAGAAAATGATACAGATAATGATAATTAAAAAAGAAATAATATGAAAAAAACATCACTACTTTTCATTTTTGGTATTGCATTACTTACAGTAAATGCACAAAATAAAATGTATAAAAATGTGCAGAAATATTTTATTACTGCAAGCTATGAAGAAGCAAGAGTTGAAACAGATAAATTAATTCAAGACCCTAAAGCTAATGATAAAGCTGAGACTTGGTTATGGCGTACAAGAGTTTATTCAGAATTATTTTTCTCAGATAAATTAAGAGTGAGATATCCAGGTTGTGGTAATATAGCTTTAGAGGCTTTTAAAAAATATGAAGCATTAGAGCCAGATTATAAAATGCTCTCAAATGCAACTATAGCAGCTTGGAATTGGCGTCCTTTAGATGTTTTATATGTTACTAATTTTAATTTAGGTCGTAAATTTTTTGAAGAAAAAAAATGGGATTCTGCATATTATACTTTCATGAATGCAGTGTATATGGGTGATATTATTGTAAAAAAAGATTTACGTGGCAATGGTGCTAAAATTGATACCTTATCTGTTTTGTATGCTGCTTACTCAGCTCAAAATGGTAAAATGGAAAATGAAGCATCTGCTTTGTATGAAAAATTTGCTGATTTAAGAATTGGTGGCAATGACATGAAAGATGCTTATATTTATATATTACTTCATGCTGCTAAAACTAAGGATAAAGAAAAATTTTATAAATACATTGCAATAGCTAAAGAAGTTTATCCAAGTGATGAAGATTGGGATGATTATGAAATGGAATTTATTACCAATACTACAACAATAGAAGAAAGATTAGCACTTTATCAAAAAGAAGACACAGCAGGAACTATTTCTGCAAGAAAATATATGCTATATGGTCAAACACTTATTCAGTCAACCAAAGGGAAAGAGGGCGAAGAATTAGATAGTTTAACAACAAGAAAATTAGAAGATGCATCCATTGATGCATTTAAAAAAGCTTATTTAAAAGATAATAATTTAGGTTTAGCAGCTTATAATGCAGGATTGCTTTATTACAATAGATTTAGTGAATATGATGATATGATAAGTTCTAATAGAAGAGCATTACAAAGACTTAATGCAAGTAAAGCAGACATAAAAGATCCTAAAAAGAAAGCTGCTGCTGAAGCAGAATATAAAAAACAAAGTGAAATTATAAAACAAGCAAATGCAGAAATAGAAAAACCAATAATGGAAGCAATAGATAATTCTATTGAATGGTTAGAAAAATCTTATAGCTCTATGAAAGATGGAGATTTGAATGATAGAACTATAAAAAACTGTTTAAAGAATTCTGTTAAGTGGCTAGCAAATTTATATTTATATAAAAGAGAAAAAGTAAAAGGAAAAGATACAAAAGCTTATGATGAGTACGATGCAAAATTTAATTTGTATGATGGATTGTTCTCTAAATATGAATAGAAAAGATTTTTTAATAATCCAAAGCCCAGATAATTAATTATTTGGGCTTTTGTATTTTAGTAAACTAAAAATTATTCTTAAAATGTACCTATCAATGAAAATTATTTAGATATTCTTTGAAAAGAAATGAAATTGCTTAGTATATTTTAGAGTTGTAGAATACAATCAAACAATAATATTAGTTCATTTTTTATTCATATCTGT
>JAIXLO010000071.1 GCA_026931325.1 Chitinophagales bacterium | reverse complement strand
CCTTTCAATTGGTGGATTAAAGTATCCAAACTTAATTGATGGGAATTCATCATGTATTAAATCCATCATTTGTTTAATACCAATTATTTCATGTGTTTCAGTAATACCTATTAAACCTAAATACCAATCAGGATCTATATTAAAATTTCGCCATTGAATCATTTTTAAATTGGTTCCTTTAATTAGTTTTCTCAATGCTTCATATTCTTCTGCACTATCTGTCATGCCAGGGAAAACAAAATAATTTATACTACTCCAACCTCCATTTTCATTAGCTACTTTAAGGCTTTGTACTACCTCTTCAAAAGTGTAATTGTTGGGTCTGTAATAACGAGTATAAATTTCTTTTCTTGCACTATTGATGCTTACTCTAATACTGTTTAATCCTGCTTCAAATAATTTTTTTACAGCTTTGGGTTTTGAGCCATTGGTGTTAATGTTGATACTTCCTCTATTGGTATGTTTTCTAATTTCTATAATTGATTTTTCAATAGTTTCCCACATCAATAAAGGCTCTCCTTCACAACCTTGTCCAAAACTAATTATAGGAAAAGGTGCATTCATTAAATGTGGTACAGTGTATTCAACAATTTCTTCAACAGTTGGTTTAAAAGTTAATCTATCTTGAGGAGAAGTAATATCTTCTTCTTTGGGTTGAAAAGAAACACAACCAAAACAATTTGCATTACAAGCTGGTGATGCAGGAACAGGGCACTCCCATCGGTGCAAAGAAAAATTTCTTGCAGCAGGACAATGATACGTCATACAGCAAGTTTGCATTAAATGCTTTACCAATCTGTTTGTTGGATATTGTTGCAATAACCATTGAGAGCCTGTTTCAATTTCTTTTTCATCGTAACCTGCACACTCCTGACGTATATCTTTTTCTACTCTAATTGCTGCTACATAAGTTTTATTATTAAACCATGCTGCTGCTGTATAACAAAATAATGGTAAAGTTGGTGCATCTTTTTCTGTTTCAAAAGCAGCTAAAAATAAACTTGTATGTGCAGGAGGAATAAATGCTGCAACAGCCCAACCTTTTTCACACAAACGCATTTCTCCTGTTTGTACATCAATGCCAATACCCTTTCTTCCTGGTAGTTCATATAAGTTGCCTCCATCTGGCAATTCAATCCAATTATCTAACTCTACTTCAAATGCATCCCAACCTGCACGACCAGTAGCATACAAAGTTTTGTCTTCATAAATATTTCCTTTGCCATCTGAATATAAAAGATATGGAGAATGTTTTAGCATTGTGTTGATTATTCAATTTATTAATTACTTAACTGATTTTTACAAAAATCATTAAACATTTTTTCATTGATTAGGTTTGAAGTAGAAACTTGTAGTAGTTTATTATTTTTAAAATCAATGGTTAATAAGCCATCTTTTAAAACTACATTTTGCAAATCATTCCACTGAAATTTTCTTTTTGAAAAAGAGGTTATGATGATTTCAGAAGATGTAAAACAAATGTTTGTATCACTTGCAATTCTTTCAGCAATGCTTAATAAAATAATCATAATTATTCCTAACCAAGCATAGCTTAATTGTATCCAAGCTACACAAATAATAATAGCTGTTATTAGATAAATGATTTTATTTCTTTTCTTAAAAAAAATACTAAGTATAGTAACAATAATAGAAATTATTGCAGGAATATAAGTCCAATTATACATGCTGCTTTTAATAGCAAAAAATAAAAATAGAAAAGCATTTATCAAAAACAATCCATCGGTTATTAACCTTATTAAATTACTTTTTGCGTTGATAATTTTAAAATTGAATGTCATAATTAGAATTTTTACTCTTCCATTTTTTCTGGACGCATTTGAGGGAATAAAAGTACATCTTGTATGCTTGCTTGATTGGTCATTAACATTACTAATCTATCAATACCAATACCAATACCACTTGTAGGAGGCATACCATATTCTAATGCCCTTAAAAAATCATAGTCAATAAACATTGCTTCATCATCTCCTCTTTCCATTAATTTTACTTGCTCTTCAAAGCGTTCACGTTGGTCAATAGGATCATTTAATTCACTATAAGCATTAGCAATTTCTTTTCCATTTACCATTAATTCAAAACGTTCTACTAAACCATTTTTGTTTCTGTGCTTTTTGGTTAGAGGACTCATTTCAACAGGATAATCAATAATAAATGTTGGTTGAATATATGTATGCTCACTTGTAGCACTAAAAATTTCATCAATTAATTTTCCTTTACCAATTGTTGGTGGAACATCAATAGATAATTTTTTACACACTTCTCTTAATCCTTCTTCATCTAATTCACTTACATCAATTCCTGAATTTTCTTTTATTGCATCGTAAATAGAAATACGTTTATAAGGTGTTTTAAAGTTGATGATATTATTACCTACTTGTAATTCTGTTTTGCCATGTAAAGCAATGGCAATTTTTTCAATTAATTGTTCTGTTATTTCCATCATCCAGAAATAATCTTTATAAGCAGTGTACCATTCTAATAAGTAAATTCAGGGTTGTGTGTTCTATCCATTCCTTCATTTCTAAAGTTTCTACTAAATTCATACACCCAATCAAAGCCACCAACTATTAATCTTTTTAAATATAATTCATTAGCAATTCTTAAATAAAAAGGAACATCTAAAGCATTATGATGTGTAATAAATGGTCGTGCTGCTGCACCACCAGGAATTGCTTGTAATACAGGTGTATCAACTTCTAAGGCACCATGTTCATTTAAAAAATCACGAATGGTGTTTATTAGTTTTGTTCTTTTTATAAAAGTTTCTTTTACCGATGGGTTGATGATTAAATCTGCATAACGTTGTCTGTATCTAAATTCAGGGTCAGTAACTTCATCAAACACATTTCCTTCTTCATCTCTTTTTACAACAGGCAATGGTTTTATACTCTTAGTTAATAAAGTAATTGTTTGTGCATGAATAGATGTTTCTCCTGTTTTTGTAATAAATACAAATCCTGTACAACCTATAATATCACCTAAATCCAAACCATGTTTTATAACAACATCCCAAAAACTTTTATCTTCTTCTGGGCATATTTCATCTCTTTTAACATACAGTTGAATAATGCCTTTACTATCTTGAATTTTTATAAAGAAAACTTTTCCCTTATCATTAATACTCATTACTCTACCAGCAACACAAACATTAGTAAAATTATCTTTATTTTCTTCTGTAAAATTTTCTTTAATATCTGTTGAAAATGAATTGACAGGATACAATGCTGCTGGATAAGGATTAATACCAGCTTCTTTAATTTTAGACAACTTGTCTCTTCTAATTATTTCTTGTTCACTTAAATGCTTACTCATTTTATAAAAATATATTTTAAAAGTCTGCAAAAGTAAGGAGTGTTTATGTAAGCTAATACAATTAGAAACTTTCTTTAAGTTGATAAATGTAAATTTGAATAGATGTGATATAAAATTATTCAGTTATAGAAACATAAATGTTTTATTAAAATTTGATGAATTTGGTAAAAACTGAAAAATTGTCGGTTTATTTATTAGTCATTTTTTATACAATAACTTACCTTCACACAAAACGATTGCTATATGAGTAAGCTTAGTAAACTTGCAGAAACATTAATTGGTAGTGAAATAGTAAAATTAGGGAATGCTATAAGTGAACGAATTAATAAAGGAGAAAAAATATACAACTATACTATTGGCGATTTTAATCCATCTATTTTTCCTATTCCAAAATTATTAGAAGATTTAATTGTAGAAGAATATAAAAATGGTAGTACAAATTATCCTACTGCTGAAGGTATTTTAGATTTAAGAAAAGCAATTGCTTTTTATTTAAAAGAATGGCAAGGCTTTGAATGTAATACTTCAGAAATACAAGTAGCCTCTGGAGGAAGACCTATTATTTATGCTACTTTTAGAGCTATAGTTGATGCTGGTGATAAAGTAATTTATGGTGTACCAAGTTGGAACAATAATCACTATGTTCACTTAACAGGTGGTGAACATTGTTTAATTGATTGTAAGCCAGAAAATAATTTTATGCCTCTTGTAGAAGATGTAGCAAAACATATTAAAGGTGCTACACTTATTTGTTTATGTACTCCTCAAAATCCTACAGGTACAACACTTTCAAAAGAAAGTCTTGAAAAAATTTGTGATTTAATTATTGAAGAAAATAATAGCAGAGGTGAGAATGAAAAAAAATTATACTTGATGTATGATCAAATGTATTGGACTTTAACTTATGGAGATATTAAACACTATAACCCAGTTTTGTTAAGACCAGAAATGAGAAATTATACAGTGTTTGTTGGTGGAATTTCAAAATCATTATCTGCAACAGGAGTAAGAGTTGGTTGGGGCATTGGACCTTCTCATTTAATTACAAAAATGAAAGCTATATTAAGTCATGTTGGTGCTTGGGCTCCTACAGCAGAGCAAAAAGCTACTGCTAAATTTTTAGTTAATACATCTGCATTGAAAGAGTTTACAAAAACTTATATCAATGAATTAGAATACAGATTACAACATATTTACAACGGTTTTATAGCCCTAAAAAATAAAGGTTATCATGTAGATGCTATTGCACCACAGGCAGCTATTTATCTTACTATTAAAATAGATTTAGTAGGTAAAAAAACGGCTGATGGAAAAATCTTAACTACACAAGAAGATATAACATCATATTTATTAAGTGAAGCCAAATTGGCTATTGTTCCTTTTTATTGTTTTGGTGCATCAAAAGAAAGTGCTTGGTACAGACTTAGTATAGGCACTTGCAAAAAAGAAGAAATAGCTGAAATGTTCAGCATGTTGGAAAATGCGTTAGCAAAACTTAGTTAATTATTCTAACGCATTAAATACATTTTACCATAGCCGGCTTTAAAGTATTTATCTGTAGAAATTTTATCTCCAAATGAATCTTTAAATTCAAATCTTTCTATACTATTTCCATCAAGATTGGTTATTACTCTGTATAAATAAACACCATTTGCTAATTTTTGACCATACATATCAGTACCATCCCATTTATATTCAGTAATGTTTTTACCAATATGTATTGGACCTAATTCATCTTTATTTATTTCTTTTACAATTTTTCCTGTAACTGTAAGTATTTGTATTCTTATGTTAGAAGGAATTTGACTACCCGTTAATGTAAACACAAATGCAGTTGATGTTGTAAATGGATTAGGATAATTAAATACATCTGAAATTGCAGGTTTATTATTTACATTAAATGTTATTTTATATTCTTGTTTACCTGCAGTATTACCACTTCTATCTTTACCACTAACAGCTAATTCATACTCTCCATCTTGTGTGAGGGTTGGGTAAAAATCTGCAATAGCTTTATTTTCATTACCAACAGAAGCAGGTGTAAAGCGTAAGGTATCTGAATCGTATTTATAACGCTTAACTGTATTATCAGGATAACGAAGATGAACAGTAATACCTGCAGTATCGTTTAATGTTAAGAATTTAGATTCATCTCTTAACTCAATTCGTATAGATGGTTTTGCTGAAACAATATCTCCACTTAAAATATGTACACCATCAAATGTTACATCTACAATTGGTTCAATTACATCTGCTGAAACATAAAAATCTTTGTACATAAAATTATTAAACAAATATTGTTCTGCTGGATTATTATTAGGATTTACATTTATAAACAAAGTATTCTTTCCTATAAAATTTTTGGTATCAATATTTAAACGAACTGTAGCTGTATCTCCTGCATTTAAAGGCTTTTTTAGTTTAGGTATAGATAAAGGAGTAGTAATGCCATTACTATTTGTAATAAGTGCATTTACTTGAATACTATCTGTAAAATTTAAGTTACTAATATTTTTAAAAGCAATACCAATATTCAACATTTCTCCTGCTGCAAGAGTATCTTTAAATGAATAATAAACATTACGAGCTAATGCACCTTCAGGCAATAAATCTGCAATTAAACGCCAATATTTTAATTGATATGGTGTAAGATGAACAGCATCTTTATTACTTAATTTTAATTTTAAATACGGATAATTTGTAGCATTAATAGAAGTAATATCAACATCTTGTTGAGTTGTTGAAATGTTACTAAATAAAACTGTTTCTGTACCAGAATTATCAATACCAATAATATCTACTAAAGCTTCATCACCAGCATTATTGTCTAAAGAATTTCCTCTCCATTTTAATTGCTTCCATTGTTTTGCAGGACCTAATAAAGGAGAAGTAACATAACCAAGTGTATCTGTAGAAGAAATAATTAAATCAAGATTGGCTACATCATGTATATCAAAACTAAAAGCAGATGTAGGTGCTAATGATGAATTATTTTTTTGAAAAGCAAAAACCCAAGCTCTTGGAAAATAAAAAGAATCTAAATCTGTAAAACCATTTTGAACAAATTTTCCATACAAAGTATTTGCAATGCTACCGTTTGCAATACTATCAGCTTTCCATACATTTACAGGATTTGCATCAAAAGGTAAATCTAAATTTACACGAGCAACTGCAATTACATTATTAGGTATCCAGTTGATAAAATCTCTCATGATATTTCTATCAGCAAGAGAGTTATAACTAAATTCAAAATTAAACTGTCTGCCAGGTTTGCTACAATTTAGATTACTGCTACCCATAAAGCCTCCAGATGCACCAACAGAATCTAATGAAGGTATTGCCTGATTATAATAAGGACGCATTGTAATAGGATCAAACAAAGTCCAACGAACTGAATAACCTAAGCATCCACTTGATACAACATATTTTCCATTTTTTGAGATAGAATAATCTGCATCATAATTAGAATAAGGATAAACACCTTGCCTGATATTTAAGTTTGTTGCAGTTAAATCAAAATTCCATTTTCTTGAATTACTATCTAATTTAATTCTTTGCAAAACGCTTTTAAAATGTTGGTATAAATGTGATTGATTATAACCTGCCTCAGCACCACTTAAATAAATAAAGCTTGCAGTATTCCATCTATAATCTCCTGAGGTTGGTACTGCTGCAACCCTCCAATAATATACAGTAGAATCTGTATAAGTAATAGAAGGATTAAATTCTAAAACACCGCCTACACTTATAATATTTTGTGTTTTCTTGAATGATGAATTAAACAATTCTGTTGTATCAATTTCCATTCTGTACTCCTTAGCTAAAGCAATTGGGCTTGCAGTAGAAGCATATAATTTCCCTGAATTGTTATTGATGATTGAAAAATTGTATGGATAAATTGGTTTAATATCGTCATCAAAAATGAAGAAACATTTATTAGTAATATTATTTGTTTTGCTTAGTTCATCGTATTGATTTAAGCTATCTACAATTATTGTTATACAGTTATTTCCTTTATCTCTAATTGGAGAAATTGGTACTTCCATTGCAATAGAATCAATACTTCTGATGGATGGTTTTAAAAATCCTTTGAATAAATAACTGATACTTCCATCGCCATGTTGCCATTTAACAATTACATGTAAAGAATCGCCACCATTAACTGCTCTTGAAGCTTGTGCTTTTCCAAGATTAAATATTTTTGTTTTAAAAGAAAATTTATTATCAGCAACAGAAACAACAGATGGATTAATAGTTACATAAGGTTCTTCAACAGCAAAATCTGGTTTATTAGCTGCATAAATTTTAATGGCTGGGTCTCCATGAAGAACAAATTGCTCTGCATGCATTCTTGCAAAGAAATCATTTGCAGGAAATGGAGCCATTGCATCAAGCATATTTCTTCCTACATAATTATTATAGCTTGATGTATTTCTTAATGATTGATAAAATGTAGAAGAGTATGTATTCAAATGGCCTGTTAATCCAAAATGAGAACTTGCAATTACACCAATAGTGCCACGTTGTTCTGCAAAAACAAATTTCTCTGCTAAGGAAGTAATATTGCCCAAACGAGAAATATCAAAATCAAAGAAGTTACCAGCATTACAACCATTCAATAAAAACATTGGGTATTTTCCTGGATTATTATAATCATAAGGGCTATTTAAATTATAATCTAATTGTGTAGCAGCACTATGACCAAAATAAGTAAGCATAGCAATACCATTAGCAAAATAATTTTTAAGTAAATTAACTGCTTCAGGTGTTGCACCTCCTCCTGTTGCTACAGTATTAAAATCTGCTACAACACCTCCAAACAAAGTATCTTTAATAATATTTTTATAACCATTCAAATAAGTTATAAGTAGTGGTTCAATGTTTGGATCATTGCTTCCTGCAACATGTACAAATTGTTTTTGCCAAAATTTATTTGCAACATTTTGAACACTACTAGCAGCTTGCTGTTCATACTGTTGTACTTTTTGTAAATACATATTTACCTCTTGCTGATTAATTGCAGATAATCTGCCAACCATCAATAAAGGAGATGGGTTAATGCCTTCTGAAACAAGTAAAGCATCAGAGGCAGGCCAACCAAATGTTGGTACAAGATTTAATTTATCTACAAGGCTATTACTTTCATTCATTGCATATTCATCATAAGCAACTGCTTTTCCAATAATAAAAATGTGTGTAGGATTTGTTGTAAAATTTTGTTTTGCAAAACGTACAAAATTCTTAACGCTTAATGGATGTTTTTTAATACCATAAGCAAACTGATCTACTAACTCATCTATATCATAAATTTTTGCATTAAAATTTCCGCCTGCTGCACTTGCTCTGTATTGACGATATAAATCAACTGCTTCGCCACTATTTATACCAGCTAATTTGTTTGATACAATTAAATAATTTCCTTGATTAGCTGCTTGAGAAAAATTGATGAAAGTTTTACTCTGCAAAGTATTAACACTATTTATTGCAGCATCATCCTGACTTACTAAAACAAAATCTCTTGAAGTAGCTGAAAAAGGCAAAGCAAATTTGATTAAACCACCAGAAACTTCTGCAACATATCTTACACTATTTGTTAAGTCGTATAACACAGGTGTTGCAGTGCTATTAAAATTAGTTATTTCAATATAAGTTCCTAAAGGATTTGAACTTGCTGCTAATGAAAAATTAAAAGCAGTAGTATTAGCAAAATTGAATAGTCTTGAATATTTTAATAATACATAAGCTGCATACATTCTGTTGCCATTATCTGCTTCTATACTAAAATTATTTGTTGCATTGTTTATTGCATTTGCAGGAACAGTAGCATTAAAAACAGCAGTTTGTTGATTAACTAATGGTTGATTATTGATATAAGCTGTGCCATTAAATTTTAAAGAAACATTTCTTGATTGATATGCTACGCCATCTACAGCCATTGATAAAGTTGCAGCAGGTGCAGTTGTATTTGGATATAAATTATTTATTGAAAATGTATAAGGATCTCCTGCAACAATTTCTCTTGTACCCCAGCCCTCTCCTACATCATAAGATGATGAAGTAACTCTTTCTCCTGCATTTTGCCCATAACCTCTGTGAATGATATCTTTAAAATCAAATCTTTGTGTGTAAGTAAAATATGTTTCAGGTGGCAAACTATTTCCTGCAACATTGTTTGAACCAAGTGTATAACGAAAGTTTTGTGAAACAATAGGATTGATAGTAAGAAAAAAAACAGCAGTATCTGTTTGTAAACTTATTTTATCTGATAGTTGAAATGAAGGATCTCTGTATAAAACTTTATCTGGTTTTCCATCATTTTTTTCTGCCCAAAATTCTATGTAACCATTATTAGGTAAAACTCCTGTAGCAACACTTGTATATAAAGGAATTTGTACACCATTTCTCCAAAGTTGAAAATGTTCAGCAGGAGAATTTTTTATAGAAGCTGGTAATGCAGTTTGATGGATACGATACAAACCTGTTGCACCAACTTTAAACTTGTAATAAGTTTTATTAAAATCAATCCACTCATTATTAAAAGATTGTGCATGTAATAAGTAAGATGAACTCATCAATAAGCACAACAATAATTTGTATAATTTTATATTCTTCATCACATCAATAATTATGAATAATTTTTTTATTATTCTTTTATTTTTCTTTTTTTACTAAATCAATTCTTAAACTAAAAATATGTGTATATAAAGGGTTTGATTGATTGGTAAGATTAGTAAAAGCATAATCAATACCAACATTACCAAACTTAAATCCTGCTCCAAAACTTGGTTGAAAAATCCATACTTTTTTTTGATTGGTTGTATCACCATCTTTTAATGCTTTTTGAAAATTAGATGCTCCAGCTCTTAAAAAAATATTGTTATTAATACTTGCCTCAACACCAATATTAGGATCTATACTTATAGGATTAGTGCTAATTAATGTATTTCTTTTTCCATCAAAAGTGAAATGTAAATTGGCTTCTGCAAGTAAATTTATTTTACTATTAATTTTAAAATTACGAGCTGCAGCAGCAATTAATCTTGGTGCTGTCATTTCTGTACTTTTTGTTGGAATATCATTATTAGTTAAGTATAAAATTTCTTTTTCTCTATCAGAAAAAGTAAATGACCAAGCATTGAATGTAGTAGTTACATCTCTAATTGTTGCACCAAATAACCATTTATCTTTTTTAATTTGAATACCAGCATCTAATCCAAAACCCCAAGCTTTTGCAAAACTTCCAACACTACGATGAATAATTTTTGCATTACCTCCATAACTAATAAACAAATTATCTGTTTGCTTAGCTATTTGAGAATAGCTTAATAAAACTGCATAATCAGCAGAAGAGAAACTTGTAATATTATTATAATTAAGAGACCCATCTGGCTCTACTAAAAATAAAGTATTAGGAATATCATCTACAGCAAAACGCATAAAACTAATTGCTAAAGTTCTATTTCCATTTTTTGATGGTAGTGCAAGAGCACCAAAATCGTATTTACCAATTCCTGCAAAATATTCAGCATGCATAACGGAAATTGAAGGATGATTTTTTACATATACCAAACCAGCAGGATTCCAATAACCTGCAGTTGCATCATTTACAGATGCTACTTGTACACTTCCCATTCCTAAACTTCTTGCACCTGCCCCAATGTTTAAAAATTCATTGGAATATTTTCTAAACTGCGATTTAGCAGAATTTACAAGTAAAAACAAAGAGAATATGCTATAAATAATTTTGATTAAAAACTTCATTTAAAAATTTTTCTTCTGAATTAAATAGATAAATATGGTTTAATCTTACCTTTTCCTAAATGTAAAAATATTGTAATTAAGTATATCTTTAAAAGAAAGGGAAGATAATATTTATTTAACAAAATAAGTATTGTTATTATAAGGTAAATAATTGTTTATTTCTTTTTCTTTAGTTGTAGTGGAATTTTTAGATAAGATGGTAAAATACTTTTCTCTTTTCTTTTTTCTTGTGTTGGTTGTTGATATTGTGTATAATATATTTTTAGTAAAATAAGAAAATAAGAAATTAATAGTGGACCAAAAATTAAACCTGTAATACCAAAATATTTTAAGCCTAAAATAATTCCAAGAACTGTAACAATAGGGTGTACATCTGCCATTTTTTTAGCTAATAAAAATCTAATTAAATTATCGCTTAAACCAATAACAATTATACCCCAAGCTAAAATAAAAATACCATAACCTGTAGCTCCATTAATAAATAAAAAAATACTAACAGGCACCCAAACCAAAGCTGTTCCAACAACAGGAACAACAGATGCAAAAGCTGTAACTACTCCTAAAAATCCTGCTTGGTCTATACCAGCAATCAAATAAGCAATAAAACCTAATAACCCATGAATAACTGCAATTAAAGGAATACCAATTGCATTGCTAATAGTTTGTGCTACTAATTCGTTGCCAAAAAGTTTTACAGAATCGTTGTTAAATGGAAGGTATTGCTCTACTCCTTTTTCAATTTTATTGATGTTTACCATTAAAAAATATAAAAAGAAATACATCATGGTAATATTGGTAAAAAAGTTAAGACCAGTATTCAACACTATTGACAAAGATTGCCCAGCAAATGACTGTATTTTTTCAAGGTTTTGCGTTGATAATAATGTAAAATGCAATCTATCCTTTAGCAGTGCATCAATATCTTTCAATGGTTCAATAATGATAGATGGGTTGCTTACCACTATACTAATTTCTTTATACAATAAACTGCCTGCAAATATTACAGGTAATAAGAAAATAAAAAAAGAAACCACAATTAATACAATAGCTGCAAGAGATTTTTTCCATTTCTTTTTTTCTACAAGCCAAATCATTGCTGGCTTACTTAAAACATAAAGAATTACAGCACCTAAAAAAGCTGTTAAAAATTCTGATAAACTATACAATAATAAAATGGCAAATACTATTATACAAGCAAGGAAAATATAACGATTAACTTTGTAGTGTTGTTCTTGTTCCATAAATAATTAATTAAAAGAAGCTAATGCAACTTGTGAAAATACTTTACTTCTTTAAACAAAAATAAGTATGAATTAAGTTTATTTTTATGAAAGAATTTTTAAATTGAATATTGCAATAATGAATACAACAAACATTATTTGTTTTAATGGAAATTTTATAGATGAACAAATACCATTGGTTACTGCTAATAACAGAGGCTTACGTTATGGTGATGGTTTTTTTGAAACGATGAAAATAGTTCATGGAAAAATTATTTTGAAAGAGCTACATTTTGAAAGATTATTTTCTTCGTTGCAACAACTGCAATTTGAACAACAACCTTTTTTTAATACAGCATTTTTAGAAGAAAAAATATTGACTGTTGCATCAAAAAACAATCACATTAATTATGCAAGAGTTCGTGTAAATATTTTTAGAAGTGATGGAGATTTGTATAATGCTGAAAATTATTTACCCAATTATATTATACAAACATCTGCAATAGATTTTTCTCAACATCAATTAAATAAAGAAGGCTTAATAATTGATATTTGTAAAGATGTAAGAAAAACTGTTGATAAATATTCTCATATCAAAAGCAATAATTATTTGCCTTACACAATGGCAGCTTTATGGGCAAAGCAACACAACTTAAACGATGCAATAATTATAAATGCTAATAACCAAATTGCAGATACAACCATTGCAAATATTTGGATTGTAAAAAATGGTATTGTACAAACACCAGCATTAACAGAAGGATGTATAAATGGTGTGATGAGAAAATATTTATTATCCTGTTTAAAAAAAGAAAGTATAACTGTGCAAGAAACAGCAATTACTATTGAAGATTTAGCACAAGCACAAGAAATATTTTTAACCAATGCTATTGCTGGTATTAAATGGGTAAAGCAATGTGGTAAAAATTTTTACGACAAACAATTAGCCTCATTTTTAATGAAGAAATTTATTTTGCCTTTATGGAAATAAATGTTTTCATTTAACTAATACCTCTTTCTTTCATTACTTTATTCAACTTCTTCAACATTAAAAATAATAATGCAGCAGAAGCCATAAGCAGTACAAAATTTAACCAAAAAAAGTTTGCTTTATTTTCGTAAGTATCCCACATACTTGCTAATACTCCTGAAAGCTTATTGCCAATTGATGTTGATAAAAACCAACCTCCCATCATTAATGATGTAATACGCACAGGGCTTAGTTTTGAGACTAATGATAAACCCATTGGGCTTAACAATAATTCTCCAACTGTTATCACTCCATAACTTCCCATCAACCACCAAACACTTACTTTCTCTGCTCCATTATTGCCTGCTTTTACAGCAGCAATCATTACTAAAACAGAGAGTGCAGAAATAAATAAACCAAAGGCTATTTTTGTTGGTGTACTTGGTTCTTTTTTTCTTCCTCTTAGCCAAGTAAAAAATGCTACAACTAATGGTGTTAAAAGTATTACCCAAGCAGGGTTAATACTTTGACTAAGGTTGGTTGACCAAACACTCAATGTACCACCTTCTGTTTGCATTTTAGTTTGAACATCATTTCTAAAATAAACAGGATAATTATATTCTTTTATTACTTTTCCATTTTCTTTTTGTAGCCTAAAAAAATGATCATATTTAGGTACAGAATCTTTTTTATACTCTAATGTTTGAGTAAGTTTTACTGCATTAAATATACTTTCAGTATTGCCAGAAACGGATCTATCAGTATATCTATCTGCCCAAGTATTTAGAGCTGTTCCATTTTGTTTAAATACAGCCCAAAACATTACTACAACAGCAAAAATGGTTAGTAGTACACCTATTGGAGCTTTCTCATCTTCATCAGCT
Organism: Chitinophagales bacterium; assembly: GCA_026931325.1. Taxonomy (GTDB): domain Bacteria; phylum Bacteroidota; class Bacteroidia; order Chitinophagales; family Chitinophagaceae; genus UBA1930. The sequence continues at coordinate 52,401 of JAIXLO010000071.1, read as the reverse complement.
TTAAAATATAAAGAGGCATAAAAAATAATTACAGGCACACAAGCAAAAATGAATGCATCGGTAGAATCGCTACCAAAAATATTCCCTGGCAAAATCCAGCCTACAACACCTGCTAAAATAGATGGCAATAAAATAAGGGCAGTAATTTTTCCCATGCTCATATCTCCATCTCTCACACCTTTTTTTATATCAAAAGCTGCATAATGTTTTGTACCAATTACAAAAATAATTACCCCTATAAACATACCAATTCCTGCTGCAGCAAAAGCATAACCCCAGCCAAGCATATTATATAAAACAGCACCAAAAAAATTACAAACAAATGCTCCAATGTTAATGCCCATATAAAAAATATTGTAGCCTTCATCTTTTTGATGATTGTATTGTGGCGTTGTATAAACGTTGCCCAATAAGGTAGAAATATTGGGTTTAAAAAATCCATTACCAACAATAACCAATGTCATACTTACATATAATACAGGAAGACTATGAACACTCATTAAGCAATAACCAGCACCCATTAATAACCCTCCAATAATGATAGATTTTCTGTAGCCCCAATATCTATCAGCAATTAAGCCTCCTAAAAATGGAGTAAGAAAAACAAGAGCAATAAAAGTTCCATATAAATCAGCACTTTCAGCTTCTGTCATTGCAAAGCCTGCTTTTACATCTTTAAGATAAAGTGTAAAAATGCCAATCATTAAATAATATCCGAAACGTTCCCACATTTCAGAAAAAAATAAAAATGGTAAAGCTTTAGGATGTTTCTTCCACATAAAGTTTAGGATTAATTTTTTAAAAAAAGCGGTGCATTTACACCGCTTCAAAATATGTAACAACCTTTTATTATCTTATTCCATGCATCATCTTTAATAATCTCTTACTTAAGAAAAATAAGATGATAGAAGAGGCACCTGCCATAAACACAAATACCATAAAGAAATTGTATAAACTTTCTATTTTAAAGCCAAGAAAACTTGGTTTTTCAGGATGCAGATTCCAGACCTGTAATTTGGTTTCTTTTACAGGTACTTTATCTTTTACTCTTTCTGTTGTTTCTTGAGTAATTAATTTAGCTCCATTATCTATTACTACTGCTCTATCAAAATTTTTGTTATTGATTTTAATAAGCTTCAAATGAAAATTACTCACTTTAGCTGTATTATTAGTAGCATCAATAGAAATAATACTATCAACTTTATTATTAGTTAAAGATTTTGTGGTTTGAATATTAACCAATGGAATTAATGAGTTATCCTTTGGGTTAGCATTCCAAACAGAATCATTAAGTTTAAATGTAGCTAACTTATCCAATTGTGTTACATCAATTCCATTATCTATTGTTCTATCAACTTTCACCTCTTCAGGATAAAGAGAACTTAATGTTCCTGCAAATTTATTTGCAGATGCAGTTGATAGAAACCAAACACCCATTAATAAAGATGCTAAACGTGCAGGTGATAATTTATTAACCATTGACAATCCTATAGGCGATAAGCATAACTCTCCATAAGTGTGAATGGTATATAAACTAATTAACCAACCCATAGAAACTTTAGTACTTGGGTCAATTCCTTTTACACCAAAGGCAATAACTAAATAACCCATTGCCAATAAAAATAACCCTAAAGCTTGTTTAAATGGAGAAGCAGGTTCCAAATTTCGTTTACCAAGTCCTCCCCAAATCCAAACAAATATTGGAGCAAAAATTACTATAGCAACAGCATTAATACTTTGAAAAAAAGAAGCAGGTACTACTTTTCCAAACAAATTTCTATCTGTTTGCTCTTCTGCAAAATAGGTTAAAGATGCTCCAGCTTGTTCAAATGCAGCCCAAAAGAAAATAACAAAAAAAGCAGAAATATATATTACCCAAATTTTATCTTTTTCATGCTTTGTTAAGCTTGGATCAGATATAATAAATCCAGGAGCTACAATAGTTAAAGAGAAAATAAACGTGCCAATTAAATCCAAATCCAATGCAAAGAAAAACACATTAAATAACACAATAAGTACACCTACCCAAATTAATATTTGTTTCATATCAATTTTCTTACTGGCTACTTCAGTATTAGTTTCAATTTCTTTTCTTTCCATATTTGGTTTAGAACCAATTTGCTCACCTTCTGGTGTAACAATATATTTATTTTTTAAAGCAACAAAAAATATCACACTTAATAACATACCAACACAAGCTGCTAAAAAGCCCCATTTAAAGTCATCAGGATTTCCAGTATCTCCAAGATAGCCAGTAACCAAAGGAGCAAAGAATGCACCTAAATTAATACCCATATAAAATATAGTAAAAGCAGAATCAACACGTTTATCACCTTGAGGATAAAGTTGTCCTACCATAGTAGAAATATTTGGCTTGAAAAAGCCATTTCCTAAAATTAAAAATCCCAATCCAACAAACATTAACATTGGTGCTATTGGCTCAGTATGAAAGCTACCAGAAAGAAACATAAAAAACTGGCCTAATGCCATTAAAAGGCCTCCTACAATAATTGATTTTCTATTACCCCAATAACGATCTGCCATATATCCACCAAGCAATGGAGTTAAATAAACAAGACCTGTGTAGCTACCATAAATTTGAGAGCCTAATGCCTTATCAAATAATAAAGCTTTGGTCATAAATAAAACAAAAATGGCACGCATACCATAGTAGCTAAAACGCTCCCACATTTCTGTTCCAAATAATATCCATAAACCCTTAGGATGTGATGAAGACTGTGCAGTAGTTTGACTCATATACTTTTAATTTTCGTTAGATTTTAATTTTAAAGGGTTGAAAATAAGTAGAAATATTTATATCATAAACAAAAAAATTTTTAATAATGTGGTTATAGTGAACAATTTGAAAATATCTTTTAAAAAATCACAGCTACTTTCGTCTTATTTTAATTTGTTATTATGAATATTCTATTATTAGGTAGTGGTGGTAGAGAACATGCTCTTGCATGGAAAATGAAGCAAAGTACTTTGTGTAAGAATTTATTTATTGCACCTGGTAATGCTGGTACTTATTTAGTAGGAGAAAATGTACAAATTGATGTAAATGATTTTAATACTCAAAAACAATTTTGCGAAGCAAACCAAATTAATATGGTTGTTGTTGGACCTGAAGAGCCTTTGGTAAAGGGCATATTTGATTTCTATAAAAATGATGAAACTTTAAAAAATATTATTGTTATAGCTCCATCTGCTAAAGCTGCACAATTAGAAGGAAGTAAAAGTTTTAGTAAACGCTTTATGCAACGACATAATATTCCTACTGCTTCTTATAAAGAATTTACAAAAGCAAATTTTGAAGAAGGCAAAAAATATATTCTTCAACATAGTTTGCCTATTGTTTTAAAAGCTGATGGTTTAGCAGCAGGAAAAGGTGTAGTTATTTGTAACAATACAAATGAAGCTTTACAAACTTTTGAAGATATGATTCTTCATCAACAATTTGGAGCAGCCTCTGATAAAGTTGTTATTGAACAATTTTTACATGGAATTGAAGTAAGTGTTTTTGTTTTAACCAATGGGAAAAACTATTCTATTATTGGTCATGCAAAAGATTATAAAAGAATTGGAGAAGCTGAAACAGGCTTAAACACTGGTGGTATGGGTTGTGTAACTCCTGTACCTTTTATGAACAATAGTTTTATGCAAAAGGTTGAAGAAAAAATTATTAAGCCTACTATCAAAGGATTACAAGATGAAAATTTAGTGTATAATGGTTTTATATTTTTTGGATTAATGAATGTACAAGGAGAACCTTATGTTATAGAATATAATTGTAGAATGGGAGACCCTGAAACAGAAGTTGTAATGCCAAGATTAAAAAATGATTTAGTAGCACTTTTTGTTGCAGTGGGAAAAAATAATTTACAAAATATAACTATTGAATATAATGAAGGTTTTTTTGCAACTGTAATGGCTGTAAGTGGTGGTTACCCAAGTAAATATAAAAAGAATTTTCCCATTTATTTTAATAACGAATTACAACAAGTTGATAGCATTATTTTTCATGCAGGAACAAAAAAAGAAAATGATATAATTGTAACAAATGGTGGTCGTGTACTTGCTGTAACATCACAAGGTTCAAGTATTACAGAAGCTGTAAAAAAATCTACAACTGCATTACAAAAAATTTCTTTTGAAGGAATGTATTTTAGAAGAGATATTGGATTTGAGTTTGTATAAAAAGATTTTATTTGAAATTATGCCCAATACCGATGCCTTGGTTCGTGTCTTCACGAACCAAATTAATTTAAAAAAATATTTTTCTAAAACACATCCATAATATGCTCTAAAAAAGGAAACTCACTAATTCCTGATGCATAAAATTTTGCAGAAGAGTAAAAATAAGATTCTCTATCTTCAGCAAGCATCCACTTCTTACTTACAGGATTATTATGTATATATTCTAACTTTTGAATTGCTGTTTCTCTTTTAGTTAGTTGAAAAGCCAAGGAATCCCTTTGCCAAAATTTATATTCCTTATTTTTTGCATCAACTTTAAACTGTTTTAAAATTAATGGGTCGTTTTCTTGTAAATACTTTTTAAATAAATGTGAGGTATATTTTAGAAAAGAAATGTAAGCTTTTTCTTTTCGGTTTAATGAATTCATTTTCCATATTAAATGAACATGATTTGGCATTATTACAAAACCATAAACAGAAATTTTACTTTCATCTGATAGGTATTGTAAAGAGTTTAAAATAATTTTTTTCAAATCATCATTCTCAAGTAAATGATACCATTTGTTTATTGTTGCAGTCCAAAAATAAATATTGCCTGTTTCAATAAAAGATTTCTCGTTGATACTCAAAATAGCTATCATTCTGCATATACAATTAGCTTAAAATTAAATTAAGCATAAAGTTAATTACCTATACAACGATAAAATAATTTGATTTTAATATTTTAAAAATGGTTCGTGAAGACACGAACCATAGCGATGGAGTTTGAATAAAAAGGTTTTACTTTATATCAAAAATTAATCTAAACCTTTTTTACATATTCAGATTTTAATGCCATTGCTCCAAAGCCATCAATTTTACAACTAATGTTATGATCTCCTTCTGTAAGTCTGATGTTTTTTACTTTAGTTCCTGCTCTTAATGGTTTTGGTGCTCCTTTTACAGGTAAATCTTTAACAACAATTACTGTATCACCATTATTTAATAAATGACCATTTGCATCTTTTACTATTAATTTATCATCATCTATTATTTCATTAGGGTTCCATTCATTGCCACATTCAGGACAAGCATAAGTTGTTTCATTTACTTCATAACCATATTCACTACTACATTGAGGACAAGTTTTAAAAACATCTGACATAAGATTATACATTTTATAGTTGCAAAATTAACCTTTTCATTTTTAACCCAGATTTTGCGTTAGGAATATAAATTGGTTTTCGTATTAGTGAGACTGTTTATGCATCTATCACTTAATTTGGGTTGAAGATTGCTTCGTCTATGACCCGCAATGACGATGAGAAGGATTATTTCGTTACTGACAGATATCTTGTACGCCTTTCTTTATCGTCTTTGCGAGGGCTTTTGCCCGAAGCAATCAAGTGAAGTTAATGCTATTGAATCCAGATTTTGCATTAGGAAAATAAATTAGTTTTCGTATTAATGAAGCTGTTTATGATTCTATAGCTTAATTTGGTTTAATGAATAAGTATAGCAATTATTTACTATTCAACTAAAATCATTTTTATTGAAACCATTACTTTTGCCAACTTATGTCTGCATTAAGTTTTATCATAGAGCAACAAGAAGAAAAGGCAAGAGCAGGAAAAATTATCACAGAACATGGAGAAATTTTAACGCCCATTTTTATGCCTGTTGGTACAGTGGGTAGTGTTAAAGCTGTTACTCAACAACAATTAAATATAGATGTAAAAGCACAAATTATTCTTGGCAATACTTATCATTTATATTTAAGACCAGGTATTGATGTATTAGAGGCTGCTGGTGGCTTACATAAATTTAATGGGTGGCATAAACCCATACTTACAGATAGTGGTGGATACCAAGTTTTTTCTTTAGCTACTAACAGAAAAATTACAGAAGAAGGTGTTTTATTTCAAAGTCATATTGATGGAAGCAGACATTTATTTACACCAGAAAAAGTAATGGATATTCAAAGAAGTATTGGGGCTGATATTATTATGGCTTTTGATGAATGTCCTCCTTATCCAAGTGAATATGCTTATGCAAAAAAAAGTATGGAACTAACTCATCGCTGGTTGCAAAGATGTGTAAACAGATTGGCTGAAACACCTGATAAATATGGTTATACACAAAATTTATTTCCTATTGTTCAAGGTGGTGCTTATAAAGATTTAAGAAAAGTTTCTTGCGAATTTATTAGTAGTGTTAATGCAGTAGGTAATGCAATTGGTGGCTTAAGTGTAGGTGAACCAATGGAAATGATGTATGAGTTTACAGAATTTTGTTGTGCAAATTTGCCTGAACTAAAACCTCGTTATTTAATGGGTGTAGGAACTCCTTGGGATATTTTAGAATGTATCTCTCACGGTATTGATATGTTTGATTGTGTAATGCCTACACGTAATGGAAGAAATGGAATGATTTTTACTACAGAAGGTGTAATCAATATTAAAAATAAAAAATGGGCTAAAGATTTTTCGCCCATTGATAAAAATTTACCTTCTGAAATAAGTAATTATTATTCTAAAGCATATTTAAGACATCTATTTGCTGCTAATGAAATTTTAGGATTGCAATTAGCCAGTTTACAAAATTTATCTTTTTATTTATGGCTAGTTGGTGAAGCAAGAAAACAAATTTTGAATAATCATTTTACTACTTGGAAGAATGATATTTTGCCTATTATAAAACAGAGATTATAAAAAACTATCAACTTTTAGGACTATACATTTCATTCTTCTATTGAAATTTAGTGGATAAGTCGCTACTCCACAAAGTATCCAAATCATTAAGTATCAGTATTTTAAAATCATCAACCATTAAAAACCACGAGATTTTAATAAAATCTCGTGGTTTTTATTTATTTTTGGATATTATAATTCTTTTGAATAAATGATAGAACAAGCACCTCAAATAGAAAAAAACGACCAAACAATTCCATTAATGGTTAAGCTTCAGATGAATGGAAATCTACAAAAAATACAAGATGAGTATTTATATTGGGATAAAATAAAATATAAAGCAAAAGATTGTTCACCATTGGAACTGTGGAGTGCAGTAAAACAGTTTCGATTTTTGAGGAGCAAAAAAGTCAGCTTCCATTTTCATAATTTTTACTATATAATAACAGATTATATTCAAAAATCCTTGCATCAATTTGATATGCATATTGGTGGAACATTAGGAAGTAATATAGGTATTGCAGAAACTGGTAAGACGAAGTTTATTATTAGTTCTATAATGGAAGAGGCTATTTCCAGTAGTCAAATGGAAGGGGCTATAACTACTAGAAAAAAAGCTAAAGAAATGATTCAGCAAAACAAAAAACCTAAAAATAAATCTGAACAAATGATTTTGAACAATTTCATTACTATGAAATATATTGTTCAACATAAAAATGAGGATTTGACTGCAGAAAATTTATTATACATTCATAAACTAATAACAAATAGTACATTAGAAGATACAGAAGATGAAGGTACATTCAGAGATAATGACGATGTAAGAGTAGTAAATTATGCTAAAAGTGAAATAGTCTATACACCACCTTTACAATCAAACATTAAAAGGCTAATAAGTGATTTATGTATATTTTTTAATACCGAGAGTGAAGAATTTATTCATCCAATAATTAAAGGTTGTATTATTCATTTTATGATTGGATGGATACATCCTTTTACAGATGGAAATGGTCGAACTGCAAGAGCTGTATTTTATTGGTATATGCTTAAAAAAGGATATTGGTTAACAGAATATTTATCTATTTCAAGAATTATTAAAGATACAAAGTCTCAATATGAAAAAGCATATCTATACACTGAAATAGATGAAAATGATTTGACTTATTTTATTTCTTATCATATCAAAACAATGGAAAAAGCATTTTATGCATTAAAAGATTACATCAATCGCAAACAAAAAGAAGTATTCCAAGCAGCGAAGTTTATGAAAATACCAGGAGTAAATGATAGAATGGCACAAATATTAAAAATAGTACACGATGACTCTGATAGAATTCTGAATGCTAAAGAAATTGAATCAAGATTTAATATATCAAATTATACAGCAAGAACAGATTTAAAATCGTTGGTTGAATTAGGATTTTTAGAAATCATTCAAGTGAACAAACAAAAACAAAACTTTGTAAAATCTTCTACTTTTGAAAACTCGCTAAAAAGATATAAATTATAACATAGCATTGCATAACAAGGTATTATCAAAAGTAAGATGAGCAGTTTCTGCTGAGTATCTCTTGTAATTATAGCATTGTTCTTTGTAGGTTTTGTACTAATAGATTCTTTTAGAGAAGAGTAATGAAGATAAAAGTTGGTGTTTTTGAATAGCAAAGAATTGCTTTTGTTTAATCAATAAACATTCTGTTTTTTAGTGGAGTATCTTTTAAAATCTTATAAAACTTTGGGTCTAAAGCTAATTGTTTTGTTGCATTTAAGTGATTGATATGGTGCATATCTGTACCAATTAAATCAATCATTCCTTCTGCAATTAATTTTTCTGCAACTTTTTTAATTGGCTTTCCATAATAACCTGCAAGAGATAATAAATTTACTTGTAGCCAACAACCTTTGTCTTTAAATACTTTGTATTGATTAAATTGATGATGATAATAATTATATCTTTCTGGATGTGCAATAATGGGTTGTAATCCTCTTAATCGAAGGTCAAAAATTACTTGTCCTATATTAGGTGATGGTGCTAAATAAGACATTTCAATTAAGATAAAATTTTTACCAAAAGTGAGTAATTCGTCACCACTTTTTAAGAGTTGTTCAAAATCGTAATCAACCATATACTCAGCAGCAGCTTCAACTTTTACTTTAATATTATTTTCATGTAAGGCTTGTTGTACTTCTGCTAATCGTGGTAAAATTGTTTGTGGCGTATTAGGATGAACAGATGAAAGAATATGTGGTGTACAAATTAATTTTTCATAACCAAGTTTGTTTAACTCTTGAATAAAATGCAAAGTATCTTCCATTGATTTAGAACCATCATCTAAATTAGGCAATAAATGAGAGTGCATATCTGCACCAATAAATGAAAGGTCAGGACTTGCCTGAGACTTTTTTAAGAAACCAAACATTGATAGATAATATTACCTTGTTGCAGAATATAAAGGTTTGAACATTTGAGCATCTATGCTTTCGTAAATAGAATTATTGCTGATGTATTCTGGAACAATACGTTTCATTTGTTTTACAACAGCTTCATCTTTATTTTCTTTAGCAAGTTCAATAAGTATATTTATACTTTCAGAAACTTTTGCAAAGTCATATTCAATAACTTTTGCAATAAGTATTTTTTTATTGTGTGTAGGAATTACTTCTTCTTCTTTATTTAATAATTCTTCAAATAATTTTTCACCTGGTCTTAATCCTGTAAAACGAAGCTCAATATCTTTTCCTGGAATTAAGCCAGCCAATCTTATCATCTTTTTAGCAAGGTCTAAAATTTTCATTGGTTCGCCCATATCAAATAAAAATACTTCACCACCATGTCCAAGAGTTCCTGCTTCAAGTACTAAAGAGCAAGCTTCAGGTATGGTCATAAAATATCTAATAATATCTGGATGAGTTACAGTAACAGGTCCACCATTTGCAATTTGTTCTTGAAATCTTGGAATTACCGAACCATTTGAACCTAATACATTTCCAAATCTTGTAGTAATAAAACGAGTACGTTTATTATTAGCTTTCATTTGCACAATACCTTCATCCCACACAGGCAATTCTTCTCTTTTATGTAATGATTGACAATAAATTTCTGCAATTCTTTTTGAAGCACCCATTACATTAGTTGGGTTGATGGCTTTATCTGTAGAAACTAAAACCATTTTTTCAACACCAAATTCTTCCGATAAATCTGCAATAATCTTTGTACCTAATACATTATTTCTAATAGCTTCTGATGGATGATTTTCCATCATTGGTACATGTTTATAAGCTGCAGCATGAAATACAACTTCTGGTGTATAATAAGTGAAAAGGTTACGCATTGAACTTTCATCTTTCACATCACCTAAATAAACTTTTAGTGCATTACCTAAGCTAAATTTTTGTTGTAATTCATATTCTAATTCGTATAAACCAGTTTCAGTTTGATCGCAAATAATTAATGAAGATGGATAAACGCAGGCTATTTGTCTTGCTAATTCACTACCTATTGAGCCTGCAGCTCCAGTAATAAGAATTTTTTTATCTCTTAGGTGATTAATAACATGTTCGTTTTTAAGACTTATTTGTTTACGACCTAATAGTTCTTCAATTTTTACTTCTTTTAATTGATTTACGTTTAAGTGTCCTTGAATCCATTCCTTCATTGGAGGGATATTCAATACCTTAATATTATTTTCTAAACAAAAATCAACTACTTTATTTTTTTCATCTAAATCAAAATCTTGTTTAGCAAAAAACAATGTTTTTATTTGCCAACTTTTTATAACAGTACTTAATTGATTAAAAGGTAAAATTTTAATTGTATCTATAGATTTACCAACTAAGTTTTCATCATCATCAATAAAAGCAATTATTTTATATCTATTGTTAGATGTTTGTTCTATTGTTTTCTTTAAAACAGATCCATTTTGTCCTGCACCATAAATTACAACATGTGCATTTTCTTCATTATTTACACTAATGCTATATAAATGTTTAACTAAGAGCCTGTATCCAAATAATAAAAATGATGAAATGAAAAAATAAATAAATAAAACAGAAATTGGCGTTATTTGAGTATAGTGCATTAAACTTAGCACTATATTAATAACTAACATTATGAGAAATGAATAAAATATTGCAGCTACACTTCTAAATGCTTCCTGAAAACCTGAGAATCTTATAATTCCATAATAGGTTTTAAAAGCATAAAATAAAATTGAGTTTGTTGCTACAACAACAATTATATCGTCAACTAAATCTGCTGTAGTTATAAGAGAAAAATCAAAATTGAAGCGTAAATAATTTGCATAAATAATTGCAAAGCATGCAATCAACATATCCAATCCAAAAACAGCCCACTTTGGTGCAATTCTATTCTTCAGTAAAAATTTTCTAAACTTTTTCACAATTATACTAAGATTAAATTTTTGTTTTCAAAGGATATAGTAAGTTGCTCTTTTTATAAAGGCTAATCGAGAATGATGGATTGTTGATTTATTGCTATGCAAAGATATTTAATTATCATTATATAACATTCAACAATTTATTCTATAATAGCCATTTATTTATAAGATGCTAATAATCAATCAATAGTTGCATTATAAAATATACATTATTTAATATTTATACTTTATTTTCCTCTTACCGATGTAATAATTGTTTTCCATAAAATTGAAAAATAATTTTTCAATGTTCTTTGTTCAATAAACATTCTGTTCAATTCAATTTTCTTAGGTAAAATATATTGTATGTAATATTCTTCTGGGTTTTCTGCCTTTGCTAATAGTTCATTTTCGTTTCTAAAAGCAATAGAAGCATAATCTGTAATTCCTGGTAAAACATTTAATACTTGTAATTGTTCAGCGGTATAATAATTTACATATTTTCTTACTTCTGGTCTTGGGCCAACGAAACTCATTTCTCCAAATAATACATTTAAAAACTGTGGCAATTCATCTAACTTAAATTTTCTAAGATAATATCCTACAGTTGTAATTCTATTATCTCTTCCTCCAACAGTTAATTGACCTTTTGTTTCTGCTTGAACATACATTGACCTAAACTTATAGAGTTTAAAATCTATATTATTTTTACCAACCCTTGTTTGTTTAAAAAAAACAGAACCCTTAGATGTACATTTTATACAAAGAGCTATAATAATGAATAGTGGTGATAAAATGATAATTCCTATTAAAGCAAATACAAAATCAAAAAATCTAATACTATCCATTTGATATAACTGAATTTACAGCATTTATCACATTATCAACGATATAAATACATTGATTATTGTTTAACTGAGGATAAATTGGTAAAGAAATTTCTGATTGATAATTATTATACGCTTTAGGATAGTTATTGATGTTGTAACCTCTATCCTTAAAAATTTTTAATAATGGTAAAGGTTGAAAGTGAACATTAACAGCCACACCAGTTGCAGCAATTTTTTCAATAATAAAATCTCTTTGTTCTTCTGTAATATTTTTTATTCTTAGTGGATATAAATGATAACTTGTTTCTGCTCCTTCTTGATGATATGGAGGCAAGATTGCCCAATTTTGTTTTGAAAATTTATCGACATAAAAATCAAAAACTCTTTTTCTTTCTTTTAATAAAACGCTATCGTATTTACGAATTTGTGCTAAACCAATTGCAGCTAATATATCTGGCAAATTCATTTTAAAACCAGGGTAAACAATATCGTAACGCCAACCTCCTGCTTTTGATTTTGAAAAAGCATCTTTAGTTTGTCCATTCAAATTCCATAAACGAAGTGTTGTATAAACATCATTGTTATTAAAAGGAGTTGGCAAACTTAAGCAAATGCAACCACCTTCGGCGGTTGTTAAATTTTTTACAGCATGAAAAGAAAAAACAGTAATATCTGCTGCAGTTCCTAATTTTTTATGGTTATAAACTGCCCCAAAAGAATGAGCTGCATCACTTAAAATTAACATTCGTTGTAGCTTATGTTGTTGCTCTGATGTTGGTGAAAACATTTTTTTAATTTCTACATCATTTACTAAAGTATGTATTGCATTGTAATTGCAAGGCCAACCAGCAAAATCAACAGGAATAATTGCTTTTGTTTTTGATGTAATAGCTTCTTTAATTTTTTCAACTGAAATATTAAAATCATCTTCTACATCAACCATAACAGGAGTTGCCCCTACATGCATTACAGCTAATGCTGTAGCAGTATAAGTATATGCAGGAATTATTACTTCATCGCCTTTTGTAATTCCATACCAATGTAAAACCAACATTAATGCAGATGTGGCAGAATTAACAGCTAAACAAGCTTCTGCACTTGTATAATTACATACTTCATGTTCTAATGCTTTTACTTTTGGTCCAGTTGTTATCCAACCACTACGCAAAGCATCTAACACTTCTGCTTCTACACTTTCATCAATATAAGGAGGAGAAAAAGGAATATTCATAGAATGAAAAAATAATGAGTTTTATAATTTAATGAGTAACGTATTTTATCAACAATTATTTATACGACTTGGTAATAAATGTTTTTAAAGTTCCCCAACCATAATTAAAATGAAAGCCTAAAAAAATAAATGGTAAAAGAATTGCTTTAACTAAAGGATTTCCTCCTTTGGTTGCCAATGATGCAATAATACCAATCAATAAATGTAGAGCAATAATAGTAGCTAATGCAAAAAGAAAATAAATGGTATGATTGATAAAATATTCAGCAATACCAACTATTAAAAAAACAATTAGCGTAGTAACGAAAAGAAAAGGAATGAAATGATGTAGTCTCATGCTTTTTTTATTGATAAAAAAACTAATAGCATTCCAACTACCATTGGTATAAGCATATTTCATTAATTTTTTAAAAGTAGATGGGGGTCTGTAATAGCATTTTGTTTTCCAAGTGCAGTATAACTGATAACCAGCATCTAATAGTCGTTGATTCATATCATTATCCTGATTTCTAATCAAAAGTTCATTATATCCACCTAAATCTATTAATACTTGTTTTTTAAATACAGGAAAATTTACAGAATGTACATAACCTTCTTTCATTACTCTGAAAGAATTAGATGATACACCAAAGCTGCTGTGCATCATACTTTCACAAAGTTTGGCTTCAAGAGAATTGTTTGCTGCCTCAGTAATTACTCTACCAGAACAACCAATTGAATTTGTTTTAATTAAATCGTCATAACAAGCTTGTAAATAATTAGAATCATATTTTGTATGTGCTCCTAAAATAGCAATATATTCACCTTTGGCTTCTTTTAAACCAATATTAAATGCAAAAGGAGTTTTACGTTTTGGATTATCTATCAGCCGAATTCTATTATCCTGCTTAGAAAAAGCAGTAACTATTTCTCTAGTTTTATCAGTACTCATTCCATCGCAAATGAGTATTTCTAATTCAAAAGAATGATATTGCTGATTTAAAAAACTTTGAATAGTTTGCTCAATAAATTTTTCCTCATTATATGTTGGGCAAATAATAGTAAGAATCATTTTGTAAAAAATAGTTTGATACAATCAGCCACATAATTCATTTGTTCTTGTGTAAGCTAAGGAAACATTGGTAAAAAAGTGCTTTATCTTTTTCAATATCATAAATAGCAATTAACTCACCATAAGTATGTATATGTTTAGTGTAGCGTTGAGCAATTCTACCACAACCTACTATTGCAAATTTTTGTTTGATTAATAACAACTAATTTAATTGATTAAATAAACTTATCCATTTTTGTAAAATGGGTTCAGCTCCATATTTTTTTGTAGTCAACAATCCATTTTGAACTAACTTTTTACCTAATTCTGGGTTCTGAATAATTTCACAGATTGCAGATTTCATTGCATTTACATCATCAAATTCTACTAAAATGCCATTCTCACCATTATTAATCATATATGGAATTCCTCCTGAATTTACTGTTACAATGGGTAATCCTAAACACATCATTTCAACCAACGTAACAGGGGCATTATCTATTTTGTTGGTACAGATATAAATATCAAAGTCTAACGATAAATTATTTTTTTGTTCGTTTGTTATATAACCTGGAAACTCAATATCATTTTGCAATCCTTTAGATACAGCTAATTCTTTTGTTTGTTGTAATAAACCTGCATCTCCACCAGCCATAATCATTTTAGCTTCTGGAAAAGTTTCTTTTAATTTAGCCAATACTTCTACAGCCATAAAAGGATGATAAACATCTTCAAAAGCTCTCATCCAAAGAATATTTGGTCTGAATGTTTGCTTTTGATGAAACTGATAATCTGATAACTTTAATACGTTTTCAATTACAATACTTTCAATGTGATACTTTCCAATTTCATGTTGTAGATATGGTGAGGGACAAACTATAGTATCAGCCCTATTCAATACTTTCAAATATTTAGGAGCATTATTAGATAGTCGTATTGGTAAACCACCTCCATGAACTACAATAATTATTTTTTTTCTTAGTAATCGTAAAATTAATGTACTCCAATTTTCAATCACATAAGCATTTTTACTAGCATAATAAGGTACAATAGCTATTTTGTAAGAAAAATAATGAAGTAACAAAGATGATATTACATCAAAAGCTCTATAAATTTTATTGACCTTATTTGAAGACTTAATAATTTGAACTCCATTATCCACAAGTATCTCTGCCAGTTGATCTGCAGCTGTTCTATAAATAAGATTTTTATTTTTTTCCGATAGGAAAAGACCTATTATTAATATCTTACTCTGCCTACCCACTAAATGATTATTTATTAGCGATTTTTTTCAATTCATTCCAATAGCTTTCTGCTAACTTATCTCTTCGAAAATAAGTCATTACAAACTCTTTTCCACAATTACCAAGTTCATTCAATAAATTTTCATCATTTTTTAATTTTTTAACTGCAACTGCTAATTCTTCAAAATTTTCAGGTTCAAAGTATAAACCAGCTTTTCCTTTATTAATAAATAAATCTCTGGCTTCTCCATCTACTCCCAATAATATTGGTTTACCAAATGCTAATGGTTCAAATAATTTTGAAGGAATTGCTCCCTGAAATAAATCTAACTTTCGCAACGGCACAACATAAGCTCTACACTTTTGAAGCCATAAGGCAACTTCAGCAGGAGTTTGATTAGGCAAGAATTCAATATTTTCCAATCGCATTGTTTTAGCCAAAGTCATTAAACTTTGTTTCTCTGGTCCGTCTCCAATAATATAAAACTTAATTTCTTTTTCTTCTTTCAATTTATCCGCTGCATAAATAATAGTTTCCAATCCCTGAGCATGACCAATAATACCTGCATAAAGAACTATAAATTCATTTGTTTGACGTACAGTATACTCTAAAAATTTTCCAAACTTTGTGTAATCGAAACCATTGGGCAACCAATAAACATTTTTAGAAGGTTGAAGTTTTTTAATCTTCGCTACAATACCTTGTGTTTGTCCACTAATAAAATCAGATCGTCTATAAATCCAGTTAGCTAATTTGTATGAAACATTAAGCAAGAATTTATTCTTAATAATTCCCAACTTTTCTGCACTTTCAGGCCATAAATCTGATACATTAAATACAAATTTGCATTTCCAAATCCATTTAATAAATACAGCTGTTATTCCTAAGAACAATGGTGGAGATTCGCAAATTAAAATGTCTCCTTTTTTAACTTTAAATAATGCAGCGAAAAAAGAGGAAATTGTAAAAGAAAAATAGTTCAGTAATCTTGATAAAATACCAAATTTTTTTGTTGTATAAATGTAGCTTCTTGTTAAAGGCACTTCTTCAAACTTGTCTTTCATAAACCATTTACCCTTATATCCTTCAAATATTTCATACTTAGGATAATTGGGCATAGCAGTTATCACTTCCACATCTTCACCTAACAAAATAAGATTTGATGCCAAGCTATGAAGTCTATTTTGTGGTGCTCCTGTTTCTGGTGGATAATATTGGGTTAAAATAATTATTCTCACTTTAGTAATATCATTGATTTAAAATAGCTGCGATTTTATCGCCTGCCCTTCCGTTTCCATACAACGATAAATGTTGCGGGAAATTACTTTTAAGAAAATATTGTGTTGCTAATAAAATTTTTTCTTCATTAGCACCAACAAGTTTATTACAGTCGTTTTGTACTAATTCTACCCACTCTGTTTCATCTCTTAATGTAATACAAAACTTATGAAAGAAAAAGGCTTCTTTCTGCAAGCCACCACTATCAGTCAATATCATTCTTGCATTGGCTATTAATTGCAACATATCAAAATAACCAACTGGATCAATAATTGCAAATTCAGTCTTTAAGTTATATTCTGCAATATATTTTACAGTTCTTGGATGAAGTGGAACAATTACTTTATATTGCTTATTCAATTCGTTCAACGCATTTATTATTGAACTTAATCTACCAATCTCATTTGTATTTTCTGCTCTATGAATAGTACATAAAAAATAGTTGTTTGGGGCAATATTTAAAGTTTTTAAAATAGTAGAATTATTTTTTTTTTGATAATAGAGTGCAGCATCCAACATTACATCTCCAGTTAAATGAATATTGCAATCAATATTATCATAGCCTTCATTTTTTAAATTTTGAATAGCAGTTTCTGTTGGGCAGAATAGATGTTTGCTCAATCTATCAGTTACAATTCTATTCACTTCTTCTGGCATCTTCATATTAAAACTTCTTAAGCCTGCCTCCACATGAGCAATAGGTACATGCAATTTTGATGCAGCAATAGAGCCAGCTAATGTACTATTAGTATCTCCATATACCAACAAAAAATCAGGCTTTTCATCTATCAAAATAGTTTCAATACCCATCACCATTTTGGCTGTCATTGCACCATGTAAACTTTCATGAATATTAAGTTGATATGTTGGTTTAGGAATACTCATTTCCTCAAAAAAAATGTCACTCATATTGGCATCATAATGCTGTCCAGTGTGAATAATAATTTCTTTACAGTCTTTAATTTGTTGAAAAGCTCTTGATACAACTGCTGCTTTTATAAATTGAGGCCTTGCTCCAATTACTGTTACAACCTTCATGTATAATTAATTATAATTTTGTTTAGCTGATTGATAAATTTTATTGATAATCTCCACGGTTTTCATTGCCTCATAAGCGTTGATAAATGCTTTATCGCCATGTAGCAAAACGTTTATTAAATTTTCATATACCTTATCATGATTACTCATTGAGCCAACGTAAGTACCATAATTATTAGGGCCATTACCTTCTGGTAAATTTTCAAACTTAAATCCTTCTATACATTGATACTCTATTTCATTCAAATATTGTCCGCCAATTTTCACTGTTCCTTTTTCAGCAAATAATGTAATAGAGCCCTCCATGTTTTTATTATAACTGTTAACAGTATAATTTATTGTTCCAATACTTCCGTTTAAAAATTGTAAGGCAACTACTCCAGTATCTTCAAACTCAATATTTCCTTTATGAGCAAAATTTTCTGTTATAGCATAAGCCTTTTTTACATCGCCAATGAGCCAATATAATAAGTCAACAAAATGACTAAATTGAGTAAACAAAGTACCACCATCTAAATCTTTCGTCCCTTTCCATGAATTAGCATAATAACTTTCATTTCTGTTCCAATAACAGCTTACATGCACACTATAAATATTTCCTAAGACATTATCTTCAATCGCTTTTTTTAATGCTGCAACAGGTGGATTGAATCTGTTTTGCATAATAGTAAAAAGTTGCTTACTATTTTCTTCAGCCGTTTTCATCATTACTTCACAATCTGCTACACTTAAAGCCAAAGGCTTTTCAACCAATGCATGAAAGCCTGCTTTTAATATTTTAATTCCATGTTCAGCATGTAATCCATTAGGTGTACAAACAGCAACAACATCAACAGATTTCTCATTAAGCAACATATCATCTATATTGTAATATGCTTTAGCTGCATATTTTTCTGCTAATTCATTTGCTTTACCTTTCTCAATATCACAAACAGCAATTAACTCACCATAAATATGTATTTGTTCGGCGTGTCGTTGAGCAATTCTACCACAACCTACTATTGCAAATTTTATATCTTTCATTTAGAAATATTTGGGTTTATCAGTAAAACAAAATTTTTAATTTTCGTTCCATCTTTCTGCAAGTAGTACCTCCTATCATTGGCAGCTAATTGCTACAATCAAAAAGTTTATCATCTACAAAATATATTTCAACAAAAAGAGAAATTACTTTCTTTTTACTTTAGATATTACAGCTTTAAATTTACCATTTGCAGTTAGTGGAATTTCTTTCATTTCTTCAAAATAAATTTTTATATCTCCCAGTTGGCTCACAACTCTATTTCTCATTATTTGCTTTTCTTCTTCACTTACTTTTACTCCTACAGGAACAATTTTTATCAAAAGTTCACCTAATTTTTCTTGTATTACCTGAGCTTGACTAACAGTAGCAAGATTTACAAATATGCCGTGAAACCTAACCATTTCTCTTCCATCATTTCCAATAACTACATCTTCTACTCTACCAATAATTTCTTCTATAACCGGCATTTCTCTACCACAACTACACTTTTTATTACTCATAATCATACTATCACCAATTGCATAACGAATTAATGGTTGATCATAATTTAAAAAACCAGTACAATACACATTGCCTGGCTTACCAGCAGGTACTGGATTCATATCATCGTCCAATAATTCTATAATTCCAACATCAGGGCTAATATGCAAACTTCCATGTTCACACTCACTAACTAATGCACAAGCCTCTACACCACTCCATCCATCAAATGTTTTACAGTGATATGCTTTTGTAAACATTTCTCTCATTTCAGGAGATAATTTTTCACTACTTGTTATTACTGCTTTTTGTGGGTTGACAGGTAAGTTATTTTCTACAATAAATCTTGCTAAAAAATAATTGCTCATTGCATAACCAGTCATATACTGAACACCATACTTATTAATACCTTGCACATAATTTAAAGCATTTGCTTTACTAATATGATAAGCTGAAAAGTAAACTTGTTTTTCAAAATAATTATAGCGATAATAAGGGGGACGATTGACAGCATCAGGTAAAACCCTTCTGCCTCCTATCATACCTCTTGACATGAATCTATTAACTCCTGCCCAGTGCCTTATTCTTGCTTCAAATATTGCACTCCATCTTTGATGCATTGCATGAGAATATAAAATTTTTGTTGGAGTTCCAGTACTACCACTACTTGCAAAAAAATCTCCTTTAGATTCTCTTACATATGCTAATAAAGTTGATTCACCAAATTCTCTTAGCATTTGCTTAGTGAGAATAGGAAGCTGTGTAAGTGTAGCTAAATCTATTTTAGCAACTTGTTGTTCAGTAAGGTTAGCATTTTTAAAATGTTTTTGATAAAAAGGAACATTATAATATGCCTGTTTCAAAATTTTATTTAACTGTTCTTCTTGATAAACATTCCAATCATCAATAGAATAATTTTCTCTCTCTTTTGCTTTCATTAACTCATTCTCAAAAATGCCTCCAAATCTTCTTTTTTTCCACGCATATCCATAAGCTGAAACCATAAGATTTTGCATGAAAAGTGGACTATGATTATATATTGAATTAAATAATGACATTAATAGCAACTAAATATCTTTTGACATAATTAGAGAATTTTCTTTCTCTTCTTTAATTTGCCAACCTACTTTCTTATAAGCAGCAATAGCTCTTGTATTATCTGCTCTAACAGATAAAATGCAAGTATGAATTGCTAATTTTTTTGCTTGATTTTCAAATTCACTCATCAACATTTCAAAAACTCCTTTACCTCTATAAGAAGGATGAACACCAATTACTACCAATCCAACTGAAGGGTTAAAAACAAAATTTTCAGGTTTGGGAGTTACTGCTGTAGTTTTTCTTAATCCTAACTTCTTTTTAATATTTCTTATGATGAAAGGATAATATGCTTTCATTTCTTTATTAAGAAAAAGCCAAGGCCTTTTTAATACACCAATAACAGCTTCTTTAAAAGCATGTTGCAACATACCACTACTACTACCATCACCATAAAACTGAGGAGCAAAGCCTCCACAAAAGCCTACAACAATTCCTTCATTTTCTATATGAAATAAAAATCTATTGTCTTTACTTAAAAACCAAGATAGAGATTTAGCTACAAATTTTTTTCCAAGTTTAGTATTAAAAGAATTTGGGAAGCACTCAATTTGGCATTGTGCTATACTTTCCAAATTCGTTGTTTTGCTGTAAAGTAATGTTTGCATTTGATTTAACTTTTTTTCTTTTTGTATAAGCCGAAATAGTTGGTTTAATTGAAATGGCTAAAAGAATTAAAATTGGTTGAATAGCAATTTTTAAACCATTATGTATGGTAATTAAAAAGAAGAGTAAATAAAAATAAACAGCATATTCTTTTTCTGGTTTTTTTCTTTTAAGGATATCAACTAATAGTGCTATAAAAAAGCCCCAATATGTTATAATACCAAAAATTCCATGCTCAGCTGCAGCTCTAACATATTCATCATGCACACCAGATTGTACACTAAAATAATTTTTTTGAACAATGTATTTATTGTAATTACCTGTACCAATTCCTATAATTGGATTTTCTTGAAAAATATAAAAGCCAATAATTGCAAGAACATCTCTATTTGATGTGCCCTTTTGTTCGTATCTCGTAATAACTCTTCCTTCTGATTGTTCAATAACAAAAGTATAAATTATATAAAATGCAGGTAAGAGAAAAATAAATTTAAAATATCCTTTAAGATTTGAACGATTATAAAATAAGTAAATCAAAGCTGCAAAAGCAAAAAAGTAAAGTCCACCTCTTGAGAAGGTCAATATCATTAATGTTAAAGTAAATACTAAAGCAGCAATTTGAATAATTTTAGCTCTCTTATCAAATGAGCTTAATATAGAAATAAGAAATAAAAAAGTAGATACACCAAAATATCCGCTAAGCTGTACAGGAGCCATTCCATTACTTGCTTCTGAGCTTGATGCAGTTGAATAGTCAATTTTTCCTTGTAAGTGAGCCACTACCACAATACCTGCTAAATAAACAGATGCAATACGAATATTTTCCATTAATGTATTTATCTGCTTTGAGGTTAGCTTTATAGTAGAAGCCCAAAGTGCTACAGCTAATAAAGTAAGAGTATTCCATTGAATGGCATTAGTTATTTTTGGAATTAAAGGAGCAAATCCATTAGCTATTTCTAAAATGAAAAACAACACTAAAAAAAATACTCCTTTAAAATGTATTTTAGATATTGAGTTAGAACCTGCAAAAAAAGTATTGAACAAAAAACCAACTATCATTAAATATTGTAAGGTTAAATAAGGAAAAGATCTTACAACTCCTCTAATAAATACTTCTGTGTAAATTAAATAAGGAAGTATTTGAAAAACTTTATTGATATTTTTGGTTAGAAAATAATATAAACATAAAAATGAAATGCTAATATAAAAAATTCCTACTGTTGTAGGAGGTATAACCTTAAAGCCTACTATTATTCCTAATGCAACAGCTATTAAATAATTATAAAGAAGTTTAAATTTCATTAAGAAAAAATTCTATTTTATTATTCTAAAACCTTATGATAAATAAATTTCAACTTATCAAAATAAGCTTGCTCAGAAAAATGATTATTTGCTAACGTTTTCATTTTAGCTAAAAATTTTTCATCTCTATTTTTTTGTTCAATAAGTAAAATTTGCTTTAGCCATGTATTTACATCAAATTCATTAATGACAAGTTCTGGTAAAAATGGTTTTACAACTTCAACTACATCACCTGTGTTATAAGAAACAAAAGGTAATTCTGCATAAAGATATTCTATCAGCACCAAAGGTCCTGTTTCTGCATTTGCTGTATGAATAGCTAATGAATAATTACTCATAACACTATACAAGTCTGTAACTCCTTGAATTATTTTTATTCTATCATTTAAATTATTTTTATTAATTGAATTCACAACTTCATCAAAATAATTTTTATCATCAATCATTCCATAAAAATCAAGAGTATAATTTTCTGGTAAATTTTTTATGAGTTCAATAGCAAAAAAATGATTTTTTGGAGGCCTGAAATTTGCAACCATTATTAACTTACCAATTTTATTTTGATAAGTAATTGTTTGCTTTGGTGGATAAACTGTGTTTGGTAAATAAAATGCTTTATCATTTTTTACAAAACCTTTTTCTACAGCCCATTTTCTCATTGCATCTTGCACTGCAACATAAGCATCAATTCTTTTATATAAAAACGTCGTGAAGCTATCTATTTTAAAACTTGGTACATGCTCATGAAAAACAATTTTGGGTTTGGATATTCCTAACACAAATTTTACAAGCATATAAAATCGTAAATTATATCTTGAATGCACATGAACAATATCAACATCTTTAGTTAATTCTTTTAATTTTTTCCAAGCTTTAAAATCAAATCTTGAAGAACGATGCAAGTAATGTATGTTAATGCCTTTTGAAATCTGATTGTCTAAAGCTCTTTCTTTTAAAAATAAAATAACAGATACATCTATATTATTTTTATGAAGAAGATTAGCCATGTACACCAAAACTTTTTCAGCACCACCAGGATTTAATTGATCATTTAATATAGCAACCTTCATAAAATATTAAAGCAAAGCAGGATAAAATTCTTTAACTTTTTCTTGATATTGTTTTGCCCAAGATTCTAAAGTAAACTGTTTTACAAAATTTCTTGAAGCCAAAATTCTTTTTTCTAACTCATTAGAGTTAATATGTATTGTAGAAAGAATATTGTATAAAGCAAATTTATCTTGAGCATCAAAAATGTATCCTAAAGAATTATTTTGTGTAATATAATTTGCCATTGAAATATTGTTGATAATAGGCAAAACTCCATGAAAGTATGCCTCTATAGGCACTTTGCCAAAACCTTCTGATAATGGAGATTGAACAGCAAAATCTGACTTTCGATATAATTCTTGAAGCTGTTTTGTATTAATTTTTCCTGTAAAAGTTACCTGTGTTTCTAAAGAATTTTCTTTTACAAAATTTTCTAAAATTGTTCTGTCTTCACCATCGCCAACAACAAATAAATGAAACGAAATATTTTTTTGTTTTAATAGAATACAAGTATTTAAAATGTATTGTTGATTTTTATAGCCTATTAAACTGCCTACTGTTATTAATCTTAATTGCTGAATTCCAGAGGTAATAATTGTTTTTATTTTTTGTTGAACATTATCTTCTTCTGCCAACCATTCTTCTTCTGTATAAGATGGGCTAAAACTTTTAAAAATTCTATCATCTTTAATTATATTACTATAAACACCAACAGGACCTCTAAACCATTTCTTCAATAAATATTTTTGAAAAATATAAGTTTTAGATACTCCAATATTATTATCCCAAGTTCCTGTATATGTTGCAAACACTGGTTTTTGTTTGAAATAGAATTAAAAAAATCCTGGTATGTATATATTATTGGGGAATCGTTGATATATAATATCACTAAGTTTATTTCCTTGTTTATAAGCCTTGAACCAACTTGTTAAATAAAAAAATATTTTTAGTTTATCTTTTAAAGAATTACCTCCTAATTTTTTTAGAGAATGAAAATAAATATGCTTTTGAGTATAAGTTGTTACAATATCATTTTCTTTATAATTAGTAAATGGGCAAAAAATATGTACTTCTGAAAAATATTTTGAGAGCATTTCCATTTGTCTAACAAAAATGTGAACATCTGTACCAACTTTACCACTATTGGTTTTTACATGCACACAATCGCTATAAATGGCTAAACGCATTTTATAACTTATCAATTTTTGCTCCTTCTTGTAGCATACGATTGGCTATTTTTTTGGAGCGATAATATTGAATAAAAAGTAAAGGAGATTTTATAAATGTAAGCAACACACTTTTCAGCATCATATTATTACCTCTCTTTTTGGCATAATGAACATTTGAAAGCATAATGCCCAATAAAACAACTTCTTTATTAAGTGGCTTAGGATAATATTTATTGTATAAATACACTACACTTGGAATTGGTTTTGGTGCAAATAATTTTTTAGGTCGAAAACCGTCCCAATGACCAATTTCTCTTAATCCACCTGCTGAAACTTTTAAATGTACTCTCTTAGCTAAATGATTTGAAATACTCTTATAACCATTAATAAATGCTCTTATACCAAACTCTCCATCTCCCATACTTTGTTTATTAAATTGTAAATCAAACAAACCAATTTCTTTAAATACAGAACGTTTTACCAATGCATTACCAGAATCAAACTGATCTGCCCAACGAAAATAATTATAGCTTTCTGCAACTTTGCCTCCCATTACAGCTATTGAAACACCAGCAGAAATATCTGCATTAAAAAAGTCTAATGTTTTTAAATGTTGCTCAATCCAATCTGGCTCTACTCTTGAGTCATCATCAAAAAATAATAAGTAATCAGCTTTGGATTCTTTTACTGCTCTATTTCTTGCAGTCCACAATAACTTTTCTTTTTGTTCAATAACTTTTATATCAAGTTTAAAATCGTTGTAAAAGTTTTTATTAAATGGCTCACTTTGGTCAACTACTATTACATCAAAGTTTTTATAATGCTGCTTTTCTAAATCCAACATCACATCTTTTAAATATTCGTATCTATTTAAAGTTGGAATAATAACAGAAACAAAAGGTTGCTCTTTTAATAAAGGAGATTGAAAATTTTTATATTCATCGTATGTTATATGATAATTGTGTAGAGGAAATTTATTTATAGAAGCTGCTTTTTTGAAAGCAGCCATTTCTTTAAATGGATTATGAAAAGCTAAAATTCTTCTAACAAAAGCATAGTATAACCAAGGCTTTCCCCAATATTTTTGTATAAAAATATATTCATCAGTAATAGATGGTGAGCCCAAACTTTTTATTTGCTCTAATTGCTCTTGTGTTGCTTCTTGCAAAATGCCATTAAAGAAAGCCCTATAAGCAATATCTGCATTTTTTGCAGCATCTGTTTCATAAGAATTATCTGCACTAAAACTAATATTATTTTTTAAAGGAAGAATTGTTGGATGAAATAAACAAGCTGAAAATTTTTTTGCTTTTGGTGTAACATTAAACACCCAACCAGGTTGAGTATATTTTATAAATTTAAAAATCACTACTGAAATTTATTTTTTAATAGCGTAATATTCTTGCAACAAGTCTTTGTCTGTTCTTTGAATACCATCATACTTAAATGTTATACCAATTCCTTTTGGAGATGCTAATCTTCTATGATTTTTTATATTGTCTTTATTATCTGCATCAAAATATTTCATCCAACCAAATAAAAATCTTGCAGCAAATAATGCTCCTGCTCTTAAATATTTATTTGAAAAAAGATTGATAAGAAACTCACTATTTAAAACTGCTGCTGCACTTGCATTTCCTTCTGTTACAAAACTTTTGTACACACTGCATTTACCAAATAAAGAACGTAAACCTGTAAAAGTAAATCTATAAAAATCGTAAGGGTGTGCATGATAAGGAAAATTTACAGGTGTTTCTATATGCATGTATCCATCTTTCTTTATTACTCTTTGCATTTCATTGGCAACAATCCAAGGTTTCATAGTATGCTCTAAAACTTGCCCTGCAATAATTAAACTAAATGTATTATCAGCATAAGGAATTGAGTGTGCATCAAAAATAATATCTGGTTTAAACAAACGATGCACGTCTGATGTAACAACAATACTATTAGGAAATAAAGTTTTATAAAAATTTACTTTTTCGCCAGAGCCAAGTACTAAAACTTTTTCAGGATTAAGAGATGTTAAATCATTATATCTTTCAGAAAAATATTTATCGTTTGTTAGTGATGGAATAATTTTTCTTCTGAAATATGTTTTCACATTTTTAATATCGTTACGACTGAATTGTTGTGTTGTTTCTTCTCTTTTTGTTATACTACTTACTGAAAAAAGTCCAGTGTTATCATCAATTATTATAGGTATTTCATCAATAATTACATACTTTTCACTTTCAGAAAAAATAATTTCATTTTCTGTTATCTGCAATGGTTTTTGTTTTGTAACAGGACTTATTAAGCTATCTAAACAAATTTCTTTCATATTCAATATTTCTAAAAAATTAGCTAAGAAGCTTTTGATATTCAGCTACAAAAACCTCCAATTGTCTTTGTAATGTATAATCTTTAATAATTTTTTGACGTGCTTTTTTGCTAATGTTATCTGCAAAGGTTTTATCAGTAATTAATTTTTCTAATAAAGAAGCAAGTTGTTCAATATCATACAATTGAGCAATTAAGCCATCTATACCATTATCAATTACTTCATCAACTCCTCCACTTTTTGTTGTAACAACTGGTAATTCCATTGCCATTGCTTCTAATACAACATTTGGAATACCTTCATATACACTTGTTAAAAAGAAAATATCTGTATTGCTTAAATATTCATTTACTTCATCTTTATTTTTTTTGCCTAATAGTACAATATTGTTTTGAAGTTGTAAAGTATGAATATGAAAAATAATTTCTTCTTCTTGTATTCCATCACCAATAATATTCCAAGTTATGTTATAACCTTTTTGAACTAATTGTTTAATAGCTAATAAACCAAATATGTAACCTTTTTGAAAAGTAAATCTGCCGATTGATAAGATATTTGTTGAAGTATTATTTTTTGTTTTATTTTTTGGAGAAAAAAAGTTTACATCAATAGCTGGCCTATTTACAAAAATTTTTTCTGGTTTGTTGCAATAAGGAAGAATGGTTTGCTTCATATCTTCACTAACACAATGAATTGCATCAATAACTTCTAAAGTTTTTTCAAGGTTTTTTGCTCTGTTGGGTTCTGTAAGAAGTTTTACTTTTTCTGCTGAACCTCTACAACTCATAACAGTTTTAGCTTTTATGTTTGGAATAATATCTAAAAAGCCAACTGCAATTCCAGAAAATTCAAAATGCACAATATCAAAATTGTTGTTGTTAAATAGGTTTAATAAAATATTGTTCCTAAGATTTTGATAAAGCTTTTTCTTGTTAGTTGCAAAAGAAGTAAAAATTGTTATAGGTTTTTTTAAAGAAAATTTGATTAATTCTTTTGTAGTAGAAGGTACAAATGCATCTTTAATAGCAATGTTAGAATTGTTTTTAAAGTTATACAACTTCATCAAATCTTTACTACCAGAAGCTGCTAATCTTATAACAGTGATATGATTGTTAACAGATGCTAAAGCAAGTACTTTATTAATAATAAATGTTTCGCTATTAGTAGGAAAACTATTGGTAACAATGGCAATAAACAACTCAATTACAATTTAGATTTTTATTAAAATGTTTGGTGTACCAAAGTGTTAATGTATATAAAGCCCAAATAAGCCAAGTATGTTCTCTTATTCCTGTTTTATGTTCTTGTAATATTTTTTTTATGCCAGACTCTTTAAAATAAATTTTTAATTCAGTTGGTAAGTTGTATAATTTTTCTTCCACATCTTTATACAAAGTTTCTTTTAACCATTTATTCATAGGTATATCAAAACCTTTTTTAGGCTTATATACCAAATCTTCATTTGTTTTGCTTGCAAGCAGTTTTTTAAGGTTTGCTTTTCCAGTATTATTGATAAGACATTCTTTAAAAGTCATAGCAGTACTGAAATCTATCATATCATTATCTAATAATGGAACTCTAACTTCAAGGCTATGAAACATACTTGCTCTATCAACCTTAATTAAAATTCTTTGTAAGTGCAAATCAACTTCTAATTTTCTGATAATATTCATTACCTCTACATTATTATTAAAATCAAAAGTATTTTGTAGCATCTCTTTTACAAAATATGGTTTAGGCATTGAAAAATCTTTCAAAATATCTTTTGCATATACAGATGCACCTGCAATAAACAATCTTTTATAATAATAATTTATTAACCCATTTGATTGTAAATGTCTTTGAGCAATTATTCTCTCTTTGCTGAAAAATTTTTCTGTTAAATATTTTGCAGAAAGAATTAATTTATTTTTTTGTAACAATGTATTATCAGTCAATACAGTTCTACTTCTAGGATAACCCCAAAAAAGTTCATCTCCTCCATCACCACTTAATGCAACTGTAACTTTATTTTTCACAAATTTTGATAATACCAATGTAGGTATAGAAGAAGGATCTGCAAAAGGTTCACTATAAGCTTTTATGTTATCTTGAATTGTATGTAATAATGTTTCTTCTGTAATAAATTTTGTATGATGGTTAGTTTTAAAATAATTGGCAAATTCTTGTGCAGCTTTAGATTCATCAAAATGAGCATCATTAACTCCAATGGTAAATGATTGTACATCTCCTACTTTAGTAGCTGCATAAGTAACCAATGTGCTATCAACACCACCACTCATAAATGTTCCTAATGGTACATCACTTACTAACTGTTGTTCAACACATTTTTGTACAATATTTTCTAAATCAAATGTTGTGTTGTGTGTAGTTACAGGATAATCATAATACTTTTTAATAGTGTATTGATTATTTTTTACAACAATGTAATGACCATGTTGCAATAAAAATGTTTCTTTTATTAAACCCTCTCCTTCTGGCACATAACCAAAACAAAAATAACCATGTAGTGCTTTTACATCAATACCATTATTATTAAAATAAGTGTGGTTGATGATGTGATTATATTGAGAGCTATATATTAATCCATTACTGTTAGCACCAATATACAAAGGTTTTATGCCTAATCTATCTCTACCAAGTAATAAAGTATTTTCCTGTTTATCATACAATGCAAAAGCAAAAATTCCGTTTATTTTTTCAATAACTTTTTCGCCCCACTTTATTAAAGCATACAATAAAACTTCTGTATCTGTTGTTGATTTAAATTTTATTCCATCATTAATAAGTGTTTGCTTAAAGCTATTAGTATTATAAATTTCTCCATTAAAGGTTATTACATATCTACCACAAGTAGAGTGCATTGGTTGATTACCATTTGCTGATAAATCTCTAATAGCTAATCTTACAAATGCTGTTGAATAATTTTTATCATTACTCCAAATGCCATTAGAATCAGGGCCTCTGTGTTGCATGGTTTTAATACATTCATTTAAAAATGAAGTATCATTTTCTGTATTATTTTTATAATGAAATATTCCTGCAATACCACACATAATTTGTAATAAAAATTAATTTACACTTTGTGAATATTTTGTATTAAACTTTTGAATAGCTTTTATATAAGTATTTCTAAACCTTTCTGTAACAATTTCCCAAGTATAATTGTTACAAGTTTTATTGTATCCATCAAGCCCCATTGCTATTCTTAGCTCTTTGTTATTGGCTAATAATAATATTTTATCTGCTAAATCATTTGCATTTTCTGGTTGCATTAATAAACCATTTTTTCCTTCATCAATCACAGATTTTATAGCACCAATATTAGTACCAATTACAGGTTTTTTACAACTCCATGCTTCTAAAAAAACTATTCCAAAAGATTCGTTTACTGATGGCAGCACAAGTATATCTGTTGCTTGATACAGATTTATTTTTTTTGTTTCATCAAGGTTCAATACAATAAAAATATTTTGTTGAACCGCTTTTGGCAAATTAGAAATATGTTCTTTTATCTTTTGTACATAATCTGTAGTAAAGCCAGCAATAACTAATTTTAATTGATTGTTTTTTTGATATGCTTGTACAAAAGCATCAACTAAAACCATTATACTTTTAGTTGCTTCTAATCTTCCTATATAACTTATTATAATGTCTTCATCATTTAATTGTAAATGATTTCTCATATCTGTTCCATTGCCTTTACTAAATTTTTCAACATCAACTGCACAGCCTGTTATTACAAGCATCTCTTCATCTACACCTAATTGCATTAATCTATTTTTTTCATATTCTGTATTGCACAAATAATAATCAGATGCTTTAATTGCTTCTAACATTTTTGCAGGAATGCCATGCTCTTCTTTATTGTAAGGAAAATGAATAGCCCCCTGAAAAACAAAAGGCTTAGGGTTTTTTAATTTATGACGAAATAAAGGATAGTGCATATAATAAAAACCCAATGAAGAAGCTGAAATAACATTTGCATCTGTTTGATACATTGCTTTCATTAAAGAAGAAGACCAAGGACCAGTTATATAACGATTTAACAATGGCGATGATTTGCCCAACATTTTTATCATTATTTTATTTAGTAAACTAAACCAATATTTATGTTTTCTATAAAATGAAAAACGCTTAATGTTTACGCCATTGATTGTTTCTTGCTTAGGAAAAATTTCTTTGTACTGATTGCTATGAGAGCCATAATAAGAATCTACAGTAAAAACTTCTACTTCATCATTATATAGTTTTATGCAATTCTCTGAAATGTTTTTATAAAGAACTTGTGTGCCACCAACAGAAGGATAGTAATTTAAAACTACATGCAAAATTTTCATTAAAATAAGTAAAAATTAATTTAGTTTATTTGAAGTAAGATTCCAGATACTGCATGTCTTTTGCCAAGATAATATGCAATTAACTCTCTATAACCCCAAATAGGAAAACGAGATTTTTTTACTTTATAATATTCTTTGTCTTGAATATAAATAATTTTTTTATCAATAATATTGATAGCATATTGTTTAAACAACTGAGCAATTTCATCTGGTGTTGGTCTAAACATATTATCTATTGGGTCTAAATGTTTTTTGTATTTATAGGGCACTGTTAAAAGTATATAACCTCCTTTACAAGTTGCTTTAACCAAATTTGTTACAGCCATATTAATATCTTCTACATGCTCTAACATATTGGTACAAATAGTTAGAGCTGCTGGTTGAAAATTATTAGAAAAATCTTCTTTGGTAAGGTCTGCAACTATATCTACTCCTTCATCTTTTTTAAAGTCCACATGTACAATTTTCCATCCATTATTTTGTAAGGGGATAATAATGTGGTTGTGAATATGTGGTTGTATTACTTCTCTAAAATATGCAGTAGATGAACCTAAATTGGCAACAATATTATTATTGCTTAATGGTTTTATTTTAGTTAAAGTTTGTTCTATCCAAACAGCTTCTTCTCTAAACATTGTTTATATTATTTTTTAAAAAATTTTTAATACCGAGTTGATAGTAATTTTTTTAACTTTGAACTTGATTAGACTTTTA
The DNA here is from genome assembly GCA_026931325.1 of Chitinophagales bacterium. Classification (GTDB taxonomy): domain Bacteria; phylum Bacteroidota; class Bacteroidia; order Chitinophagales; family Chitinophagaceae; genus UBA1930. The sequence goes on along the minus strand of JAIXLO010000071.1, from coordinate 20,395 downwards.
TCAATTTAATATACACGAAGCTAAAAAAAGTGAAAGTTGTTAGGTTTTGTCATGTTGAGTTTGTCGAAACATATCGAAACCGATTAATTGAAGCATATTTTTTAATTTTCGCCTTCTACACATTTCGACAGGCTCAATATGACAAGGCTAACAGCGTTTTTTATTCACAATTCGTAAAAAATTAAAAGTCTAAACAAGTTCTTTATAATAATAGATATTAGACTTTATGTAAAACATTTTTTATCAATAATTTAAAATAGGGTTAACCTACTTGTTAAAGCAAAATGAAATTTGAATTATTATTTAGGCTAATTCATTTTTTAAAACATCCATAACCCTATTAGTGCATTGACCATCTGAATAGGTAATTATTTCTTCAACAATTCTTTGGCTTAACTTAATAAAAGGCTCAGGGTTACAAAGTGCTTGATTAATTAAGTCTATTAGTTCTTTTCTTGAATTAGCAAGAGAAAGTCCACCAGATTTAACAATTGGTATAAAGTGTTCTTGCCAATACATTCCTTTTAGTAAATTAGCTTTATTGGGTGCAATCTCATCATAAGCTGGGCCAATTTGAGGTTTGTTAAAAACACTTCCATCAACTGTCATTGTGCTTACCAAATTAATATGTACATCAGTATAAGCAAGTGTAGAACATAATTTCATTATATCTTCATTTGTAATATTAGCATATAACAAATTTTGAGTTCCAGTCCAAGAAGAGTCAAAAACAACATTGTTAGATGTACCAATTACATCTTTCCAACGTTGTAATACATCAACTGGATGACATCTAAATAAAACAATAGGGTTGCCTTTAATTTCACCATTATTAATAGCCTCATCAATATGCTTTAAATATTGTGGCTCGTTTGGAAATAAACTTTTTGGGCCACCAGCATATAATATTATTTTTCTTTGCTGAAGGTTTTTAATACCAACTAATTTTTCCCAGTCCGATTTATTCAGTAAATATTTTTTATTATAATAGAAATCAAATTGTGGGGCACCAGTAATAACTATTTTCTTTTGTTTTGTGTATGGATAAATTCTATGTAACTCATTATAGTTGTACTTATTCCAAACCATATAAACATCATACTTCACAGGGATCCATCCACGTTTTGTAATATTGTCAAAAGAAAGTATTGCAGTAATCTTTTTCATTCCTTCAGCATCACATGCTCTTAGCAATATGTCTTCTTGTGAATGAAAAGGGGTTACAGTAAAAACTATGCTTGCATTAAGGTTCTTTACCCAACTTCTAATACTTGAAAAATTTGTATCTGTTTGCAATAATATTTTTTCTTCATTGAACAATTTTTTTATGGTATTAGGCATATACATTTTAAGTATATTATATTTTTCTCTACAATAACTTTTAAAATTATTTTTAAAAGAAGAATACTGCCTTAGATATTTTACTTGATTTTTACGTGTAGGGCTTTTTAAACAGAAATGATAAAACCAATAATCTATTTTCTTTCGTAGATTCAAATAATTACTTCCTTTTTCTGCAGGTGGTAAAATATGCACTTCAACACCATTATTTTTCAACTCATCAATTAAATCTTGCTGTTTCCAAGTTAAAACAACAATAGGTTCTGCCAATTTCTGTACTTGTTGTAATAAACCAGTTCTTACAATATATCTAATAGAGAAGCTAAATGAAATTGGCATTATGATTCTTTTCTTCTGCATATTTTAATTTACTATCCAGTTGTGATAAATTATCATACCATTCATCATATCTGAATTAATTTTTCCTGTACCAAAAAAATCGCCACGTTCTACCTCGAAGGAAAAAATATTTTCTAAATCAAAAGTGATATCTTGACTATATTTTAAAGTTATATCAACAGAATATAAACCACTTAATAAAGGTAGTTTGGGAATAACACAAGTAATAACTCCTTTATCATTTAATGACATAATACCATTGTAAGAGTTACGTGATAAGCAAGTAAATAAAATTTGTTCTAAATTATTTTTAATTTTTACTATTACTACTGGATCTGGTCCTTTTTCTTTTACTTCATAATACATTTTTAAATGCAAGTCTTTGCCACTTTCTGCTAATTGCACAATATTGCCTTCTTCATTTAGCATTTCAATATTAGTAATCACAAATTTTTTATTGCCTTTTGCACTACTTACATCAATAGTTTTTTGAGATGCAATACTTGCAGCATTTTGTAAATAATAATCTACTGTGTCTGTAGCACTGCCTTCATAAATAATATTTCCTTGTTGTAATAATATGGCTCTATTGCATAGTTTTTTTACAGCTGCCATATCGTGGCTTACAAACAAAACAGTTCTTCCTTCTTTACCTGCTACTTCTTGCATTTTGCCTAAGCATTTTTTTTGAAATTCAGCATCACCCACAGCAAGCACTTCATCTATAATTAAAATTTCAGGGTCTAAATGTGCAGCAACAGCAAATGCTAAACGAACTTTCATACCACTGCTATAACGCTTTACAGGTGTTTCAATAAATTTTTCTATTCCTGAAAATTCTACAATACTGTTATACCTTTCTTCAACTTCTTTTTTTGTTAAGCCAAGAATAGTTCCATTTAAAAAAATATTTTCTTTGCCTGTTAGCTCAGGATTAAAGCCTGTGCCTACTTCTAACAAACTGGCTACTCTGCCAAATAATTCTATTTCTCCTTCTGTAGGTTCTGTAATTCTGGAAAGCATTTTAAGTAGCGTACTTTTTCCTGCTCCATTTTTTCCAATAATGCCTAAAACTTCTCCTTGCCTTACTGTAAAAGATATATTTCTATTTGCCCAAAAAACATCTTTTCCTTCTGTATCTGATGAAAGTTTATTTAATGATTTTATTTTTCTAAAATTTTTGATAGGTGCTATCAACATTTTAAAAATTGTAGTAACAAGGTTTTTGCCTTTTTCTTCTACAACTCCTATTCTATAAGCTTTTCCTAAGTTAGAAACTTTAACTGCTATATCAGATTCATTATGCAACATCGGCAAAATGTTTTTCCATTTTTCTAAAATAAATACTACCCGAAATAAAAATAATTAGAGAAGATATGCCACTGATGCCTACCAATTTCCAAGGGAAAGCAACATCTTGTAAAAAACTACTTCTAAAACCTTCAATGCCACCAACCATAGGATATAAAGCATAGATATTGTAAACAGTATTGCCTAATTGTTCTTGCACTTTGATAGCAGGATAAGCAACAGGTGCTACATACAATAATAATGGTAAAAGAAAAGTAATAGCAAACCTAAAATCTCTAAACTGTAATACTAACGAAGAAAGCCACATACCCAAACCTGCTGCTGTAATAATAATGATAGACAATGGAATAAAGAATAACCAAACATTGCTACCTGGTGTATATTTATAATACCACAAAATTGCCATAAGCATTATGAGAGAAATGGTGAAGTCCACCAATTTTGAAAAAACAGGTGTTAATGGAATAATTACTCTTGGAAAATATACTTTGGTAAATATGGCTGAGGTAGTAATTAAACTATTAGATGATGCAGTAAATGTAGTGCTAAAATAATTCCAAGGTATAATAGCCAAGCAAGAAAATACAGGATAAGGTAAGCCATGAATACCTGTAGAAATACCTGCTACTGTACCAAAAATGACACTAAATACCACTACTTGAAAAAATGGATTTAGAATAGCCCATAAAAAACCCAAAACCGTTTGTTTGTACATAACAGTTACATCTCTCAGTACCATATAATACAACAAATCTTTGTAACGTATCAGCTCTTTAAAATTAAAAAGTGCCGTTTTATTTTTAGATTTTATAACTGTATGTAATCTTGAATTTTCTGACATGAAATTGTTTAGTTAATCTGAATATCTGCAAATATTTTTTGTTTACTTGTTTGCCATAATATATCAGATGAAATAATTTTTAAAAATTGTTCATTACTTTTTCCATCACCAAATAAATGACGAGGTGCAATATTTTTATTTAATGCTTGTTGAATACCTTGTAGAATTTCATTGGTTGCATAACCTGTGTTGATAATATCAGGGTTTTGTGTTCTACCATTTTGCCTTGTACCAATATTTACTGTTGGAACGCCATAATAAGGAGCTTCTCTGATGCCTGCACTTGAATTGCCTACAATAAATTTTGCATTTTTCATCATTACTAAAAATGCTTCAAACCTAACTGATGGAAATATTTTAACCCTATTGTTATGCTCCAATTTTTTCAGTTCGCTTAAAATAAATTCAGAACCTTTATCATTGTTTGGATAAATGACAATATAATTATCCTTTGATTTTATTAAAGCATCAACAAAATTTTTTGCATATAAATCCATTTTATCATACTCTGTAGTTACAGGATGAAACATAGCAATAGCAAAATCATGAAAGAAAATTTCGTAATTATTTTTTACACTTTCTACAGTTGGTAAATCATTACTAAGCATTGCATCCATATCAGGTGAGCCAATTACATAAATACTTTCTTTTCTTTCGCCCATTTGCAATAGTCTTTGTTTAGCTTCTTCATTAGCTACCAAATGTATATGGCTCAATTTAGAAACAGCATGACGAATTAGTTCATCTACTGTACCACTTACTTCACCTCCTTCTATATGAGCTACTAAAATATTATTCAAAGCACCAACTGTTGCACCAGCTAATGCTTCAATTCTATCTCCATGTATCACAATTAAATCTGGCTGAATAAAATGAATATAATTTGCAAAACCTTCAATGGTTCTGCTTAAAGTTAAATCCATAGATGCAGTAGCATCATGATTAATGTATTTATAAATATTGTTGTAACCGCATTTTTCTATTTCACGAACTGTATAGCCATATTTGGTATCCATGTGCATACCAGTAGCAAAAATGTGTATCTCAAAATCCTCTTGAGCTATCTCAATCAAAGATTTTAATTTACCAAAATCTGCTCTTGTACCAGTAAGGAATACTATTTTCTTTTGCATGATAATTTTAAAAAAAATAAAATGAGTTTTTTATTTTTTAGAATTTAGATTTTAGTTTTTATCTTTCTATTTGCTCCCAAATAATTTGCACATCATTATCAATATCTTTCAACGCTTTTCTGCCTAAAACATTGTTGTATTCTTCTGCCAATATTCCTCCTTTGCCTGGGCGTTTTACCCAAATATTTTCTTTGGTAAATGTTTCTCCTGCTTTAATTGGTTTAATAGAACATATAGTAGCAAAAGCAAAATCAATTGTTACTTGTTCTTCAGCAGCAGGTTCTTTTTTGCCACCACGTTGTAGAGCTATAATTTTACTACCTTCAATTAATTCTTTAGCAGCTTTAATATCCATGCTGCAAATAATATCAGGTCCTGGTCTATCCATTCTATCAGTAAAATGTCTTTCCAAAATACTTGCACCTAAAGCAACAGCACCCAAACAAGCATGATTGGTTAATGTATGGTCGCTTAACCCAACAACTGCATCAGGAAAATTTTGTTGTATAGAAGTCATAGCTCCTAAACGTACTAAATGATTGGGCGTTGGATAAAGATTTGTTGTATGTAATAAAGCATAAGGCACATTGTGTTTTTTAAATATAGCCACAGCTTTAGCAATACTTTCAATAGTATTCATACCTGTACTTAAAATAATGGGTTTGCCAAAAGAGGCAATATGTTGTAATAAAGGATAATTGTTGCACTCGCCACTACCAATTTTATAAGCAGGTACATTCCATTTGTGTAATCTATCAGCAGCAGCACGACTAAATGGTGTAGAAATAAAAATCATTCCTTTGCTTTCAACATATTTTTTCATTTCCAATTCTTCTTCTTCATTCAAGCTACAACGTTTCATTATTTCATAAATGCTTACATCTGCATTTCCTGGAATGGTATTTTTTGCAGCACTACTCATTTCATCTTCTACAATATGTGTTTGATGTTTTACTACTTCAATACCTGCTACATAAGCAGCATCAACCATTTCTTTTGCAGTTTGTAAAGAACCTTCATGGTTAATACCAATTTCTGCTATTACCAATGGTTCATAATCGTAGCCAATTTTTCTTCCTGCTATTTCAAAAAAGGGGGCCATTTGTTTTATGTTGAATGTTACATGATGAATGATGAATGTTGAATTTTAAATTTTTTATTCATCATTTAAAATATCTAAAAATTTAATTTTACCAAGCAGTCCAACCACCATCAATAATTAAATTATGACCTACAACATGGCTACTTGCATCACTTGCTAAATAAACAATTCCTCCTCGTAGTTCTTCTTTTTCACTCATTCTGCCAATAGGGTTTAGTTGTTTAAATCGTTCTAAAAACAATCCTTGATGATTATTAAAAATGCCACCTGGTGTAAGAGCATTTACACGAACACCTTTACTTGCCCATAAAGTTGCAACATATTTTGTAAGAGCTACAACACCATGTTTGCTTACACTATAAGCAACTGGTTGGGAAATGCCTGTACCTGGATATATATTATGATTAGGACTAACTACACCATACAATGAAGCAATATTTATAATGCTTCCTTTGCCTTGTGCTAACATTTGTTTGCCTACAACCTGACAACCCAAAAAAGTGCCAGTAAGATTTACATTCATAATGGCATTCCAATCTTCTAAAGGAAAATTTTCAAAACTTGCATCAAAGTTGGCACTCTTACTTTGATTGGTAAAGCCTGCATTGTTGATAAGAATATCCACTTTTTTATGCTCTAGCAAAACATCGGTTAATAATTTTTCCCAACTTTCTTTTTTGGTAACATCGCAATAAGCAGATGATACTTGAAAGCCTTGTTGTTGCAATGTTTCAACAGCAGCATTACATTTTTCTTTATTAAAATCTGCTAAAATAACTTTGGCTCCATAGCTGCACAATGCAATAGCATGTTCACTTGCTAATAAACCTGCACCACCTGTAATAATGGCTACTCTATTAGTAAGGTCAAAAAGATTATTACTCATTTATTATTCATTAAAAATTCAACAATTTTAAAATCAATTTCTGTATCAATATCTACTGCTCTTTCTCTTGGCATAGGATAAATTTTGCATTTAGCTTTGCTCCAATGTTCAAATTCGTATAATGCAGATTTTTTTATTACATAAGCTGCTGGTGTAAGACTATACACTTCAGGTGCATCTTGTCTTCTAACAATAGGTTTTTCTCCTTTCTTTACAATTTCAGCAAAACCATTTGGATTAATTTCCATCATATTAAAGTATGGATTACGTTCAGGTTCATAGCCTGTTATAACTACATCAACATTTGTATCATCTAATGCTTTTTGAATTGCCCCATTAATATCTATTGGTAATTTTAGAGGAACAGTTACATCCATATCCACCAAATAATCTACAGTAACTCCAAACATTTTTTGGTATGTTTCTAACGCATGAATAAATACAGGCCATTTACTTGCTGTATCTGTAGCCAAATCATCAGGACGCATGAAAGGAACATTTGCACCAAATTGTTTTGCTACATCAGCTATTTGTATAGAATCTGTAGAAATAATTACATCATTAATTAATGGTGTGTTTAAAGCAGTTTCAATAGTATAAGCAATTAAAGGTTTTCCCAATAATGGTTTAATATTTTTTCCAGGAACACCTTTACTTCCTCCTCTACAACAAATTGTACCTAATATAAACATGTAAAACTTTTAGGCTGGATGAAATTCATCCAACATTACAAAAACGCTATTTTCTGAAGAATATTTTGCAGCTAAAACCATTCTAAGACTTACAAGCCCTTGCTGAAAATTAGTAGTTAAATGATTGGGTTTTTGTGAAAGAAAATCTTTCATAATATTTACAAATCTATCGTTACGTTCAAAGCCTGTATAATTAAATTCATGTGTTGATTTATTTGCTAAAATCCATTCTACTTTAGAACAAGTTAAATCCCATTTGATAGAACCTTTGCTTCCTGTAATTAAACAATTACGAATTAATTTTTGTTGCAAATAATCTAAATGTATTGTGCCAATAATACCAGACTGAAATTGAATAAGCACTTCAGCTACATCTTCAGTTTCTATATTTAGTGAACCTGAATTTTTACTGATAGATGCTATTGTTTTTGCATTACCAAAAAGCCAATACAAGTAATCAAATTCGTGTACTAAATCTAATAGTACACCCCCACCAGTTTCTTTTTTTGCACTCATGCCTTTTGAATAATCTTCATAAGGTCGCCAATCTGGTAAATATTGCCCTACTTGTGCATTGACAGAAACAATATGTCCAATAATATTTTCTTGTAAAAGTGATTTTATTTTTTGCAATCCTAAATCGTAGTGCATATCAAAGCCTACATAAATATTTGCAGTAGGATAATTTGATAAAATTTCTTGAATAGCATTATAATTATGACTTACAGGTTTTTCTAAATAAATGTGATGAATACCTTCTTGTAAACATTCTTGCAATGCTTTTATATGTTGTGCAGTTGGCACACAAATAATAGCAGTAGTAAAGTTTTGTGCAATAACAGCTTCTTGAATATTTTTATAAACAGTTAAGTGTTCAAACTCTTTTGGCAAAATATTTTTACTACTAACAATGGCAATATTTGTATAGCCAAGTGAAAGTAAATTGTTTAAATGACGTTTGCCAATAGAACCTAAACCTATAAGGAGAATATTCATTAACAAGTTTTCAATAATTTTCTATTCAGGTATTAAATGATTAGCAGGAAATTCTACAACCATTACTTGTCCTAAGGTTTGAAGTTGTACAAATACTTTCTTTTTACCGCCACGTATTACAACACCTTTATTATCCATAAACACACCAAAGTTTATTTTTACTTTAGTATTTTCTTTAAATCCTTCTTCGGAAACAATTGTAATTTTTGCTGTTTCGTCTGCTAAATATCTTTTAATAACAGAAATTTCTTCATCGCTTATAACAGCTGGCTTTTTTTGATAATGAACAAAATTGAGAACTCCATCTGTTCTTAATACATCTCCTCTTTCTTTTTCATGAATATGCACAAATACATAGGATTTAAAGAGAGGGTCTTCAATTATTTTTTTTCTATCGCTCCATTGTCTTTCAATTTTTTGTATTGGGCACCAGCTATTAATTCCTTTCTTTAAAAGTAATGTATCTACTTTTTTTTCCCAACGAGGTTTGGTATAAACTGCATACCATTTTTTACTTTCATTCATATTGCAATTTTATACAGCTCTGCCAACTCACTCACATAAAAAAATTATAAGAGTGAAATAAAAAAATTATTTTTTGTATAATATTAGTTTTTCTTAAATCCGCTAAATAATCTTCTAAAAAATCCTTTCTTTTTATCTTGTGCATAATAACCATAACCATAACCATAACCATAACCATAACCATATCCATATCCATAACCATATCCATAACCATATCCATAACCTGAGCCTTCACTTTTTATACCATTAATAATAAGTCCCATATTTCTAAATTTCTTTTCTCTGTATAGCTTATCAACAAATGGTATTTCAGCTTTGAATGAATATTTATGTCTTAAAATAAACAAACTTAAATCTACAAATTTTTCTAATAACAATGCATCTGTAACTAAACCAAATGGGGCTGTGTCAATAATTACATAGTCAAAGCTATTATGTAAATATTCAAATAAAACAACTGTTTTTTGACTTAATAAAAGTTCAGCAGGATTTGGAGGAATTGGCCCTGAACTGATAAGATATAAATTTTCTCTATCTGGTACAGTTTGAATAATGTCTTCAATAGGAATATCTTTTACAATAAAATTAGAAAGACCTACATCGTTTTCTAATTCTAAATATTTGCTTAGTTTGGGTTTCCTTAAGTCAAATTCAAGAATAACAGTTTTAGAGCCAGTAATTGCTAAACTACTTGCTAAGTTTAATGATACAAAACTTTTCCCTTCGCCACTCATAAATGATGTAACCAAAATTGTTTTTAGTGGTTTATCAGGCACCATGTATTGCAAATTGGTTCTTATGAGTCTAAACTGTTCAGCTATTGGACTACGGCTTCTATTATCTATTACAATATTTTTCTTATCCTTTTCAAAAGATAGTTCACCAATTATTGGAATTTGTGTTGCAGCCTCAATTTCTTTTCTATCACTTATTTTAGTACTAAAATAATCTTTGATAACAATAACTATTACAGGAATTAATATTCCAAGTAAAATAGCTAAACTTCTTGCTGTGGCTGGTTTAGGGCTTTTAAGGCCATAGTTTTGAGCATAATCTACTACACGTGTATTGTTGATATTTGATGCAAGAGAGAGTTCAGCTTCTTCTCTTTTAGTTAATAAATCTTTATAAATTTCCTGTTTAACAATTCTGTCTCTTTCTAACTTCATTTCTATTCTTTGCTTTGCAGGAATGCTTTGTAGTTTAGACTCTAATAAACTATAGTTACTTTCATAGTTTTGTAATTGAGTTTGATTAGCAACTCTAATATTTCTAATGGCTCTTAATATATTCTGTCTAATGTTTTTAATACTTTCAATCATGTCTTGCAAATGAGTGTCAGTAGGTTTACTTACTAATTCTAATTTTTGTTTTGCAAGAACTGCAGTATTATGTGTTTCTATTAATCCAATTAGTACAGCATCTGTTTGACCAAATGTAGGAGGAATTATATCGTTGGTATTTTTAAAGTTGATGATATAAGATTCCAATAAATCTAATTTATTTCCTTGAGCTACAAGTGCTTGTTTTTCTTTTTCTAAATTCGTATATTCTGAAAAGAAGGCAGTTCCAGCTTCTTGAAAAGATGGTACTTTATTTTCTCTTTTAAATCTTTCTGCTACTAATTCAATGCTATCTAAATCGTGTGCTATTTTATCTAACTTATCATTTAAAAAATCAATTGTTTTTCTAGTAACAATATTTTTATCATTTAATCCAGCATCATCATACACTTCCATTAAAGTGTTTATAATATCTACGGCTCTTTCAGGTATTTCATCATCCATCGCAATTTCTAAAATTCCACCATTATCATTTTTTCTTACTACAACAATTTTAGTTGTTAAAGAATTAACCTCACTTCTTTTATCAACAACAAATAGCTGATATCCATTTGAGTTTATTTTTACTAATGGGTTTCTTTCAAATATAACTTTCCCACAAACTAATTCTACAGTATCGCCATAAGTGTATTTATTCTCTCCATCTATTCCAGATAAAATAAAATTTTCTCTTGATAGCTTAAGATGATAAATTGTAGGTTTATAATCAGGATATTCTTCTAAATAAGTAATCGTTATAGGCATTGTAGCTTTATATAGTTCTGAAGTTGTAACTCTTCCTTCTTGACGTAACTTTATATTAAGTTTTAAAGAATCTAATACTCTTTCTGTTAATGTATAAGATTCTAGGATTTCCATTTGGTTAGGAACATCAATATTACCTGGGATAATGCCTAAATCTTTTAATGATTGATAACTTGATTGATCTTCATCTTTGATTAATAAATTACCTCTAACATTATAAAGCTTTGGAGTGTATCGTATATATAGATTAGCAGCAAAAATACAAACAGCCAAAGAAATAACTACCCATGGCAAAATAGCTAAAAGCTTATAGATAAGCTTTTTTATATCAAGCTGATTATTGCTTGATGCTGATTGCACATTTTCTTGTTCATTTCCTGTTGTTGGGTAGCTCATTAATTAATTTATAATTATCTTCTTCCAAAAATGATTAAGTATGCCACAGTTACTAAGCTTGAAATAATACCAACTATGCTTGCAGTTTTTGCTAATACATCTGATGATTTCTTTATTTTAGTATCTGTTTCTACTAATACTACATCGTTTCTTCTTAAATAAAAAAATGGTGAAGTGAACAAAGATTTTTGTGTAAAATTTACTGTACCAATTTCTCTATGTCCACTACTATCTCTAATTACTCTAACTATATCTCTTCTTGCATACATTGTTAAATCTCCAGCATATCCAACTGCTTCTAAAATAGTTAATCTTTCATTAGGCACTGTGTATGTTGAAGGGGTACGTACTTCTCCTAAAACAGTAAATCTTAAATTTACAAAACGAATAACAACATTTGGACTAACAATTTCTTTTTCTAATAATTCTAATAAATTTTCTTTTAACTGTTCAATTGTTAATCCTGCTGCTTTTACTTTTCCTATTTTATAAATATCTATATCGCCATTTCTATCAACCAAATAATTAGGTGTTGAAGTTTGTGCATTAATAGAACCAGAAGTTACATAGCCTCCTCCTTTAGTATTAAAATCTTGTGTTGTTTGTTCATTTTTTCCAGAAATTTTTATCTCTAAAATATCATCAGGTTGAATAGTACTTATGGGCATTTCAATATAAGGCAATGCTACACGAGCAGAGTCAGGTATATCACTAAGCATTACAAATTTTTTTGTATTTGTACATGAAATAGTTAATACTACAATAAGTATAAAAAACGTAATTGCAAACATCTTTTGAGAGCAACGACGTAAAATGGATTTATACATATAAATCAATGAGTTAATGTATCTCATCAAAGTTAGCTTTCATGCTTATGAATTAGCAGAGTATTAATCCACATAATGTGGATATAAAATATCCTTAAATCTTTGAAAGTTTTAATAACAAGAAAAAGATTTTAAAAAAATTAAAATAACCTCATAGAAGAATTTATAAACTAAGATTAGTTATCTGCAATATTCATATCATCTACATGTTGATTAATCATATCAACCACAATATCTGCTGTGTTTTGAATGTACATATCAGTTTTTAAATTTTTTAACCATGCTTGATATCTTTCACCTTTTGCTTTATCTGTATTAGAATAAAATTTTGCTTTATCTGCATTAGCAACATATATATTCATCTCATCTTTTAGTTTTACTAAATTACTAATTTGAGATACTGTGCTTTTAATTTGTTTTTGATACTCTTTATATTTTTCAATATTTAATGGCACAGGCTTTTTATTATTATTAGCCAACCAAACAGCATCATTATGAATTATTTTTAATGGTTCGCTTAAAGCAACTTTTTGTTTTATAGAATCTATAATTAATTGAATAGTTTGAGCACTTCTATCTGTTGTATAATCAACTTTACTTATTTCATCCCATGGTAAAGAATTTTTGTTATCCTTTTCTCTAAATTTTAAAAACTCATAGCTATCAGGTAAAACAATATCAGGCTCTACTCCTTTTAATTGTGTTGAGCCTCCATTAATTCTATAAAATTTTTGAAAAGTTAATTTTACTGCACCATATTCTGTTCTGCCACTACTATAGTCTAATACTCTACCAAGAGGAATATTTTTTTGCACTGTACCTTTTCCGTAAGTAGATGAATTTGTTCCTATAATAATACCTCTTTTATAATCTTGAATAGCAGCTGCAAAAATTTCAGATGCAGAAGCACTGAATCCATTAACCATTACAGCTAATGGGCCTGTGTATAAAACAGATGGATTTTCATCTTTTAACACTGTAATTTTTCCATATTTATCTTTTACTTGGACTACTGGACCAGATTTAATAAATAAACCAACCATTTGTACAACTTCATATAAAGAACCTCCACCATTGCTTCTTAAATCAATTATTAAGCCTTGTACTTTTTCCATTTGAAGTTTTAAAATTTCTTTTGCAACATCTTCTGAACACCTTGCTCCATCTGCTCTTTCAAAGTCTGCGTAAAAATCTGGAAGAAAAATATAACCAACCTTTTTTCCATTTTCATTTATTATAGCACTTCTTACATAAGACTCATCTTGAATAATTTCATCTCTGATAAGAGATACAACTTTTATTGTTCCACTTTGTTTTTTAATAGTTAATCTTACTTCAGTTCCTTTATTTCCTCTAATTAATTTTACTGCATCTGTAATATCATATCCTGTAATATCTACAGGCTCATCATTACCTTGTGCAACTTTTACAATGATATCATTAGGCTCAATTTCTCCACTTCTCCAAGCTGGATAACCAGCCATAAGACTGGCAATTTTTATTACACCATCTTGTTCTTGTAGTTGTGCTCCAATTCCATAAAATCTACCACTCATATTTTCATCAAAAGCTCTTTTTTCAATTGGGGGGAAATAGTCAGTATGAGGATCAACTATATTAGTAATAACATTTACATAAGTATCAAACAATTTATCTTCTGTGCTATTGACTTTAAATTTTTCAAAAGTTCTGTTCATTATTTTTAAAACTCTTTCTCTTGCATCTTTTTCTAATTCTGTATCAGATTTATAAGCAGAATCTTTTGTAGTTAATTTTTCTCTGTTGTTCAATAAATCTATATAACGTTCTAAAGCAAGGTATTTTAATTTTTTTCTCCATCTTTCTCTTTTTTCTATTTCATTTTTTGGATAGTTTAAGCTATCAGTATCAGATACATAATTTTCATCTATTGTATAATTAAATGGGCTTGCTAATATTTCTTTATAAATATTTACTGTTTCATTTAATCGCTTTGTATAAATGCCATTTACATAAGGTACTATTTTAATATCTGCTCCACGAATTTCTTCTACTACATAGTTTTCAAATTTTTTAAAATCATCTAAATCCGATTGAATAAATAAATTTTTTTCTCCATCCAGTTGTTCAATAAACTCTTTAAATGCTTGTTTAGAAAAACTTTCATCAAATTTCTTAGGGCTATAATGTTGATGCTCTATTAATAAACCAATTGAAGTTAAAATTTTTTTCTTTTGATCTAAAGAATCGTTTTTATTACCATCAGTATTATTACTTACAAAAGCAAAAAATACAATCCCAAAAACCAAAGCCATAGATACAATTAAACCTTTTCTACTCTTCATAAATTGAATAAATTTTTGCATAAGAATTGCCAAATGTAGTGTTTTTTAAAACTAATGATTTAATGTTTATACCTATTAACAAAGGTTTTAATTAAAAATCATTTTTTCAGTTATACAAATTCAGTTATTTTTGCTGCCCCCTAAATGGAGGTTGTAGCTCAGTTGGTTAGAGCGTCAGATTGTGGCTCTGAAGGCCGGGGGTTCGACTCCCCTCAATCTCCCTTCACAAAAATTAAAAGCCTTGTAATTTACACTGCAAGGCTTTTTAAGTAATTAATAAATTATAATGAATTATTACTGGCTTATTTTAATACCTATCATTTCTGCCTTAATAGGTTGGTTCACAAATTGGGTAGCTATAAAAATGTTGTTTCATCCGAAAAAACCAATAAAAATTTTAGGAATTAGTTTTCAAGGTGTATTTCCAAAAAAACAAAAACAATTTGCTGAAAGACTAGGGCAAATAGTCGGCAATGAATTATTATCTTTTAAAGAAATTGAACAAAAAATTTCTAATCCAGATAATATTCAAAAAATAATGCCTTTGATTGAAGAACATATAGATAATTTTTTAAGAGTAAAACTTGCTGAGCAAATGCCTATCATAAGCATGTTTATTGGTAATAAAACAATTGAACAACTTAAATCTGTTTTTATAACTGAATTAAAAGAACTTTTTCCAAAAATTATGGGTGATTATATGAATAAATTAGAAAATGAGTTAAACCTTGAAAAAATTGTTTTTGAAAAAGTTAATAACTTTTCATCTGATAAACTTGAAGAAATTTTAAATAGCTTAATGAAAAAGGAATTTAAGTTTATAGAAATATTAGGAGGTGTATTAGGATTTTTAATTGGAATTGTACAAGTATTAATTACTTTACTTGTGTAATAAATTTTATTAAGCGATAAATAAATATGCTTTATCATCTTAATTAGCTTATAATTTCCTCTTATAACATACAAATCACCACTTATACAATATCTTAACAAATAATAAGAAATATTAAATGAAATTTGCATGACAAAATTTGAAAAAAATTTATGAAGTATATAGTTAGTATAGCCCTTTGTGTTTTGTTTCACTTCACAAGCATAGCACAATATCCAATGGGAGGAAGAGGTGGTGGAGCAAGACAAGGTGATAAAATGAATATTGGTCACTTTTATGGAAAGTTTGTTGATTCTAAAACCAATAAACCAATTGATGGTGTTGCAATTCAGCTTATAAGTAATGTTTTTGATTCTGCAACAAAAACTAAAAAGGAAGTTCCTATAAGAACTTTTATAGCTTCAGCTAATGGCGAGTTTAGTTTTGATGGTTTATCTATTATGAGTACATATAAATTAACAGCAAGTGCTATTGGTTATAAGCCATATAACAAATCTTTGAAATTTAATATGAAACCTTCTAAAGGAGGTAATGGAGATGGAATGGCAGATAATGTTGATGTAGATTTAGGAAATATTAAATTAGAACAAGACCCTTCTGATCTTGGAAATGTAACTGTAGTTGCTACCAAACAAGCTTTTGAAATGGGCGTTGATAGAAAAATTTATAATGTAGATAAAAATATTGTTAGTACTGGACAAACTGCTACTGAAGTAATGAAACAAATTCCTTCTGTGTCAGTAGATGCTGATGGTAATGTAGAATTGAGAAATGCTGCTCCACAAATTTTTATTGATGGAAGACCAACAACTTTAACATTAGATCAAATACCTGCTGATATAATTGACAGAGTAGAAATTATTACTAATCCTTCAGCTAAATATGATGCAAGTGGTGGCACTGCAGGAATTATCAATATTGTATTAAAGAAAAATAAAAGAACAGGTTATAATGGTGGAATAAGAGCAGGAGTTGATAGTCGAGGAAAAATAAATCTTGGTGGAGATATAAATTATAGAGAAAACAAAATTAATTTCTTTGCTAGTGCAAATTTTAATCAAAGAAAATCTATTGGTTCAACATATAATAATACTGATTTATTTGGTAATAAAGCAATGAATGTTTTGTCTAATAGTGAAAACACAAACCCTGGTTATTTTGCATTCATTCGTGGTGGTCTTGATTATTTCATTAACAATAGAAATACACTCTCTTTAGCTGCAAATTTTAATAGAGGAAATTTTGAAGGTGAGTCTTTACAAACTATTGATACTACTTCAACTACAATAAATTCTATTGCAAAACGAAATACCAATAATGTTTTTAATTTTAGAAATTTTGGAGGTCAATTAAGTTACAAACACAACTTTGTTCAAAATGGTCATAGTTTATCTGCTGATATTAATTATAACTCAAGTAAAAATGATAATAACACTGATATTAATTCATTAATCTACGATAAAAATGGAAATCAAAAATATCCTGCATATCAACAAAGAGGTAATGGTGAGGGTTATAATAAATTCTTTACTATACAAACAGACTATGAAAATAAATTAACAGATAATACAAAATTTGAGGCAGGATTAAGAGCAGCTATCAGAGATTTTAGAACTGATAATTTGCAATATATTA
The DNA here is from genome assembly GCA_026931325.1 of Chitinophagales bacterium. Taxonomy (GTDB): domain Bacteria; phylum Bacteroidota; class Bacteroidia; order Chitinophagales; family Chitinophagaceae; genus UBA1930. The sequence goes on along the minus strand of JAIXLO010000071.1, from coordinate 3,068 downwards.
ATGATAATATGAGTGGTGCTGGTTTTGTAATTAGTCCAAATTCAAGCAGTCGTTATAAATTTAATGACCAAGTATATGCTGCTTACTCTACCTATAGCTTTAAATATAATAAATTTAATGTTCAATTAGGACTAAGAGTAGAAAGCTCTAACTATATAGGTACATTATACACTTTAAGTGGCGTAGATTCTGCAACATTTAAAATTAATTATCCATTAAGTTTATTTCCAAGTGCTTTTATCACTTATAAGTTAAGCGATAAAGAAGATATGCAATTAAACTATTCAAGAAGAATTAACAGACCTGGTTTCTTTAATCTTTTACCTACTTACGATTTTACAGATCCTCAAAATCCAAGTGTAGGAAATCCTAATTTAAAACCTGAGTTTACAAATTCTTTTGAGTTATCTTATAATAATAATTATAAAAGAGGTGCAAACTTTTTAGCAACCGCATATTTTAAACAAAGCACTGATTTAATTACAAGATATATTTATAAGGATATTGATAGAAATACACAACAAGGTCATGTAGCAACTGATAGCTTATTTTATACAAGTTATATCAACGCAAATACAAGCTATACTTTTGGGCTTGAATTAACTAATAAAATTGGTGTAACTCCTTGGTGGGATTTAACATTAAACTTAAACTTATACAACTCAAAAATTAATGCAAACATACCTGACCAAAAAGTAGATAACTCAATTATTACATGGTATGCAAAAATGAATAACAATTTTAAATTAGGTAAAGGAATCTCAATTCAATTTTCAGGAGATGCTCGTTCTAAAAACTTAATTCCTCAAGGTGGTGGTTGGGGAAGAATGTGGGGTGGAAATCAAACTTTAGCTCAAGGATACACTTTGCCAAGATTATTTGATATGGATCTTGCTGTTAAGAAAGATTGGAATTGGAAAAATGGAAGAACTGCATCTTTATCTTTTAGTATGAATAATATATTTCGTATTTCAACTAAAACATATACTGAGTCAGCATTCTTTGTACAAAATATTGAAAGGTTAATGAATCCACAAGTATTAAGAATAAACTTTTCTTATCGTTTTGGTAAATTCGATGTTTCACTTTTCAAAAGAAAAAATACAAAAGCAGATCAAGGAGGAGAAGGAAATAATATGGGAGGCGATATGGGTGGAATGTAACAACTTATTTTTCCTATCTAAAACCTAATATATCATTATAAATAAAAGAGCAGCTTATTGAAGGCTGCTCTTTGTTTATTTGAAAAAATATTTTATAAAATTCTTAATCCTACACCAACTTGTATAATTTGACTTTTCCAAGCAGATTGATTTGCTACATTACTGATATCACTCATACCTATATCATAACGTCCATATATTCTGAAAGAATTTAAGTTTAATTGCACACCTCCTATTACAGAAAAATTACCATTTTTAAAAGCATCTTTTGCATTAGCTACAACTGTATTTTTTACATCCATTAAAATACTATACTCTGGCCCAAGATTAATTGTAACAACTTTACTTAAATTTATTCTCATTAATAATGGAATAGATAAATAATTTAGTTTACTGTCTTTATTTCCACTAGTTCCTTTACTATTCAATTGGCTAAATAAAATTTCTGGTTGAATACCAAATTGCTTAGTAATATCCCATTCTAAAGATGCACCAGCATGATAACTTGCATTAAAATCTTGATCAGAAATTTTACTATAATTAAGACCTCCTTTTGCTACAAAATAAATTCCGCCTTGTGCATAAGAAATTCCATAACAAAGAATTAAAACAAGTAATGATAGAGTGATTTTTTTCATAATTATTTTTTTAGTTTGTAGCAAATTTAGGATAACTCTATCAAAGTTATTTCAGGTAAAATACCAACTCTACCAGGGTAACCAATAAATCCAAATCCACGATTAACATATAATTTTTGATTTCCTTCTTCATATAAACCAGCCCATTGTTTATAAATCCATTGAACAGGACTCCATTTAAAGTAAGGGTTTTCAATTCCAAATTGCATTCCATGTGTATGCCCTGCAAGCATTAAATCTATATCAGTATATTTTTTTCTTACTTCAGCATCCCAATGGCTTGGATCATGGCTCATTAAAATTTTAAATTGATATTTTTCTGTTCCTTTATATGCTTCTTCCATTTTGCCATACTTAGGGAAATGAGCTTTTGCCCCCCAATTTTCTATACCTAACAATGCAAAAGCATCATTATCTTTTTCAATAACTACATGCTCATTCATCAACAGCCTCCAACCCATTTGTGCTTGAAGTTGTTTTAATTTTTCTAAATTTTTTTGTTTGGCTTTTGTACTCTTCCATTTTAAATAATCACCATAATCATGATTCCCTAAAATGCTATACACACCATAAGGAGCATTTAATTTGCTAAAAACATCAATATAGTCAAGCATTTCCTCATGTCTATCATTCACTAAATCTCCAGTAAATAAAATAATATCAGGCTGTTGTTTCAATATCATATCAACACCTTTTTCTACAGCTTTTTTATTTTGAAAACTACCGCTATGAATATCACTTATCTGAATAATTTTAAACCCTTTAAAAGCCTTTGGTAAATTTGGAAATGTGAGAGAAATTTTTCTTAACTGATAATTATATTTATTAGAAAATCCGTAAAGTAATGTGCCAAAAAAAGTTGCTCCAGTTCCAATACCTATCCAACTTAAAAAAACACTTCTTGAAATATTTATATCAGTTATAGTTGTGTTAGTTGTTGAAGAATTACTTTGAAATTTTGTAGCTATCCAAACCGTTAATCTTCTTATATCATCTAACAAGAAAAAAATAACAGCAATAATTTTTGCAAATAAAATGCCTAATAAAATTGTTATAATATAATTGCGTAGTATTATGAACTTATGATAATAAAGTATATAAGGAAGTGAAACTAAAAAAATGATAGATGCAATGCTGATAAACCAATAAAAACTATATATCCAAAATCTTGCTTTTAATAAATGGTGAGATGTTATTACTTTTACTGACTGAAAAACATAAATATCTATCAATAAAATAAAACTTGCTATAAGCCACAAATTATTTG
>JAIXLO010000010.1 GCA_026931325.1 Chitinophagales bacterium | reverse complement strand
TGTTTTTTTTAAAAAAAAAATTTTCTTGCTTTTTTTATTAAAAAAATTCGGTATTCAAGAAATTTAAAAAAAACTGAAATTTTAATTATTTTTTTTAGGCAATACAGCCTTTGGTTTTTCTTCTTTGTTTACAGGAGTAGCAGGAGAAGGCTTTGGCTTATTGTTATTATTTTTTGAGCTACTGTCTTTTTTAGTTTGTATAGTTGGTTCGTTAGGATAATTATAGTTATCATTTTCATACTCATCTTCACCATATTCAGAACTTGAGCCTGCACCTGCATCTTCTACTTCTCCACCAGGTATTGGCACAAAGCCACTAATACCATCTATAAATATATCATTGGTCATAGATTCTGGCTTAGCAAAAGTGCTGCTAACATCTATACCACAAGCAGGGTCATTAGCAGCTTTGTTATAAAAATATGCCCAAATAGGCATTGCAGCATGAGCTCCTTGTCCAATATAAGTTGAGTTGAAACGTATAAATCTATCATCGCATCCAACCCAAGTACCTGCTAATAATTGAGGAGTATAGCCTATAAACCAAGCATCACTATTATCATTGGTAGTTCCTGTTTTTCCAGCAATTTCACCTTTTACATTATAGCCCCAAATACTTCTACCTGTACCAAATTGCATAACACCTTGCATCATTTTAATAACAGAATAAGCAGTAATATCGCTAATTACTTCTTTTCTTTTTGGTACAAAAGTTTCTATTACATTTCCATTTCTATCTTCAATTCTTGTAATAAACATAGGCTGAACATTAAAGCCTCTACCAGGGAACATTGAGTATCCTTGCAACATTTCAAATAAAGAAATTTCACAAGAACCTAATGCAATACTTGGATAAGGTTCAATGGGTGTTTTAAAATCGCAACGTTTTAAAAAATCTACAAAACGTCTTGCTCCATTATTACCAGAATTATCTAACTGTTTTAATATATATGCAGAAGCACAGTTACGAGAACCTGCTAAAGCTTGTGCCATAGGCATTGTAGAGCCTGTACATGTTTTGCTTGTTGCTGGTACTAAGCCAAAACCTCCAAAACTTTGTTGTACATCTTGCACCATTGATGTTGGTGTAAAGCCTGCTTCTTCAATGGCTAAGCCATATAATAAAGGTTTAATGGTTGAACCTACCTGACGTTTAGTATTAAAATTTACATGGTCGTATTTATAGTTTTCAAAATCAATTCCACCAACCCATGCTTTTACTTCACCTGTAATTGGATCCATTACCATAAAACCAGCTTGCAGCATTTGTCTGCTGTATTTGATAGAATCGTAAGGAGTCATTACAGTGTCTGCTTCTCTTTTATTATTCCATGAAAAAACTTTCATTTTTGTTTTTTCGTGAAAACTTTTTCTGATAGCTTCTTCACTTGCTCCTTCTGCTTGCATACTTCTCCATCTTTCACTTTGCTTCATGGCTGCTTCTAAAACATTTTCTCTGTCTTTCCATACACGACCAGATTTTATATTATCCTGAGAGCTTAAATATTTTTGCATATTGGCAATATGCTTATCAACTGCTTCTTCAGCATATTTCTGCATTTGAGGATTTATGGTTGTATAAATTTTTAATCCATCTCTATACAAATCATAATTTTTACCATTAGGTTTTTGATGTTCTTTACACCACTTTTTTAATTCTTCTCCAAGTACCATTCTAAAGTATGGACCAAGTCCTGCATTTTCATCTAACTTTTTATAATGCAGTTCTATTGGTTGAAGTTTTAGTGTATCGTAAGCTTTTTTATCTAACTTATTATTTTTTACCATTTGGTTCATTACTACATTTCTTCTATCTAATGAAGTGTTGTAATTACGTCTTGGATTGTATAAAGTAGCACCTTTAAGCATTCCAATTAATACTGCTGCTTCTTTTACATTTAAACTATCAGGTTCTTTTTGAAAAAAAGTTTTAGCAGCATTTCGAATGCCAAAAACATTATCACTAAAAGCTACTGTATTCAAATAAAGTGTTAGTATTTCTTCTTTGGTAAAATTTCTTTCGAGCTTAACAGCAATAATAGCTTCTTTTACTTTTTGAATACTACGAATAATAAAGTTTTTTGTAGCCCAATTATCTGTAAATAAATTTTTTGCTGTTTGCATTGTTATAGTGCTTGCACCTCCATCTCTTCCTAAGCCAGCAAAAGCTCTTCCTAATGCTCTTAAATCTATTCCACTATGATTATAAAAACGTTCATCTTCTGTTGAAATAACTGCATCTAATACAGGTTTTGAAATATCTTTATACTCAACATTAATTCTATCCTGTAAATAATATTTACCCATTAAAGAACCATCTTGTGCATATACTTGACTACTTAAAGATGCAGATGGATTTTGCAAATCGTCCATATCTGGCATTTTACCAAATACGCCCCAATTACATAGCAATATAAAAAGTATTATAAAAAGAATACTACCAAATGCTGTAATCCAAACTATTTTTACAGATTTTTTCATGTATAGCCGCTATTGTTTTTTAAAGTTAAAATTTATCGGGTATAATTTGTTTTATAAATTTAAGGTATTCATCTAACTGTTTATTTTCTTTTAGTGTATTAAAATTATTAGCACTAATCATACTAAACTGGTATTTATTTGAAGGTATCCAAGAAATAATACGAGAAGTTGCCTGTGGTTTTGTAATGTCATAATACGCTAAAGCTTTTTCTGTATTTTCAAAAATACCAAATAGCAATAGAACATTATCATCATTTATTTGATATTGTATAATGTCAATTTTTTTATTATAAAATTTTTGACGATGAAACTGAGCAAATGCATCTCTTGATTCTTTTATAAATAGAGGATCTACTTTGTTAAATACCAACATTATATATTGTGGTTCTGTAGGTACATAAGTAAAAGCATTTTTAGTAACTTTTACTGGTTCTGTTGTTGTAACTTCTTTGTCTTTGCGTTTATCTGGTGAAACTTTTTTATCAGTATCATCTTTCTTTTTTCTTTTATCATCAACTACCGTTGTAGCATCATCATCTAAGTCAACTCTTTTAGTTACTTCATCTTCATCCCTTTCTATTTCAAGATTGGTAAGATATTCTTCAATTTCTTTTCTACGTTTAATAACATCTATCATTGTAGCAGCTTTGCTTACTAAAGGAGATTTGGGATAAAGAGTAATTAAATCACTTAGCTTACTAATAGCTATTGTATCTTCTTTATGTTTTACATAGTATATAGCTTCTATAAATAAAAGTTGAGGAGTCCAATAATTTTTTCCATAAGTAGCATCTGCTTTTAGTTTAGCTGCTTTTGCTTCTTCAAATTTTCCTTCAATAAATAAATTATAAACATTTTCATAAGCCTGAGTTGCTGCTTTATTTTTTTCTTCTTCTGGAGATAGTTTTCCTTTTTGTTCTAATGATTTGGTTTGCTCTCCATCTGGAAATAAAGTATGCAACAATTTTAAAATAGAATCAGCCTGATTAGTTAATCCTAACTTGTTATAACAATAATATAAATTGAATAAGGTTTTTTGTTTTGTAACAAACTCATTATAACGATGTAATAAATCATTATAAGTATTTACAGCATCTGAACATTCTTCTAAATTATTTTGAAAAGTTTCTCCATTTTGAAATAATGCAGCTTGAATTTTTTTATGAGATGCATTTAAACGCTCTTCATCCAAAGGAAGTTGACTCATTAATCCTTCAAAAGAAATATCTTCATTACCATCTTCTTTTGAATCTTCTTTAGTTACTTCTTTCTCTTTTTCACGTTTTGCATCTCCTACATCATCTACAACATCTGTAAAATCTATAGCATCATCTTTACCTATTCTTTTAGTATCTTCTCTTTTACTTCCTTTTTCAATTGCTGCTTGCCTTCTCCAATTATCTACATTTGGTCTTTTACCCCATTTTGCTTTAAACTCACTATAGCCTTTTGATTTTAAATTACTGTTTAAAAAATACCAATCATCTTTTGAATCTGTTTCAAATAAATCAGTCTTTTTATTATCAGATGAAGTAGTTGTATTATAAGAGCCCTCATCGCCACTACCTTTTAAGCCTCTTTGTTTTCTTAAAATTTTTACCATCTTTCTTACATAAGCATTTCTTTCAGCTTCTGGCATTGCTGCTACTTTTTGTAAACTATCTTCTTTTTGAACTAATAAAATATTTCCTGCAATAATTTTTAAAGCTGGCTTACGAGTGTTGATTAATTTAATTTCATTTTCTTCTAAAGATTTTGCATCACTAATTTTTACACTATCATAAAATGCACTTGCAGCAACAAACTTTTTTTGATGATAATTTATATGAGCTAATTGAATAAAACTTAAAGCTTTTTGTTGAGGATTTTTGACACTATATTTTACACTTTTTAATAAAAAGTTTTGAGCTTCATCAAAGCCATTTCTTTGTAATTCTAAATCAGCAGCAGCATAATAAATAATATCTCTATAATCTGAATACTTATCTTTTTTTGCAAGTTTTATCAACTGATTCAAATGTTCTTGAATGGCATTTTCTTTTTTGCCAGATGCAAGGCTTACAATATTTAATCTTGCATAAATTTCCATTAATGGGTCTGTTGTGTGTTTGATAGATTTTTCAAACATTACAATAGATAAACTATCATTTCCTCCAAGCTGATATAATTGAGCAGTTAAATATTCCCATCTTGCACGTTCCATTGTATTTTCAGCATTGCTTATTGAAAGCTGTAAATAAGTTGCAGCACTATCATAATTTTCTTGCTTATAAAACCAATAAGCAATCATTTCGTTTAAATCTGTTTGTAATCTTTTAGGGAAATAAGGATCATGTCGTAAAATACCTATTAATCCTGCTGCTTCACCAAGCATGTCTTGCTCTAAATAATTTCTTATTTGCCAAATAAAACTTTCGTTTCTACTCGGTGGTCTTGATGTAATTTTTTTCCAAAGATTTCTTTTTTCATTAGTAGAAATTGTAAAAACACCTTTTGTATTACTTGCATTACTACCTAATGGAACATCATAGCCTTTGTCTTTTGGTGCATAAACATAATTTATGTATTGAAAACAACCTGCTGCACTATCAAAATCTTTTCTTAATAAATAGGCTCTTCCTAAAAGCAAGTATAAATTATCAATCCAATCATTTCTTAAATCGTGTAATAAAATTCCTGCTGTACATTTATAAATAACAGAATCTAAATCATCTTTTGCAGTAGAAGTAACATCTAAAGTATAATTATAAAAAGGTAGCAGTTTTGTGTAATCATCTTTATAAGACATTTTAGCTCTTTCAATAACATCATTTAATTTGTTATAAGCATTAAAATGATAATTGAAATGTGTATATGTATTTTGAGTAATACGGCGTAATAAAGTAAATTTTTTTTCAGCTGTTTTTTCTGAACCTAATTTTCTTTCCTGATAACGTTTTGGCTTTTCTTTTTCTAAATCAACACTTGTATTGGGCATGTGAAGCACTCCAATAAAAAATTAGAATTATAAAAGTTAATAGATTTCTTAAATTAAAAACCATAATCAAAATTATTCTACATTTCTGCTACAAACATAAGCAGTTAAAAGTACAAGTATTTTATAAATTTAGATACTTAAATTAGCTTATAGTATTACCTTTAAATCCAATTTAACAATAACATGGAAAAAACAAAGCAAGAAAGTACATTAAAAAAATTGCAAAACAATTACAGACTTGTAATAACAAATGATGATACTTATGAAGAAATAGCTACTTTCAAACTTAGTAGGCTTAGTGTTTATTTAGGTTTTAGTACTATATTGGTATTAATGGTTGGGCTTACTATTGCACTAATTTCATACACCCCTTTAAAATATTATATTCCTGGATATGGTACAAGACAAAGTAAAGCAGATTTGCAAATGTTAAAAATACGTACAGATTCTTTAGAAAAAGCTATTCAATATAAAGATCAATATTTAGAAAGCATTAAAAAAGTATTAACTGGCACCACACCTACACAAAGAGATACAATACCTCTTCAAATTGAAAAGAGAGAAATTTCCACTTATTAAAATTGATGCCTTTATTTTTGAAATATGAGCTGGTTAAAAGTTGATGAATTAAGTAAAATAATTAAAGGAATTTCTGTTGTTGATAAAGTTAGTTTTACCCAAAACAAAAAAGAAAATATTGCTATAGCAGGAACAACAGGTAGTGGCAAAACTACTTTACTTAAAATGATTGCTGGACTAATACAACCTACTAAAGGTTTTATTTTTTTTGATAATGAAAGAGTAAAAGGTGCTGAAGAAAAATTATTACCAGGACATAAACATATTGCCTATTTAAGTCAGCATTTTGAGTTGAGAAATAATTATTTTGTAGAAGATTTATTAGATGTATATAATAAAGTTGAACAAGAAGAAGCAGATAAAATTTATAGTATTTGTCAAATAACACATTTACTTAAAAGAAAAACAAATGAATTATCTGGTGGAGAAAAACAAAGAATAGCTCTTGCCTGTCAGTTAGTAACTAAGCCAAAATTATTATTGTTAGATGAGCCATTTTCTAACTTAGATATGTTTCATAAAAAAATAATGAGGCAAGTAATTGATGATATAAGCTCTCAATTAGAAATAAGTTGTATTAAAGCATCTCACGACTGGGAAGATATTTTGCCGTGGGCTGATACAATTTATATTATGCAAGATGGAAAAATTATTCAACAAGGAGATGCAAAAGAAATTTACTACAAACCAATAAATGAATATGTAGCAGCATTGAGCGGAGATTATAATTTGATTGAAATAGAAAATACTAAAAATTTTCAAAATCACTTAACTAAAAATATTCAAGGCAAAAAATTTTTTCTAAGACCAGAACAAATAAAAATAGAAGCAGCTTTAAATATTTATCAGCAAGAGAATATTATAAAAAGAATTAGTTTTTATGGAAGCTATTATATGATAGATGTACAAATGAATCATCAATTAATACAAGTAAAAACTGTACTAAATAATTTTTCTGTTGGTCAAAGAGTTTTGCTTTCTGTACCTAACAATGATGTTTGGTTTTTATAAAAGAGAATAAGTTATTATTCTATATTTATTAAAATAAGATAGCCATTGAATATTCAATGGCTATCTTACTAATGTTTTTTATGTGTGTATTAAGCTACAGCTTTTTTTACTAAATCGGCAGCTTCGCTTAATAAAATGGCACTTTGAACTTCAAGTCCACTTTCATCAATTAATTTTTTAGCTTCTGCAGCATTTGTTCCTTGAAGACGAACAATGATTGGTATTTTAATATTGCCTAATTTTTTGTATGCTTCAATTACGCCAGCAGCAACTCTATCACAGCGAACAATACCTCCAAAAATATTGATGAGTATTGCTTTTACATTTGGGTCTTTTAAAATAATTCTAAAACCTGCTTCAACAGTTTGGGCATTCGCTGTACCACCAACATCTAAAAAGTTTGCTGGTTCACCACCACTTAATTTTATCATATCCATTGTAGCCATAGCTAAACCAGCACCATTTACCATACAACCTACATTGCCATCAAGTTTTACATAGTTTAAGTTGTATTGACCAGCTTCTACTTCTGTTGGGTCTTCTTCTGTAATATCTCTTAATGCTGCTAAATCTGGATGACGCATTAAAGCATTTTCATCTAATCCCATTTTGCAATCAACAGCAATAATTTTATCATCACTTGTTTTGAAAAGTGGATTAATTTCTAACATAGAACATTCTAATCCTATATAAGCATTGTATAAGTTGGTTACAAACTTTACACAATTTTTAAAAGCATCTCCACTTAAGCCTAAATTAAAAGCAATTTTTCTTGCTTGAAATCCTTGTAATCCTCCACTTGGATGAACCCACTCTTTAAAAATTTTATCAGGTGTATTGTGAGCAACTTCTTCAATATCCATACCTCCTTCAGTTGAATACATAATTACATTTTGTCCTTTTGATCTATCTAATAAAATAGATAAATAAAATTCTTTTACAGGATTTGGTCCAGGATAATAAACATCTTGTGCAATTAAAACTTTATTTACTTTTTTACCAGCAGGTCCAGTTTGAACAGTAACTAATGTGCCTCCTAAAATTCCTTTAGCAAACTCACTAATATCTTCTAAACTTTTTGCTACTTTAACACCATTAATACCTGTTTCTTTTATTTTTCCTTTTCCACGACCACCAGCATGAATTTGAGCTTTAATAACTGCAAAGTTGTTGTTGGTTTGTGTTTTAATTTGTCTATAAGCATCTTCAGCAGCCATAACACTTTCTACTGCTATTCCTTCTTGTACTGGAACATTATACTTTTTTAGTAATTCTTTTGCCTGATATTCGTGTAAGTTCATAGTAAAAATTTTTTGCGTGGCGAAGATAAGAGTTGTTTGTTAAAATGATAAATCAATACAATTAGTTTTTCAACAAAATTGTTGGTATTTCAATGATATTTTACATACACATCTCCTGCAAAACTATTTATGAAAGATGGTTGCTGAGTGTGCCGAATAAAATCTTCTTCATTCATCCAATCTTGCAAGGCAAATTGCATTGTTTCGCCTACAGAATAATTGAAAACACAATTTCCTAATTTGTTTAAATATTTTATATTGTCAATTATGCTATCTAATCTTTCGGGTACAGCATATTCAAAGAAAAGATTAATTGGGTGAGATAAGCCATTTAAAACTTCCCATTCATAACCTTATACATCAATTTTTATAAATGAAGGGTTGCCAAATTCTTCAATTAGTTTATTGAGAGTTGTTATTGGTTTTTGTTGTTGCTCATTCCATTGATGCTCTTTAAATCGACCATCTTTTGTTTTTTCTAACCAATCAGCAGAAAAGGTGGATAAAGCTTCATGGTTTGAAACAAAATAATTTAATACCCCTTCTTCTTTCCCTATTCCCTTTGGAATGATATTAATTTTATTGCCAAATCTTTTTTCTAAGTAATCAATACATTTATCATTAGGTTCTGCTGCCACAACTTTTGCTCCAATTGCTAAAAAAATCTCTGTTCTTCCTCCTTAGTTTGCTCAAATATCAAACACCAAATTACCTTTATTGATAAACTGGCTGTAAAAAGCAATTTGCTTTTTTATTTCATTTTGCAGATGAGCATAACTTTTGCTAAGAATAATTTTATTTTTAGCATCAACCAATGATAAAATTAATGGGTAAAATTTTTTTTAAAATATTTTTTATCATGCTTTATTTAGTTGTGCTTGCAAATAATATCAAAATGAGTAGTATAGTCTAATTTGTTTTTATCAACTCTTTCGCCACTTATTAAATAAATTGTATAGTCAAAACTTTCTAAAAGGGCAATTAATTCTTTACCTGAAAAGTTTTGCATTTTTTGGGCTTTATCATTAATTTCTACAAATAAAAGTGGTTTAAAATTTTTCAGTGTTTGTTTTGCACCAGCTAAAACATTTCTTTCAAAACCTTCTACATCAATTTTTATAAAATCAATTTTTTCAATTTTATTTTGTTGTACGAATTCATCTAATGTTATTGCTTTTATGATGGTAGAATTATTGTTATTAGAGTTCTCATTTTTTTTGCCTAAACGTGATGAGCCACTATGATGTGTATTGGCAAGTTGAATAACTAAATCTTCTGAAGTGTCTGATAATGCTACATTATTTAATGCAATATTATTAAAATTATTTAATGATATATTTTTTTTAGCTCGTTCATAAATATGTGGCACTGGCTCAAAACCAAAATTTTTTCCTGTGATATTTTTATTTGCAAAAGTTAGTAATACATGACCAATGTTAGTACCAATATCAAAAACAGTCATACCGTCTTTTACTAAATCAAATAATTCAGTTCTTGGCTCTAAATCTAAGCCATAATACAAGACATAATCGTCATAATCGTAAGGATATAAAGCATAATTAATACCAAATCTTTTCACTATTCTTACATCTGAAGATGAATACTGTTCTAAGGTTGGAGCAATTTTGATGAAAATATTATTCCAATTTTTGCCTTGTGTTTTATGAGATAAATATGTTTCAATAAATGTTCCTTTAATTGCTTTTTTCCAAATATTTAGAAAAAACATTTTTACATTATATGCTGCACTACTCATTGTTGCTGTACTTGTTTGTATAAATTTTTTAATTGATTAGCTACTACTTCAATACTAAAATTTGTAATAGTTTTTTCTCTAGCAAGTTTGCCCATTTCATTTTTCTTATCTGGATTATTCAATAAATATTCAATTGAATGAACCATATTTTCTACATCGTTTGGCTCGTGTAGGTAAGCAATATTTTCATCTAAATAGCTTACAATACCAGATGTTTTATTTGTTATAATAGGCAGTCCACAAGACATAGCTTCTAATATTACATTATTAGCAGTGCTATCAAACAATGGCATTAATAACACATCACTACTTTGATAAAAATGTAAAAAAGCTTCGTCAGAAACATATTCATAATAATGAACATTTTCGTAAGACAAAAGTCCTATCATTTTATACCAATCGTTTAAAGGGTTTAAAATTTTAGGATGAAGAATATGAAATTGAACAGGTAATTTTTTTTTGTTGCAAAGAGTGATAATGTTGTATAAATTATCCCAATCTCTTATAAATCTTCCTGCAAAAAAGCATTTAAAATTTTTTTCTTTTTTTGAATAATCAGGAACAAAATAATTTGTTTCAACAGCATGAGGAATATATACACTGTTTTTAACTTTATCAGCAAACCAAGATGCAGAATATTTATCTAAACAAATTAATGTATTAGCATGAGAAAAATCTTGTGCAGAAAAATATTTCATTTTAAAAAATGAAACAGGATAATGGCAAGTACCAACGAATTTTGTTTTTTTCTGAAAATATTTTTTAGATAATAATATTTGCTTTTGGTCAAAATGATTGAAATGTACTATATCTGGTTTATATAAAATAATTTGAATTGCAATTTTTAATTCTTTAAAAAACCAATCAACCCTATAATCATTCTTTAAAACCTTACAAAAAGGTTGTAATAATTTATGAAGAGCTTCTGCAAAATAATTTTTCTTATAGCTTAAAAAAATTGCTTTAAAATAGCTATCATTCAAAAAATTAAATAAATAATCATACCCACTTTTATTAGAGTGATGAGCCCAATTTCTTCTTACTAATAATACTTTCATTTAATGGTGTAATATGAATTTTTCTTGATGACAAAAATACTGTTAATAATAATAAAACTTTGACTTATGTTTGTAATATCCATTATTACTTATTGTATATAAATGATTAAGACTTCAATTATAAATACATTTTTTTACATCTGGTTACTACAATTCAATACAAAATAATAAATCAACTTTATGTCAGAAATATTTATTCCAGCCCTTAAACAAAGATTAAACTTATGTATTAAAAATTACTATACAGATAACTTTGATAGTATTAGATATGGCAAAAAAACTTGGACAAAAAGATACAAAGAAACCAGAGCTTTTATAAGATCTTTTTTTGCTAAAATGGGTATTTCAATTGTGTCTTTTGATGATATGATTGAAAAAAAATTTCATAACTATTTACCACGATTAGAGAAATTTTATCAAAACTTAGAAGATGATTATTCTAAAGATTTAATGCTAAATCTAATTGCTTTTAGATTGCTGGGTTATAGTCAAGTTAAGCACTCTGTAAATAATAAAGACTATTGGAGGAAATTAGAAAAATATGAACAACAAGCCAAAGCAGTTGGTTTTACTGGTGTAAAATACATGGATATACCCATGTACAAATATGATTTACAAGAATTAGGGTATGACTTTTCACTTTATTATACACCTCAGAATGTATTAATTTATTTGGATTTGGAGCAATATGCACATAAAAAAAATGGAGTTACAATTGAAGCAGAAGAAGGAGATACTGTAATAGATGCAGGTGGTTGTTTTGGAGATACAGCACTTTACTTTGCTTCTAAGGTTGGAAGTACTGGTAAAGTATATTCTTTTGAATTTATACCATATACACTTAATTGTTTTAATACCAACTTGGCATTAAACCAACATTTGCATGATAGAATTCATTTAATAAAATATCCTTTGTGGAGTGAAACTAATAAAGAAGTATATTTTACAGATAGAGGTTCTGGTAGTAGAATTGAATTGCAAAAGTTTGAAGGCTATGAACATGAAACAAAAACTGTAAGTATTGATGAATTAGTAAAAAATGGAACGATTGAAAAGGTAGATTTTATTAAAATGGATATTGAAGGTGTAGAGCTTCCTGTATTAAAAGGTGCTTTAGAAACCATTAAGAAGTTTAAGCCAAAACTTGCTATTTCAATTTATCATAATATGGAAGACTTTGTAAATATTCCAAATTGGATTAATGATCTTGGGGTTGGATATAAACTTTACTTAGGTCATTATACCATTCATGATGAAGAAACTATCATTTTTGCAACAGTAAATAATTCAAATAACTTTAATATTTAAGTAAAAATTCTATTAGAATTCATCGCTTTGGTTCGTGCCCCCACGAACCAACTTAATTTCTCTAATTGAAAACTCATTTATACATCTAATTCGAAATCTGGATTCCATAACATTAGTTTCACTTGATTGCTTCGGGCAAAAGCCCTCGCAATGACGAAAAAGAAAAGCGAACAATTTCACAGTCAGTAACAAAATAATCCTTCTTCTCGTCATTGCGAGTCATTGACGAAGCAATCTTCAACCCAAATTAAGCGATAGAATCACAAATCGTCTGTTTCAATAAATTTATGCTTAGTTTTTTTAGAATATTTCGTCTAAAATTTACTTTAGATAAGAGTTACAGATGAATTACGAAATTAAATTTACATTTCAAATGGCGTAATCTGTAATAAAATTATTTGTCTTAATTGAACCAAAATACTCACATCTTACACATTTATCTTCTGTACAAACAACTTTAATGTTTTAAGTAAAAAATCTATTAGAATTTTAAAGATTTTGCCTTATGTTTGCAACCCTTTTTATAAGGTCCTGTGGCCGAGTGGCTAGGCAGAGCTCTGCAAAAGCTTCTACACCAGTTCGAATCTGGTCGGGACCTCTTCTCTCCTATTTATTTTAATTTTTCAAGAGCATCTTTAATTCTTATCCAAGCACGTTCAATATTTTCTAAACTATTTGCAAAAGAGAAACGTACACATTTTGGTTCACCAAAAGCATCTCCCATAACGCTACTAACATGTGCAGTATTTAAAATATACATACAAAAATCTCCTGCATCTTTAATAGTAGTTGTTCCATCAGATTTGCCATAATAATAACTAACATCAGGAAAAATATAGAAAGCTCCTTCTGGTTCTACACAAATAAACCCTGGTATATCTTTAATAATTTCCATTACTCTTTTTCTTCTTCTTGCAAACTCTTCAGTCATTTCAAAAGTTGGTTTTAAATCTGCCGTAAGAGCAACAACTGCTGCTTTTTGTGTAATAGAATTTGTTCCACTTGTAAATTGTCCTTGTAGTTTTTCGCAAGCTTTAGCAATAGTTGTATTTGCTGCAATATAACCTAAACGCCAACCAGTCATAGCAAAGCCTTTACTTAATCCATTTACTATAACTACTCTTTCTTTTATATCATCAAACTGAGCAATGCTTTCATGTTTGCCTTTATAGTTGATGTATTCATAAATTTCATCAGAAATGATAATAATGTTTGGATGTTTTCTAAATACATTTACCAATGCTTCTAATTCTTGTTTATTATAAAAACTACCACTTGGATTGCAAGGAGATGAAAATAAAAATACTTTTGTTTTATCAGTAATTGCAGTTTCTAATTGTTCTGCAGAAATTTTAAATCCTTCGTTTGCAGAAGCTCTAATTTGTACAACTTTACCTCCTGCAATTTTTACTAAATCGCTATAAGTAACCCAATAAGGTGTTGGTATTATTACTTCATCACCTGCATCTACTAAAGCTAAAATTGCATTAGCTAAACTTTGTTTTGCTCCTGTAGATACAACAATATTTTCTGGTTGATAAGTTAAATGATTATCTCTTTTTAGTTTAGTACAAACAGCTTCTCTAACATCTAAAAAACCTGCAACTGGTGTGTAATGGCTCCAATTATCCTGAATAGCTTTTATAGCTGCATCTTTAATATGTTGAGGAGTATCAAAATCAGGTTCTCCAAGACTCAAATCAATTACATCTTTTCCTTGAGCTCTTAATTCACGTCCTAATTTTGCCATTTTTAATGTTTCTGGTTCATTAAATCTGTCTAATAAAGAAGAAAGTTTCATAATAACTTTTTTAAAATATTTATGTTTTTAAGAGGTGTTAAAGATAAAACCAATATTGAAAGAATAAAATTAAGAATTTGTCTTATTGGGATAATATCATGTTTTTATGGATTTATATTACTAATTAAAGAATAGCATTTTTACTGTATCGTAGTTTTAAAGTCGTTGTTAGCCTATAAGATTTAAGGTTGCTATTAATACTGGCAGCCTTTTTCTTTTTTTTATCATTGAAATTTTAAACTATTTTAAACGATTACTTTTCTTATTTTAACTAATTGTTCTAATAAGTTTTCTAATAAATGAAGAGGGAGCATATTAGCACCATCACTTTTTGCAATAGCAGGGTTAGGATGTGTTTCAATAAATAAACCATCTGCACCAACAGCAATAGCAGCTTTTGCAATCGTTTCTATTAATTGTGGGTTGCCTCCTGTAACACCAGATGTTTGGTTTGGCTGCTGTAAGCTATGTGTACAATCCATAATAACAGGGGTTTTATGTTCCTTCATCCAAGTTATGTTTCTATAATCAACTACTAAATCTTGATAACCAAAAGTTGTTCCTCTTTCTGTAAGCATTGTTTTATTATTACCTGCTTTAGTAATTTTATCAACAGCAAATTGCATACTTTGCCCACTAAGAAATTGTCCTTTTTTTACATTAATAATTTTATTTGTTTTAGCTGCAGCAACTAATAAATCTGTTTGTCGGCATAGGAATGCAGGAATTTGTAAAGCATCTACATATTGTGCAGCAGTTGCACATTCATCATGTGCATGTACATCAGTGATGGTTGGAAGGTTATATTTTTCTCTAGTATTTTTTATTAACTGTAAAGCAATATCATCTCCTAAACCAGTAAAAGAACTTGCACTTGTACGATTGGCTTTTCTATAACTTGCTTTAAAAATATAGGGTATTTCTAATCGTTTGCAAATAGCACTAACTTTTTCTGCAACTTCCATTATCAACTCTTCACTTTCTACAACACATGGTCCTGCAATGAGAAAAAAATTATTGGAATTGTAAGATTGATTTTTAAATAATTCTTGTAAATACTTTGGCAGCATATTAATTGTTTAATGAATAGCAAACATACATAAGATTTAATTTTGTTTATAATACTTTTGCTAAAAAACAAGCATTGAGAAGAATAATAAAATTTGTACCTGTGATTATTTGGTTTCTTATTAGCTTCTGGTTATTTACATTACCAGGTTCTTCTATACCTGATATTGATATATTTCATAAAGTACAAGGAGATAAGTTTGTTCATGCTTTTATCTTTTTCTTGTTAGGTTATTTATTTATTGCACCACTAAAACATCATGTTAATCAAGTAAGAAAAAGAATTTATTGGTTTTTTGCTATAACTATATTTTTTATTTTATATGGAATTAGTATAGAGTTTATACAAAAAAATTATATCCCATTTCGTTCATTTGATATAGGAGATATTTATGCTGATATGGTAGGTAGTTTAATTGCTTTGTGGTATGCAATTAAAGTTTTGGGTAAAGAGGCTTCTGTTTTAAAACAGCAACAGTAAGTCTGCTAATACAAACTAATTTTTCATTTTCATCAACAATTTTTATTTCCCAAACATGCGTTGTAGAACCAATGTGTAATGGCTTTGCAGTTGCTGTAACTAATCCACTTTTTACACTTCTTATATGATTTGCATTAATATCTAAACCAACACACATTTGTGTTTCTTTATTTATAACTAATGCAGATGCAACACTACCAACAGTTTCTGCTAAAGCAACACTTGCACCACCATGCAATAAGCCATAAGGTTGATGAGTTCTTTTATCTACCGGCATGGTAGCTTTTAAAAAATCATTACCAATTTCTGATATTTCAATACCTAAATGTTCTGCTAATGTGTTTACTTTCCAATAAGCAAAATCGGCTAATGTGATATTTTTATTAAACCAAATCATTTTAAAAATATTAAGATAAATGTATGATGAATTATTTTTTTAAACTTTTAATAACTGCTTTAGGTAAGAATGGAGAAGCATCTCCACCATTTTTAATAATGTCTCTAACAATAGTAGATGCAACAGAAGTATATTTTGGTTCGCCTGTTAAAAAAATAGTTTCAATATTTTTATCTAAAGTTCTATTAGCATCTGCAATTGTTTTTTCATATTCAAAATCGCTGACATAACGAATACCTCTAAGAATAAATTTTGCTCCAATTGTATTACAATAATCTACAGTTAATCCTTCAAAAATTGCACTCTCTACTTTTGAATTTCCTTTATAAATTTCTTTAAACCATTGCATTCTTTGTTCTGCAGAAAACATAGGATGTTTTGCTGAATTAACGCCAATACCTACATAAATTTTATCAAACAAAGGCAATGCTCTGTTAATGATATCTATATGTCCTAAAGTAACTGGGTCAAAGGTTCCAGGGAATAAACAAATACGCATTTTTATTATTTTAAATGTTGAATGTTATGTGTTGAGTTTTAAATGTTTAAATTTATATGATGAATAAAATTTAATAATTTAAAATTTATCATTCAAAACAACTTACCCCTCTCTATTAGCTAATAAATATAAAACAGCCATTCTAACAGCTACACCATTTTCTACTTGATTTAATATAATTGAATAAGGTCCATCAGCAACATCACTATCTAATTCTACACCTCTATTTATTGGTCCTGGATGCATAATAGTAATTTCCTTTCCTAAACTTTCTAACAACTGTTTATTAATTCCATAAGCAAGATTATACTCTCTTAAAGATGAAAACAATGGTTGATTTTGTCTTTCTAATTGAATGCGTAAAATATTAGCTACATCGCACCATTGCAAAGCGTTTTTAATATTATATTCAACCTTTACGCCCAATGCTTCTGTAATATATTTAGGTATTAAAGTTGGTGGACCAGATACTACAACTTCTGCTCCCATTTTTTGTAATAAATAAATATTGCTTAAAGCTACACGGCTATGCAAAATATCTCCAACAATAGCCACTTTTAATCCTTCTAAATTTCCAAATTTTTCTTGCATACTGTAAGCGTCTAATAATGCTTGAGTTGGATGTTCATTTATTCCATCACCAGCATTTACAATAGCAGCAGGAATATGTTTTGCCAAGAAGTGTGGTGCACCGCTAACACTATGTCTCATCACAACCATATCAACCTTCATGCTGAGAATATTATTAACGGTATCTAATAATGTTTCTCCTTTTGCTGCACTGCTTCCACTAACAGTAAAATTAATGGTATCGGCACTTAATCTTTTTTCTGCAAGTTCAAAAGAAATTCTTGTTCTTGTACTGTTTTCATAAAATAAATTTACAATAGTTACATCTCTAAGGCTTGGTACTTTTTTTACTGGTCTTTGCAAAACGTCTTTAAAATTAATGGCTGTAGAAAGAATAAGTTGTATATCCTCTTTAGTAAGGTCTTTAATACCAAGCAAGTGTTTGGTAGATAGTTTCATTAAAATTCAAAGTTAATATAAATGAATATTCAGTAACTTAATTAAATAAAAAATTATATTTATTGTATTAAAATAACTTCATCTTTATCATTATTTTCCTTCCACATTACTTTTACTTTTTCAGAAACAAGTGTATCAATTGCTCTGCCTGTATAATCTGGTTGAATGGGTAATTCTCTGTTAAATCTTCTATCAATTAGTACACAAAGTTCCACTTTAGCTGGTCGTCCAAAATCTAATAGAGCATCTAAAGCAGCTCTTATTGTTCTTCCTGTCCATAACACATCATCAATTAGTACAACTTTTTTATTTTCAATATCAAAAGAAATTTCTGTTTTATTGGCTACATGTAATTCTGTTCTTACATCATCTCTATAAAAAGTAATATCTAATTTTCCATACTTTATAGATGATGGATGAATAATTTTATTTATTTCTGCTACAATTTTATCACTCAAAAAAATGCCTCTTGGTTGAATACCTATAATAACAGTTTCAATTTCTTGTGTATAATTTTCAAGAATTTGATGTGCTAATCTTTTTATGGTTAAGCCAATTTGTTGTTGTGAAAGAATTGTTTTCAATTCAAAATTTTTGATAAAAATAAATGCTTTATATTAATTGAGGACAATTAATGTTTTTTATTTAGTTTAGTTCTACAAAATAATTTATTTTATGAAACCATTACATCGTAGAAAATTTATCAAACAAACAGGTATCATTGCTTTAGCAACTTTAGCTGTACCTAATAGTGCCTTTAGCTTTACTAATAACGAAGAAAAGAAAATTAAAGTAGGTTTAATTGGTGTTGGGTTAAGAGGCCAAAATCATCTTGAACTTTTACTAAGAAGAAATGATGTAGTAGTTACTGCAATTGCAGATCCTGATAATAGAATGCTTGCAATGGCAAATAAATTAATTACAAAAAGTGGTAAAGCAATACCAACCATTTATAGCAATGGAAATTATGATTATAAAAATTTATTGAAGAATGAAAATGTAGATGCAGTAATAATTTCAACACCCTGGGAGTGGCATGCAGAGCAAACTATTGCAGCTTTAGAAGCAGGAAAAATTCCTGGTGTAGAAGTTTCTGGTGCAATAAAATTAGCAGAGTGTTGGGATATTGTAAATGCTTCTGAAAAAACAGGAATTCCTGTAATGATTTTAGAAAATGTTTGTTACAGAAGAGATGTAATGGCTGTATTAAATATGGTAAGAAAAGGAATGTTTGGAGAACTGCTGCATGCTCAAGGAGGCTATCAACACGATTTAAGAGGAGTGAAATTTAATGATGGTGTTACACCTTATAACTCTGGTGTAGAATTTGGCAATAAAGGCTTTAGTGAAGCAGCTTGGAGAACTGAACATAGCATTAAAAGAAATGGTGAATTATATCCAACACATGGCTTAGGACCTGTAGCTGTAATGCTTGATATTAATAGAGGTAACAGGCTTACAAAGCTTTCTTCTATAGCAACAAAAGCAAGAGGTTTGCATAGATATATTGTTAATCATCCTAAGGGAGGTGCTAACCATCCTAATGCAAAAATTAAATTTAAACTTGGTGATATTGTTACTACACAAATACAAACAGCTAATGAAGAAACCATTGTTTTAACGCATGATACAAATTCGCCAAGACCGTATAACATGGGCTTTAGAGTACAAGGTACTAATGGCATTTGGCAAGATAATCATGCGGGAGAATTTAATGCAGGGCTAATTTATTTTGAAGATAAAAGCAAACCTCATACTTGGGAAAATCCTGAGGCATATATGAAAGAACATGACCACTATTTATGGAAAAAATTTGAGTCTGATGCAGTAGGTGCAGGTCATGGTGGAATGGATTTTTTTGTTATCAATGCTTTCATTGAATGTATTAAACAAAAAACTGAATTCCCTTTAGATGTTTATGATTTAGCAACATGGTATGCAATAACTCCACTTTCAGAAAAGTCAATTCAAGAAGGAGGTAAATTGATGAATATACCAGATTTTACAAGAGGAAAATGGAAAACAAGAAAACCTATTTTTTGTATTGATGAAAATGTAAATTATTAATAGTAGTTTGTAATTCTTGTAAAAGTTTTAATTGATTTTTTGTTCTGTTTAAATTTTGTTCAGGATAATAAATGGTGTAGTATTCATCGTTTAAAAAATAATCTGTTAAGAACCTGAGAGCTTGCATATAAATAAGCACTTCACCAGAAAAGAAAAAATGTTGCAGTTCGTAATTGTTTAAATTGTTGTGCATAGTTTCAACATAACCTTCATATATTGCTTGTAAAATATTTTTACGAATAAATATTTTATTCCAATCAATTTCTTCTTCTGATACTGGGCTTAAATAAGTTCTTAGCATATCGCCAACATCGCTGATAAAAAAACCTTGCATTACTGTATCTAAATCTATTACACAAACTGCTTGTTGTTTTTCATTAAATAATACATTGCTTATTTTTGTATCATGGTGTGTTACTCTTTGCTTTGCTTCATTTGATTGTATGAATGATTCATACTTTTTGCAAATAATTTCTTTGCTCAAAATTTCATCAATCAATTTTTTATTCTCAGCAATTCTTTTTTCATTTCCATTTTTTAAACAGTTTTTAAACTGTTGAAAACGCAAACTAAGGTTATGAAAATTAGGTAAAATAATATTGAGTTTGCTACTATCAAACTTAGTAAACTGATGAGTAAAATTAGCAAATGCTTTTGCTGCTTCATAAGCCTGTTCTGCATTTTCAACTACTTGAAATGTTTTGGTATTTGGTATAAAAGTGAAAACTCTATAACTACTTTCATCTATTGTAACAATTGTTTTATTATGAATTGTTGTAAGAGGTGTTGTTATTGTATATGCAGATTTAGTTTGTTGTAAAAAATGATTTAGCAGAAAAGTATTATCGTGTATTGCTTGTGGTTTTTTTAAAATTTGTGTATTTATTTTTTGTAAAATAAAATGCCCTTTATCTGTCTCAATCTTTAGTGTTGTATTGATTAAGCCAGATGAAATTGGTTGATGTTGCAAAATATTTAATCCATACTGAAAGGAAATTTCTTTGATTATTGCATCATTCATTTTTTTTAAATTTCAGTATTTATTGAGCAAGTTCAATAGTTATTGCATGATTAAAATATTTTTCTAACTCTGCTTTTACAGTAGTTGTATCTTTTATTGTTGATTTTCTATAAATAAAAAGTCTATGCCTTAATATATTATCTACTAAAATGCTATCTCTATTTACTTTAGTTATTTTACTCCATTTTTTATAAATACTATCTGCTACATATTTATACTTGCTTGCTAAAAAATACATTTTATATCTTAATGTATCATTGGCTGTATTACTTGTTATTATTGGTTTTGTAGATTGCTCTATTGTTGAATCTGTTGTAGAAATTAAACTAACTTCATTTTCCTGCACTTCATTTTGTGAAGATTTATCTTTTGTAAAACGAATAATCAACCAAGTGCCTATAATAATTAATAGAAAAACAATGAATATCGCAACAGCTTTAATTATTTTTTGATTGCTATTCTTTGGCAATTTATTGAATAAAGAATCAAATTGAGTTTCTCTTTTGCTTAAAGCATCTACAATAGCAGCAATATTTTCTATTTTACTTTTCCCTGAAAAATATTCTATAACTCCATCTTGTCTTTTTTCTAAAGTTCCTAACCCAATAATTGTAAAAGATCTTCCAATGTTTAAAAAATTTTCTATCTCCAATAGATAATCTTCTACATCAGAAGTAATTAAAGTTATTGGCTTTGTAAAAAACTGTTTGAGATATTCTAAAAATTCTGGAGATGTTTCTGCTCTTTTATTATATGTAAAACGAATAGCACCTTCTGGAAAAAAATAATTATCACTTATTTCTTCTTGTAACTTAAAACTACTATCTATTGTAAACTCACCAATCCCTTTAAGTGATAATACTTTTTGCTGATTCAAGTATGTAACAATATAATTGTCAAACTTCATGCAGATAAATGTTATAACATAAGTAAAATATTTTTTTAGAAACTTTCAGTGGCACTAAGTTACAAAAATATTTTTTACAGCTCGTCTTACTATCTTTAAGTTTCATCATCTTTTATCATCATCAAATAGGCTTTAATAAAACCATCTAACTCACCATCCATTACAGGTCCAACATTTCCAACTTCATAATCTGTTCTATGATCTTTAATCATTTTATAAGGATGAAAAACATAACTTCTTATTTGACTACCCCATTCAATCTTTTTCTTATTAGCATTTGCTGTATTTTTCAACTCTTCTCTTTTGCGTAATTCCTCTTCATACAAACGGCTTTTAAGCATTTGCATTGCTTTTTCTTTATTGCCTAACTGTGTTCTTTCTGTTTGACAAACAACTGTAATACCTGAAGGAATATGTGTTAAGAAAACCTTTGTCTCAACTTTGTTTACATTTTGTCCTCCAGCACCGCCACTTCTTGCTGTTTCCATTTTTATATCTGCATCTTTTATTTCAATTTCAATGCTATCATCTACTAAAGGATAAACAAAAACTGAGGCAAAACTTGTATGTCTTCTTGCATTACTATCAAAAGGAGAAATTCTTACTAACCTATGTACACCACTTTCAGCTTTTAAAAACCCATAAGCAAACTCACCATCAAATTGTAGTGTAGCAGTTTTAATACCTGCACCATCACCTTCTTGATAATCAAGTTCTGTAACTTTCCAGCCTTGTTTTTCTCCATACATTCTATACATTCTTAAAAGCATTTCAGCCCAATCTTGACTTTCAGTTCCACCAGCACCACTATTAATTTGTAGTACAGCATTTAATTCATCTTCTGGGTGATTAAGAGTGCTTTTAAATTCTGCATTATCTATTTCGTTTATTGCATTATTAAATGCAGTTTGTGTTTCTTCTTCAGTAGCATCTCCTGCTTTAAAAAAATCAAACAACACAGCAAAATCTTCTACTGCTGTTTCTACAGTATTGTATAATTTAGTCCAGTATTCATTTACTTTAATTTCTTTCATTATTGCAGTTGCTCTTTTATTATCATCCCAAAAGCCTGGTGAAAGAGAAAGTTGTTTGTCTTGTTCTATTTTTGCAATACGATTATCGTAGTCAAAGAAACCTCCTTAGAACGTTTAAGCGTTCTTTTAAATCTTGTAATTTTTCTTGTGTCATAGTTGCAAAAGTAAAAAGAAGGAGTGATAGATTTTTTAATTGATTTTGAAAAAAGAGAAATAAAGTTTTGAATGTATAGCCCAAAATTGCTAAAATTTAAAAACTAATTTTTTACAAAAGCATAAACTATAATTTGCATGTTGCAAAACCTAATTGAATAAAATGAATGGTAGATAAAAGGATGTTTTGAGCTAAAATAAATTGAAGTAAATTCATTGTATCATTATTTTATAATTTTATTTCCTCTTAAAAAATCTTCAATCTTCATTCTTTTTTTACCTTCTAACTGTAGCTCAAGCACATGAATATATCCATCTAAACATGTGAATTTTAAAAAAGTCTTTCCATCAGAAATAATACTACCAATAGAGTTTGTATGATGAATAATTTCTTTTCTACTTATAAAAATTTTTAAAATTTTATTTTGATAATAAGTAAATGCACCTGGGAAAGGGGATAAACCACGTATAAGATTATGCACTTGTTCTGTAGTTTTTGAAAAATTTATTTTACATGTTTCTGTAAAAATTTTTGGTGCGTGTTTTATTAATGAATTATCTATTAAATCACCTTGTTTTTGTTCTTTTATTTTTCCTTCTGCTAATTTTTGTAAAGTTTTTAGTAGAAGTTCAGCACCAACTTCTTTCATTATATCATGTACTTCCCCTGCTGTTTCATTTTCAGAAATTGGTATAGTAGTTTGTAGTAAAATATTTCCTGTATCTATTGCATGTTGAAGTTTAAAAGTTGTTACACCTGTTTCCTTTTCTCCATTAATTATAGCCCAATTAATAGGTGCTGCCCCTCTGTATTGAGGCAACAAACTTCCATGAACATTGATTGTTCCCATTGGTGGCATGTTCCAAACAACTTCAGGTAACATTCTAAAAGCAACTACAACTTGTATATCTGCCTTTAGTTTTTTTAGCGTTTCTATAAATTCTGTATTTCTTAATTTTTCTGGTTGTAGTACTAATAAGTTATTTGCTTTAGCAAATTTTTTTACAGCACTTTCATTTAGTTGTAATCCACGACCTGCTGGCTTATCAGGTGCTGTAACAACTGCTACAATATTACATCCTGCATTTACTAAAGTATTTAAAGATGCTACAGCAAAATCAGGAGTGCCCATAAAAATTATTTTCAAATCTTTATAATTCATTGAGCAAAAGTAGTTATGCAAATGAAACTTACAATCAATACTTATTTATATCTTCAAAATATCAATCTTTACTTAATGCTTTTAATGATAGTTTATAATCAATAAATACATCAGCAATAATTTTTAGAAATACAAAAATGATGATGAGTATTTTTCCATCTTTATCAAATAAAAGAGAGAATGCACCGAAGATTACTAAAAACTGTTGAATAAATATTCTTTTATAAGGAGACATCATTACCATAGCTATACTTGCATTTTTATATTTATCATTAGCAATAAAATTTTTTAATAAATCAAGCCCATAGCTGATAAAGAATGATAGCAATAATAGTTGAGCATAAAA
This sequence comes from Chitinophagales bacterium, assembly GCA_026931325.1. GTDB lineage: Bacteria > Bacteroidota > Bacteroidia > Chitinophagales > Chitinophagaceae > UBA1930. Next base: position 46,010 of record JAIXLO010000010.1, on the reverse strand, counting down.
AGGAATATATTTTGGCAAATGAAACAATAATTGAAATACAGAAATTGTTTCTTTACTTCCAAATTCAATAACACCTAAAAATATACTTAGTTGTACAAACACAAATAACCCAAAATGAAAACAAAAGAAGCCTGTAAAGAATAATGCCTTCAAAATAGTTTTTTTAATGGAAATATTTGCACCATTTTCTTTTTGATTTTTACTAAATAAGAATGTAATCCAAATTTTTATAATTGTATAAAAACCAGCAATAAGGCTTTCTAAACAATAAACAATAAATATCATTTTTGCATCCCAATTCAAAAACCATACACCCCAAATAGGAATTAAATTAATGGCTATTAAAAAATAATCTGAACTATTAAGTGACTTTTTATAAATAAATTTCATACACCATACCTTTACAAAAAATAAAAATTTATTAAATAATATATCATTAAAAGTAAAGCATTAGAATTAGCTATGCAAAAATTTACTATTACAATTCATGGAGGTGCTGGAACAATTTTAAAACAAGATATGACTCCAGAGCTTGAGCAATTATATTTAACAGGACTACAAGAAGCACAAGATGCTGGTTTTAAAATTCTTGAAATGGGTGGAAATGCTTTAGATGCAGTGGTTGCAGCAGTATGTTCTTTAGAAAATAATATTTTATTTAATGCAGGCAAAGGTTCTGTTTTTACAAAAAAAGGAGAGCATGAAATGGATGCTTCTGTAATGGAAGGAAAAAATTTATTAGCAGGTGCAGTTGCAGGTGTTAAAAATGTTCGAAACCCAATAGAACTTGCATTGGCTGTAATGAAATACAGCAATCATGTTTTTTTAAGTGGGCAAGGAGCTATTGATTTTGCTATGCAACAAAAAATTGCTTTAATGCCAGATGATTATTTCTTTTCTCAATTCAGATTTGAGCAATGGAAAGCTGTAAGAGATTCTGATACTTATATGCTTGACCATAATAATTTGGAAACTGAAGCACTAATGAAAAATAAAAAGTTTGGAACTGTTGGTGCTACTGCATGTGATAAGTTTGGAAACCTTGCTGCTGCAACGAGTACAGGAGGAATGACTAATAAACAGTATAACAGAATTGGCGATACACCAGTAATTGGGAGTGGCACTTATGCAAATAATAATACTTGTGCAATTAGTTGTACTGGTCATGGAGAAATGTTTATAAGAGCCGTAGCTGCTTATGATGTAAGTTGTTTAATGGAATACAAAGATTTATCGTTACAAGAAGCTATGAATATTGTTGTAAATGAAAAATTGAAAAAAATTGATGGTGAAGGAGGAATGATTGGTGTTGATGCAGTAGGAAATTATGCTATGATATTTAATAGTGAAGGAATGTATCGTGGGGTAAAAAATAGTGATGGCATTAATGAAGTTGCTATTTATCGTTAAAGTTTTTTTCTGAAAAGCAAATTATATTATGCATCCAAAAAACTTATCTATTCTTGATTTTAATTATCAACTTTCTGAAGATAAAATTGCTAAATATCCACTAACACCAAGAGATAACAGTAAGTTATTAGTTTATAAAGATGAAAAAATATGTGAAGATTTTTACTACAATTTACATCATCATATTCCTGAAAATAGTTTAATTGTTTTTAATAATACCAAAGTTGTTGAAGCTAGATTGTTGTTTGAAAAAGCAACAGGTAGTAATATTGAAATTTTTTGTTTAGAACCTGATGAACAATATGCAGACATTACAACTGCTATGCTTCAAAAAGAAAAAGTTTTTTGGAAATGTTTGGTTGGTGGTGCAAAAAAATGGAAAGATGAATGGTTAATAAAATCAATCAATTATCAAGAGGGTGTATTAGAATTGAAAGCAAAAATTGTTGAGAAAAAAAATGATTATTTTTTAATAGAATTTGTTTGGAGTAAGCAAGAGCTATCTTTTGCAGAAATATTACATATTGCTGGTGTTATTCCTTTACCCCCATACATTAAAAGAACAGTAGAAGAAAAAGATAAAGAAACTTATCAAACTATTTATGCAAAGTATGATGGAAGTGTTGCTGCACCAACAGCAGGTTTGCATTTCACCAAAAACTTATTGCAACATTTAGCAGAAAAAAATATTCAAACTTCTTATGTTACTCTTCATGTTGGAGCAGGAACTTTTAAACCTGTAAAAGCAACAACTATGCAAGAGCATGAAATGCACTCTGAGTTTATTGAAGTTTCTAAAAGTTTTATTGAACAGCTTAAACAATATTCTACTAATAAAATTATTGCTGTTGGTACAACTTCTTTAAGAACTATTGAAAGTATTTATTGGATAGGAGTAAAATTAGAAAATGTAACAACTGATTTTACAATTGAAGATTCTTTTATACAACAATGGGATGCTTATGAGCTTCCTCAAAATATTAGTGTTGATAAGGCTTTGAGCAATGTATTACAATGGATGAATAAACATAATTTGCAACAATTAATTACCAAAACTCAAATAATTATTGCACCAAGTTATTCTTTAAAAATTGCAGATGCGTTGATAACAAATTTTCATCAACCACAATCAACATTATTATTATTAGTAGCTGCAGTTGTAGATAATGATTGGAAAAAAATTTATGATTATGCTTTAAAAAATAATTTTAGATTTTTAAGTTATGGCGATGGTAGCTTGTTGTGGAAGAGAAAAATTATTGATTAGAAAAAGTTCTGTTTCTATTTATTTTTAAATCTCTTAGGATTCCACTTTTTGGACTAATAATAATATTAAAACTACGCCACAACCCAACAGGAGTAATATTTACAGAAAGCTGCCAACAATGCATTTCTCTTGAAATAAACATACTAAATTGCTGTAGCTCTAAATTTTTTACATCATAATATCCAGTTGCACCTACTTTCCATTTAGGAGCTAAACTAAAATCTCCATTAAAATTGATACTACTAAAAACTTCAGTTCTATAGCCACTATAATCTGGTTTTAAAACTTTTGAAAATGAAAGCGAGTAAGATAAATTTAATTGCCAAGGAATATTAAAGTCAGTATATTCTGCAGGGTTTTGTCTTATATAATCTAATTGTCTTTGTTGCTCTTCAGGAGTTAGGAAAGGATCATGGGGCAATTCACCAGTAGATTGCTCATTATCTTTTCCATCATTAGATTTACTTTGAAAATTTGTACTAATAGCAAGGCTTCCACTTGTTATTCTTCCTAATTTACCTTGTTTTATCATTAAACTATTTATTCTTCTGCCAAATTTATCTACTTCATAAGGATCTAAAACTGCATTAGCTGTTATACTTATTTTTTGAAATAATGTACTACGTACATACAAATTAAAATTTCCTAAAGCAAAACTATCAGCCAATAAATTATAATTAGAATTAAATCCAAATCCATCAATCAATTTTATTTTTTTATCTTCTGCAGAACTATCTTTTGTATCTCTAACCTTCATTTCAAGTAAGTTATCAATTCCAAAATTTATTCCCCCAAAATTTCCTTCACTGTAAGAGCCATAAATATTTCCATCAAATTCAGAAAAACGCATTGTTCTACCACTTGTATCTACTTGTACATTATAAAAATTTTTGCTTGCAAAGTCTGGTGTATATGTCAATCCAAATGTTGGCCTAACTTCATGTCTTATAGCTTTTACTTTTCCTTTTTTAAATTGATAAGTACCAAAAATTCTTGTACTTGCATTAATGCCCATACTCATATTGCTTTGTGTAAAAAAGCCTTTCTGTGTATTTATTTTTACAGTACTATCATTTGTATCCCAATGACGAAGTATTTTTTGCCCAAACCAGCGTTGTTGAAAAGAAATACTTGGAGCAATTGTTACAGGTCCTAAAGAAGGCAAAGAGAGCGTTATAGGGATACTATGCTCTGCACCCCATTGTAAAGTATCTAATAATTTATGAGTGCTAAAAGCTGTGTCATAAAAAGAAATTCTGTTTTGAAAATTGCCATTATAACCTATACCAATTTTTTCATACCATTTAGGTGTTCCTATAGTTTCAATTTTCTGAAAAGGATAAAATGTAATTGCACTAAAACTTGCATTTGGTAAACTAAGATTTACTAAATGTGTATTATTATTTTGGTTGTGATTTATGTTTAATGATAAGTTATATTTTCCATTCCAGTTTTTGCTATAAGCAATTGATGATGATAATTGGTTATTAAAATTTTGATAAGGATTATTTAGAATGTTTTCATTAAAACGTGTACTACCGAAATTTACATTAGCAGAAAAATTAGTACCTGGTCTTGCTTTATTGTCTCTACTATGGCTCCAATTAATCATATAAGAAGATGAAGTAGTAAACTCATTTTGAGATTTAGTAGTAGTTCTGTTTAAGGTTTTATTTCTTTGAAATGCAATATTTAAACTACCTGCATATTTATATCTTTTAATGTATTTACTGTTTGCATTAATACTCCAACCTCCATAGGTGTAAATATTGGCTCTTGTTGTTACATCTACATTATCATTAATCACTTTATAATATCCCATATTTTCTAACCCCAAACCAAAATCTTCGCTACTAGTAAAAGTTGGTGGTAAAATGCCCGATTTTCTTCCAGTACTTAATGGATATATGCCAAAAGGAATGTATAAAGGAATAGGAACACCTTCAAACTCTGGATGTGCAGGACCACTTACACCAATTTTGTTATTGATAATTTTCATTTTTTTAGTTCTAAATGCAAAATGTGGCGTATCTAAATTACAAGTTGTGAAACTGCCTCTATAAGCATATACAATATTGCTATCTGTTTTTTTTAATTTTCCTGCATTAACAAATAATTCTCCTTCTTGATAGTAAGTGTTATAAGTAATTCCTTTTTGTGTTTTTAAATTATAAGCAATAGAATCGCTGAGTGTTGTCATTTCTCCTTGCTTAAACTTTGTTTTCTTTAAAGAGTTTTCAGAAGTGTCAGATGAACCTTTTGCTTTGATGGTTTGTTTTTCTTGCTCATATTCTATTGTGCCAGCCATTAACTCCATATCCTTATAAGTTGTTTGAGCAGAACCGTACAAAATAAATTGTTTGGTAGAAATAATTAATACACCAGAATCGGCAGCACTGTATTTTACAGGAGCATCAAGAGAATCTTTTGAAATAACAAGAGTATCAATAATTGTTTGTTTTATTGTATCAATTTTTTTTATTGGAGTTGTAGTATCATTAGCATTTGATAAACTAACAGGAACAGTATCATTGCTTAAAAAAGAAAAATGTAAATTGTTGTGATGTGCTTGTAATGGTATTGTTAAAATAATCAAAGCAAGTAAAGCTAAGAAGCCAATAAAGATTTTTGTATTAATTTTGTACGACTTGCTCATAATAAAACTGAGCAAAAATAAGAGCTAATATATTAAACATCTTAGTAAACACTTGTATTTAACGAATTGATATGACAAGAAAAATTTTTGGAGCAATAACACTTTTATTATTTGTAGCAATAAGTATATTATCATTTAAAGAAAAAGATCCAATACAAACTCAACCTCAGCAAAAACAAAAACTAAGAAAAATTGTGATAGATGCAGGACATGGTGGTGCTGATCATGGGGCTCCTGGAAGATATTCTAAAGAAAAGGATGTTTCATTAGCTGTGGCATTATTACTTCAAAAAAATATAGAAAAAGAAATACCTGATGTAGAAGTGTACATGACAAGAACAACAGATATTTATGATTCCCCCATTAAAAAAGCAGATAAAGCCAATGCAGCAAAAGGCGATTTATTTATTTCTATTCACTGCAATTCGGCAAATGGAACAAGGCATAGAAAACTTGTAGGCTATAAAACTGTAACTACAAAAAATAAAAAAACAAAAAAAACTATCACTAAAAAAATTCCTCAATATCAAACTTATTATAGTCCAAGTACAGCTAAAGGAACAGAAACTTTTATTTGGGCTATTGGAAAAACTTCACAAAAAACTAATGCACTTAAAAACAATGAAGATTTATATATTGACAGCACTACTGCTAATGAATTAAAAGATTTTAATCCCGATGACCCAGAAATGGATATTATTCTTTCATTAAAAACAAAACAATATTTTGATAGAAGTGCAAGGTTTGCAATGACCATTGAAGAAGAATTTACAAAAACTGGTCGCCCAAGTCGTCAAGCACAACAAAGAGGTAAAGGTATATGGGTTTTACAAGCAGTTGCAATGCCTGCTGTACTAATAGAAATTGGCTTTATCAGCAATCCAGAAGAAGAGGATTATATTAATAGCAAAGAGGGACAAAATGAAATTGTAGGAGCAATAACAAAAGCAATTAAAAGATATAAATACACTTTAGAAACTACTGGAATTAAGCAAGGCAGTATGTCTGCTGAAAAGAAATAAATACTTTTCTCTTCAACCTTTATTATGAATTTTTATCAGGTAAAAATAACTTTACTCTGACAACTCAAATCTTAATTTACCTTCACAATTTTAGCAAACTGCCATTTTTGCACTCTTTTGTTAAATGGCATAATGGTTGAGTATTTTAATGCATTAACAAAAAAATAAATTTTACTATGGGAAAAATAATAGGAATAGATCTTGGAACAACCAACAGTTGTGTAAGTGTGATGGAAGGAAATGAACCTGTGGTTATTGCTAATGAAGAAGGAAGAAGAACAACTCCTTCTGTTGTTGGCTTTTTAAAAAATGGAGAACGTAAGGTTGGTGATCCTGCAAAACGTCAGGCAATTACTAACCCTCATAACACTATTTCAAGTGTTAAACGTTTTATGGGAAGAAGATATGATGAAGTAACTGAAGAAATTAGCCATTGGAGTTATAAAGTAGTGAAAGGTGATAATAATACTGTAAGAATTGATATTGATGGTCGTTTATACACTCCACAAGAAATTTCTGCAATGGTTCTTCAAAAAATGAAGAAAACTGCTGAGGACTATTTAGGCCAAGAAGTAACAGAAGCTGTGATTACTGTTCCTGCTTACTTTAATGATGCACAGCGTCAGGCAACAAAAGAAGCTGGCGAAATTGCAGGACTAACTGTTAAACGTATTGTAAACGAACCTACAGCAGCAGCTTTAGCTTATGGTTTGGATAAAAAAGGGAAAGATCAAAAAATTGCTGTATTTGATTTAGGTGGTGGAACTTTTGACATTTCAATTTTAGATTTAGGTGATGGTGTATTTGAAGTAAAAAGTACTAATGGAGATACTCACTTAGGCGGTGATGATTTTGATAAAGTAATTATGGATTGGTTAGCAGATGAATTTAAAGCACAAGAAGCTATTGATTTGCGTAAAGACCCAATGGCTTTGCAACGTTTAAAAGAAGCTGCTGAAAAAGCTAAAATAGAATTATCATCTGGCAACGAAACAGAAATAAATTTACCATACATTACAGCAGTAGATGGTGTTCCTAAACACTTAGTTACCAAATTAAGTCGTGCAAAATTTGAACAATTAGCAGATAAATTATTTGAGCGTTGTTTAAAACCTTGCGAAGTTGCATTAAAAGATGCAGGCTATAGTGCAAGCCAAATAGATGAAGTAGTTTTAGTAGGTGGTTCTACACGTATTCCAAAAGTACAAGAAATTGTAGAAAAATTCTTTGGTAAAAAACCAAATAAAGGAGTAAATCCAGACGAAGTTGTCGCAGTTGGTGCAGCTATTCAAGGTGGTGTTTTAACAGGAGAAGTAAAAGATGTTTTATTGCTTGATGTAACACCATTAACCTTAGGTATTGAAACAATGGGAGGTGTATTAACTCCTATGATTCCTGCTAATACAACAATCCCTACAAAGAAAACAGAAGTATTTAGTACTGCAAGTGATAACCAACCAGGAGTTCAAGTACATGTATTGCAAGGCGAAAGACCTATGGCAAGTCAAAATAAAAGTTTAGGTGTATTTAACTTAGATGGAATACCACCAGCACCAAGAGGTGTACCCCAAATTGAAGTTACATTTGATATTGATGCTAATGGTATGTTACATGTAAGTGCAAAAGATAAAGGCACTGGTAAAGAGCAAAAAATTAGAATTGAAGCAGGTAGTGGATTAAGTAAAGAGGAAGTAGAGAAAATGAAAGCTGAAGCAAAAGCTCATGAAGCAGAAGATAAAGCAGCACGTGAAAAAGTTGAAAAAATAAATCAGGCAGATAGTTTAATTTTCCAAACAGAAAAACAATTAAAAGAATTTGGAGATAAAATACCTACTGATAAAAAAGCTCCAATTGAAACAGCTTTAAACAAATTAAAAGAAGCTCATAAAGCACAAGATGTAGCTGCAATTGATACAGCTTTAGCAGAAATGAATACTGCTTGGACTGCAGCAAGTGAAGAAATTTATAAAGCACAACAACAAGGTGCTGAAGCAACTGCACAACCAACAGATAATGCAACTCAAACTACATCTAACAACAACGATACTGTTGAAGATGCACAGTTTGAAGAAGTAAAATAAATATTAGAAGCTAATAAATTAAAACCCTTTCATTTCTGAAAGGGTTTTTTATTTTATACAAATACCTTTTATTGGGTATAAAAAAACAATCATACATTACGATATTTGCTTTGTACAAAAATTTAGTTTTTTCTAAAATCTCATTAAACTTTTTTACATGAAAAAATTATTATTAGTTGTTTGCTTTTTTTGTAATTATATTTTACAAGCACAAAGCCTTTATCCTATTTATGAAAATGGTACAATTTCTTATATAGATTCATTAGGTAATAAAAAACTCTTAACTACTTATGAGCAAGCAGGAGGGTTTCAAGATGGTTTAGCATGGTTTATAAAAAATGATGCTATAGGTTTTATAAATCCAAAAGGTGAAGAAGTGATATCACCAACTTACGATGGTACAAATGGATTTTTTGAAGGCTTGTCTGTTGTTTTAAAAAATGACTTTTGGGGCGTTATTAATAAAAAGGGAGAAATAATTGTTCAGCCAAAATATTATCAAGTGGGCAATTATAGTAATGGGCTTTGTAAGTTTAAACAAAGTCGCAGTTTATTATCTCAATGGGGTTTTATAGATGCTAATGGTAAAGTAGTGATAGAGCCTAAATTTGATGAGGTAGATAATTTTCATGAGGGCTTTGCATTATTTATAAAAAATAATAAAGCAGGATATATCGATACAAAAGGAAATGTTGTAATTGAACCAAAATTTGATTACACATCTTATTTAAAATTAAACAATCAAGTTTTATTTGAAAAAGGAGTATTTAGTGATGGATTAGCTTCAGTAGAATTGAATGGTAAGTATGGGTTTATTAATAAAACTGGAAAATTTGTAATTGAGCCAAAATATAAAGATGCTGGAAATTTTAGTGAAGGATTGGCAGCAGTAAAAATTAATGATGAATATGGTTATATTAATAAAAAAGGAGAAATGGTTATACAGCCAAAATATAATTCAGCAGAAAGATTTTCTGAAGGTTTGGCTGCTGTACAAATAAAAAAAGGTGAGGAAATGAAATATGGATTTATTGATACAAAAGGCAATTTAGTAATTGATGCAGTTTATGCTGGTTCTATTGGTATAGGATTAGATTTAGTTTTTAAAAACGGAATATGCCCGATATTAATAGATAATGAAACCTGGAGCTATATTAATAATAAAGGAAAAGTTATTTGGAAGAGTAAGTAGGTTAATATTTTTTCTTTGAGTTAATAAGTAAAATTATTTTTTATTTCAAATTAGTCTCTAATATTTATCAATAGCTATAATACAAGCAACTGCATTTTTATCACCAACAGAAGTTTTAAAACCTATTGTGCCATTAGCTTTATCATTATATCTTACATTAGAAACTGCTTTTCTTTTTATAGTTGTATGGCTTCTTCAAAGCCTAAATGTTTGTTTTGATTTATTGAATTGTTTAATTGAAAAACATCTAATGGTTCTTTACTTGTAATAATTGCAAAGAAATCTTTATTACCAATTTCATCAGCTTCTAACTTTTTACCTCTTGGAAATAAACGATAACCTGTAATGCTACAATATGGTGAGAATATTGTTTTATTAGCATCTGCTTTAGAAGGGTATGGAAATAAAACATAACTACTTCCATCAGTTTCTTTTCCTATAATATATACATAACACTCTGTATTATTTTTCAGTTCAATTTTAAAGCCTGTACGTTTTGCAATAGGTGCAGTTGTTTCAAATAAATTATTACCAATTGATTTTAATGGAATATATTGTTTGTTATCTGCATTTACTAAACCTAAATCTATTTCTAAATTTTGTGCAACCGCTGAACCTTGCTTTGGCATTGGATTTAAGCCATAGGCTTCACGTACAAAATGTTTAAAATCTTTATACAAAACCCAACCAATTCCATTAATTCCCCAATCATTTCCCCAACTATTCATTATTTGAAAAGCACCACCTTCTTTTCTATCATCATAACCTATAACACACATTGCATGACCGCCAAAACCCATCATATTATAATCATCACTTTCTGGATGCCACACTTCTTGCCCTTTCATTCCTTGCATAAAACTTCCACCAACCATCATACCTATAACTACAGGAACATCTTTTGCAAGATGTTGTTTTATGGCATTAATATTTATTTCTGAAGCATTTTCTGTAGTGGTTAATCTTGTAAAACCTATAATACGATTTGCTCCTGCTTCGTGTATTAATTGACCATCTGGTTGACGAGTGCAATTTTGATCATCGTAAGGGAATTCATTAAAACCAACAGCACCAACTTCTGTTAAGTTTTTCATTGCCCTTATAATATAACTTCCTTGACAACCATCTAACCCAATTTGATTATACATAAATGATGGGCTGTAAGCTGTACTATTTGGCTCTTGTCCTGTGCTTACAGATTGAAGAATTGTTCTTGCTGCATAAGCACTACTCCATGCTACACAGCTTCCTTGTTGCCCTTGATTTAGCCTATTGGGAGCAAATTTTAATAATGAAATATATTCAGGTAGGTTGGCTCTTTCTTCATCTAATCCTTCATACACTTCTGCTTTTGCAAATGTATCTCTGTTTAAATTTCCTCCTGTAGTGTATTGACTTACTGTATTACTTATAGAACTTAAATTACAACCATCACCTTGAAAATAAAAGAATGCACCACCAATTAACACTAAAATTAGTAATGCTGGTTTTTTAATAAGTAAGCCAATAATCATTGGCAAAAACTGCAATAAATTTCCACCACCACCTCTACCACCACTATTAGGAGTACTATCGTTTTCGTTGGAGAAATTATCGTTATTATCATCAACCATTCTTATAGGCATAGAAGTATTATTTTAATTTTTTGAAAAATAAAATTATGAGATAAAAGTAGATATTTTTTTAAATTGTTTTATAGAAGTAATGCAGCTAAAATATAATCTGCCAACAAAATTAAAATACAACTTACTACAACAGCTTTTGTACTTGCTCTACCAATTTCTAATGCACCACCTTTTACATGATAACCATAATATGCTGGAACACTGCTAACAATAAATGCAAAAGTATAAGCTTTGGTTAATGCAAAGAAAACATTATAAGGTGTGAAATTAAATCTAAGTCCAATGTCAAAAATATCTGTTGCAATTATACCACCCAAAGAGCCTGCAGTTCTTCCTCCCCAAATAGCTAATACAGCAGAAAGAATAATTAAGCATGGAATAACTACTAATGCTGCTGTTATTTTTGGTAATATTAAATAACTTCTAGTATTAATTCCCATTATTTCTTGTGCATCTATTTGCTCTGTTATTTGCATATTGCCTAATTCACTGGCAATTTTACTACCTACAACACCAGCTAATACAATACTTACAACAGTAGGAGAAAGTTCTAATATTACGCTATCTCTTACAATTTGTGCAATAGTTGTTTGAGGCACTAAAGGGCTTACTAATTGATAAGCAGTTTGCACTGTAGTTACAGCACCTAAAAACAATGAAATGATTACAACAATTGGTAAAGCACCAACACCAATTTCAACGCATTGGTGCATAAATTCTTTCCAATACATTTTAAAGTTTTCAGGCTTAGCAAACATACTTTTTAGCATAAGTATGTAGCGTCCAAAGTGTGTAAAAAAATTCATTCAGTTAATTTGTTGTTCTTATTTTAAATGTTTTTTTCGTCTCTTTAATTGTTTCCACCAATTTGCTTTTTCTGCTTCTTTATTGGTATCTGATTTACATTTTACTTGAGCATCTACAACAGCAATGTTAGCCATATTTATGATATTACGAACACTACTACCTAATTGTAATACATGAACAGGTTTTTTTAGTCCTAATAAAATTGGTCCAATAGCATCTGCACCACCTAATTCTTTTAATAAATTATAAGCAACATTACCTGCTGTAAGGTTAGGAAAAATAAGCACATTCACATCTTCATCTATTAAACTACTGAAAGGATAATTTTCTTTAAGAATTTCTTTGTTAAAAGCAAGTGTGCCTTGCATTTCTCCATCTACAATTAATGAAGGGTTTTTTTCTTTTAATATTTTAGTTGCTTTAGCTACTAATCTTGCTTCTTCGCTATTACTACTACCAAAATTGCTATAACTAAGCATTGCTATTCTTGGAACAATATTAAAGCTCCTTACTTCTTTTGCTACTAATAAAGCAATATCTGCAAGTTCTTCTGCTGTAGGATTAAAGTTAATAGTTGTATCTGCCAAAAATATTGGACCTTTTTGTGTACTTAATAAATACATTCCTGCAATTCTTTTTACACCATCTTCAATACCTATTATTTGAAGTGCAGGTCTTATAGCTTCGGCATAATTTCTTTTTAATCCACTTATCATTGCATCTGCATCACCTGTTTCAACCATCATACAACCAAAGTGATTTCTTTCTTTCATTATTTTAATGCTTTCATAATGATTATAACCCTTTCTTTGTCGTTTAGCAAAAAATAATTCTCCATACAATTCTCTTTTGCTATCAAATTGTTCATCTCTTGGGTCTATAATAGGAATGTCTGTTAAATCTATATTATGCTCTTCAGCAATTTTTCTAATTTTCTTTTCTGTTCCTAAAAGAATTGGGTAAGCAATACCTTCATCATAAATGATGCTTGCAGCTTTTAAAATTTTATCATTATCTGCTTCTGCAAATACTAAACGTTTAGGATCTTTTCTTGCTTTATTACTAATAGCTCTTATTAATTGATTATCTAAACCTAAACGTTTGTTTAATTGTACTTTATAAGCATCCCAATTTTGAATAGGATTTTTTGCTACACCACTTTCAATAGCAGCTTTTGCAACAGCTGGTGCTACTATAGAAATTAATCTTGGATCGACAGGTTTGGGAATAATATATTCTGGGCCAAACGATAAATTTTTTAAATTGTATGCTAATGTAACAATATCAGGTACTGGTGTTTTAGCCATTTCTGCCAAAGCCTTTACAGCAGCTAATTTCATTTCGTCGTTAATGGTTGTTGCTCTAACATCTAATGCTCCTCTAAAAATGTATGGAAAGCCTAATACATTATTAACTTGGTTAGGAAAATCGCTTCTACCAGTTGCCATGATAACATCTTTTCTTGCTTCTACTGCATCTTCATAACTAATTTCTGGATCTGGATTTGCCATAGCAAAAACTATAGGATTTTTTGCCATACTCTTTATCATTTCTTTACTTACTACATTTCCTTTACTAAGTCCTATAAAAACATCTGCATCTTTTAAGCCTTCGGCAAGTGTCATATCTTTTGCTTTAATAGCAAATTCTTTTTTCTGCTCATCTAAATCTGTTCTTCCATTGTGTATTAAACCTTTGCTATCAAATACTTTTACATTTTCTTTTTTTACACCAACAGCAATGTATAATTTAATACAAGATATTGCAGCTGCACCAGCACCATTTACAACAACTTTTATTTTTTCTATTTTCTTTTTTTGAAGTTCAACAGCATTTAATAAAGCTGCAGCACTTATGATTGCTGTGCCATGTTGGTCATCATGCATTACAGGAATATTCATTTTTTTCTTTAATTCCTGTTCTATATAAAAACATTCAGGGGCTTTAATATCTTCTAAATTAATTCCTCCAAAAGTGGGTTCTAAAGCTTTTACAATTTCTACAAATTTCACAGGGTCTTTTTCATTTATTTCAATATCAAATACATCTATATCTGCAAAAATTTTAAAGAGAACTCCCTTACCTTCCATTACAGGTTTTCCTGCTTCTGGTCCAATATCCCCTAAGCCTAAAACAGCAGTACCATTACTTATTACTGCTACTAAATTTCCTTTGGCAGTATATTTATAAACATCTTCTGGGTTTTTAGCTATTTCTTTACAAGGTTCTGCTACACCAGGGCTATATGCTAATGATAAATCTCTTTGTGTTTTTGCTTCTTTAGTAGGTATAACTTCTATTTTACCAGGTTTGCCTTGTGCATGATATTCTAATGCCTGTTCTCTTCTTATATCTTTACTATCCATATTCTTTTTATTATCTTAATTTTTTAAGGGGTGCAAATTACAACAAAGCTATTTTATATGCAGAATATATTGGTTAAATAAAGAAAAAAATAGCCGTTTAATAAAATTACTAAACGGCATACTTTGTATAAATTGAAAAATAAAATTATTTTTCTTGTAAGAAAGGATATTTATAATCTGTTGGAGGATTAAATGTTTCTTTAATAGTTCTTGCACTTAACCAACGATATAAATTTAATGCACTACCAGCTTTATCGTTTGTACCACTAGCTCTTGCACCACCAAAAGGTTGCTGTCCTACAACTGCTCCTGTTGGTTTATCATTAATATAAAAATTACCTGCTGCATTTCTTAATTTATTTGTTGCAAATTCTATTGCTTGTCTGTCTTGAGCAATAATAGAACCAGTTAAAGCATAAGGGCTTGTACTATCTACCAATTCTAATGCTCTTTCAAAACTATTTGCAGGATAAACGTAAATGGTAAGTACTGGTCCAAAAATTTCTTCACACATACTTACATACTTTGGGTTTTTTGCTTCAATAATAGTTGGTTGAATAAAATAACCTTCTTTTTTATCGCATTTACCACCAACTAAAATTTCAGCTTTAGGATCTTTCTTTGCATTATCAATATAGTTTTTTATTTTATCAAAACTTTTTTCATCAATCACAGCATTAATAAAATTGGTAAAATCTTCTGTGCTTCCCATCTTCATACTTTTCACACCAGCAATTAATTTTTTCTTCACCTCATCTGCTATATTGCTTGGTATGTATGCTCTTGAAGCAGCACTACATTTTTGACCTTGAAATTCAAAAGCACCACGTAATAATGCAGTTACCAAAGTATCTACATCAGCACTTTTGTGTGCCAACACAAAATCTTTTCCTCCTGTTTCACCAACAATACGAGGATATGATTTATAAATAGACATATTTTTTCCAATGGTTTCCCACATATTATTAAATACGCCTGTACTTCCTGTAAAATGTACTCCTGCAAAATCTTTATGACTAAAACAAACTTTACCAATAGTTGGTCCATCTACATAAATTAAATTTATAACACCATCAGGCAAACCTGCTTCTTTTAAAATACGCATAAACATTTGTGCAGAATAAACTTGTGTATTAGCAGGTTTCCAAACAACAACATTGCCACACATTGCAGCACTCGTAGGCAAGTTGCCACCAATAGCAGTAAAGTTAAAAGGCGTTACAGCTAATACAAAACCTTCTAATGGACGCCATTCTAATCTGTTGTGCATACCTGCTCCACTAATAGGTTGTTGCTTATAAATTTCACTTAAAAAGTGTACATTAAAACGTAAGAAATCTATCAATTCGCAAGCACTATCAATTTCTGCTTGAAAAGCATTTTTACTTTGACCAAGCATGGTAGAAGCATTGATATAGCTACGATATTTTGTAGAAATTAATTCTGCAGCTTTTAAAAATATTGCTGCACGATTTTCCCAACTCATAGCAGCCCAACTTTCTTTAGCTACTAAAGCTGCTTCTATTGCTTGATGTACGTGTTTTTCTTCTCCTGCATGAAAATATCCTAAAGTATGTTTTATTTCATGTGGTGGATGAATAGCTACTTTTTTATTACTACGAACTTCTTTACCTCCTATATACATAGGAATATCTAATTCTGTTTTTTTAAGTTCTGCCAACGTAGCTTTTAATTTTATTTTTTCAGGACTATTAGGGGCATAGCTTAATACAGGCTCATTAGCTGGCATTGGGTATGAAAATGTTCCTAAACTCATATTCAAGGTTTTAAATTAGAACGCAAAATTAGGAAAGTTTTTGTGGTTTTTAGTAACAGTTGTTACATAGCTATAAATGTTCAAACTTTGTTAAGCTTAATTTTTATTGGGCTACCTTTTTTTGTTTAATGTATTAATGTTGTAAATTGTATTTTGATTTTAATGTTGAAGCATAAAACAAATATTATTACAACCCTTATTTTACTTACAGTACTTTTTGTAAGTAAAAATAATTATGCTCAACATGGTAAGTTGGATACTTTAAGAGTTCATGCTTATATAACACCATTAGGAGATACGATACCAATGGGATATTTGCCTAGTGTAGAAGTATATACTAAACTTTCTCCAAGAGCTAAAAGATATTGGGCAGAATGGACGAGGCTTCGTAAAGCTGTTTATGTTACTTATCCTTATGCTATTGCAGCAAGTAGAATTATGAATGAAATAAATGCAAAATTGGTTGGTATAAATGATAGAAAACAAAGAAAGAAAATAATTAGGTCAAGAGAAAAGGAATTGAGAAAAGAATTTGCTGATAAACTAACACAGCTTTCAGTATATCAAGGTAAAGTGTTAATGAAATTAATTTATAGACAGACAGGAAGTAATTGTTACGAAATTATTGATGAATATAAAGGAAGTTTTACTGCTGCATTCTATCAAACTATTGCTATAATTTTTGGTAGTAACTTAAAACAAACTTATGATGCTCATGGTAAAGATGAAATGATGGAAAAGATTGTTGTAGATGTAGAAAGAATGTATGGTTATAGAAGTTGAAAAATAAATATTAAAATGACCCCAGAAAGAAGTGAAAAATTATTAAAAGTATTAAGTAAAAGACAAGATAATATTACAGTAGTAATGGAAAATGTGCAAGACCCTCATAATATTTCTGCAGTAATGCGTACTTGTGATGCTGTTGGTATTCAAGATATTTATATTTTAAATACAAAAATTCCACGACACAAAAAATTTGGTGCAAAAAGTAGTAGTAGTGCTGCTAAATGGCTTACAGTACATCAGTTTACGCATATAGAGGATTGTTTTGCTGCACTTAGAAAAAATTATGATGTTATTCTTGCTACACATTTAACATCTGATGCAAAAAGTTTGTATGAAATAGATTTTACTCAACGTGTTGCTTTAATTTTTGGTAATGAACATTCAGGTGTAAGTGATGAAGTAAGATTGATGGCAGATGGTAATTTTATTATTCCTCAAATGGGTATTATACAAAGCTTAAATATTTCTGTTGCATGTGCAGTAAGTATATATGAAGCTTTCAGACAAAAGCAACAAGCAGGTCATTACAACTCTTCATCATTATCAAAAGATAAAATGCAAACACTAATGACTGAATGGGGATTTAAAGATGAGTAGATTTTGGTATTGATATGGTTGATTAAAGTTGATGTAAATGAAAGGTTTTAATTTTTCTCAAAAGGCTTCTCTCAACTCTTTATATATATAATGATTTGGCAGGGCGTAAAAATAAACCAATAGTTCTAATGATTGTAGTACACATCACATCATTAAAACTTCCTATTATTATAAATAATACCAAAGACTTTATTTTTATAGGATTAAAAGTTTACTACTATTCCAAGTCATTTTGGATTTAACTTTCTCTATAAAACATTAAGCAGCACACAAGCTGCTATTTTTCTATCTTTCCTACTACTCACTAACCCATAGTTTTACTACACAAATACCTCTAAAACTATTGAAAACAAAGGTAAAACACACTTTTTAACACCCATATCAAAAATTAATCTCAATAAAATCAAGCATTTCAGACTATTAAAGTAAAAAGTGCGGAAGTCAGGAAAAAGAATGAAGATTGAAGATTTTTTAAGAGGAAATAAGATTATAAAATAATGATACAATGAACTTTCGTCAACCTATTTCAGGGCTATACATACATTACAGCCCCGAAAAATTTCGATTTTTTTTATGTACATTTGTAAAAACAATTTTTATGGCAACATTATTAAAACCTAAAAAGCCTGTTGCAAAAATAAACACTAAACATTCTTTATTAAAAGCGTTTGGTGCAGTAAACGATCAAGGCTTAAAAATAAAAATACAAAATAGGGAAGATCTAAGGAAAAGGTAGTTTTTGACACAGATGTTTTTATTGAATTTTTTAATGGAAATACCGAACTACTTATATACATTAATAAAAACATTTCCTTTGAAAACATTGTAACAACTGTTATTACTGAAGCAGAGTTAATAAAAAGTGCTGTTAATAAAGAATCGCAGCAAAAAATAGAAAAATTTTTAACCGATGTAGAAAATCTACCCATAACAATTAATGCCAGTAATACATTTTCCGAACTTATAAAAAAATATCATCTAAGCCACAGTGCAAAGCTTCCCGATTGTTTAATTGTTTCTATTTGTATTTCAAGAAATTTTGCCATTGTTTACTTTTAATATAAAAGATTTTAAATACATACCCGTTATTAAATTAATAAACCACAACATTAGCCCTTATAAAAAATCGTGTTGGCAATAAATTTTCTCTTTAGCTTTTCTCTTTAAAACTATTTCTCTACTTTTTTTTATATATTTGTACAAACATTACAGCTATGCAAACAGCAACAATAAAAAAACTTACACCAAAGCAAAAGTTAATTGCAAAGTTGGAAAAAGCAGGTGGTGTTAATGCAAATAGAAAAGCATTAAAAAAATTGCAGGATATTTTTAGCAGTGTTCCTAAACCCAATATTGAAGATTTAAGAAAAGCAGCATGGCGAATGAAATAATTTTATTAGATACCGATTTTTTAATTGAATATATTTATAAAAATGAAGAAGCCGTAAACACAATAAACGGCTTACCGAATGCCTTTATCGTTATAGGAGCAACCGTAGTAGCAGAAATTGTAAAAGGCACTATCAATAAAATACATCTTCAAAAAACATTAAAAGAAATTAACTCCCTGCACGTAATTAATATTGACGAAAGCATTAGCGAAGCAGCTTTGCAATTATTAATTACCTATCATTTAAGTAAAAGTGCAGCCTTCAACGACAGCCTACTTGCTGCAACTGCTATAAAGTATGGCTGCAAATTAGCTACCTGTAATAAAAAACATTTCGAGTACATTCCTAACCTTCAATTATTGCAGCATAATGTAATACCTAAAAGAAAATCATTTTTTGATTTCTAATCCTTTAACTTTCCTTTTTAAAACTATTTCCCCTACTTTTTTTACTATATTTGTACAAACATTACAGCTATGCAAACAGTAGTAAGAAAAGCAAACAATACCACTCCTAAAAAATTGGTTGTAAAAAAGGCAGCAAAAAAGGATAGTGAAAAAAAAGGAATGAGTTTAAAAGAACTTGAAAACGCTATGAAATTTGCAAAAAAAAATAAATTAGATTTTAGTTATTTACAATAATGAAAGTTATTTTAGACAGCACGGTATTGTTTCATTGGCAGTATCATAACAACAAAACAATAAAGATGTTGCAAGAAAATAATGCAACTGAATTTTTTATTACACGAGTAAATTATTTAGAAATACTTTCTGGTGCTTCCAAAAATGCCAAAATTCAAACAAGAAAATTTTTACAACAATTTCCTGTTTTAGAATTTACAGAAGAATGTAAAAACAAAGCCAATACCTTAGCAATGAAACACAGGGTTGAACAAAATAACCAAAAAGATTTTCTTATTGCCACTATTGCTATTACAAACAACTATACACTTATAACCAATAATAAAAAACATTTCAACTTTACAGGATTAAAAACTGTTTTCTACGATACTACATTTTGGTTTTAAAACAATTCCCTTAAACTTTCCTTACAAAATCTCTTTCTGGAGCTAAAAGCCCACACCCAGCTTTTTTAACTAAGATGTGCGAAAACGTGTATTCCCTTGTTTTTCTCCCCACTCTCCCTCTATAATAAAGCAATTATAAAGTGTGCCTTACTATTCTTTCTTTTATTTATTTTATTCTTTATTTACTGATAAGTGAAAAAAGTACAAAAAAACTGTGCCGCCGTGCCTAAATGGCTAAAAAGCAATACAGGCAATAGTTTGCTTTGGGCACACTTTAGGCACTATGGCACGAATTAAAAAAAGTGTGCCCACTTATATTTTTATTCGGCACACTTTTAAATAGTTTGGGTACACTTTTATTTTTAATAAAAAGTGCCGTAAAATAGCTGTTTAATTTATTGATATTCAGCATATTTTAACCTTTGGGTACTGCGGCACTCAAAAAAACAACTTATTACATAGCATATCAATACAATACAACAATATATATACTACCAATACACATAAATTGGTATTTTTTGTTTCACACACTTGTTTGTTTTTTGCTGTAAATAATTAATACAAATGAAAAACAAAGAAAATCAAACTACCTCTACAATAGAAGAAGAAAAAAACACTGATAATACAGATAATCAAATTTCTTCACTCATAGAAATTATTGAAAATCCAGAAAATCAAAATGTAAACACACCTGTAATTGCTGAAAATTCAGAAAATCAAAATGTAAACACAAATAAAATTTCTGAAAACATAGAAAATCAAAATGCAACTAATGTAGAAGTAAAGGAAATTTTTAAAAATAATTCTGTAATCAAAGAAAAACAACCTCAAAAAAAGGAAAAAAAGCAAAAACACTCTGTAAACACAGAAAAACAAGCTCAAAGGACTACTATTACAACATCTTTCACATCAGAAGAAGCAGAATATATTTCCTGACTTGTCCAATTTAGGTCAGCAGATTCAACTTAGCTAAAAACTCTGACATTTTTGGGCTTAAAGCTGATCTCATTTTTATTTCTTCTTTAGTAATAAGATTCAATAATCTAGCATCCGTTATTTTTTTACACTCTTGAATAAAACTCCTTATTGAAGCTCCAGTGCTTAGCTCGATCTTTCTTGATACTGCTAATGCCATAAAGCAAATTAATACATGTAATTTGATAGGTTCTTCTTTAAAATGAAAAATAGGACGTGTCTCTAAATCATTTTTTGCTATTCTAAAATTCTGTTCAATCTTATAAAGTTCATGATATCGCTCTATTATTAAAGTATTACTGGACTGAGATTCATCCATGTTAGTATAGTAACCTTTTATGCCGAGTAATTTTTTTGTCTTATCAATAAGACCTTTATTTATTTCTACCTTATCTCTTCCAATAGCTTTTATAAACTTTGCTTTCTTATTTTTAGAAGGATTAGCAACTAAGAGCTCGGCTTTTCTAAGCTGCTTTTCCATTTCATATTTATCCTTCCGATATCTGACAGAAGAGTAACTGCAAACTAAAAAACCTTTTTTAGTGGGTATTCTAATGGTTTGCCCATCCTCTCTAATCATCATCGTATCTATCTTATCAAAAAGCTGCCGTGGAACATTTCCTAATCGTGCACCTACGATATAGTGAAGATTGTTTGCTATAAGTTCTTGAATATTGTCATCACTAATCATTGCAGCATCAGCTACAATTGTAAAATCCTTGACTTTATTCTTAGCTATAAATTTTTGAATGGACGGTATAAATGTATGCCCCTCAAAAGTATTGCCAGAGAAAATTTCATAAGCTATCGGAAAACCTTCTTTTGTAACCATAAGAGCTACTAAAATTTGTGGTTGCTGAGATTTGCTGTCCTTAGAAAAACCATTCTTTCTTAACTCATCTTCTTCAAATGTTTCAAAATAAAGTGTGGTAACATCATAAAACAATAAGTCATACTTGAACTCGTAATTTTCCTTTGCAAACTTTATGGTTATCCTTTCTGTTTGTTCTTTTAAATCAAGCCACTTGGGGGCAGATTCATAATAACCTTGTCGTCTATACTTGATACCAAAATATTGTTCTATTAGCTTTATGGATTGAAATTTTGAAGCCGGTTCAAATAATCGGATAATAACTAAATCTAACAGAAGATTATTCTTGTGCTTATCGAAACCAATACTTATAAAAAGTTTATGCATCACTTCATAGAAAAAAGTGTAATAAACTCCTATATATTGCATTTGGGTAAGGTCTATTATCTTGTTTTCGGTTTTTTCAAATATGTGAAGCTGTTTTGATACCTTATTGATATAATCTTGAGCTAATTGTATCAACTTTTCTTTTTCATCTTCATTTTTTGCTGTTCCAATATGCTTAATAATTTTCCTTTTCCTATTTTCTATAATATAGACCTGAATAGAAACAGAATTCACACTATACTTAACCAACCTTATTTTGTACATTTTTACTAATTAGGTCAGCAAAATACATTTTTTACCGATAAAAATAATTGACTCTTAATGACTTATGATTATTGATATTTAGAGGAGGACAAGTCGGGAGGAAAAAAAGCAAAAACACTCTGTAAACACAGAAAAACAAGCTCAAAGGACTACTATTACAACATCTTTCACATCAGAAGAAGCAGAATATATTTTATACATAGTAGAAGAAAGAAAAAAAGCAGGTATTACACGAGATAATTCACACTTCTTACGCCAGTGCATTGATTTTTTTATCAATTACAATTTTGTTTTTCCTGATAAAAAAATAGGTATGCCAGAAAATTCTAAAAAATTCTTATTAAAAGATGCTTATTTCTCAAACAAAAAATAAAAATTAATGGAAAACACACCACAAGCAACACAACCCACTATTGCCGATATAAAAAAAGCAATAGAACAATTAAAACAAGAGGCTAATACAGAAGCATTAGCACAACTTGCAGTACAGGCATTTACAGACTTAAAAGAAACAAAAGATTTAATTATAAAAATCTGTGAAACATTTGGTATAGCCGAAAATGGCAAACTAAAAAAAGGTACAAAAACATCAGATATAACCAACGATGTTTTTAAAGTACTAACAACAGGTTTATTAAATAGTAAAAAGGTAGAAGAAAAATTTGCTTTCGTTAAAGAATTTGCCCCTATTGTAGAACGTTATCAAAATTTATAATCAATGCTAAAAGATATTACAGAGTATGATGCAAGTGTAGAGCAAGTTTTACAAGAAGCTGCTATACCTACACAAACACAAGTTACACCAGAAGCTCCACCACCACCACCAAAAGAAGAAGTAATAGAGGTTGAAGCCGAAGAAGAAAAAGAAACTAAAAAGTACCAACCACAACAATACGATGAGGCTACAATTAATGCCACCACCGATATTGTAATAGGTTTATTAGATGGCACACAAAGCACTGTATTTAGAATACTTGCAGAGAGAAAGAAAAATAAAAAATTACTTGCTACTGGTGGTAATGGTGCTATAGCTCGTTTGCAGCAACTAAAAGCAGCCGAGCATAATAAAGAAACTTTATTAGAAGATACAGACTTAAAGCTGTTAGATATTGATGCTACTGTAGAAGATTTTTTAAACAACCTCTCTTTTGATGACAATACAAAAGATATGATGCGTGAACCTTTAAAAATATTAGTGGCAAAAAACATGGGCAAAATGCCACCAGAGTTTATGCTCTTTTTAGCACTTGCCACAGGCATAGGAAAAAATATTGCAGGATATTACTCATTATAATTATGGAAAAAGAACGATTAAATATTTGTTACTTACTTATTGGAGACCAGGGTACAGGTAAAACAACTATTGCAGATAAATTAGCTACTGCATCTGGTAAAAGAAGAATAGTTGTAGATACAGATGCACACCCTTTTTATGCACATTATGAAGTAGTAAATATTGAGGGTTTAAAAAGATTTAAAGGCGATATGTGCCGTTGTGAAGATGCTAACGAAGACGAATTATTTACAGCACTCAATACACACCAACGTAACGCCTTTATTATATTTGAAGATGCAGCAAAATACCTCTCTCCTAACCTTAGCAAATCAGTAATAAGTTTTATTGTAGATAAAAGAAAACGAAATTTTGATATTTGTTTTATGTTTCATTCTTTGGCAGATGTGCCACCTTATTTATGCAGAAATTACCAAAGAATGATTTTATTTAAAACACAAGATAATTTAAAAAAAGAACTAAGTAAATTTAGTAATTGGCACATAACAGTAGAAAAGGCACAAAAAATAAACAAACACAAATCTCACAATTATTGCGAAACCATTTTAAAAAAATATTCTACCATCTACAAGGTCAGGTCTTGCATTATACTATAATGTACGTTTAGAAATTTTTAATGATTGGATAAACATAAACCAAGAGCTGCAAGAAATATTAAAACCATACTTAAAAAAAAGAAAAAGAGTATTACCACCCAATGTAGTAAAACGAATTATTGAAATTTCAGGAGAGCCATAAAAAGTATATATGATACAGTATTATAATAGTGGATTTATAACTTTCCGCAACAGAAAAATAGGAATATGTTTTAGCGGCGAAACAGCAGAACATATAATGAATAATTACATAAACGAAAGAAGCACACACCCTTTGAGACATATAAGAATACAACAACTTGCAAAAACAATAAACCAATGGTCAAAAGAAAGCACAAAAAGATATTCAGGAGTTGTTAATGATAATGTTACAGGGGTAAGATTGAAAATTATTATTGAAATTTACACTAAAAGTGCACTGATTATTACTTGTTACATGTATTAAAAAAGGAGGTTATTATGACCTATTATGAAAAACTTACCAAAATATTAGGCAGACAACCGCATTATGGCGGACTTGTTGCTAATATGAAAGCACTTAATTTAAAAGATTTAGAAGATAGTGCTAAAAATTTGTTCTTAGGAGAATTGAAGGTACCTAAACAAAAACAAAAAGCAAAAAAATTAGGCTTAATATAAACTTACATAGCGGCAGAGTGAAACGGATTTATCACATTAGGCTCATATCCTAAAAATATTGGGTTCAACTCCCATTGCCGCAACTACTTTTCTTTTTAACTTTTCTTTTTAAAACTATTCTCCCTACTTAAACAAATCAAAAAAAACGCCGCCTCTGCGTTTGGGAATTATATTGAGCTGTACTAATAGCAAGTCAGGTATAAATTTAAAATCTTTGATATTACAAGTAGATAAAGGTAAGTTGTAATAAATAGCAGTAGCAGCAATAATAGCATCATTTATTTTTAACGAATGGCTTAAATGATAATCATTTAAAAGTTGAACGTGCAAATCCGAAATTTCCCTTTCAATAGGGATTAAAGTTACTGTTTCGGTAAGTAGTTTATTAAGTTTATTTTGATGTGTTTTATTTTGGCTTGATAAAACCATTTCCCTTTGTGTAATAACACTGCAAAAAATAATATCATAACTGTTTAAAAGATCAATAGCATCAGTGTTATCTTCAAAATATTCAAACAACATATCCGTATCGCAAACACACAGTTTCATCTCCACGCATTTTTTCTTACTTCATTATAGCTTAACCCAATATTTTCTTGCCAAAATTTTTTAAGTTTTTCCAAATTCTTTTTAGTATTACCAGGTACAATACCTTGCTGTTTTACAAGTTCATTTAATTTTTGTTTTTTCGTTTTTGCTACTATTGTTGTTGATGCCATAAAAATATTTTTTCAAAGATAATAAGTTTCTCCCTACGTTTTTTTCTTACATTTGTAAAAACAACCTAGTGCCTAAAATTTTCACTTACTTTGGTTATTTAATATACATATATGTACATGATCATTTACCTGTTCATGTACACGTTAAAAAACAAGATAGAGAATGTAAATTTATATTAGAGTACAACAACGGAATTCTTACTGTACTTGACGAAAAAATAAGAAGTAAAACACCTTTAACAGGTCAGGAAATTACAGAAATGCGTAAATTTGTACGCAAATATTCAGATAAAATAAAAGAGCAATGGGAAGCAATACATTATTACAAGAAAAAGGCAAAAGTTATTCACATAAAAAGAAAAGTATAAACTGCAATATTGAAAATGCAGTTTATGTAAAAAACTATGTGCTATTGGTAACATTTGCTTCGGGCGAAGTAAAAGAAGTAGATTTTTCCCCTGCATTAGAAAAATATGCAAAGGGCTATTATGCTAAATACAAAAAATTAAACCACTTTAAAAAGTTTAAAATAGAAAATCAAAATATTGTTTGGGGCAAAGATTGGGATTTAATTTTTCCGCCCGAAAATGTTTACTACTCAAAATTTTAAAAAACTTTTCTTTTTAAAACTATTCTCCCTATATTTGCCCCGACAACATTTCACAACATGTGGCAAATCCATCTTAATTTAACATTTAAAACTACTCCCGGCGTATCGGTGCAAGTCCGTAGCTTTTCCCTGCCCAGCAGTGAAGTGTTGTCAGCGACCGGGATATTTTTATTTTATGACAACACAAAAAACAAAAGCCCTTACGAGCTTACAAAGCAGTAAGGCAGCAACACAAGAAACAGTTGCTATTATTGTAAACAAAGAAGATATTCCTAAAATTGCAGAGGCACTCCGCAGCGTTATTTTACGCCACTACATTGTAGAAGAAGCCATTAACAGTCATCAAGATTTAAAGCAGTTAGACAGCCTCTATTACGAAGTAATATCTAATTTTTAAATCAAATTAACTAACATTTACACTTACAGCCCCGAAAAATTTCGGGGCTTTTTATGTATATTTCTACAAACTTTTCTTTATGGCTATTGTATTAACATTTAATCCTATTATAGAAAAAATTGTAGATGCTGTTGAACTTCTTAGCGAAGAGGAAAGAAATATTTTATTGGCTCAATTAAATGCAGGTATTGCGTTAAAAAATCCTGATAAATATAACATTATAAAAAAACCTGTAAAAGTGTCTATGAAACAAATAGATAAATGGAAACACGAAAGCCGTAAATATGCGAAGTAAGAAATTTGTTTTAGATACAAATGTTTGGATAAGTTACTTTATAAGTAAAAACTACGATACTATTTCTTTTGCCGTAAACAAACGTAAAGCTATTATACCTGTTTGTTTAGAATTGTTTGCAGAGTTGGAAAGAGTTTTGCAATATCCGCATTTAAGTAAATTAGGAATAAGCACCAAAGATGCTTTGCGGTTTGTAAAAGATATAGGTACATTTTATACCATTCAACAGCCTATAAAAAAACATACCTGAAGATGCAGACGATAATTACATTATAGCACTTGCTTTACAAACAAATGCAGGTTTTGTAACAAGTGGAGATGACCACATACTTAACCAAAAAGAAATTTTAGAAAAAAAATTTACCAAACTGAAAATTATTACCAAAGTAGAGTTTGAAGATTTAGTAAAATAATTTCTCCCTTTAACTTTTCTTTTTAAAACTATTTTCCCTTTAACTTTCTCTATAAAACATTAGCAGCACACAAGCTGCTATTTTTTTTGTCTTTTCTACTACTCACTAACCCATAGTTTTACTACACAAATACCTCTAAAACTATTGAAAACAAATGGTTACAGCCGTTTACACAATATCGGTACAAAAACATTTCTCATCTTCACACTCACAAAAATTATTCAAAACAAAAAAAATTATTTTATGAATTTATTTCAAAACAAATGGCTTAATATGTTAGCTCTTTTTGCTTTAGTAGCTGTAGCGGTCGTTATGGTACAAAGCATGAGTAAAATTGTAATAGAAAGCAAAGGCAGTTACAAATCTGTTTTAGGAAAAGCAAAAAAGAAGAGTAAAAACAATACCAACTAATTAAATAAAAAGAGTGGAGAATAGCAGTTTCGAACTGCTGACCTTTTGCATGCCATGCAAACGCTCTACCAACTGAGCTAATTCCCCATGAAGAATCATAACAAATGTAAAAGATTTTATTTTTTATTTTTTAATAAAAGCTATAAAGAATAAACATCAAAGCTATATCTAATTTACTACTTGTACTTTTCTACTCAATCCTTATCTTTACGTTTCTGCCAAAGTTTTAAAAGATGAGTAAAAAAAGAATAGGAATATTTGGTTCAACTGGTTCTATTGGCACTCAAGCATTAGAAGTAATTGCTGCTAATGCAGAATTATTTACTATAACAATACTTACTGCTCAAAATAATAGTGATTTATTAATTCAACAAGCATTACAATTTAATCCTGAAGTTGTAGTAATTGGTAATGAAAAAAAATATCCTCAGGTTAAAGAAGCTCTTGCCTCCACAACAATTAAAGTAATGTCAGGAGAAACTGCAATTGAAGAAATTGCTAGTATGGATTGTTATGATATGATGCTTATGGCAATTATTGGCTTTGCAGGCTTAAAATCTATGCTAACAGCTATTGATTCATCAAAACCTATTGCTTTAGCTAATAAAGAAATATTAGTTGTTGCAGGAGAAATTGTGATGCAAAAATCTGTTGAGAAAAGAATTCCTATAATTCCTATTGATTGTGAACATTCATCAATTTTTCAATGTCTAATAGGAGAAGGTAGAAATAAAATTGAAAAAATTACTTTAACTGCTACAGGTGGTCCATTTAGAGGAAGAAAACCTAACTACTTGGTTAATGTAAAAAAAGATCATGCATTACAACATCCAGTTTGGTCAATGGGTACTAAAGTAACCATTGACTCTGCAACATTGATGAATAAAGGGCTTCAGATGATCGAAACAAAATGGTTGTTTAATTTAAACCCTGATCAAATACAAGTAGTCATTCATCCTCAAGGAATCATACACAGCATAGTAACTTTTGAAGATGGTAATATGAAAGCACAAATGAGTGCTCCAAACATAAAATTATCCATCCAATACGCTTTAACTTTTCCAAAAAGAATTGTTAATAATTATCCAAGATATGACTTTAGAAGACCTGACACTTTAAGTTTTGAAGAACCAGATATTAGAACATTTAGAAATTTAGCTCTTGCAATAGAAGCATTACACAAAGGAGGAAATATGCCCTGTATCTTAAACGCAGCAAATGAAATAGCAGTATTTTCTTTTTTAAGAAATAGAATTGGTTTTTTAGATATGACAGAAATGGTAGAAAGAACCGTACAAAAAATACCATTTATTGAAAAGCCAACTTTAGAAGATTTGTTTGTTAGCGATGGTGAGGCACGTAACTTTGCAGCCACTTTGGTAGATATGTAATCATTTACCTTAAAAGTAATTTATTTTTAAAAAAATCTCTCAATAAAAATAAGGAAAAAACATTATGGTATTTTTAGCAGTAGATTGGATTGGAGGCTTAGTACAAGCCGGACAGTTTATTTTATCTTTTTCTATTTTAGTTGTATTACACGAGTTTGGGCATTACATTACTGCCAAATGGTTTAAGTGTAGAGTAGAAAAATTTTATTTATTCTTTAACCCATGGTTTAGCTTATTTAAAAAGAAAATTGGAGAAACAGAATGGGGTATTGGTTGGATTCCATTTGGTGGATATGTAAAAATTGCAGGTATGGTTGATGAAAGTATGGATAAAGAACAAATGAAACTTCCTCCAAAACCAGATGAGTTTAGATCTAAACCAGCATGGCAAAGACTTATAATAATGGTAGGTGGTGTTGTTGTAAATATTTTATTAGCTATCATTATTTTTATTGGAATTAGTTGGGTTTGGGGTGAAGAAAAAATTGAAGGAAAAGATTTAAAATATGGTATTGTAGCTGAAAATATTGGGCAAATGATTGGCTTGCAAGATGGCGATATTATTTATAAAATAGGAAATAAAATTGTAGATGATGCTTCTGACAGAAAAATTGCAGGACAAATAATTATGAGTGATTCAAAAGATATTTCAGTGATTAGAAATAATGATACTATTCAACTCCCAATTACAAATGAATTTTTATCGGCACTGAAAAAAAATAAAGGCAATGGATTAGCAAGTATTCGTATTCCTTTTATTATTGATACAGTTATGGCAAAGCAAGGAGCAGCCAATGCAGGGTTGCAAAAAAATGATTATATTATAGCAGTTGATAACAAGCCTACTCCATACTTCAACGATTTTCAAAAAGTAATTGTTGATTATGCTTCTAAAACTGTTCCTTTTACAGTTATAAGAAATAATGACACTTTACAAATTCCTGTTACATTAAATGAATATGCTAAAATTGGTGCTGGTGCTAAGAGTTTAAAAGATTTAGGATTTAATATAGAAGTAAAAAAATATACTTTACTTGAAGCAATACCTGTTGGTTATCAACAATGTTGGAGTAGTCTTGGTAAATATGTAGAAGGGATAAAAAGATTGTTTCAAGGAAAAGATAAAGTAAGCGATAGTTTAGGAAGTGTTATCAGCATTGGAAGTATTTATAGCAAAGTTTGGGACTGGCAAAGTTTTTGGGTATTAACAGCACTGTTCTCTATAATATTGGCATTTATGAATATTTTACCAATACCAGCATTAGATGGAGGTCATGCATTATTCTGTATTATAGAAATAATTACAGGCAAAAAGCCAAGTGATAAATTTATGGAATATGCTCAAACTGTAGGAATGCTATTATTAATTGGTTTAATGGTATATGCATTAGGTTTAGATATTTGGAGATGGTTTAGATAAATTGATAGTTTAAGGTTTTTAAAAATTTTATTGCTCTTTGACTTATGGGTAATTAAATTTTAATTAAAAAGTTATAATAATTAAATCTATAAAAATATCATTAGCCACTTAACGCTAATCATTTATCGTTTAAAACAAAAAATATAAGGGGCCGTATTGGTTTTGACAGCAGAGTTCTTTATAAGTGTAAGCATGCAGTGCGTTGTATAATTAGCACTTTAATCTGAATATTCAAACTTTAAATGGCAATACACAATTTGCCATGGCTGCCTAATCAGTGATTTGACAGTCATTAGGGCCGCTGCACAGGTTTGCTTTTTACCAAGTGCCGCCGCCGACTCAAAACAAATAAAAGCTGCTGTTGCATTAGGCTGTGCTTGCAACAAAAGATTATTCAGCTAAGGAAATAGTTGGTTTGTTGGCTTCCTGCAATTTCCCTACAATTAATAATCAACTAAGCATGTAGAAAGTTTGTAACGAATTTGTTTGGACAAGGGTTCGACTCCCTTCGGCTCCACCATTTTCAAAGCTTTATTTAATTACAACATTATAAGTAGCTGAGAAATTAAAATACTTTAGTTTTTTACTTTGTAAATTTGTCTTGAGTTCTATAAAAAAATAAAACACTATGGGTATTCTAAAACAATTTGCAGAATATCTCTACATAAAAAAAAGAGATAATAAAGAACCAAAAACGAAGTTTACTAAGTACATGCACGGCATGAACAGAATTTCTATTATAATGTTTATTGTAGCTTTAATTATTATGATTGTTAAACTAATAATTTTACCAAGATTTAAGCACTAATAAAATCAACAATAATTTTTGCTGCTTGTACAGATGCTTTACCTCCATAACTAAGTTTATCTTTTAAATTTTTATAATCTTGTTGCAGTATTTTTTGCTTTTCTTTATTAAATAATAATTCGTTTAACTCTTTAACAAGATTTTCTTTTGTTAATTCATGTTGTATTAATTCTTTCACTACCAACTTATCCATTATAAGATTTACCAATGAAATGTATTTTATCTTAATTAATCTTTTGGCTATTTGATAACTAATATTACTGCCTTTATAACACACCACTTCTGGTACACTAAACAATGCAGTTTCTAAGGTTGCTGTGCCACTTGTTACCAATGCAGCAGTGCTATGCATTAATAAATTATAAGTATCATTTCTAACAAATGAAACATTGGTATAGCCTTTTAAAAATTGATTATAAAAATCATCATTTTGTCCTGGAGCTTTGGCAACAACAAATTGAAAGTTAGAAAAATGTTTTGCTACTTGTAGCATTATTGGCAATTTCTTAGAAATTTCTTGTGTTCTACTACCTGGTAATAATGCAATAATATTTTTATTTGAAATGATGTCATTATTACTATTTGAATTTTTAAAATTTTCAATAGCTTCTAATAATGGATGACCAACATACTCTACTTGCCAATTCCATTTATTTTGATAATATTCTTTTTCAAAAGGTAAAATACAAAGCATTTTATCGATACAATGTTTCATCTTTTTTACTCTTCCAGATTTCCAAGCCCATACTTGAGGCGAAATATAATACACAATTTTAAATCCTTGTTTTTTTGCCCATTCAGCAATTCTAAGATTAAACCCTGGGTAATCAATTAATATTAAAACATCTGGCTTAAAAGAAAGTATATCTTGTTTACAAAATTTTATATTCTTAAAAATGGTTGGTAAATTTTTTACTACTTCTGCAAAGCCCATAAAAGCAAGGTCTTTATAATGTTTTATTAAAGTAGCTCCAGCTTGTTGCATTAAATCTCCACCCCAACAATGTATCAAAGCATTATCATCTTCAATATGTAATTGTTTTATTAAATTACTTCCATGCAAATCGCCACTTGCTTCTCCTGCTATTATGTAATACTTCATAGTGTTTGCAAAATACAATGAACAGTTTATAAAATAATCAATAAAATTTTCTTTCTTTAAAATTCATTTATTCAATAATAAAAAAAGGTTATCTCAATGTAAAGACAACCTTAATTATTTTTTTGTATAAAAGTTTAAGAAATTAAATATTAAACTCAATACCTTGTGCTAATGGTAAATTGCTACCATAGTTAATAGTGTTGGTTTGCCTACGCATATAAGCTTTCCAAGCATCGCTACCACTTTCTCTTCCTCCACCTGTTTCTTTTTCTCCACCAAATGCTCCACCAATTTCTGCCCCACTTGTACCAATATTTACATTTGCAATGCCACAATCACTTCCTCGGTGAGATAAGAATAATTCTGCTTCACGCAAATTCAAGGTCATAATAGAAGAAGATAAACCTTGTGGCACATTATTTTGCATTGCTATAGCTTCATCAATTGTATTGTATTTCATGATGTATAATATTGGAGCAAAGGTTTCGTGTTGAACAATAGCCATATTATTATTAGCCTCAGCAATACAAGGTTTTACATAACAACCACTTTCATAACCACTACCTTCTAATACTCCACCTTCTACAATAAAGTTTCCTCCTTGTTGCTTACATTGCTCAATAGCTGATAAATATTGAGCTACAGCATCTTTATCAATTAATGGACCTACATGATTTTTGCTATTTAGCGGATCTCCAATTTGTAATTGTTTATAAGCATTAACTAATTTTTGTTTGAAACTATCATAAATACTTTCGTGTATAATTAATCTTCTTGTTGTTGTGCAACGCTGACCTGCAGTGCCAACTGCACCAAATACACAACCAATTAAAGCCATATCTGTATCAGCATCTTTTGAAATTATTATTGCATTATTTCCTCCTAATTCCAAAATAGTTTTTCCTAATCTACCAGCAACAGCAGCACCTACTGCTTTGCCCATTCTTGTACTTCCTGTTGCACTAATTAATGCAATTCTTGTATCATTACTCATCCACTCTCCTACTTCTCTTGCTCCTTGTATCAAACAATTTACGCCTTCTGGAACATTATTTTTTTTGAAAACTTCTTCAACAATATTTTGTACTGCAACAGAACAAAGAGGTACTTTTTCACTTGGCTTCCATACACAAACATTGCCACAAACCCAAGCTATTGCTGCATTCCAGCTCCATACAGCTACAGGAAAATTAAATGCAGAAATAATTCCAACAATTCCTAAAGGATGCCATTGCTCATACATTCTATGATTAGGTCTTTCACTATGCATTGTTAAGCCATATAGTTGTCTTGATAATCCAACAGCAAAATCACATATATCAATCATTTCCTGAACTTCTCCTAAACCTTCTTGCAAGCTTTTACCCATTTCATAGCTTACTAATTTTCCTAAAGAGTCTTTATTAGTTCTTAATGCTTCACCAATTTGTCTTACTACTTCACCACGTTTTGGTGCAGACCATAAACGCCATTGTAAAAATGCTTCTTGGGCAGAAGAAATAATATTTTCATAAACTTCTTTCGTTGTTGTATTTACAGAACCAATTTCTTTTGCATCAACAGGAGAAGAACTTGTAATTAGTGCTCCATTAGATGAAATCCATTTTGTACCAGTTGATGCACCTTGATTTTTAGATTGTAATTTCAATGATTGTAAAAAATTCATAGTGCTATATATTTAATAATGCAAAGTAAAGGTTTGTAGAGGAAAAATAGAGTTAAGAATAGCAGTGCTATTAATTTATTAATAATGGAATTTCCTATAAAGTAATTCTAAAAATTCATTTGTAACAATTTATCATAAACATTTCCATAGCTACTACCAATAGGAATTTCTTTTCCAGCAACTGTTAATTTATTTTTACTAAACTTTTCTATTTTATGTAAAGGAATAATATATGAGCGATGTACTCTAATAAATAAATTTTCTGGCAATTTATCACTCATTGCTTTTAAGGTCATTAAAGTTAAAACAGGATGTGGCTTTATATGAATTTTTATATAATCATCTAATGCTTCAATTAAATCAATTTCTGAAAGATTTATTTTCATCATCTCATAATTTACTTTTACATAAATACTATTAATGTTCAAATCTTGTGCTGATGTATATTCTATAAATTCTTTTGCTTTATAAATTGCTTTTAAAAATCTATCAAATTCAAATGGTTTTAGTAAATAATCAATAGCATCAACATTAAATCCTTCAACTGCATAATCTTTAAAAGCAGTTGTGAAAATTACACATGGCTTATATTTTAAGTTTTTATAAAATTGAATACCATTAATATCTGGCATTTGAATATCTAAAAACAATAAATCAATTTTATTATTCTTTAAATACTCAATAGCATCATCAGGGTTTGTAAAGGTTTCCTCTAATTGAATAAAAGGAATTTTATTACAATACTTAACTATAATTTGCAATGCTAAGGGTTCATCATCTAATGCTATTGTTCTAATTATCATATTGAATTAATTTCTAAGTAAACCTTAAATATTTTATTTTCCTCTATTACAGAAAGCACATGGCTATTAGGATAAAGCAAATCTAATCTTCTTCTTACATTATTTATTCCAATACCTGTTTGTTCAATAATATTGCTATCAGAGCATACAATTTTATTTTTAACTTTTAAAATAATTTTATTATCTTCTGCTATAATTTGAATATCTATATCTGAGTTTTCCTTAGTGCTTACTCCATACTTAAAAGCATTTTCAACAAAGGGGATAAATAATAATGGTGCTATTTGTTTGTTTTCAATTAAACCTTTTACTTCAAAATTTACTTTTACTTTATCTGTTAAACGCATTAAGTTTAAATCAATATAATTTTTTATAAAATTTACTTCATTTTCTAATAATGTTTTTTCAGTTTGTGTTTCATTTAGCATATATCTCATAATAGTTGAAAGCTTTAAAATTGCATCTGGTGTTTTTTCATTTTGAGTTACTGCTAATGAATAAATATTATTGAGTGTATTGAAAAAAAAGTGTGGTCTTATTTGCGACTTTAAAAAAGATAATTCAGTAGCTGTTTTTTCATGTAGCATTTTTTCTTTAATGCTTTCAGATTTTTTCCATTGCCCAATAACTTGAGAACATATACCAACAGTAAGTACTAATAAAAACACAACAAATGAACCAGGGAAATATCTTAATGCTTTATCGTTTCTTATATAATTTTTTTTCTTATCGATTTTTGTTTTAAAAGTATTTTCAACTGAATTATTTCTTTGTCTGTATGTTTCTTGAATTTGTTTATCAATCATTTCTTGTGTAGTGCCATTGATAGTGTGTGTAATTTTTCTTGGAGCATTTATAAAAATAAAAAAACAACAAGCAACAACTAATAGATATAACAAACGCTTCTTCTTAAATAATAATTTTGGAATAAATAATTGTGTGTTTAAATAATAAAAAATTAATAATAAAACATTAATAGTTATATAAAGAACTAATAAGTGCCTACTAATATTTTCTGAAACATCTTTTGGTTGAGGAGAAAAAATATAAGGCAACAAAAAAAAACAAATCCAAACTGTAATATGAATGCTAATATTTAATATTCTTTTTTGCTGCAAACTCATAAACTATTTTATTAGAACCATAAAGTAAATAAAATATCAACTTTATATAGCTAATATTTTTTTATAAAGGTAAAAAAGCAAACATAATCGGTAAAGGCCAAAACTACTTTAATTATTAAATAGTATTAGTATTATTTACTTTTGTGGAATTAGATTAAAGAAAATGAAAATTAATTTCTCTAAATATCATGGAACTGGTAATGACTTTATTATAATTGACAATAGAAATAATTCTATTCACCTTACTACTGAGCAAATAAATTTTCTATGCAATAGAAGATTTGGTATTGGTGCTGATGGTTTAATGTTTTTGCATGAAGCAAAAAATTATGATTTTGAAATGAAATATTTTAATGCTGATGGAAATGAAGGCTCAATGTGTGGTAACGGAGGAAGATGTATTGTTCAATTTGCTTTTGATAATGGAATAATAAAAGATAATTATCATTTTATGGCAATTGATGGTGTGCATGAAGCAAAGTTTAATGATGCTAAAACTATTCATCTTAAAATGCAAGATGTATTACAAGTAGAACAAAGGGCTGATAATAGTTTTGTGCTAAATACAGGTTCTCCTCATTATGTTAAGCAGGTTTCATCTTTAGAAAATTTTAATGTAACAGAACAAGGAAAATTAATTAGATATAATAATGAGTTTAGAGAAAAAGGTATTAATGTAAATTTTGTTCAACTACTTAATAATAATACAATCAAAGTAAGAACTTATGAACGTGGTGTAGAAGATGAAACATTAAGTTGTGGTACAGGAGTTACTGCTTCAGCATTGATTTTTGCAAATAATCCTAAAGGTTCAAATAATATAAATGTAAAAACTTTAGGTGGAAATTTATCAGTAAGCTTTGATAAAGAAAATAATCATACCTATAAAAATATATGGCTTTGTGGTAGTGCTACTTTTGTTTATAATGGTGTAATTGAAATATAATTTTTTACATAAAAAAACAGCCCCTATTTAAGAGGCTGTTTAATGGGAAAAATTAATCATTAAATCATAATATCTTCAATCTTAAATTTTAATTTACCATTTGGTACTTGTACTTCAGCAATTTCACCTTTTTGTTTTCCAATTAGTCCCTTACCAATAGGTGATGAGGCTGAAATTTTTCCAGCTTTTAAGTCTGCTTCATTTTCACCAACTATTTGATAAGTTACTGTTTTTTTAGTTGCCATATTTGTAATGGTAACTTTAGTTAAGATACTTACTCTATCTGTATTAATTGAAGATATATCTACAATTTTAGCAGTTGCTATTGCTCCTTCTAATTGTTTAATTTTTGCTTCTAATAATCCTTGAGCATCTTTAGCACTATGATATTCTGCATTTTCTTTTAAATCGCCTTTTTCTCTTGCTTCTGCAATAGCTAATGCTGCTGCTGGTCTTTCTATAGACTTAAGCCTTTGCAGCTCTTCTCTCATTTTGTCAAATGTTTCTTGTGTTACGTATTCACTCATAACTTTTTGTTTTTAGAAGATATAAAAAAAATACAACGCCACATAATAATATATGCAGCGTTGCATTGAATAGCAAATATAAACAAAAAAATTTTATAACCAAAAATTACTTAGTTCAAAAAAAATAAAAATTATTTTGGTTTATATTATAAACTACTTTACATTTGTAAAGTCAAATTAATAAAATGAAAAGTTTTTTTGTTGAATGTATCTATAATGATTGTTTTGTTTTCTTATTCACAAACAATAATTTCTGGTACAGTAAAAGATAATAGAAACAGGGTACTACAAAATGTAAGCATAACTATTGTAGGAACTTATGATGGTGCAACATCTGACTCAATTGGAAGATTTAAAATTAAAACTTATGAAAAAGGTTCTTTTGTTATTGAAGCAAAAATGTTAGGTTATAAAACTGTAACACAAATAATAAACCTTGATAAAGATTCTATACAATTAAATTTTATTTTAAAAGAAGAAATAAATGAATTGAAAGCTGTAACAGTAACAGCAGGAAGCTTTGAAGCTGGTGATAAAAAGAAAGCTGCAACTGTATTAACAGCATTGGATATTTATACAACAGGTGGAGCAAATGCAGATATTACAAGTGCTGCAAAAACACTCCCTGGTGCTCAACAAGTAGGTGAGCAAGAAGGTTTGTTTGTTCGTGGAGGTGCTGGTTATGAAACTAAACAAATGATTGATGGAATGGTTGTAAACAATCCATTTTATACAGGCTCTCCTGATATTGCCTCAAGAGGCAGATTTTCTCCAAGTTTATTTAAAGGAAATAT
The DNA here is from genome assembly GCA_026931325.1 of Chitinophagales bacterium. Classification (GTDB taxonomy): domain Bacteria; phylum Bacteroidota; class Bacteroidia; order Chitinophagales; family Chitinophagaceae; genus UBA1930. The sequence continues at coordinate 7,611 of JAIXLO010000010.1, read as the reverse complement.
TTTTAGCACAGGTGGTTATAGTGCATTATATGGTCAGGCATTAAGTAGTGTTTTATTGCTTGAAAGTATTGATTTGCCTGAACGTTCAGAAGCAAGTGCTTCTATAACTTCTGTATTTGTTGGTGCTGGATTTCAAAAATTAGCCTCCAATAAAAAATCTTCTTATGGTATTAATTATGGTTACACCAATTTACTTCCATATTTTTCTATAGTAAAACAAAAGCCAGATTACTTTACAGTGCCTCAATATCATACATCAGAATTTAATTATAGACATAGAACTAAAAAAAGAGGTATGATAAAAATTTTCAGCAGTTTTAATACTGGAAAATTGGGTTTAAGAAATACAGATATTGATAGTTTAATTTTAAAAGATGCTTTTGCTTTAAAAAATTGGAATTGGTATAATAATTTTTCTTACAGAGAAAATTTAGGTAAAGGATGGAAAATGCAATTAGGCTTTAGCTTTAGTGCTAATAACGATAAAATAAATACTACTGTACAAGATACAAATAATAACCCTGTAACAACAAACATTTCTTACATTGATAATAAAAATTTTAACCTTAATCATCAAAATAATTTAACCATTGCAAGAACTGTAATAGATAAAAGAATTAGTGGAATAAGTACAATAAGATTTGGAGCTGAATATTGGAATGCATATCACAAATATGTGTTCAATAATTATTCATCTAATTATAATGACAATTATACTTCTGCATTTGGAGAAGCTGATTTATACTTATCAAATGATATAGCAATAAAAGCAGGTGGACGATTAGAACACTCTTCTTTAATAAGTAAAACAAATTTTGCCCCCCGATTATCAATGGCATATAAAACAGGAAAAAATGCTCAAATGAGTATTGCTTTTGGTGAGTTTTACCAAACTCCTGAATTAATGCAAATGATGGATAATACAGGGGGAATAAAAAAATTGGGTTATACAAAAGCAACTCACTATTTAATTAATTATATAAAAAATACTGCTTTACAAACTTTTAGAATAGAAGCATATTATAAGAAGTACAACAATCTTGTTAAAACTTTTCCTGATACAAATATTTCAGGAAATGGCTATGCACAAGGCATAGAACTTTTTTGGAGAGATAAAAAAACATTTAACAATATTGATTACTGGATAAGCTATAGTTATTTAGATACTAAAAGAGATTTTTTAAATTATCCAACATCTATGCAACCAACATTTGCTACACCACACACACTAAGTATTGTTACTAAAACATTTGTTACAAAATGGAAAACGGGATTTAACTTAACTTACAATTTTGCTACAGGTCGTCCTTACTACAATATTGTATTTAATAATGGTTTAAATAAGTTTGAAATAAATGATGAAGGCAAAACCATTGATTATCATAATTTAGGATTTAGCTTAAATTACTTACCCAACTTAGGAAAACAAAATGCTAAAACATTTATAGTGTTGGTAGCAAGTGTTACAAATGTTTTAAACTTTAATCAAGTTTATGGTTATAGATATTCTTATAATGGATTAAACAAGGTAGCTGTAACACCACCAGCTAAACAATTTTATTTTATTGGATGTTTTCTTAGTTGGGGTGTTGATAGAAGCCAAGATGCTATTAACAATAATCTTTAAATTTTTTATTTACAATAAACATGAAAACAAACATTATGAAACAATTATTAACAGCCTTTTGCTTATTAGCAACAACAACCATTTTTTCTCAAAGTGAAAAATATGTAACAACCATGAGTAGTACATTACAACAATTTAATGATGCTAAAACAAATGAAGACTTAACAGCAGTTGCACAAAAATTTGAACGTATTGCAGATGTTGAAAAAACACAATGGTTACCTTATTATTATGCTGCTTTGGTTAAAACAACTATGTGTTTGTCTGGTAAAGTAAGTAATATAGATGCTATGGCTGATGAAGCAAATAATTTACTAACCAAAGCTGAAACATTAGAACAAAACAATAGTGAAATTTATTGTGTTAAAAGTTTAATTGCAACTGCTAAAATGCTTGTTAATCCTCAAGCAAGATATATGGAGTATGGAGCAAAAATTAATCAATACATAGAAAAAGCAAAAGCTGCTGATTCTACAAACCCACGTCCTTACTATATTCAAGCAAGTAATTTATTTAATACTCCAAAACAATTTGGTGGTGGGTGCGATAAATCAAAACCTTTAGCAGAAAAAGCATTAGAGTTGTTCAATAATTTTAAACCAGTAAGTAATATTCATCCTACTTGGGGAAAAGAAGCAACAGAAAAAATAATTAATCAGTGTAAATAATTTTTTTCATTCTAAAACTTAACATCATGGAAAAAGATTTCTCGGTTCAGCAAAGTCTTGAAGTAATTGAAAGCATGATTAATCAAGCAAAGAATAAGTTTAATAATGATAGTCCTTTGTATTTGCTTTGGGGTTGGATAGTTTTAATTTGTTCTGTTGGAAATTATCTACTGTACAAATTTCAGTTGGTAGAAAAACCTCACCTTATTTGGCTTTTACTATTTGTTGCTCTTATAGTACAAATTATTTATTTAATAAAACAACATAAAAAAGAAAAAGTAAAAACGTATATAGATGAAATTTTAGGTTATATATGGACTTCATTTGGTATTACAATGTTTTTAATTTCTTTTGTTGTAGGACAAAGTAGCGGTAATTGGATAAATTTTTATCCAACATTATTAATACTTTATGGAATACCCACTTTTTTAAGTGGTGCAGTAATGCGTTTTTTGCCTTTAAAAATTGGAGGAATATGTTGTTGGGCTTTAGCAATTACCACTCTTTTTATTTCTAAAAACTATTATCTTTTAATAATAGCTTTGGCAGTTATTATTGCATGGATTATTCCAGGTTATTTAATGAAAAGTTTCTTTAAAAAACAATCAATATGAAAAATGAAACACCACTAACAGAGCATGAAAGTTTAAATATCATTACTTCAATGATACAAAATGCAAAAGCAAGTTATCACGATAGTGGTATGAGTGCTATTTTATGGGGATTAGCAGTGTCTATTGCATCATTACTTGTGTATGTTCAAATAACGTTAAACTTTACTTTTCCTATTGATCCATTTTGGATAGTGTTTATTGCCATCATTCCGCAAATTTATATTTCTCTTAAAGAAAGAAAGGAAAATAAAGTAGTAAGGTTTGAAGATGCTGCAATTAATGCAGTTTGGTCGGTATATGGTATTACTATTTTACTTTTAGTAATGTATGCAAATATTGCACCTGCTGTATCAAAAGAATTTGCAAATCAAGAAGGTTGGCAATTAATAAAACATTATATCAATGGTAGTAAGCCAGATGCAGAAATGTATCCTTTTATTCCAAGTTTATATTCATTATATATTTTGTTATACACTTTTCCTACAATGGTTACAGGCATTGCAAAAAAATTTAGACCAATGATTGTTGGAGGAATTATTTCTTACATTTTATTTATTATGTCTTGCTATACCTCTTTTAAAAATGATATGCTTATTGGTGCAGTTGTGGCAATTATTTGTTGGTTAATTCCAGGTATTATTTTAAGAAGTAAATATTTGAAACAAAGAAAGAATAATGTTTAAAGACCTTGATCCAATATTACATTCTCAGCTTAGACTTGCAGTAATGAGTTTACTTATTAGTGTAAAAGAGGCTGAATTTACATTTATTAGAGAAAAAACAAAAGCAACTGCTGGTAACCTTTCTGTGCAAATACAAAAATTAAAAGATGCAGGTTATATTGAAGTAAATAAACAGTTTAAAGATAATTATCCATTAACAACTTGTTCTATTACTAAAAAAGGAATTGATGCTTTTGAAAAATATGTGAAAGCATTGCAATCTTATTTAAATACTGATAAAAAATAATTTACTTTTTCTTTTTTGCTGAGATTGAATTTTGCTTTAATGTTTTGTTTATCTTTTTTGAAGTTGATTTAGAAGTATTATCAATTTCTTTGTTCAATACCCATTCAAAATCTAATTGCTTTTTTTCTAAGTTGGCAGCAATTACTTTTATAAAAACTTTATCGCCAATTCTAAATACTTTACTACTTCTTTTTCCCACCAAACAATAATCTGATTCTACTAATCTAAAATCATCAAAATCACTTAAGCTTACAATGCTTACCAAACCTTCGCATTTATGTTCAATTGTTTCTACAAAAAAGCCAAAACCTGCAACACCACTAATTACTCCTTCAAATGTTTCACCTAAATGTTCCTTTAAAAATTCAACTTGTTTATACTTATTACCTGCTCTTTCACAATCCATTGCAGCTTTTTCACTTTCACTGCAATGCCTACATTTCTCTTCCATTTTTTTATCAATAACAGGTTTTTCTATTAATATACTTTGTAAAGTACGATGCACTAAAACATCAGGATAACGTCTTATTGGTGAAGTAAAATGACAATAATATTTAAAAGCCAAACCATAGTGTCCAATATTTTTAGTAGTATAAACAGCCTTTGCCATTGTTCTAATTCCTAACTGTTCTAAAATTTGTTGTTCAGGTTTTCCTTTTGCTGCTTCTAACATAAGATTAAAACTTTCAGCAATTTTTTCGGGAGAGGAAATATTTACTTTATAACCATACTTCAAAGCTAATGCTGCAAAGGATTCTAACTTATCTGGGTCTGGCGTATCATGTACTCTATAAGGAAAAGGAATTTTATTTTTTTCTGAATTTTTAAAAACATATTCTGCAACAGTTTTATTTGCAAGCAACATAAATTCTTCTATCAACTGATGCGACTCTTTACTTTCTTTTACAACTATACCTATTGGTTTTCCTTTTTCATCTAACTGAAACCTTACTTCTTGTGATGAAAAATTAATAGCTCCTTTTTTAAATCTACTTGCTCGTAATTTTTGAGCTATATTATTTAACAGTAAAATTTCTGTTTTATACAAACCATTTTTAGATTCAATAGTTTGCTGCACATCTTCATAAGTAAATCTTTTATCAGAGTGTATAATTGTTTTGCCTAACCAATAATTTTTTATTTCTCCTTTTGTATTCATTTCAAATACTGCAGAAAATGTAAGCCTGTCTTCATTTGGTTTTAAAGAGCACAAATCATTTGAAATTTTTTCGGGCAACATAGGATTTACTCTATCAGGCAAATAAACTGATGTTGCTCTTTTATATGCTTCTTCATCTAACTTAGTATTTGGTGTAACATAATAACTAACATCTGCAATATGTACACCAATTTCATACAAATTTTTATCAATCAATTTTATAGAAATTGCATCATCAAAATCTTTTGCATCAACTGGGTCAATAGTAAATGTCAAAACATTTCTAAAGTCTTTTCTTTTTTTAATTTCTGTGTTAGCAATTTTTTCAGATAACAAAGAAACTTCTTTCATCACCTCATCAGGAAAAGACAAAGGAAACCCAGCTTCTGCTAAAATTTCTTTCATTGCTGCATCGTTTTCATCTTCTTGAGATAAAATGCTAACCACCTCTCCTACAGGTTTCTTATCACCTTTTTCCCATTTTATTAAATGAACTACCACACGTTCTCCATTTTTTGCATCATGTATATTTTCTAAAGGAATAAAAATATCTGGCATTGGTTTCTCAGTATCTACAATGCAAAAAGCAAAGCTTGCAGATACTTGCAAACGTCCAATAAACTCTGTTTGTTTTCTGCTAATTACTTCAATTATTTTTCCTTCTGTTCTGCCTGAGTTAAAATTTTCTTTTGTAATTTTTACTTTTACAGTATCACCATGCAATGCAGTATTAAAATTATCTTGTCTTACTAATATATCTTTTACATTATTTTCAACAATTACATAACCAATACCACTAAGAGTTATATCCAATTTACCAATCAAAGTTTTGGTGGGTAAATGTGTTTCTTTGGTTGTATGATGATTTTTATTTCTTTTATTTTTCATGAATATTTAGCTTGAAATTTTTTACATAATCAATTATTAAATTATCAAACACTTCTGTATCATCAAATAAAAATTTATGCTTTACAGGCAATACATACAAAGGAATATCTTTTAATTCATCTGAAAATTTTATTAATCTAACAGCATCTTTTTCTGTTGTAAGAATAAGTTTTCTATTGGTATTAATGTTATTAAATCTTTCCTTTATTTCTGTTAAGTCATCAATATTAAAAATATAATGATCACTATAATCTTTTTGATAATACGTATGAACAGTATTTAATAAATACTCTTTCAAAGGCTTAGGATTAGCAATACCACATACTAAAAGCACTTCATCATTTTGTGTTAAAATCCATTCATCACTTGTGTTATAAATATGATAAGGTGTACCATACTCAATTGCTGTAAAAAAAACTCTTTGATGTTGTTTTGGCTTTATGCTTCTTAATAATTTATATTTTTTATCTTGAGAAATATCAGTTGGACATTTTGTTACAATAATAATATCAGCTCTTCTTGCACTTCTTCTTTCATCTCTTAAATCACCTGTTGGTAAAAGAATATCTTGTGTGTAAATATTACTAAATTCTGTGAGTAAAATATTTAAACCAGCTCTTACAATTCTATGTTGAAAAGCATCATCTAAAATAATTACTTGTAAATCGGGTTTATCGTGTAGTATTTGTGGTATTGCTACAATTCTTTCTTCTCCAACAGCTACAGTTAATTCAGGAAATTTTATGTGAAATTGCATTGGCTCATCACCAATTTCTAAAGCAGTAGTATTTGCATTAGCTAAAGCATAACCTTTTGTTCTTCTTTTATAACCTCTGCTTAAAGTGGCTATTTTAAAATGTGGTTGTAACAATCTAACTAAATATTCTACCATTGGAGATTTACCTGTGCCACCAACTGCTAAATTTCCAACACATATCAATGGAAAATTAAATTGTGTACTCTTTAAATAGTTTTTATCGTAAAACCAATTTCTAATTTTTACTATTATCCCATACACAACTGTAAAAGGCAATAATAAAATTCTAAATGATTTTAAAAATATAGTATTAAAATTCATAAATCTTTTGAGGTGTAATGCAATAATCTAAAGGTATATCAAATTTATTGGTATCTTCTATTTTTTCTATTGGTTCAAAATAATTAAAGCCAATTTTTATAACATCTTTTCTGCATTGCGATAAAAATTTATCATAAAACCCTTTGCCATAGCCAACTCTAAAACCTTTACTATCACAAATTAATAATGGTACAAAAACAATATCTATTTCATTTGGTAATAAAACGTTGCCATGTTTAGGTTCTGTTATTCTATATTTATTTTCTGCAAAAACAGTTTCATCATTTACTAAAATTGCTTGCATGGTTTCTGTTGTAAAATCACATAATGGGTAAGCAATTTGCAAATTGAAAATACTATGTTTTAGAAAAGTTGTAAACAAATACATATTTGGCTCATGCTCCATTTGCCAAAAAGTAAATAAACATTGAGCATTGCTAAAATTAAATTGCTGAAATTGTATAAGCATCAAATCATCCCATTTCATTTTATCTTTTAATGAAATAGCAGAACGCTTTTCTTTATATAATTTTCTTAGCTCCTTCTTTGTCATATTCTTTGTAAAGATACATTGATTGTTAAGTAAATGATAGTGCATTATTCTATAC
>JAIXLO010000097.1 GCA_026931325.1 Chitinophagales bacterium | reverse complement strand
GGTGTGTAGCGACACTTATTCAGCAAATCGAACATTTGTCGGACAATAATGATTAGTTTTTAAAAATAATTTTTTGCAATAACATTAAAATGCTTACAGTAATAATAAACATTAAAAAAACAAGTATAATACCTGAAATATTTTTTTCTGAAAAAACTTTTAAAACATAATCTCTGTTTAAAGGAATAGACCATTTTTTATAGTAGTGAAGAAAAGTAGTATCATTTGTATTCTCATATAACTTTTGCATTTGAGCAGTAAGAATGTGTTGATATTTTTTATCTGCTATATCTTTTTTATTATCATAAAATATGGCACCATTTCCTGCATCATAAAGTGGTAATTTATTTTTCAATGCTTCTAAACCCTTATCAATTAAATATTTTGCTGAATCACTTTTTGTTAGGGTATAAAATTCTTGTAAACCTATTATAGCAAAAATGTGCCCATCTAAAATGTGTGGAGTAGCTGTGTTAGGTGTTGCAATTTCTTCATACCACCAACCATTATTTTCTTTGTATGTAAATCCTCCATCATTAATTGAAATATAATATCCACGTATTAACTTAGTTGCATATTGTAAATAAATACTGTCATTAGTTAAAGCAAATGCTTTTGTAAAAACATCTAAAGTTCTACCAGATGTCATACCAGATGTAAATGTTCCTTTAACTTCAGGATACCAAGGTTGTTGCCAATTAAAATAATACATTGCAGCATTATCTTTTTGAGAAATATTGGCTACTAAATATTGCACACAATTATTAAAATATTTTTTTGCTTTAACATCTTCGTTTAATTTTTTATAGTATTCAAGTGCATAATTTGCAATAATGGTTGGATTATACTTTGTACCTGCCGAAATATTATTTTGTGGAGCATAATACACAAATGGCACTCCATTAGTATCTGTAAATTCTGTGGCATAAGATGGTACTGAATCGTTTTTTAATTTGTATAAAATGGTTCTTACATTTTCTTCCCAAACATCTCCTTTATAACGACCAATTAATACTGTTGAAAAAACAGAAAGAATTAAAATGACAATTAATATTTTCTTTTTTTGTTTAAACAAGATAAAAAAATTAAAGTTTTAAATTCTCCTAGTATGATTTTATAATTAACCTGTTATTAAAAATAATAATTGCTATGCTTAACCAAAATAAAATATTTGGCAACATTAATCTTTTAGAATTGCTATAAGTATTTGCTGTAATAGCTGCTAATGGAACTATACATAATGCAGCTGCTTCTATAGAAACATTACTAAAAAGAAAAGGAGTTGGTAATAAAATAAATAAAATAATAAAAACAATGCTCCAGCTTTTTCTTATTTGTATAATCATTCTCTTATTACTAATGTTATTATAATAACTTCCTACTAAAAATAAAAGTACAATTGTGCTTAAGCTAAACCAAAACCAAATATTTGTTTGTGTAATTGGAAAGTGTAAATTAAAATCAGGAATATATTTTTCAATAAGATGGAATTGATTAGATAAATATAGCCATGTTCCTAAAAAATAAAATGGTAAAGCTATACCCATTAACATAATTATCCATTCAGCTATTCTAAATGGGCGAATAATTACTAATGAAAATAATAACGCTATAACAATAACATAAGTAGGATGATAACCCAAGATTGTTATGCCACTGATTAAACCAATATTAAATAATAATGATTTAGGGTTGGGATGATTATTAAGCTGTGCTAATTTTATAAAAATCCAGATTAATAAAAAGTTAGCTACTAATGCAGAACTTAATTGACTCCATTGTGTAAAAAATCCAGTAAATAAAATATAAGACATTGCAACAGTTTGATGTTGCTGCTGAAACATTTTAAAATTATTCAAAGCAAAATTTAAACGAATTGCCTGAACAAAAACTATTAGAATATAAAGTATAAAAATTAATGATCTGTTTAATGGTTTAATATTATTTAGTAAAAATATTCCTATAAAACCATCTTGTTCATTTGCAATAATAGTAGCTGGCATAATAAAAAAATGAAAATGCACAGCTACTAAAAGTAACATTAAAAATATTAAGCCAGATATAGATTTATCTCTAAAAAGAAATACCATTTTATTGAAGGTCTATTTTTGCAAAGCAAACATAACCCCTATAAAGACAAGGAACAATTATTTGTTTTGCACCAACTTGTTTTGCATAACGTGGCATAAACTCATAATTATTTTCTAAACCTTTCAATGTAGGGCTTCTGGTTATTTGACCTTCACCAGAAAGAGTTTGTTCGTTCAATACCCAATTTCTTCTTTCTTGCACATTAAATAGAAAACGAATATCTGAACCAGTATTTAAAAGAGAGTATCCTAAAAAATTATCTGTATCATCATCGTACTGAGATTTTGAAATAACATTTGACCATTCTATTTGAGAAGTAGAATCGTAGCTAATGATTAAAATATTATCTGCATAATATCTTGTTATGTTATTGTAGTTATAATAAGAGCCCCAAGGATAATAAGGAGAGCCATATCTGTACATGTAATCATAAGAATAAAATCCACCACCTGCACCCCAATAAGGGGAATTATTCCAATAATCCCATCTGCTATTCATTCCTCCACCTCTTGATGATGTATATACTGATTCTGCAACTACTATAAAACCTCCATCTTGCTTAAATATTATATTTCTTAAAAAGTAATCATTAAAAGCTGCTTTAATACTGCTACTTCCTTTAGCTTCAACTCTTAAATCATCATTAAATATGCCAGTATTATTCATAATTGGTTTGCCTTTTTCTTTATCCCACATATAGCAAAATAATCCATCAATATTTCCTCTTCGTTGCTTACTGAAAAAAGAGCTTACTAAATATGTTTTATGATAATTATCAATTTTAATAGAAATATCATCAAAAAATAAGTTGTTTGTTTTTATTTCATTTTCTACAATATTTTCACTTGTTGCAAATTTTATCATTAAGGTAAGTTTATTAATATTATTGGTTTGTGAAGTATTGCCTATAGAACGAAGAAAAACCAAATTTCCATCATTATCTAATTGAAAAGATTGTAGAAAACCGTGTTTTTCAGGAATTGGAATAGTTACGAATGATTCACTAATAAGATTAAGATCTTTATCAAACAATACAGTTTTTAAAATATGTTCTTTACTGCTTTTATTATTTACTTTTAGTGACATTATCTTTTGCTTATTTTCACTATAAAGTATTGTATAAATATTATTAGGAGTGTAGCTCATACTTGTTGTATCTAATTGTATTGGTTCTGATATTTTTTTTCCTGTAGCATCTAATTTTACAGCCATAGAATACATAACTCCTCTTTTCTGATATTGATAAAACATATAACTGAAATTAGGATAAGTTAAAAAATTTGCACCTAATATTTTATCAGGTAAAAACTCTAACTTATTTTTTTCAACCAACTTCATTTGTGCATCATAAACAGAAACAGAATAATTATTTCTATAATTTTTATAGATTAAATAATTATTTCCAAAGCGTCCAATAATATCAAAACTCGTAGATCTTGGGTCATCTCTTTCAGGATTAGAGTAGCTTATTTTTTGTGCAAAAATTTGATTACTACTAAAAAGAAATAGAAAGCTAAATGCAATATAAAAATGATACTTAAACATAGCTGTAACTTTTAGTTTCAAATGTACAAATATTTTTTAGGCGTTTGTTTAGTATCTAATATCAAAGTGTAGGCTACATTTTTATGTCAAAAACATTTTAACATAACAATTACATTTTTCTGTTTTTAGAAATTGTTTTTGTAAAATGGTTTAAGCCAAATTTTTAAGAATTAAAATATTATTACCAGTAGGCATTAAAATTTACACGTTCGCCTTTCATATTTATAAATACATTTTGATTATTAAATTTTACTTTTATCAATCCATTATTTTCAGAATCAACTATATCGTAATAATTATCAAATAAAAATGGAATTATTACTTCTCCTTGATGGTTGATAAACCCCAATTTCCCATACTATTAGGAAAAAGTTTGCTCTAATAAATTTCATTGGTTACTGTTTTAAGACGAGCAGAGATATTTATTTATGAAATAAATTTTTCCATAACCAAATTTACAAATTCATATTTATAAAAAAATATTTTAAAATAGTTTAAAACCTTTTTAGAAGAAAGAATTTTAATTATTTAAGAATGCTTAAATAAAGAATTGTTTTATATTTGAAAAACCTATAAATATTTTTTTAAAATTAATTTCTCTAAACTCTAAAAAATAAAGAATTAAATAATTATCATTATTTGTGGATCTTTTTATGACTGAGCTTAAATCTGTTTTTTTTGAAATTCTAAATCAATATTTTTCGCATATTTATGTATTAACTATTGAAAGAGTAAAAGAACGTCATGTAGCTCTTGAAAAGGAACTTAAAGGATTAAATTATCAGTTGTTTATAGGAATAGATAGCGAAGAGAAACATCAGTTGAAGAGTTGGTTGATAAAAAATAATATCTATAATGAAGAATTAGCAATAAAAAATCATCGTTATGCAAAGCCTATTAAAGGAGGAATGTTAGCTTGTGGTTTAGGGCATAGAATGATTTATGAAGATGTTATTAAAAACAGTTATGAAAGAGTTTTAATTTTTGAAGATGATATTTATGTTAATCAGTTTAGTATTGAAAATTTCTCAAAAGCTCTTCAAGAATTTCCCTCAGATGGAGATTTGTTATATTTTGATTATAATAAAAATGAAAAGAAACCTTTTTGGGGTTTCTTAAAACAAGCTATTTATCATATTCAGCATAATTTAGGTTTGTTAAATCTTTCACACAAAGCAATAACTAATCTTTATGCAAAAAAATATTCAGAAAATTTATTAATTGCTGGTTATCATGATTATGCAGATGCATATGTGATAACACTATCAGGTGCAAAAAAACTACTTCAATTACAAACACCACTTCAATGGTTCCCTGATCATTTATTACATTATGCTTCTTCAAATAAATTAATTAATGCTTATTGCTTAAAAGAAAAAGTTTTTTCACAGCTTACTCAAACAACTAATAAAGAACAAAGTCTAACGAAAAATAGTTTTTAAAATCTTATTATTTTATAACTAATGTTTTGAAATATTTAAACTTGATATATTCATTAATTTTCATTATAACACTAAAATATAGTTATAATAAAGGTCAATCATCCTGCCCAACCTTCTCTATCTAAACTCCTGTATTGAATGGCTTCAGCAATATGTTCTGCTTTTATATCATTACTTGCAGATAAGTCTGCAATAGTTCTGGCAACTTTTAAAATTCTATCATAAGCTCTTGCACTAAGGTTTAATTTTTCCATTGCTCTTTTTAATAGAGTTTCACTTACTGTATCTAACACACAAATTTCTCTAAGCATTTTACTACTCATTTGTGCATTAGCATAAATACCTTCATTATTTTTAAAACGATTAGCTTGTATAGCTCTTGCAGCTATAACCCTTTCTCTTATTGCATTTGAGCTTTCTCCTTTTACTTTATTACTACTCAGTTCAGTAAAGGAAACAGGTGTTACTTCTACATGTAAATCTATTCTATCTAATAATGGTCCACTTATTTTGTTCAAATATTTTTGTACTGCACCTGCTGGGCAAGTACATTCTTTTTCTGGATGATTATAAAACCCACAAGGGCAAGGATTCATACTTGCTATCAACATAAAATTTGCAGGAAAATCAATTGCTACTTTAGCCCTTGATATAGTAACTCTTCTTTCTTCCATTGGTTGCCTCATTACTTCTAAAACTGTTCTTTTAAATTCTGGTAATTCATCTAAAAACAAAACACCGTTATGAGCCAAAGAAATTTCGCCAGGTTGAGGAATTCCTCCACCACCAACCAATGCTACATCACTAATTGTATGATGTGGGCTTCTAAAAGGTCGTTTAGAAATTAAAGAACTATTTTCTGGCAGTTTACCTGCTACACTATGAATTTTGGTTGTTTCTAAAGCCTCTTGCAAACTAAGAGGAGGTAAAATAGTAGGCAACCTTTTTGCAAGCATTGTTTTACCTGCACCTGGTGGTCCTATTAAAATGGCATTATGCCCACCTGCTGCTGAAATTTCTAAAGCTCGTTTAATGTTTTCTTGTCCTTTAACATCACTAAAATCAAAATCGAATTCGTATTGAGCATTGTAAAATTCTTCTCTTGTATTTACAATGATTGGTTGTATAGAATTCTCATCTTTAAAAAACTGAACTACATCTGTTATCTGTTCTACACCATACACTAATAAATTATTTACCATACCTGCTTCTCTGGCATTTGCTTTAGGAACAATTAAGCCTTTAAAGCCTTCTTTTCTTGCTTGTATAGCAATAGGTAATGCACCTTTTATAGGTTGAATACTGCCATCTAAGCTAAGCTCGCCCATTATCACATAATCTTTTAACCTTTCAGGTTGTGTTAGTTGTTCACTTGCTCCTAAAATTCCCATTGCCATTGGCAAATCAAATGCACTACCAGTTTTTTTAATATCAGCTGGAGCAAGATTGATAACAATTTTTGTTCTTGGAAAATGAAGTTTATTAGTTTTAATAGCACTTTCAATTCGTTGAAAACTTTCTTTAACTGCATTATCTGGTAAGCCAACAATATAATATTTTAAATCGCCATTACTAATATTTACTTCAATAGTAATAGAAATGGCTTCTACACCATAAACAGCACTTCCAAAGGTTTTAACAAGCATTGATTTTTAGTTTAATGAAAACAATTAATACAAACAGTTTATTCTTTGTGTAATATTAATGAAATTTATACATCTATAAACAACTTTTATCATCTTGCTTTCATTGCAGCCATTAACTTTGCAAAATGATTTTGTTAGATGGAAAAGTTGCTTCGGCAAGTGTAAAAGAAAAATTAAAAACAGAAGTAGCTAAAATTATTGCTAATCATTTACGACCTCCACATTTAGCAGCTATTTTAGTAGGCAATAATGGAGCAAGTGAAACTTATGTTGCTAGTAAAGTAAAAAATTGTAAAGAAGTAGGTTTTGAATCAACTCTTATAAGATTTGAAACTAGTGTAACAGAAGAAACTTTATTAGAAAAAATTGATAAACTAAATAATGATGAAAATATTGATGGAATTTTAGTACAACTTCCATTACCAAAACATATTCAAGAGGCAAATATTATTCAAGCAATACATCCTGATAAAGATGTTGATGGTTTTCATCCTATTAATGCTGGAAAATTAGTTCAAGGCTTACCAACTATTATACCTGCTACTCCTTATGGTATAATGCTTTTGTTAGAATATTATCATATAAGCACTAAGGGGAAACATGCTGTAGTAATTGGTAGAAGCAATATTGTAGGCAGACCAATGAGCATTTTATTAAGCAGTAATTTATTGTATGGAAATTGTACTGTAACACTTTGTCATAGTCATACTGCTAACATAAAAGAAATTTGTTTGCAAGCAGATATTTTAGTTGCAGCAATTGGTAAACCCGAGTTTATAAAATCGGATATGGTTAAACCAAATGCAATTGTGTTAGATGTTGGAATAACAAGAGTAGATGATGTAACAACACAAAAAGGTTTTAAACTAAAAGGTGATGTTCACTTTGATGAAGTATCTAAAAAAGTAAGTGCAATAACTCCTGTACCAGGTGGTGTAGGGTTAATGACTATTGCAGGGTTATTAAAAAATACATTAGAGGCATATCAAAAGAAATTGGCAAGATGATTAAAGAAAAAAAAATAAATACAACACAAACTATACATCCTATAAACACAACCATTCCAGTAATGGAAAGTTTTTATACATTACAAGGAGAAGGCTATCATACTGGCAAAGCTGCCTATTTTATAAGATTAGCAGGTTGTAATGTTGGTTGTGTGTGGTGCGATGTAAAAGAAAGTTGGGATGAATCTTTATATCCTTCATTCAGAGTTGAGAAAATAGTTGATAAAGCAGTAGAAGATATAACATCAAACCTTAAACATCAAACCTTAAACATCAAACCTATCATTGTTATTACAGGTGGTGAACCTTTGTTGTATAACTTAGATGAATTAACAACAGCACTACAACAACAAGGCTTTGAAACAAATCTTGAAACAAGTGGTTCATCTCCATTAAGTGGTAAATGGAATTGGATTTGTATATCTCCCAAAAAATTTAAAGCTCCTTTGCAAGAAGTAGTTGATGCTGCAAATGAATTGAAAGTCGTTATTTTTAATAAACACGATTTTAAATGGGCAGAAGATTATGCAGCTCAAGTAAATAAAAGGTGCAAACTTTATTTACAACCTGAGTGGAGTAAAAAAGAAATTATTACACCTCTTATTGTAGAATACATAAAAGAAAATCCTCAATGGCAATTAAGCCTTCAAACACATAAATACATTAATGTTCCATAAAGCTTTTGTAGCATAATTTTATTTTTAACAAAATTGCATTCTATATTTTTTAAAATTTGCTACTACCTTTCACATCCAATGAAAAAAATATTGTGTTTCATATTATGCTTTTCATTTTTTCAGTTGTATGCTCAAACATATCAACCAGAAAAAATTAATAAAAAAGCAATAAAAGTTTATGAACAAGCAATAGAATATTTGGAAGATGGAATGTTATTAGAATCAATACCATTTTTACAAAAAGCCATAGGCATTGATACCAATTATGTTGATGCAATTTTATCTTTAGCTGGTGTGTATGGACAATTAAAAAAACATGAACTTTCTGTAAAATATTATGAATGGGCAAAAGCAAAAGATAGTTTTTATTTTCGTCAATATCATTTACCTTATTCAATAAACCTTGCAGGGTTAGGAAAATTTAAGGAAGCCTTAGATGCTGTCAATTATTTTTTAGCTATACCAAATATTAGTGATAATAGTAGAAAAGCAGGTAATTACAGAAAGCGTTGTTACGAGTTTGCTCTTACTTATTCTAAAAAACATATTGATACAAGTTATGTTTTTGCACCAGTTAATTTAGGTGATAGTGTTAATACAGAATTTAGTGAGTATTATCCTAATGTAACTATTGATGATAGCTTATTAGTTTTTAATAGAAGAGGTGTAGGCATTAGAGAAGAATTTATGCAAAGCAAATTAGATAGTAATGGTTACAGAAAAGCTACACTAATAAAAGGAAGTATAAATGATGAGCCATCTAAAGGTGCAATAACAATTTCTGCAGATGGAGAGTGGATGATTTTTGCAGGAAATTTTGGTAGAGGAAAAGGTTATGGAAGTTTTGATTTGTATATTTCTTATTATACTCCAGAAGGTTGGAGTGAGCCAGAAAATTTAGGACCAAATATTAATACAGAATATTGGGAAAGCAGCCCAAGCCTTAGCCCTGATAAACGTATTTTATATTTTAGTAGTAATAGATATGGTGGAGTTGGAGGTAAAGATTTATACTTTAGTGAAAGAATGCCAAATGGAAAATTTGGACCTGCTGTAAACATGGGCAAAGGTATTAATACAGAGGCAGACGAATTTTCTCCTTTCATTCATGCAGATAATCAAACATTATATTTTACAAGTAATGGATGGCAAGGATATGGTGCAAGCGATTTGTTTGTAGTAAGAAAACAAGATGATGACTCTTGGAGTGAACCAGAAAATTTAGGTTATCCTATTAACACCATTGATGATGATGGATATTTAGCTGTAAGTGCAGATGGCTTAACAGCTTATTTTGCAAGTGATAGAAGCGATAGTAGAGGAGGGTTAGATTTATACAAATTCAAACTAAGAAAAGATATTCGTCCAGCAAGAACATTGTATGTAAAAGGAAAAGTGTATGATAAAATAACACATAAAGGATTGCCTTGCACTGTAGAATTAATAGAAAATAATACAGGTAATGTTTTAATGAAAATTCAAACAGATGAATTAGGAGAATATTTTATAACCTTACCATTAGGCAAAAACTACACTTTTACAGTTAATAGAAAAGGTTATTTATTTTATACAGAATTGTATGAGTTGAAAGATAAAGAAGCTGATAGTGTTTATAAAAAAGATATAGCATTACAACCTGTTGCTATTAATAGTAGTATTGTATTGCAAAATATTCAGTTTGAAACAAATTCATTTAAACTTTTACCAGTTAGCCTAATTGAGTTAAATAAATTATTACAAGTGTTACAAGAAAATGCAACTTTAAAAGTTGAAATTAGTGGATATACAGATAATTTAGGTAATGCAGCAGATAATTTAAAACTTAGTACACTAAGAGCCAAAGCTGTTGTTGATTATCTAATCAGTAAAGGCATTTCAGCCAACAGACTAACTTATAAAGGCTATGGAGAAGCTAATCCAATTGCTGATAATAATACTGAACAAGGAAGAGCAAAAAATAGAAGAACAGAATGTAAAATTGTGGGGTTATAATAGTATAAAAGTTTATTTTTGATGAAAATAAAATATCATGAAGTTAGTCAGCATTGATAGTGTTATTTGGAAAGAAGGAAAACACTATGTAGCACAGTGTTTAAATCTAGATATATCTTCTTTTGGTGATACAAAAGAAGAAGCATTAGCTAATTTAAAAGAAGCTGTTGAGTTATATTGTGAAGATGAATCTTCTGCTGAATTTACAACTATAGAAAATCCTGAAATTATTCATGCAGAAATAACTTATGCCTAAACTTTATTCATCAAATCATATTTTAAAAATTCTTTTAAAAAACGGTTTTGTTATTATTTCTCAAAAAGGCAGCTATATAAAATTGAGAAAATTAGGTACAACTGTATTAACTGTAATTGTACCTTCTGAAAGAAAAGCCATTCCCTTAGGAACATTTAGATCTATTTGTAGGCAAAGTAATTTACAGCCAAAAGATTTTGAATAATTACATGAACAACGACCTTTTATATCAAATTGCTTTAACACTAATACCTAATATTGGTGCAGTACAATCTAAACTTTTAATAGATTATTTTGGCAATGCAGAAAATATTTTTAAAGCAAAAATAAAAGACCTTAGCTCTGTTGAAGGCATAGGAAGCCTTAGAGCAAAACAAATAAAAGCTTTTGAAAATTTTCACCTTGTAGAAGAAGAAATAAAGTTTATTGAAAAACATCAAATACAATGTTTGTTTTTAACCAATGAAAACTATCCTAAAAGATTATTGCATTGTTACGATGCTCCAACAATTTTATATTATAAAGGAAATGCAAATTTGAATACAGAAAAAATTGTTAGCATTATTGGTACAAGAAGTAATACAGATTATGGAAAACAAATAACTGAAGATATTATTGAAGAATTGATGCCTTATAATGTTCTTATTGTTAGTGGACTTGCATTTGGTATTGATGCAATAGCTCATAAAACTGCATTACAAAAAAATATACCTACTATTGGTGTGTTAGCTCATGGATTGGATACCATGTATCCAACACAACATAAAAGTCTTGCAAAAGAAATGTTATTGAATGGAGGATTACTAACTGAGTTTAGAAAAAATACAAAACCAGATAAATTTAATTTTCCTCAACGAAATAGAATTGTTGCTGGAATTTCAGATGCAACAATAGTTGTAGAAACTGCAACAAAAGGAGGTAGTATGATAACAGCAGAAATTGCTTATAATTATAATAGAGATGTTTTTGCTGTGCCTGGAAAAATTTATGATAATAAAAGTAGTGGTTGTCTGTCATTAATTCAGCAAAATAAAGCAGTGCTTTTGTCAAAGCCCTCTCAATTAATTGAAGAAATGGGCTGGCAACAAAAAAAGAAACAACCCAAAAAACAAAGAGAACTTTTTATAGAACTTTCTACTGAAGAAAAAATTATAGTAGATATTTTAAAACAAAATGAAAGTATTGGTATAGATGATTTATATCTTCAAAGTGGATTAAGTAGTAGTAATGTTGCAGCAGCAATTTTAAACTTAGAATTGCAAAATGTAATAATTTCGTTACCTGGGAAAATATATCAATTAAAAGATTAATGCATAACCTGAAATAAAAATAATATTTTTTTTATCTTGCACCGCTAACTATTTAAAGCACTTATAATTAATTATGGGATTTAAAATGAAGTTTGGATTTAGATTTTTTCTGCTAATTAATTGTATTATTATTTTAGCCTGCTGCTTATATAGTTGTAATAATACTCAACAAAAATTCTCAGCTAATTTAAACAATCAGGCAGCTATAGAGGAAAAATACCATGTTAAGAATGAAGATGGTATTTATTTACAAAATGTAATAGATAGCATAAATAAGATTGAACATAAAACAACTGACACAAAAGTGTTTATTCATTATCTTAATTTTATTCGATCCTATTATGAGAATAAAGATTATTTAATGATTTTCTTAAGTGCTGATACACTTTCAGATTATTTGGTAAAAAACAAATTAGAAACTGTTTATTATAAATATTATACAGATGCATTGTATGCTATAGGAGATTATTATTTTTCAATTTATAAATACGATGAGGCTTTAAGGTATTTTTATGAAGCAAGAAATTTTTTAGGAAAATTAAATTTAGATAAATGTAGTTATATTAAATTTAATATCAAGATGACTGATTTTTATTTCTCAAAAGGTGAGTATGAAAATGTAATTCCATTTGCAAAATCTGTTGTTAGTTTAGAAAATGAATGTAGCTCTGAAAATTCTAAAATTGGTTCTTTTCATAGAATTCAAGCAATAACAAATACAATTGCCTTTAGTTATGAAAAACTTAAAAGGTATGATAGTTCTATTTATTATTATAGAAAAGGTATTAATTATATTTTAAGTAAAAAAGATGACATACCACAAAAAAGAAAAGATATATCATTAGGTATTTATTATGGAAATCTTGGAGGCTCATTTCTTTACTTGAATCAATATGATTCTGCTATTTATTATTTAAACAAATCAATAGAAATTAATGATAAGCCAGGGTATGATTTAATTGATGTTCAAACAGCTTACCTTAAATTGGCAGACTTATATCTTAAAATAAATAAGCCCGAACTTGCAAGAAAAATTTTAGATAAAACAAAGCAATTTGTTACTACTCCAGATTATTATAGTTCAAAATCTTCAAGAAGCAAATGGTATTCTCTAAATTTTGATTATTATGTAAAAATAAATGATTTGAAAAATGCTATAAATGCATATAGTCAATTTCATCATGTTGAAGACTCTATGAATTCAATTGCTAGTAAAATTTATGCATTTAATGTAACAAAAGAAATTGAAAGGATTAAAGAAGAAAATAAAAGTAAAGAAATAGAAAAATCCAATGAAATAAAAACAGTTTATATTATAGTATTTTTAATTTCAACAATATTACTTACTGTTATTACTCTTCTTATTTTAAGAAATAATAAACAAGCAAAAAAACGTTCAAGGGAAACTATTATTCACAACCTGCAACTTCAAACTACTTTAGAGCAATTGCAAATGAGCAATAAAAACTATGCTAGTGTAATGAAAGTTATGGCACACGATTTAAGAAGCCCATTTTCTGGTATAATTGGTATTACAGATTTATTATTACATGATGAAAATATTACAGAAAAAGAAAAAACTGAAATGTTAGAATTGATGCAAACTTCTGCTAATAATTCTTTAACTATGATTGGAGAACTGCTACAATCAAGTACATCATTTGAACAAAAAGAAATTGTAAAACAACCCTTAGATTTAATAGTGCTGTTAAAGCAATGTACAGATTTATTAAAATTTAAAGCAGCCGAAAAACAGCAAACTATTCATTTCTATACTACTACTCAATCAGTGCAAGTTAAAGCTGATAGTGAAAAACTATGGAGATTATTTACTAATCTTATTGCTAATGCAATTAAGTTTAGTGAAACTAAAAAATCAATTTATGTGTATGTAGAAAAATTTGTTAGTGAAGTAGTTGTAAGTGTGCAAGATGAAGGTATTGGCATTCCTGAAAAATTTAAAGACAAAGTATTTGAAATGTTTACAGAAGCTAAAAGAAAAGGAACAGCAGGAGAACAACCTTTTGGTATTGGCTTATCAATTTGCAAACAAATAGTAGAAGCACATAATGGAAAAATTTGGTTTATTTCTAATGAGCCTCATGGTACAACTTTCTATGTAGCTTTACCACTTGAACAATAAATACACTCAAATAAAATGAGTAAACTAAAAAAACAGATACATTCTTTATCATCAAAAAAATATTTGATAATTATACTATTCATAACTCTAATATTTGTTGGTTGTAATAGTAATTATACACCCAAACCAAGAGGCTATTATAAAATAAATTTTCCCGAAAAAGAATATACTACTTTTAATAGTGCTGGTTATCCTTATACATTTGAATACCCTATTTATGCAAAAGTTGTAAAAGACTCTTTATTCTTTGGCGAAAAAACAGAAAATCCTTGGTGGATTAATATTGATTTTCCACAGTTTAAAGGAAGAATTTATGTGAGTTATAAAGAAATTCAAAAAGGTCAATTTAGTAATTTAGTAAATGATGCTTTTAAACTTACAGGAAAACATACACAGAAAGCATCTTCAATTGATGATTCAGTTATTACAACTCCTTTTGGTATTCATGGAATATTTTTTAAAGTTGGAGGAGAAGTTGCAACAGCTAATCAATTCTTTTTAACTGATAGTGTTCATCATTTTTTAAGAGGTGCTTTATATTTTGATGCTACACCTAATGAAGATTCTTTAAGTATAGTCAATAATTTTTTAATTGAAGATGTGAAGCATTTAATTAATACTTTTAAATGGACTAATAGTACAAGTAATACAATTCAAACTATTAACAAAAAATAAAGTTCAATTACTGAAAAGTATCAAATAGTAATAAATTCAGAAATTAATTTAGTTTTACACAAATACAATAACTAACTTTAGTCTCTCAATTACACAATCCATTTTTATGGCAGTATCAAAACCTGTTATATCTACTTCTTTTAGTTATGAAACTTTGGAAGAAACCTTAGATATAAAATCTAAAGATGCACAACTTCATATAGGCATTCCTAAAGAAATTGCTTTTCAGGAAAATCGTATAGCACTTACACCAGATGCTGTAGGAGTTTTAGTAAGTAATGGACATAAAGTAATTGTAGAATCTAAAGCAGGAGAAGGAAGTCATTATGCAGATAAAGATTTTGGTGAAGCTGGGGCTACTATAACTTATGAACGTGCAGAAGTTTATAAAGCTCCTGTATTGGTAAAAACTGCTCCTCCTGTAAAAGAAGATTTGTCTTTATTACAACTTAATCAAACAATAATTTCTCCTATACATTATGCTGCACTTAATAAAGAAATTATTGAAAAATTAATGGAGAAAAAAATTACTGCAATTAGTTTTGAAAACTTAAAAGATGATAGTGGTACTTATCCTATTGTAAGAAGCATGAGTGAAATTGCTGGTGGTGCTGTAATGCTTATTGCTGGTCAGTATTTAAGTAGTTTTAATGGGGGAAAAGGAGTTTTATTAGGTAGCATTAGTGGCATTCCACCAACAAAAGTTGTTATTATTGGAGCAGGTACAGTAGGAGAAGTTGCTGCAAGAAATGCTATTGCTTTAGGTGCAAGTGTAAAAGTATTTGATAATAATGTACACAGATTAAAACAACTTCAAAACAATATTGGGCAACGTGTATGGACAAGTGTTATTGAGCCAAAAATTCTTGCCAAACAATTAAAAACTTGCGAAGTTGCAGTGGGTGCTTTAAGTAACGATTATGGCCATGCTCCTGTAGTTGTAACAGAAGAAATGGTGGCTAATATGCGTAAAGGAAGCATTATTATTGATGTTGCAATTGATAGAGGTGGCTGTTTTGAAACAAGTGAATTAACCAATCATAAAAAACCAGTATTTGTAAAACACGATATTATTCATTATTGTGTTCCAAATATTCCAAGTGGTTTTGCTCGTACTGCAAGCCAAGCAATTAGTAATGTATTGATGCCATTGCTTATTCAAATAAGTGATGAAGGAGGATTAGATGAAATTATTTGGCACAACTTTAATATGAGAGAAGGTATTTATTTATTCAAAGGGGCATTAACAGATTTTTACATCAGCCAAAAATTTGATTTAAAATACACCGACCTCAATTTATTAATTGCCAGTAGAAGATAAAAAGCCCTCCCAATAAATATTTCTATTAACCTATTTCAGATAAAGATAATTGCTGAATAAATTGTACTGCTTTTAGCATATCATCATGCAATACTCTATCTTGTTCATTAAAGCTTACTTCTTTTCTAAATGCACTTACAAAATTTTCAATAGCTGTAGAACTTTGCAGTGGTCTTCTAAAATCCAATGCCTGTGCAGCAGTCATTAATTCTATGGCTAAAACTTTTTCTACATTTTCTATTACCTTAAAACATTTTGTAGCAGCATTAGCGCCCATACTTACATGGTCTTCTTGATTGTTAGATGATGGAATACTATCAATACTGGAAGGAGTACATAATTGTTTATTTTCACTTACAATACCTGCTGCTGTATATTGAGGAATCATAAAACCAGAATTTAACCCTGGCTCATTTACTAAAAATGCAGGTAAACCTCTTTGACCTGATATTAATTGATAAGTACGTCTTTCACTAATGTTAGCAATTTCTGCCATTGCAATACATAAAAAATCTAAATGTAAAGCCAATGGTTGCCCATGAAAATTGCCACCACTAACAATTAAATCTTCATCAGGAAAAACATTTGGGTTATCTGTAACAGCATTTATTTCTGTAAGAAAAACATTTAATACAGTTTCAAAAACATCTTTACTTGCACCATGTACTTGTGGTACACAACGAAAACTATAAGGATCTTGTACTTGCTTTTTTGTTTGTTTGATAATAGCACTTCCTTCTAATAATTTTCTTAGTGTAGCAGCAGTTGCAATTTGTCCTTTATGTTTTCTTACATTATGTATAGCAGGATGTAAAGGTTGTTGCACACAATCAAAAGCATCAAAACTTATAGCAGCAATAATATCTGCAAGTTGTAATAATCTTTCAGCCTTATACAAGCAATACATTCCATAAGAACTCATAAACTGAGTGCCATTAATTAATGCAAGTCCTTCTTTACTTTGTAAAGCAACAGGAGAAAATTCTAACTTATCTAAAATATTTTTTGTAGCATATTTTTTATCCTCAATTATAACTTCTCCCATGCCAATTAATGGTAAACATAAATGAGAAAGAGGAGCTAAATCTCCACTTGCTCCTAATGAACCTTGAGTATAAATTATTGGAAGAATATTGTTGTTGTAAAGAGAAATCAGAGCATTTACTGTATCAAGTTGTACGCCACTATTTCCAAAACTTAAACTCTTCACTTTTAATAAAAGCATTAACTTAACAATTTCTTGTGGCACTTCATAACCCATACCACAAGCATGGCTCATCAATAAATTATATTGTAGTTGTTGTATTTGCTCTTTATCAATTTTTACATTTTGTAAAAAACCAAAACCAGTATTTATTCCATAATAAATTCCTTCACCATCAGAAAGTTTTTTATCTAAAAATGTACGACATTTTTTTATTAAAGATTTTGCTTCAGAAGTAATTTCTATGGTAGATTCTTGTTCAATTGTCTTTTTTACATCTTCAAAAGAAAGCCATTGATTACTAATTATTAAAGTATTTTTACTCATAAATAACTAAAAATTTAAAGTGTTGCAATGTAATTTTTTTTATCAAGATTTCAGTTAAATAAAGTTGGAATAAAGCTAATTTTCCTTTTATTTTGCAGCACTTTTTAAAAAGGTCCGGTAGCTCAGCTGAATAGAGCAACAGCCTTCTAAGCTGTGGGTCATTGGTTTGAATCCAATCCGGATCACTCGAAAGCCGCTAAACAGCGGCTTTCTTTTTTTAATCATTAAATAGAATAAATATTTAATTTTAATTTTTAGAAATTAGCTTAAAGCCAAATGTATTATATTTTATACCCTATTTTATATTGTGTTTCATTGCTTCCTTGGCGTGTACTTTATGCTATAAGTGATTTTTTGTATCTAATTACATATTATATTATTGGTTATAGAAAGAAAGTAGTATTCAATAATTTAACAATTGCTTTCCCTGAAAAATCAGAAAAAGAAAAAACTATTATAGCTAAACAATTCTATCATAATTTGGTAGATTCCTTTATAGAAATGATAAAACTTATTTCTATTAGCAGAAAAGAATTTGATAAACATTGTATTGTAGATGCAGAAGAAGTTAATAAATTATATTCTTCAGGTAAAAGTATCCAGTTGTTGACTGGACACTTTTTTAACTGGGAGTTTTTAAACTTAGGAATGTCTGCAAATATTATTTATCCTTTTATTGGAGTATATATGAATATTACCAATAAAACCGTTGAAAGAATTTTGGTTGATATGAGAAAAAAATTTGGAACAATTTTAATTCCAGCATCTGAATTTTCTAAACAATTTCATCAATATACTCATCAAACCTATTCATTAGGTTTAATAGCTGATCAAAACCCTTCTGCACCTGAAAGAGCTGTTTGGCTTCCATTTTTTGGAAAAATGACTGCATTTCATAATGGACCAGAAAAAGGTGCAATTAAAATGGATACAGCTGTAGCTATAGTTGATATAAAAAAAATTAAAAGAGGTTATTATAAAATTGATATATCTATACTTACTACTAATCCAAATGAACTGCCTAAGGGTTCAATAACAAAGCAGTTAATAGCTTTTATAGAAGATGCAATTCGTAAAAACCCATCTAATTATTTATGGAGTCATAGAAGATGGAAGCATAAATATGATGAAGACAAATACAAACATTTAGTTATTCATTAATAAATAATTTATAAATAGCATCCATTTTTTTAAAAAACTTTAGTATAAAACTTTGGCAGAAAAAATAAAACCTTTTACTTTCGCCGCCTAATCATTCTTGATTAGATGATAAAACCAATTTGTTCACGCCTTTAAATTTCAATTTATGGCAGTTAAAATGAGATTACAAAGACACGGTAGCAAAAAACGCCCTTTTTATTTTATAGTAGTGGCTGATGCACGTGCACCAAGAGATGGTAAGTTTATTCAAAAAATAGGAACTTACAATCCATTAACAGTTCCTGCAACTATTCAGTTAGATCGTCAAAAAGCATTAGACTGGCTTCATAAAGGAGCTCAACCAACTGATACAGTTCGTAGAATTTTATCCTTCAAAGGAGTATTGTATTTAAAACACTTATTGCGTGGCGTAAAATTAGGCTTGTTTGATGATGCTACAGCTATGACAAAATTTCAAGCTTGGCATGAAGAGCATGAAGCAAATATTAAACGTCGTAATGAAGCACATCGTCATCAACAACGTCAACGTAAAGCTTATGTGCCCCCTGTACGTAAAGTAGAAGAAGTAACAGCTCAGCCAGAGCCAGATTCTGCTACTCCTGCTGCTGAAGAAAATACAGAAGCATAGTTTTAAAGTAATTAATTTGTAAGAAAAACCTACTTAGCATAAGTAGGTTTTTGATGTTTAAGTTCTAACTGAATAACTTTACAATAAAACTTGGTAATTACATGTATATACATTAAATTTGCAAATTAATTATGCAACAAGTATTAGACATATTAAAACTTAGTATTAAAGATGAATTAGAACCAAGTACTGATATATTATATCAAAAAGAACAAGATATTCCTGGTTCAATTAAATATCAAATTCGTAGATACTATACAAGACAACCATTAATATCTGATGATTCAGGAATGATGGTTTATCATTATGATGAAAGTAGTAAAAAGAATAATTATTTAGAATTACACTTTTGTATTACAGGTAATAAATACTGTTATGATAAAAGTTGTAAGTTTTGTGAAAAACAACCAACCAATTGTGATGGACAGCAAATAACAGCTGATGTTTTTACTTTTCATTTTTCTTCTACTTTCTTACATCAGTTTACACACAACGTAAAATTGAGTAATAGAAAAGATGAGGTTTTAGCTTTCAAACATCCTAATGCATTTACAAAAATATTTCCTGTATGTAGTAAGAAGAGAAATAT
The DNA here is from genome assembly GCA_026931325.1 of Chitinophagales bacterium. Taxonomy (GTDB): domain Bacteria; phylum Bacteroidota; class Bacteroidia; order Chitinophagales; family Chitinophagaceae; genus UBA1930. The sequence continues at coordinate 51,204 of JAIXLO010000097.1, read as the reverse complement.
TTTAGATGCACTATTAAATCATAGTTATTCTGGTGCATTAGAAAATATTTTTATCAATGCTAAAATTCATGAATTATTATTATATAGTTTGGATTGTTTGGTTGATGAAAAAGAAGAAGGATTTAGTTGCAAATTTTTAGAAGATGAACATAGCAGACAAGCCATTTACGAAGCAAGAGATATTTTATTAAAAAATATTGGTACACCTTTAACTATTAGAGAATTAAGCAGAAAAGTTGCTATCAATGAATGTTATTTAAAGAAAGGATTTAAAGAAGTTTTTGGTACAACTATTTTTGACTTTTATCAACAACAAAGAATGGAACATGCTAAATATTTATTGTACGAAAAAAGTTTAAGTGTTACAGATGTTTCATCATTATTAGGTTATTCTTCTATTTCACATTTTTCTGCAGCATTTAAAAAACATACAGGATTAAAACCTTGTGAGTTATTGAAGTAAAGAATTTATTATCATTTTTTCATCATATTTAATTGAGCAATATCTTTATTGCTCAATTTTTTTTATGCGTTATTTATTATGCCTTTTTATTATTGTATTAATATATTCTTGTAATCAGCAAAAAGTAGATACAATTATACATAATGCAACTATTTACACAGTTGATTCAAACTTTACAAAAGCAGAAGCTATTGCAATAAAAGATGGAAAAATTATTGCTATTGGTACAAATGATGATATTTTAAAATCATATTCTTCAAAAGAAACAATAGATGCTCAAGGAAAATTTTTATACCCTGGCTTTATTGATGCTCATTCACATTTTGTAGGCTATGGAAAAAGTTTATTTGAAGTGCAATTATATGATAGTAAATCTTGGAATGAAGTTATTGAAAGAATGAAACTTTTTGCTGAAAAAAATCCAGATGAACAATGGATAATTGGCAGAGGATGGGATCAAAATAAATTTCTAGATAAACAATTTCCAACAAATGAATTATTAAACAAATTATTTCCTGATAAACCTGTATTATTAACAAGAATTGATGGACATGCAGCAATAGTAAATGCTAAGGCTTTAGAGTTAGCAAATATTCAACCAAACCAAAAAATTAATGGCGGACATATTGAAACTAATCAAGGTAAACTTACAGGTTTGCTAATTGATAATGCTGTAGATATAGTACAATCTGTTGTACCTAAAGCAACCATGAAAGATTTTGAAAAATGGTTATTAGCAGCTCAACAAAATTGTTTTGAACAAGGCTTAACCACCATTACAGATTGTGGTTTAATGTATGATGATGTTGAGAAAATTGATGTTTTACAAAAAGATGGAAAGCTACTTACAAAACTTGCAATTCTATTAAGCGATGATAAAAAAAATTATGATAAATATTTATCAAAAGGAACTTACAAAACAGATAAATTATTTGTAAATGGGTTTAAAATTTATAGTGATGGTGCATTAGGAAGCAGGGGTGCTTGTTTATTAGAACCTTATAGTGATAAACAAGGTTGGTATGGATTTTTATTAAGTTCTCAACAACATTTTGATTCTGTTGCAAGCATATTATCCAAAACAAATTTTCAAATGTGTACTCATGCAATTGGCGATAGTGCCAACAGAACTATTTTAAAAATTTACAATAAATATTTACAAACTAAAAATGATAAACGTTGGCGTATAGAGCATGCACAAGTTGTAAATGAAAATGATTTTAATTTATTTGGTTTAACTTCTGTAGTGCCTTCTGTGCAACCAACACATGCTACAAGCGATATGTATTGGGCAGAGGAACGTTTAGGAAAAATAAGAATTAAAACTGCTTATGCTTATAAAAAATTATTGCAACAAAATGGCTGGCTCCCTTTAGGCACTGATTTTCCTGTAGAAGATATTTCTCCAATAAAAACATTTTATGCTGCTGTTGTAAGAAAAGACAGCAAAGGATTTCCTGCAAATGGTTTTGAAATTGAAAATGCTTTAACAAGAGAAGAAGCTTTAAGAGGCATAACAATTTGGGCGGCAAAAGCAAATTTTTTAGAAAAAGAAACTGGTAGTTTAGAAAAAGGCAAAAGAGCTGATATTATTTTATTAGACAAGGATCTACTTCACACAAACGAAAATGATCTATTAAACATTAAAGTACAAGCAGTTTGGTCAGATGGGAAAAAAGTTTTTTCTAGAAAATAATTTATACAATATAAGTAACACCTTCAATTGCTAATTCTGTATTATCAAAAACTTCTTTTGCTTCAACTAAAAATTGATTTAACTCTGCATATCTACTACTAAAATGACCTATCAATAATTTTTGTGCATTACTTTTTTTAGCAATAGTTGCAGCTTGTATAGTTGTGGAGTGGCAATATTGAGTAGCTTTATTTTCTAAGTCTTTTAAATATGTTGTTTCGTGATATAACAGAGATGCATTTTTAATTTTATCTATCATATCTTCATAATAAATAGTATCTGCACAATAAACATATTTTTTTTCAGGTGTGTTTGGAATAGTAACTAATTCATTTTTTATAACAACTCCATCTTTTGTAACATAATCATTTCCTTCTTTTAAAGAATTGTAATAAGCAGCAGGAATATTGTATTCTACAGCTTTTTCTTTATCTAATTTTCTTGGAGCTTTTTTTTCTTTGATAATAAAACCCCAACATTCAATAGTGTGTTTAACTTTAAAACATTCAATTGAAAATTTATTTTCATCAACAATAATTTCTTCTTTTGTTAATGGATGAAAATGAATTTTATAAGGCATTTCAGTATTAGATACTTCAAATTGTACCTGTAAAATTTTTTCTAACCCTGCTGGTGCATACAAGTGTATATCAGTTTCTCTTCCTAATAATCCCATACTTGTAAGCAATCCAACTAAACCATAATAATGATCTCCATGCAAATGAGAAATTAGAATAAAATTAGTTTTACTTTTTCTGAAATTATATTTTGCAAATTGCATTTGTGTGCCTTCGCCACAATCAATTAAAATTTGATTATTGTTTAAATTTACAATTTGTGCTGTAGGGAATCTTCCATAAGCTGGAGTTGCTGAATTATTTCCTAAAATAGTTACTGCAAACATGAATTGTAATTTATCTCAATTAAACTAATGGAATAAAAATATAAAATCAGTTGTAAAAATGATGTTTATTTTTTTTCTTGACATAATTCTATTAATACACTATTTGTTTTTTTAGGATGTAAAAAACAAACCAATTTATTATCTGCACCATTTTTAGGAGTTTCATTTAATAAAACAAATCCTTCATTTTTTAATCTTTCCATTTCTTCAAAAATATTTTCTGTTTCAAAAGCAATGTGATGAATACCTTCTCCTTTTTTCTCAATAAACTTTGCAATAACACCATCTGATGCACTACTTTCCAACAATTCAATTTTAGTTTCTCCTTGTTTAAAAAAAGCAGTATTTACATTTTCGCTATCTACTGTTTCTTGCTTATAACATTTTGTGTTTAACAGTTTTTCAAATAACGAAATACTTTCAGAAAAATCTTTTACTGCAATACCAATGTGTTCAACTTTTAACATAACAATTTTATTTTAAAAAGTTTGCTTACGATATATGGAATTTTGGCATAGCTAAGCTTGCTTTCACTCCATTCATAAAAATAAAGTAAGTATTTTCGCACTTAATTAAAAATTAAATCGAAGATATGTTGAAGTTACCAATTTATTTAGATAATAATGCTACAACACCTGTTGACCCAAGAGTGTTGGAAACAATGTTGCCATATTTTACAAAGCATTTTGGAAATGCTGCAAGTCGTAATCACCCATTTGGTTGGGAAGCTGAAGAAGCTGTTGATTATGCACGTGAACAAGTTGCTAAGTTAATAGGCTGCGATCCTAAGGAAGTTATTTTTACAAGTGGGGCAACAGAATCTGATAATCTTGCATTAAAAGGTGTGTTTGAAATGTATGCAAGTAAAGGAAATCATATTATTACTGCAACTACTGAACATAAAGCTGTTTTAGATACTTGTAAGCATATAGAAAAATTAGGTGGCGAAGTAACTTATTTAGATGTGAAAGAAGATGGCTTACTCGATTTAGCACAATTAGAAGCTGCCATAAAACCTACTACTATTTTAATTGCAATTATGTATGCAAATAATGAAATAGGAGTAGTGCAACCTATAAAAGAAATTTCAGCTATTGCAAAAAGACATGGTGTTTTATTTTTCACTGATGGAACGCAAGCAGTTGGAAAGATTCCTGTAGATGTAATTAAGGATGGAATTGATTTATTAGCTTTTAGTGCACATAAAATGTATGGACCAAAAGGCGTTGGTGCTTTATATGTAAGAAGAAAAGGTCCAAGAGTTAAAGTTACTGCACAAATAGATGGTGGAGGCCATGAAAGAGGAATGAGAAGTGGTACTTTAAATGTTCCTGGTATTGTAGGTTTTGGTAAAGCTTGTGAATTGTGTAGATTAGAAATGGAAGAAGAAACAAAACGCATTTCAGCATTAAGAGATAAATTGGAAAATGCTTTAACACAATTAGAAGAAAGTTATGTTAATGGTAATAGAGAATCACGTTTGCCACATGTAAGTAATATTTCTTTTAAATATGTAGAAGGAGAGGGATTGATGATGGGCTTTAATAAGAACATTGCAGTAAGTTCTGGTTCAGCTTGTACTTCAGCATCATTAGAACCAAGTTATGTTTTAAAAGCATTAGGTTTAGGTGATGATTTAGCACATAGTTCATTACGTTTTGGATTAAGTCGTTTTACAACAGAAGAAGAAATTGATTATACTATTAATGCAGTGAAAGAAACTGTATTAAAACTACGAGATATGAGCCCTTTATGGGAAATGCATAAGGAAGGAATTGATTTGACAACTGTTGAATGGGCTCATCACTAAATAATGTTGAATGATTAATTTTTAATGTTCAATGAATTGTAAAATAGAATGTATGTTGGGGAAAAATATTATTATGAAAAATTATTTCAACTGGCATTAAAAATTATTAAATCAGCATAATAAATTAATTAAACATAAAACATTCATAATTAAAATTTTTATTTTATGGCATACTCAGATAAAGTAATTGACCACTATAGTAATCCTAAAAATGTAGGAACATTAGATAAGAATAGTAAAAATGTAGGAACTGGTTTAGTTGGAGCTCCTGAATGTGGAGATGTAATGCGTTTACAAATAGAAGTAGATGATGCTACTGGTATTATTAAAGATGCTAAGTTTAAAACATTTGGTTGTGGTTCTGCTATTGCTTCTTCTTCATTAGCAACAGAATGGTTGAAAGGAAAAACTGTTGAGGATGCTGCTAAAATTGATAACATGGATATTGTTGAAGAATTAAGTCTTCCTCCTGTAAAAATTCACTGTTCTGTTTTAGCAGAAGATGCTATTAGAGCTGCTATAAACGACTATCGTACAAAGAATGGTATGGAAGCTATGGTTTTTGATGAAAAAAGAGTTCACTAAAAATTAACCTTTTCCTCTAAGAAGGATTCTATAAACTTAAAGATTATGAGTGAGGTTTTAAATAATAGTACACAATCTACAACTTTAAAAGAAGTTACAGAAGCTAATGCTATCTATGTTTCAGATAAAGCAAAAGAAAAGGTTTTAAAACTGATGGAAGATGCTGGTATCAACACAGATCCTTCTTATTTTTTAAGAGTAGGAGTAGTTGGTGGTGGGTGCAGTGGATTAAGTTATAAATTAGATTTTGACAACGAAATAAAACCAATGGATCAAGTTTTTGAAAACAATGGTATAAAGGTTGTAACAGACATGAAAAGTTTTTTATACTTAGTAAATACTGAACTTAATTTTAGTGATGGATTGAATGGAAAAGGTTTTTTCTTTAGTAATCCTAATGCAAGTCGTAGTTGCGGTTGTGGAGAAAGTTTTGCAGTTTAACACTTAGACTAACTTTAAAGCATCTTTTGCTATTTGTTCAACATCTTGCAGCATCATACATTTAAAGTGCTTCTTAGGACATCTATTATATCCAATTTTACTACAAGGTCTGCAACTAACTTTTACTTCATATTTAATATTGGTTATAGAAGTTTCATTTCCATAATAAGGGCTCATACCAAAAGCAGGTACAGTATTACCCCAAATTGAAAGAATAGGTATTTTAAATGCTGCAGCAATATGCATTAAACCAGTATCATGTGTGATAATTAATTTTGCTCTACGAACCAAATCTGCACTTTCGTTTAAATTAAATTTTCCACAGGCATTATATATTTTTACATTATCTATTGAGGCTATTAATGCTCCATTTTCTCTATCTTCTTTTCCTCCAAGTAAAATAATTGGGTATTCAATTTTACTACATAAATCTTGCAATTTTTGTACAGGCATTTTTTTTGTATTTAATGCAGCACCAATTACAATTCCAATATATCCAAACTGATGTTGTGCAGGAATATCTTTTTGTTTTATGATATCTTTTTCTGGTATAAAATAATCTAATCCTTTTCCATCGTTAATAACTCCAAGAGTTTTTACAGTTTCAAAATACCTATCTACAATATGTATGTTTGGTAAAACATTTATTTTTAGAGCAGTTAATAACCACTTTTGAATATTTAATTTATTAAATGAAAATGCTTTTACTTTCAAAGATTTTTTTACTCTAAGTGTTCTAAGATTGTGATGAAGATCTATAATATAATCGTATTGTTCTTGTTGTAAATCTTTAATCATTTGTTGCCAATCATCCTGCAATAATTTTATCTTATCTATGTATGGATTATTTTCTACAATTCCTTTAAAAGAAGGCTTAGTAAGATAATGAATTGTAATATCTGAAATTTGATTTTTTAAACAACGTATAATAGGCGTAGTAAGTACAATATCTCCAATTGATGAAAAACGTATAACGAGCAATTTCATAAAGCAAATTTAGTAGCTAATGAATATATGGAGGGTATTAACTAAATTATAGTAATTATAGAAACTATTCTTCTACATAATTCAAATCTTTATGGAAAGTTTCTTCAGTAAAATAAAAAGCTAATAAACCAATTGCAGTAACAATAATACCTGTAATAATGCCACTATTTATTAAACTCCAAGAAAATGTTTTTTGAAAAATATCTAAGAATAAAATATTAATTAGTGGTAAAAACCCCCTAACCATATTTGGAATTGTTGTAGCTGCTGTTGCTCTTAAATTAGTACCAAATTGTTCAGCACCCATTGTTACAAAAATTGCCCAAAAACCTGTACTAAAGCCTAATAATCCACATATCAAATACATGATTGTATCATTGTTATTTATTGGACTAAAGAATAAGATAATTGAAATAATTGTTAGAATATAAAATATTAGTAAAGCTTTTTTTCTGCTTTTAAAATATTGACTAACTAAACCTATTGTAATATCTCCTATTGCAATGGCTACATAAGCATACATAATTGCTTTTCCACTAACAATTGAATTGGTGCCATATAAGTCAGTTGCAAACCTATTGCTATAGTTTACTAAAATCCCAATAACATACCAAGTGGGTAACCCTATTAAAATTGCACAGATATATTTTCTAAATCTGTGAGCATTTGTAAAGAACATAAGAAAATTTCCACGTTGTACATTTTTCTCTTTAGTTGATTTATACATACCACTTTCTACTACAGAAATACGAAGTAGTAAAAGAATGATACCAAGACCTCCACCAATTTTAAAACACAAACGCCAGTCATGATTTGTTAAATCAAAAGTGTAATAGGCAAACACAGCACCAAACAAACCAATACCAGCTACCAAAGATGTTCCAATACCTCTTTTATTTTTTGGAAGTAGTTCACTTACTAAAGTAATTCCTGCACCTAATTCTCCTGCAAGCCCAATACCTGCAACCAATCTTGTTAAAGCATATTGTTCTGTGTTTTGTACAAAACCAGTTAAAAAATTTGCAACTGAATACATTGCTATTGAACCAAACAATACACTAAGTCTTCCTTTTTTATCTCCTAAAGTACCCCATAAAATTCCCCCTAATAACAAGCCAAACATTTGCCAGTTCATAATTTTTGTACTGGCAAAAAGTACAGCAGCTTTATCTGATAAATTAACTCCTACATCTTGCAAACTTGGTTCTCTAACTATAGTAAATAATAGTAAATCATAAATATCTACAAAGTATCCTAAAGCACCTACAATTACTGGCAGAGAAAATATGCCATAAGTTTTGTGCTGATTCATTGTTAAATTTTATATTGTAAATAGAGGTTCAAAATAAATTATTTTTTCTTTTTTATTAATTTCAAAATCACTGGGGCTGTAGAAATAATAATGATAATAATTACAATTAGTTCTAAATGCTTTTTTAAATCTATTTCAAACTTATCTATAAATAACTTATCTAAATAATGCCCAGCAGCAACCATACTTGCTGACCATGCTAAAGAACCAATAATATTATAAACTACAAATTTCTTTTTATTCATATCAACAATTCCTGCTACTATTGGAGCAAAAGTTCTAATGATAGGAATAAAACGTGCAATAACTATAGCTCCACCTCCATGTTTTTCATAAAAGTCGTGTGCTTCATTTAAATATTTTTTCTTAAACAATAAATTATCTTTCCAATGATACATTGTTGGACCAACTTTTCTTCCAAACCAGTAACCTACTGTGTTTCCTAATATTCCTGCTGTTGCAATTAAAGCAATGATTAAAAATAAATTAATAAAATCACTACCAGTATCAAATAAATGAGAAGCAAGCATATTACTAAAAATACCTGCTACAAATAATAAACTATCACCTGGTAAAAAGAAACCTGCAAATAATCCTGTTTCTGCAAAAACAATAAACAGCAATAACCAAAGACCTCCATTAATAATATAAAACATTGGAGTAAGTAAATCTTTCCAAGTAAATGCTTTATGCAGGATAACAATTTTATGTTTTTGATTTATGATTTGTTGAATGGTAGTTATTAATTTATCATGCTTCTCTTTTGTAATTTGTATTGAGTCTGATGAATTTGCTTCTATTGTTACAATACCTCTTTCATTAGAAGTAAAAATTTTACCTGAATTTAAAACTGTTACTGATACATCAGAAATTTCGGCTTGATATTGATTTTGTATTTTAAAAGTAACGCTATCTAATTGTGCAAAAGCATAACAATTAAACAATAAAATAGAAGTAATTAAGGCTAGTATTTTTTTCATTTTGTATTTAATAAATAAATTTTTTCACTTTTAGCTTTCAATAAAATTCCTTGCTTTTTCATCATCAAATTCACTTTCCCATCTTGCTATAACGCAACTTGCCAAACAATTTCCAATAACATTAACAGATGTACGAGCCATATCCATTAATTCATCAATTCCTAAAATTGCTAAAATAGGCCAAACAGGTAATCCAAAAGAAGCAGCAGTTCCTAATAAAATTACTAATGAAGCTCTTGGAACTCCAGCTACACCTTTACTCGTAATCATTAAAGTAAAGCCCATAAATAATTGTTGTTCCCAACTTAAATGTATGCCAGCAGCTTGTGCTACAAACACTGAGGCTAAAGATAAATATAAAGTTGTTCCATCTAAATTAAAAGTATATCCTGTAGGCAGAACAAATGAAACCATTTTGCGAGGAACTCCAAATTTCTCCATATTTTCCATAGCAATAGGTAAAGCAGATTCAGAGCTTGTTGTAGCAAATGCTATAGATACAGGCTCAGAAACTGCTTGAATAAATTTCTTTATTGGAATTTTTATTATTAAAGCTACAGATAATAAAACGCCACCTAAAAAAACAATTAAAGCAGCATAAAGTGTAAATAACAACTTTGCTAATGATATTAAGATATCAATACCTAAATGACCAACAGTTACAGCTATTGCTGCACCAACACCAAATGGAGCAAAGTACATAATAATATTAGTAAACTTAAACATGGTTTCTGCAAGGCTTTCAGAAAAATGTAATAATGGTTTTCTCTTTTCTTCATTAAGCATGGCAAGTGCAATACCAAATATTACACTAAACACTACAATAGGCAATACATCACCTGCATACATTGATTTTATTATGTTTTCAGGAAAAATATGTAAAATAACATCTTGCCAAGTTTGTGCTTTTGCTTCTGGCATTTCTTGATTAAAATGTTCTGGAATATGAATACCTTTTCCTGCTTGAGAAATATTAATAGCAATTAAACCAATAATTAATGCAAGGGTTGTTACTATTTCAAAATACACAATAGATTTCCAACCCATTCTGCCCACTTGTTTTAAATTAGAATGACCAGCAATACCAACAACCAATGTAGCAAATAATATTGGGGCAATAATTGTTTTTACTAATCTTAAAAATATTTTACTTAAAACTTGTAAGTTAGGTGCAAATGAAGGAAAATCTAATCCAATCATAATACCTATAACCATACTTATCAAAATCCAAGTGGTTAAATTTTTTTTCAAAAAACCATAATAACATAATGTTGCAACTAATAACCATCTTGAAGTAATAAGTACACTTTCGGGTATAGCAATATTAAATTGAAGTTTAAAAAGGTATAAGAAAGCTACAATTGTAAATACAATAAGTAATGAAAAGATGGATACTTTTTTATTCATACGCAAGAATATAGTAATGTTTTAAAACAAACAAAATAAAGATAAAGAATTGTATGCTATTAGCTATAAAATTGTTGAAAAATAAAGTATGTAGCTGATTTAATATTTCTAAAATTATTATCATCTAAAATAATTTTTTTTATATCGTTCATAAAAAAATAAAAAAAGAATGAAAGAAATAAATTGAAATAACTTACTTTTCAACTCTAATTAATACATCATCAAAACCAACTTATGAGTTTATTTACAAAAAAGTCTATTGCTTCTTTACTTGCAGAAGCAAATGAAACTGGAGAAAATTCTTTAAAACGTACTTTAGGAGGATGGGGTTTAATTGCATTAGGAATTGGTGCTATAATAGGTGCAGGATTATTTGTAAGAACAGCAGCAGCTATTGCACAAAATGCTGGTCCATCTGTTACATTAGGTTTTTTATTAGCTGCTATAGGTTGTGCTTTAGCAGGTTTATGTTATGCAGAACTTGCATCATCTATACCTATTTCTGGTAGTGCATATACTTATACTTATGCAACAATGGGAGAATTTATGGCTTGGATTATTGGTTGGGATTTAGTGTTAGAATATGCTGTAGGTGCAGCAACTGTAGGTATTGCATGGAGTGAATATTTAAATAATTTATTGGTAGAAGTTTTTCACATGAGTCCTATACCTTATGAATGGTGTCACTCTCCATTTCAAGTTTCTCCAGATGGTGTAAGTGGTATTATTAATTTACCTGCATTAGGTATTGTATCTTTATTAAGTTTATTATTAATAAAAGGCACCAAAGAATCTGCATTAGTAAATAATCTTATTGTAATTATTAAAGTAGCTATTGTAGTTTTAGTAATTGCATTTGGTTGGAGTTTTATTAATCCTGATTATCATACACCATTTATTCCAGAACCTACAAAATATACAGACCATCATGGTACTACTTATAATTTTGGTGGCATCATGGGAATTTTAGGTGCTGCAGGCACAGTATTCTTTGCATTTATAGGTTTTGATGCTGTAAGTACAGCAGCACAAGAAACTAAAAATCCTAAAAAAGATATGCCATTTGGTATTATTGGTTCTTTAATCATTTGTACTATTTTATATGTATTATTTTCTTATGTGCTTTCTGGTTTAGCACCTGTAGATTTTTTTAGAGATCCAGCAAAAGGAGGTGAAGCATCTGTAGTAGCAGCAATACAAGAAGCAATGCATGGTTATGGTTGGTTAAGCAAATCAATAACTGTTGCTATTCTTGCAGGATTTTCTTCTGTAATTTTAGTAATGCTTTTAGGACAAAGTCGTGTATTCTATTCTATGAGTAGAGATGGATTATTACCAAAAGTATTTTCAGATTTACATCCAAAATTTAAAACACCATATAAAGGGAATCTTGTAATTCTTGTTTTAGTTGCATTGTTCTCATCATTTGTTCCAGGAGATGTTGTTGGCCACATGACAAGTATAGGTACTTTATTTGCATTTATATTAGTTTGTGCTGCTATTATAATTTTAAGAAAGAAAGAACCGAATATGCCAAGACAATTTAAAACTCCTCTTGTTCCTTTAGTGCCAATATTAGGTATGATAACTTGTGGAGCTATGATTTTTGGATTAGGTTGGGAAAACTGGGCTCGTTTATTAGCTTGGTTACTTTTAGGTTTTATAATTTACTTTGGTTATAGTAGAAAACATAGTAAACTAAAAGATTAATGTTACCATAATTAAATAAATGAAAGCCTGAATTTTAATTCAGGCTTTTTTTGTAAAATGAATGATATCATTTATTTGCACAATAAAATATTTTTATTTAAACATTTAATGAAAGAGATACTGTAGTACCATTACCTTCTTCACTATTTATTTTAAATGTACCATTAATAGCAGTAATACGTTCTTTAATACTATACAATCCTTGATTTTCTTTATTTGTGGTAAAGCCAATACCATTATCTGCAACTTTAATATTTAATTGATTATTTTCTGATGTAATATGAATACTTGCTTTAGTTGCATTGGCATGCTTTACAATATTATTGATAAGCTCTTGAATAATTCTGTAAATAATAATTTCATTTCTTTTAGGTAAATTGGTAAATCTAACTGAGTCTATAAAAGTTTCTATATTAATAATTTTAAGCTGATTTATTTCATCAACATATTCATTAACAGCAGCTATTAAACCTTCTTTTTCTAAAGTTACAGGTAATAGATTATGTGCAATATTTCTTACATCTTTATGAATATTACTAATAAGTTGTGCTGTTTTTTCTAATTGCTCAGCTTTCTTTTCTTCTGAAAGAAAAGGAATAGCTTGTAAACTCATTTTTGCAGAACCTAATTTAGCTGCAACACTATCATGTAAATTGCTACTTATATTTTTTCTTTCTTGTTCTTCGCTATTAATTACAGCATTTAAAATTGCATTTTCATTTTCTTGTTTTAAAAGTTTAAGTTTTTGTTTTTGTACTTTTCTGATATATACAATATAAATTAATACAGCAAGTAAAAGCACTATACTAATAAAAATTACATTTTTAAATTGTGTATGTTTTTTTTGAATAATTAATTGTTGTTCGGCAAGTAGTTTTTCTTTCTTTTCTGTTTCAAATTTTGTAGTTAGTTCTGTTATTCTTTTTTTATTTTCTTCTGGAATTGTTTTAGTATATAACTCTGTATATTCTTGATAATACTCTGACGATAATTTAAAATTACCTTTTCTGTAATAAATTAATCCTGCATTTTTATAGGCAGCTATTAAGCCTGTAGTATAATTTGCATTTTTATGTAGTAATATGGCTTCTTCTATTGCTAATGCAGCTTCTTGCATTTTTCCTTTTTCAGAGAGTTTTACTCCATAAATATCAAGAGCATCTGCAAGTACTACTTTCATATTTACAACTCTTGCTTTATCAATTGCTAATTTTAAATAAGCTAAAGCCTTATCTATATTTTTTTCAGATGTACCTAAAATGTAATTTGCATAACAATATGCACTAGCGTTATTATATTTTTCTGCAAAAACTAATGCTTTACTTGCCCATTCTTGAGCTTCATTTATTTTATCTAATTTTTTAAGATAAATAGCAGTGTTAGATGCAATGTTGGCAATAATTGTAGTGTCTTTTATTTTCTCTAATAAATAAAATCCTTTTTTAAAATATCCTACAGCTTCTGCATAATTTTCATTGATACCTAATACTACACCTAAATTATTATAAGCATAAGCTAAATAAATAGGTCTGTTATTTCTTGTTTCTTCTAACTCTACTGTTAGCAACATATATTTTATAGCACTATCATAGTTGCCATTTCTAAAATAATTTGCTCCTAATGAATTGATGATAATTCTGTATGCAGATAATGTATCTTTTTTATTACTTAGTTGATAAGCATATTTTGTATAATGAAGAGAAGAGTCGAACTGTTCTGTTAAATCAAAAAAATAACCTAACTGAAAGTAAAGAAAATCCATATAAGCAACTTTCTTTTTCTTGCCAATATTAATAGCTTCTACAAAAATATTTTTACAATTTTTTTCTGTTGTTTTTAAACAGGTTTCACTTTCTATATATAACTTTTTTATAGAAGCATCTATAAAATCATGTTCATAATATTTTTTTTGAGCATGAGTAGCTATAGTAATAATAGATAAGATAAACAGTATGCAATATTTCATTCTATATATTTTAGATATATCCTTTTGTAATAGCTTTTTTTACTAATCCTGCCATATTTTTTGCATCTAACTTTAACATTAAACTTGCCCGATGATTTTCTACTGTTTTTTCTGATATAAAAAGTTCTTCAGAAATTTCTTTCGTAGTTTTTTCATCTAAAATTAATTTTAAAATTTCTTCTTCTCTTTTAGTTAATGTAGCATTATTTTTTGCAACGCTCTGATTAAAAAAACTATTTTTTACTTGAGGGCTATAAAACTGTTGGTTATTTACAACAGTTTGTAAAGCTTGCATAATAGTATTTCTATCTTCAGATTTTAATAAATAACCATCAAACCCTGCTTGTAAAGATGCTTTAACAGTAGCTATATCGCTATAACTTGTTAGTGCAATAATTTTTATTTGAGGGTATTGTTGTTTTAATTTTTTACATAATTCTTTACCATCAGTTTTACCAAATACAATATCTAATAAAATAATATCTGGTAAGGGATTATTAGATAATTGATGATATAGTTCTTCTTCGTTTACAGCTTTATCTACTTTTTTTACAAAGTCAAAAGTGGATAGTAATAACTCTAAACCATCTAATAAAACTGTATGATCATCTGCCAGCAGAATTTGCATGTGTAGAACGTTTATTATATTATATTGCAATATAATAAATGCAACCTATACACTAACTTTTTATTATGGTTGATTTTTACTAAAAAATACTATTTTAAAAATGATATTGTTTTATTGTAAAATAAATTCTACTCTTCTATTTTTAGCTTTACCAGATGCAGTTTGATTATTTTCTACAGGTTCAGTTTCTCCTTTACCATCTGTAATAAAACGACTTTCAGGAATACCAAATTCTTTTACTAAAGTGTTTTTAACAGCAATTGCACGTTTTTGAGAGAGTTTTAAATTTAAGTTATCATCTCCATCGCTATCTGTATGTCCTACAATTAATACATTTTTATTGGTAGATTTTATTGCTTGTGCTATGTTATTAATAGTAGCCCAGCTAATAGGTTTTATTCTAGAAGAGTTTACATCAAAATAAATAGCATTGGTAACAAATTTTCCTTCAGTTTTTATTTCTTCTACAGCATTAGCAATATTTCCTGCAACTACATAATTAGAAATAAAAATTCCGTCGCCCCACATATTTGTTGTAAGTATTAAATTGTATTGTTCTTTTTTAGGTAGAGCATTCGGTAGGTTAAACATTTCTTTACCATTTAAGTATAAAGAAACTTGTTGTCCATTTCTTGCTATTGATACACGATTTACTTCATTCTTTTTCCAATCGTTTTTAAAAGTTTCATTTAATAAAATTCTATCCTCATAGTTTTTTGTATCACTATACTCTGTAATAGCTAATATATTTACAAATTTTGTTGGTCCATGAGGGTGTACATCAATAGTTAAAGCAGGTTCAGGGCTCCAATGAAAATCGTATTCTTCTCGGTTGCTTTTAGCTACAAAATTGGTACTTAAACCACCTTCCATTTCACTCATTTTTTCAGGATCTACATACATATCAAACTCAATAGTAAATTGCTCTGGTAAATTTTTAAAACTGTTAGGAAATGCTAAACCTTTTTTAGGCATTTTAAGCCATTTGCCTTTTGTTTGTGATATGCTTCTAATATTTGGTCTTTCATTTTCTTCACTTGCATCAATTTCATTTACAAACCAATTTCCATTACCTGCACCTATATATGTAGAGTCGAAGTTTTCGTAGAATAAAATATTTTTACCTGGTATAAATGTAGAGCCTTTATATTCTTTAAACTCAGGTACATCATTACTATCGTTTTGTGTACTTTCAGTTTCTTGTTCAGAGTTATTGTTTTTATTTTCAGTTTTACTTTCAGTGTCTTTATTTTTTTTCTTTTTCTTTTTAAATAAGTTGCCAATACCTTCTTCAACTTTATCTAATCCTTTATCAATAGTTTCATCTGTTTTTTGTTCTGTTCTATCTTTTACTTTATCTTTTGTACGGTTTTTAGCACGTTCTATAATTTGTGCATCTGCAATTACAGCACATAATAATGTTGCAAGTAGTGTTACAAAGGTTGTTTTCATATTAAGTGTTTTAGGTTTATAATTATTTTACTTTAATACTATAAGCTTTTGCATCTGCAGTACCATTACTTAGGTTGATACTTTCAGTATTAGTAGCAGTAATTTTCCATAGTTTAGCTCTATAATAATTATTAGGTTTTTCATATCCCACTACATAAACAGTATTGTCTTTAATAGCAACAGCATAAGCCATACTTTCTGATGTAGATAGTAAGGTTGGTGTACCATTTATCCAAACAGTAGCTCTTTGATCAGAGCCAGAGTATGCATATCCTGCAACACATATTTTTGTAGAAGAAAGAGCTATGCTATTTGCTGCAGCACCTTGTTGTGAACTTGGTGTTGTTAATTTTTGCTGAACTCCATTTACCCAAATCAATGCACTTCTATTATCATTTACACCACCTAGTTTGCCTTCACCTGCTACAAAAATATCATTATTAAAATAGGCAATTCCATTTGCACTATAACCATTACCAGTTGCTAAAGAAGTTAATACACCATTCTTCCAATATGCAGCTGTTGTATTAGCACTTAAACTACCTACAGCAAATATATCTAAATTATTTACATATAAATCATTTACTGTACCTGTACCTCCTGGTAATTGTGTTCTAACATTATTTTTCCAAATACTTGGATATTCGTAAGTATTAGTATAAAACCCACCAAAATAAATATCTGTTCCACTTACATCAATAGCTTTAGGATTTACATTGTAATCATTATCTATTAAAAGTGTATTAGAGCTATTTTTCCATAAATATGTTTTAGCAGTAGGGTAATATGCTGATAAAGCTTTATAACTAAGCTTCCATGCAGCATATACTTTATCATTTTCAATATCTAAATCATAAATAGCACCAGGATAACGTACATATCCACTTGAAGGCATTAAAGTTGAGTCAAATACTTTTTGTTCTACACCATTTTTCCAAATAACTTCACCAAAATTTGCAGATTCATAAGTGTAACCACCAACATAAATAGTTGCAGGTGTTTCTGTTGTTGATGAATTACTGCTTTTAGAACAAGATGCTAATATACTTGTTGCTATAAGTATTGCACTAATTCTTTTTATAAAACTTGTTTTCATAATGTTGTTTTTTATTTCAACACAAAATTCAATTGCAATACTCAAGAAAGTAAGAGGGGAAATCTGCATTTTAAAAATTAGTGGTTTTCCCCTACTCATAATTTTATCATTAATTAAACTGAAAGGTTAATATAAATAATCTTTAAAATTTTGTTAGTTGGAGCCATCAAAAAATGCTATTCAATACATTATCTATCTTTGTTGCAACTATTTTTAAATTTATTTTAAACTTTACCATAAAATGATGCAAGTAAAAACGCTAATAATTATCTGTTGCTTAAGTGTAGTAATGTTAGGTTGCTATACAAATAGTATTACAGGACGTTCTCAATTAAGTTTAGTATCTGAAACAGAAGTACAAACAATGGCAAAAACTGAGTACAGACAATTTTTAAATAAAAGTAAAATTGTTAATACTGCAACTAATAAAGATGCTGAAATGGTTAATAGAGTGGGTAAAAGAATTACTAATGCAATTACTAAATATTATACTGAGCAAGGATTAATTAGTGAATTAAATGGTTATGAGTGGGAATATCATTTAGTAGAAAGTAATGAAGTAAATGCTTGGTGTATGCCTGGTGGTAAAATAGTTGTTTATACAGGCTTATTACCTATTACACAAAATGAAGCAGCTTTAGCTGTAGTAATGGGGCACGAAATAGCTCATGCTCTTGCACGTCATGGAAATGAGAGAATGAGTCAGGGATTATTACAACAATTAGGAGGAGTAGCTTTAAGCACAGCATTATCTACAAAACCTCAACAAACACAAAATTTATTTATGACAGCTTATGGTGTTTCTACACAAGTTGGTTTTATGTTACCACATAGTAGAAAACAAGAATTAGAAGCTGATAAATTTGGTTTACGTTATGCTGCATTAGCAGGTTATAATATTCGTGAAGCTATACCTCTTTGGCAAAGAATGGAAAAATTATCTCAAGGACAAAAGCCTCCTGCTTTTTTAAGTACTCACCCTGCTGAAGAAGTAAGAATTGAAGAACTTAGTAAAATAATGGATGAAACAATTAGAGATTATTATAGACCAATTTCTAATTAAAATTTTAGCATTGATAATCAATAAAATAATTTTAATGTGTCGTTAAAAAATTCTATTTAATAGGTAGATTATTAGCTTACTTAATATAATTTTATTAACTTTGTGCTCCTTTTTACATCACCTGAAAAATTTCTTTTAGGATATGTCTAATTTAAGTTTGTTTGAAAAATTATCATTACAAGATGAAAAAAATCTGCTAATACAAGGTGTACCATCTGGAATTGAAAAGCAGTTTTCTAAATTATCTTATGCAAAAAATGTAACCCCTTTATTAAAGGTTAAAAAAGTAGATTTTGCTTTAGTTTTTGCAGTTAATAAATTTCAGCTAAATAATGTTGTAAGAGAAGTTCTTACAGCTTTACATGATAACAGTAAACTTTGGATTGCTTGCCCTAAGCAAACAAGTAAAATTGCAAGTGACTTAAATCGTGAAAGTAGTTGGGATATTCTTAAAAATAATGGATATGAAAGAATTGAAGATGTAGTTTTAGACCACATGTGGAGTGCTGTTCAATTTAAGAGAAATAAAGATATGCCAATTATTCAACCTGACCCTAAAGTTGAAATGTCTGATAACTTTCAAAAGAGCTTAGTTCATTATCCAATTGAACTGGAGAGAATTTTTGATAAATATCAAAAAATAAAAGAATTCTTCACATCTCTTCCTACGCCTAATCAAAAGGAATATGTAAAATGGATTCAAGCAGCTAAAAGATCTGATACAAGACAAAGAAGATTAGATGCTGTATTAGAAAAATTAAAAGCAGGTAAAAAGAAACCCTCTGAAAGATAGATTAAATAAAGCACCCTTGAAAAAGGGTGTTTTTATTTGCAATACACTTACGAACTTGTAGTTTTGTTTCATAATTTTTTATGCAAAAAACATTGATAGTTATTGGCGGCGGTGCAGCAGGTTTTTTTTGTGCTATAAATGCTGCAAAACTCAATCCTTCTCTTAAAGTAATTATTATTGAAAAATCAAATAAATTATTAAGCAAAGTAAAAATTAGTGGTGGTGGAAGATGTAATGTTATTCATCAATGTTTTGATATAAATGAACTAATAAAAAAATACCCTCGTGGCACTAACTTTTTAAAAAAAGCTTTTCATTGGTTTAATACCAAACATACAATAGAATGGTTCAAAGAAAGAAATGTGTTATTGAAAACTGAAGAAGATGGAAGAATGTTTCCTGCAACAAATACTTCTCAAACAATTATTGATTGCTTTTTAAAAGAAGCTAATAAATATAATATTGAAATATTAATGAATTGTGAAGTAAAAGAAATTCAACAACAAGAAAAAATTTTTAAATTATATATAAATGATAACAGAAAATTTCTTTGTAACTATTTATGTATTGCTACTGGAGGTTATCCAAAATCTGCACAGTTTGATTGGATAAAAAAACTTGGTCATAATATTGAAAACCCAATACCATCATTATTTACATTTAATATTCCTAATAATTCTTTAACAACATTGATGGGTATAAGCGTTGATAATACTCAAATAAAAATTGCAGGTACAAAACTGCACAATAAAGGAGCATTGCTAATTACTCATTGGGGAGTTAGCGGACCTGCTGTTTTAAAATTATCTGCTTATGCAGCAAAAGAATTAGCAGAAAAAAATTATCACTTCAATATTATTATTAATTGGCTTGGTAATTATTCAGAACAAAGTTTACAAGAAGAATGGAAAATACTTCGTCAAAAATTTGCTTCTAATAAAATTTACGCAAAAAATCCTTTTGGATTACCCAACAGATTATGGCAATATTTTTTACAAGAAAATAAAATAAATGAAAATTTACATTGGGCTGATATTTCATCTAAACAACAAAATAATCTTATTAAAAGCCTTACTGCACAAGAGTTTAGAGTAAAAGGTAAAACTACTTTTAAAGAAGAGTTTGTAACATGTGGTGGCATACAATTAAATGAAGTTGATGTAAATACTATGCAAAGCAAATTAGTAGAAAACTTATTTTTTGCAGGAGAAGTTTTAAATATTGATGGAATTACTGGAGGCTTTAATTTTCAAAATGCTTGGACTACAGCATTTATTGCAGCAAATGAAATAGCAAAAAAATCTTTGAGCTAATTTTTAAAAACTATCAAACAAAATAATGACAACTTATGGCACTTTTTAATATTAGAGTTTATGGAATTTTATTAGATGAACATAAAAGAGTTTTAGTAAGCGATGAATTTATTAGAGGCAAATATTATACAAAGTTCCCTGGTGGTGGGCTTGAATTTGGTGAAGGAACTATAGATTGTTTAAAAAGAGAATTTAAAGAAGAAACAGGGTTAAATATTTCTGTTGGAAAGCATATTTACACAACAGACTTTTTTCAAATTTCTGCATTCAATAATACAGACCAAATAATCAGCATTTATTATTTTGTTCATGCAAAAAATATTGCTTCTTTAAAAACTTCTAATATCCCTTTTGATTTTTCAGAAGAACATAAAATACATAAAACACCTGTACCTGAGAGTTTTCGTTTTATTGAATGGAAAAACTTTAATGAAGAATCTGTGACATTACCAATTGATAAAATAGTAGTAAAAATTTTAAAAGAAAACTTCTAACAAGAAACTATTTTTTTAAATTATAATTCAATAATAAAAGAATTAACTATTTGAAAAATTAAAAACAAAAAATTTACAATACCCAACCATAATGGAGCTGATTTTTTACTTATTATTAAACTAAAAATCCATAATAAATTAACCAAAACATTTATAAAAACAGCTATAAAACCCAATATTATCACAGTATTTTTTACACTATCGTGTATTTGCTCTAAATTGAAATATCTACCAACAACAGAAAGTACATAACAGATATTGCAGATAAAACTAACTCTACTTAAAAATAAAAGCCATCCCATATTTTTATTTTGGTGTGAAAAATAACATTAATTTGCCATCTCTTAAAATTAAAATGAATGAAATACATTAACTGGAAACAAATAACACCACATGCTATTGCTGTTGCAATTTTTTTAGTAGTTGCATTATTGTATTGCAAACCTGCATTAGAAGGAAATGTTTTACAACAAGCCGATATCTCTCAATGGAAAGCAATGGCACAAAATCAAGAAGTTGCTTATGAATCTACAGGTATTGTGCCTTTGTGGACAAATGGCATGTTTGGTGGTATGCCAGGTTATATGATTAAAGGAAGAAGCAATAATATGGTGGCTTATTATTTTATGGACATCATATCACTTAAACTTCCAAAGCCATTTATGTTTTTCTTTATGGCAAGTATTTGTTTTTATTTTTTATCGCAAGTTTTAAAAGTTAAGCATTGGATTGGAATTGCAGTTTCATTGTGTTATGCTTATGCAACTTATAATGTAATTATTGTAGCAGAAGGACACGATACCAAAATGATTTCATTAGCTGTATTACCAGGTCTTATTGGTTCATTGGTTTTAATTTTTAATAAAAAATATTGGTGGGGTGCATCATTATCAGCACTTTTCACTGCAACACTTTTTGCTCAAAAGCATTATCAAATTATTTATTATGCAATGATAATTATTGCTTTTATGAGCATATCTTTTGCTATACAATGTATTCTTAAAAAAGAATACAAGCATTTAATGATTGCTGCTTTTATTTCTTTAGCAGGCATAGGTTTGGGGGCTTTACAAAATGCTGTTCTTTTATTGCCAGATAAAGAATATACAAAAGAATCTATTCGTGGAGGCTCTCAATTAGCAGATGCAAAATCTAAATCTACCAATCAGGGTTTAACAGAAGAATATGCTTTCAGTTATAGCATGTATAAAACAGAACCTTTTGTAATGCTTGTACCAAGAATGTTTGGAGGAAGCAACAAAATGGAAGTGTCTGAAGATAAATCAAAAGCTGTACAAGCTTTACAAGAAATGAATCCTCAAATTGGCCGTCAGTTACAAGGTGGTTTAAGCTTTTATTGGGGAGGTATAGGTGGAACTTCTGGTCCACCTTATGTTGGTGCTATTATTTGCTTTTTAGCAATACTTGGTTTTGTAATTTTAGATAACAAATACAAATGGTGGATTTTAGCTGTTACGATATTAACTATAATGATGAGTTGGGGAAGTTATTTCAAAGGCTTCAATACATTTTTATTTAATCATTTACCAATGTATAATAAGTTTAGAGCACCAAGTATGATATTGGTTGTTCCAACTTTTTTATTAAATATGATGGCTGTTTTAGCACTTCAAAAAATAATAGATACTAAAGATAAATTATTGTTGTTTGCTAAATACAAAAAAGGGTTATTTATTACGATTGGTGTTTTTGTGATTTTATTAATGATGTATTTTGGTTTTGATTATAAAGGAGAGGCTGATAACAATTTAATGCAATCAATCAATAATATACCTGATGCTGAAACGAAAAGTGTTTTTCTTGATGCTGGTAAAAAAATGATTAATGGATTGATTGATGATAGAAGAAGTTTATTTATGAGTGATATTCTTCGTTCAGTATTTTTTATTGCTGTTGCAGCATTAGCAATTTGGTTGAGTATTAAAAATAAAATTAAAGATTGGATGTTAATTGCAGCAGTTGGTGTTTTTGCATTTATTGATATTATGTCTGTTGATACTACTTATTTAAACAAAGACAATTATCAATATAAAGATGAATATGAAGCAGGTTTTGTACCAACACCAGCAGATAAATTTATTCTTCAGGATAAATCAGATTACAGAGTTTTTGATGTAAGTAATGGTGCACAAGCTGCTATTAATTATGGTGCAAGGTCAGCTTATTATCATCAATCAGTTGGTGGTTATAGTGCTGCAAAACTGAGTCTTTTTCAGGATTTAGCAGAAAACCAATTATACAATTATCCAAACTGCAAACCTGTTTTGGATATGCTTAATACAAAATATATTATTCATGGTACAAGCAATGCAAATCAAGTAGAAGTAAATCCTGATGCTTGTGGTTCTGTTTGGTTCATTAAAGGGTTAAGAAAAGCTTCAACGCCAAGAGAAGAAATGGATGCTCTTACTAATTTAGATGTAAAAGATACTGCTGTTATAGGTAAAGGCTTTGATAATATTGCTAATACAAACTTTAGTTATGATTCTACTGCAAAAATTGGATTAGAGAAAAAAGAAAATGATGTTGTAAAATATAAAAGCAAATCAACATCAACACAGTTTGCAGTGTTTAGTGAAGTTTATTATGATAAGGGATGGAATGCTTATATAGATGGAAAATTAACACCTTATGCTAAAGTAAATTATATTTTACGTGGTATGCCAATACCTGCGGGTGAACACGAAATTGTATTTAAGTTTGAACCTGCAAGTCATGCAGTAGGTTGGAAAATGTCCAGCGTTTCAGCAATTTTAATTTACTTATTAGTAGCATCAACTATTTTTCTTGAATTTAAAAACAGAACAAAAAAAGTTTAAAGATTTTTAATCATTGTTTTTGTAAATGGCTATTGAAAATAATCAACCATTGATAAGCATTATAATGCCTGTGTATAATTGTGAAAAATATATTGCACAAGCTGTAAATAGTGTATTGCAACAAACTTATACCAATTTTGAATTAATTATTTTAGAAGATGCATCTACAGATAATACACTGAATATTCTTAAAAAAATATCTGATAAAAGAATAAAACTTATCATCAACGAAAAAAATATTGGCTTAATAAATAACCTTAATAAAGGAATAAGTTTAGTATCATCTCAAGCAAAATATATTGCCAGAATGGATGGTGATGATGTTTGTTTAAATAACAGATTAGAAAAGCAAATTCAGTTTTTAGAAAACAATCAAAAGGTAGATGTAGTTGCAAGTACTGTAACTTTAATTGATGAAAATAATAACAATATTGGTGTTTGGAATGATGATGTACAAAATGTTTCTACAAAAGAAATTCGTAGTTTTTTATGGAAAAATAATTGTATTGCACATCCAACAGTTGTTATAAAAGCAGATGTATTAAAAGCCTTTCAATACGAACCAACGCAAAAGCTATCTGAAGATTATGATTTATGGTTGAGGCTTACTTCTCAAAATAAAATTATTGCTAAACTTAATGAGCCATTAGTGTTACACAGAATACTTTCTACTTCTTTTACGAGAACAAGAAACATAAACTTGTTTACCAGAATGAGAAAAGTAAAATGGCAGTTTGTGCTAAATGAATTAAAGCAAAAGCGATTAAATACTTTTATACTAAAAACATTTTTTACAGGATGCATGGATATGATAAAAAGTGTAGGGAAATTTTTTAAGAATTATTGGAAGAAGCAGGTTTAAATACATTTTGACAAACTCAATGTGACAGGAAAGTTTAAAAAATGTCAGTCTGAGCAAGTCGAAGACAATCACATTTCGACAGGCTCAATGTGACATGCAAGCTCAATGTGATAGATAAGGTTGAGCCTGTAGAAACCGATTATATGAAGTACAAACACTATATACTAAAAAGAAAAATGGAAAATATTTTTATTTATCCTTTTGTTTTATTGGGTAGATGTATTGCTGCATTAAACCCTTTAGGCAAAGAGTACAAAATATTTTTCTTTTTCCCTTTTTATCATACAGGAGGTGCGGAAAAAGTACATGCTTTTATTGCACAAGCTGTGGGTAATAAAGATTGTATTATTTTTTTTACAAGAAAATCTACCGACACCATTTTTTATAAAGCCTTTCAACAAAGTAATTGTACTATAAAAAATATTAGTAGCTATACCGATAATAAATGGCTATACTTTTTTAATCTCATATATCGTGGTATAATAACAGGTTATATCAATAAACAAACACTACAACCTATTGTATTTAATGGACAAAGTAATTTTGGTTATAAAATAAGCCCTTGGATAAAACCAACGATTAAACAAATAGAACTGATACATTCTTTCAATAGTTTTTCTTGGATAAGAGTGCCGTTTATACCTTTCATTCATCATACAATAATGATTAGTAAAGTAAGAATTGAAAATCATTTAGAGCAATATGGAAAATTAAATATCCCACTTTCGTTCAACAACAAAATAGTTTATATCTGCAATGGTATTACTTTACCTGTACAACCTACTCATAAAGACTTTACAACTCCATTGCAAATATTATATGTTGGCAGAGGTACAGAAGAAAAAAGAGTACATATAGTTGCAGAAATTGCAGAAAAAATTCATGCAACAAACCCTGAAATAGTTTTTACACTTGCAGGTGATGTTGAAAATGCTATTCCATATTCATTAAAACATCATTGTATTTTAGAAGGTAATATATCTGATGAAAATAAATTAGCATCGTTGTATCAGCAATCGCATGTTTTGTTAATTACATCTAATACAGAAGGATTCCCTATTGTAGTTATGGAAGCTATGAGCTATGGCTGTGCTATAATAGCAACACCTGTAGGAGATTTACCCATTCATGTAAAACAAAAAATGAATGGCTTTATTACTACCGAAACAGATAGTGAAAATATTGTAGTAAGTGAAATGAAAAATTATATTTCAGAACTTCATCAAAACAGGCTACTACTTTCAGAAATAAGCAAAAAAAATGCTCAATATGCAAAAGATAACTTTGACATTGAGCATTTTAAGAAAAGTTATTATCAACTGTTATTTAGCTAAAATTAGTTTGCTTTTATAAAAGTTGTTGTTGATGTATTCCCTTTATCATCAATCAACCTGATAGTATAAATACCATTGGCAAGATTACCTATATATATATCTTGCTCATTCATCATTTCAAATAAGTTTTTTTGACGCACAATTTGTCCATTAGCATTTATAATTACTGCATTATATTTTGCATTTGAAACAGCATTATAACGAATTTTTATTTTATCAGTAGTTGCAGGATTAGGGTAAATTAACAACTCATTAGGTGTTGTAATTTCTATTCTTATAATATTGCTGTAAACAAATTTCCCATCTTTATCCACAGTTTTAATTCTATAAAAATGAGTTCCATTGCTAACTCCATAATGTGTTTTAGTATAAGCAATTTCTGCTGAACCTTTTTTAGCTGGTATAGTTCCTATACTACTAAATCTTGTATTATCTTTTGAATATTCAATATCATAATAAGCAACATTTATTTCATTAGTTACTGCCCAATTCAAAACAACATCTTTACCTTTTTGCAAAGCACTAAATGAAGTTAATGTTGCAGGTAGTGAAGAGTTAAAATTAAAAGAAGCAAAAAATGCATCATAGCCATCACTACTGCTTAACAAAGCTTGCCCAGATGATGGATCAAAATCTACATTAGTTCCACCAAATGTTCCTACAAAAGTTATAACATGATTTTCATTTTCTGTAATACCATAAGCACAATCATTAGAAGAAGATGAACCAAACTGATAAGCATTCAACAAAGTGCCATCTAAAGCATATCTAATAACAAATATATCTTGTAAACCACTGCTTGTTAAATTTTGTACTCCTAATCCTGGGTCAGCATCAATGGTTGTTGAAAAAGAGCCTACAACGGTAAAGGCAGCATCTTGAACTAAAACATGATATGCAGCATCTGCTCCTGAACTCCCAAGAGTAAAGGCATAAATATAAAGGCCGTTATTATTATATTTAGCTATAAAAGCATCATTATCACCTACACTTGTAGAATTTAAATTTGCAACACCAGCTCCTGGATCAAAGTCTATATTTTGACTGGAGATAGTTCCTGTTAAATACACATTATTAGTAGCATCAATTCCTATACTCATTGAATAATCACATTCACTGCCACCAATATTAAAACCCCAAACATAATTTCTATTATTATCTAATTTTACAAGAAAAATATCACCACACCCGTTTGAAGTAAAATTAGAAGTTGAACTTCCTGGAGCTAAATCAATTGTACCAGAAAAATAACCTACAGCATATAAATTGTTATTACTATCAAAAATAAAATCTCTAACACCAGCATCATAAGCAGCACTTTCTCCAAATTTAACTACCCATACAAAAGACCCACTTGAAGTATATTTTGCAACAAAGCCTTCTGTTGCATGAAGACCTGCTGTACTCATCAAAAATTGATTAGTTGGTGAAGGATCAAAATCGACATTTGAGCCAGCAAAATAACCTCCAAGATATCATTTCCATTATTATCAACACGTACTTTAGTTCCTGCATCATTTACTCCTGTACCACCAATACAATATTAAAAGCCAATTGATATTCTAAATTGGTATTGTATTTTGCTAAATATACTTCTCCATTATAACCTAAATCTGTACCTGATTCTCCATTTGAAACTACATTAGCAACATTAGAAGAAGGATCAAAATCTACTGTTCCTCTAAACCATCCTGTTATATAAATATTACCTACATTATCAGTAGCAACTGAATTTCCAGCATCATTTCCTACACCACCAATACCAATAGCTTTTATAAAATTTCCAGTTGAGCTAAACTTTGCTATGTAAATATCATTATCACCAACACTACTCAATAAAAATGAAGCTGAAGTTGATGGATTGAAGTCAACGTTAGTACCTCTAAAAGTACCAATAATAATTTTATTTCCATCGTTATCAATAACTATTTTGTGAGCAGCTTGATAATCTACACCACCATAAGAAAAGGCATGTTGAAATACTTGAGCATTTGCATTTTGCTTATTTACAAATGCAATAGCAGTTATCAAAAAAGCAACTATTATTTGCTTTTTATTGCTATTTAGGGTATGTAATAATTTTTTCATAAAAACATTTTTTCAAATCTAAATATTATTATTCTTATTGCAAGTGCTTTATTTTATTATTTTTTACAGAGTATATTTGAGTTCAATTGTTTTTGTTTAACTAACAACTATGAAAAAAATTATCTGTCTATTTCTATCTATTGTTTTTGTGTATGTTACAAAAGCACAAACAACTTTTATTTTAGTTCGTCATGCAGAAAAAGATACTTCTTCTGTTGGTGCAACAACAATGCATGCAAATCCTCCTTTATCTAAACAAGGATTGATAAGAGCAGAAAATTTAGTAACAGCTTTAAAAAACTTTTCAATAGATAAAATTTATGCAACCAATTTTTTAAGAACACAACAAACCGTTACTCCATTAGCCAAAAAATATAACCAAGAAATTATTTCTTACGATTATAAAAAACTATCTGCATTTGCAGATGAATTGCTTTTAGAAAAAAATAAAACAATACTGATAGCTGGTCATAATACTACTACACCTGCATTAGTAAATATGCTGATAAAGCAACAAAAATTTTCTGCATTAGATGAAACTGAATACAACAAAATATTTATTGTAACCATTTCAGCAGATAAAGAAGCATTTGTAAAAGTTATGGAGTATTAAAGGATGGGTGATTGGGTAAATGGGTGATTGATTATTTCGTTACTGACTGTGTGTTTGGTCGTTTTTCTTTTTCGTCTTTGCGAGGGCTTTTGCCCGAAGCAATCAAGTGAAGTTGGTGTTGTTGAACCCAGATTACGAATAAGGTATCTAAATTTGTTTTCATATTATTGCTACTGTTTATGATTTTATCACTTAAATTAGGTTTATTACCAATTTATTTCACTTAAAATTTATTGTTATAAATCTAAAATTTCTAACATTTCTTCTTCAAAATCAAGTTATAACAAAATAAACTCTCGTTCCCTACCTTTGCCACTTCTTAAATTTATATAGAAAAGAATATGAAGACAGATAAGAATACGATTATTGGGTTTGTTTTATTAGCTATTTTATTTATTGCTTATTTCTGGTATAATAATAAAATGGCAAAGCATACAATGCTGCTTGAACAACAAAAGAAAGATTCTATTGCAAGAGTTGAAGCAGCAAAAATTACCCCTGAAATGAAAGAAAAAGCAATTCAGGATTCTATTAAAGCAGACTCAACAAAAAAAGTATTAACTGAAGGAAATTTTACAGGTGCAGCTAATGGCAACCAAAAAATAGATACTATTGAAACAGATTTATTGAAAATAGCTTTTACCAATAAAGGTGGCAGAATAAAATCTGTAACATTAAAAAAATATAATTCTTACGATAGCACATTAGTTATTTTAGGCACACCAACAGATAAGTTAGGCTACAATATTAATACAGGAAATAATGCAGTTTCATTTACAGATGATTTGTTTTTTCAATTAACATCATCAGAAAAAAATGCAGATGGCTCACAAAATATCATTTATTCTTTAGCAGATTCTTCTGGTAGAACTATACAACATCAATATACAATATTACCAAACTCCTATTTAATAAATTGGCAAATAAAATTGCATAATGCCACTTCATTAATTAATCAAGGATTATTAAATATTAATTGGCTTCAAACAACAATAAGGCACGAAAAAAGTGCTTTGTATGAAAGAAATCAAATGAGTAATGTATGCTTCTATGAAGGCAATGATTTTGATTATATAATGACCAAAACTGAGCATAAGTTTGAAAAACCAACAGACTGGATAAGCATTGTTCAACAATTTTTTAATACTACTTTAATAGCTGTAGATAAATTTAATAGTGGAGATGTAAAATGGGAAAAATCTAAAGTTGATACTTCTAATATATTAGCTACAGCAGATGCAGTATTTCAAATAAAATTAAAAGAAGCAAATGAAATAACTGTTCCTTTTAAAATGTATTATGGACCTAACGATTACAATGTTTTAAAAAAACTTGATGTGCCAGAAATGGATAGAATTGTAAACTTAGGAAGAGATTTATATTCATTTGTTAGACCAATAAACAAATATGTAATTATTCCAGTTTTCAATTTCTTTGCAAGCTTTGTAGGCAATTATGGTTGGGTAATTTTATTGCTTACATTATTCATTCGTTTGATAACAGCTCCACTTACTTATAGCAGTTATTTAAGTAGTGCAAAAATGAAAGTATTACGCCCAGAGTTAGATGCTTTAAAAAAGAAAATTGGCGATAAAGACAAACAGGCTTTTGCTATGGAGCAAATGAAATTGTTTAGAGAAGCAGGTGTAAACCCTTTAGGTGGTTGCATTCCAGCATTATTACAAATTCCAATATTCTTTGCATTATATAGCTTGTTCAACTCTAATATAGCATTAAGAGGTCAAGAGTTTTTATGGTCAAAAGATTTATCATCTTATGATGATGTGATAAGTTGGAGCACACATATTTGGTTAATAGGAGATCATATCAGTATTTTTAATTTAACAGCAGTATTTACCAGTTTCTTTATTTCAATTTATAATATGGGCAATACACCAACTGCACAAGATAATCCTGCATTTAAATATATGCCTTATATTTTCCCTTTTGTTTTATTCTTTGTATTTAATGGAATGCCATCAGCACTTACATGGTATTATACAGTTTCTAACGTTGTTACTTTAATCATTCAACTAATTATTCAAAAATATATTATTGACCATGATAAAATTTTAGCTAAAATAGAAGCCAAAAGAAAAGCTCCTAAAAAGCAAAATAAATGGCAAGAACGTTATGCACAAATGGTAGAAGCACAAAAGAAAATTCAAGAAATGAAAAATAAAACCAAAAAATAAAAAAATTCTAAAGCCTCGTAATTAAATACGAGGTTTTTTGTTTAACATTGGCACAGAATTGTATGTATTATAATTAAATAACAAAAATGAAAAAGATAATTTTACTTTTTAGCTTATTTGCTTTTACATGTTTACAGCCTTTTGCTCAACAAGATAAACCAAGAGTTTTAGCAGAATGTACTATTGATTTTAGTGTTGATGTTAGTGAGCTAAGAGGTTTAGATAATACTACTTTAGAAACCTTTAAAGCTACTATAAAAACAGTGTATATAAAAGGAAATCAAAGTAGAGTAGATTTTATAAGCCCATCTTTTTCTCAATCTGTTATCTATGATAAAAATACAGGTAATGCTGTTATTTTAAGAGAAATAGGCAATAACAAATTTTTAACTAAACTTAGCAGTGATGCTTGGATAAAAACTAATAGTCGTTTTGAAAATACTACTATTAAAACTTTAGATGAAACCAAAACTATTTTAGGCTATGAATGTAAAAAAGCTATACTAACCTTGGCAGATGGAGTTTCTTTAAACTTATATTATTTACCCAAATTTATACCTTCAGTAAAAGAATTTGAATATCAGTTTAAAGATCTGCCAGGCTTAGTTCTTGAATATGAATCACAAGATAAAAATGGTCAAATAATAAAATATACTGCAACAAAAATTAATGTAAGCCCTGTACCTATTTCAAAATTCGATATTCCAACAACAGGTTACAGAATTTTAAATGAATAACAAGTATAGTTTTATTATTCAGTAATTGCCAAATCTAAAACCTGCTGCATATTTTTTACATAATGAAAAGTAATACCTTTTATAAAGTTGCTATCTATTTCTTGTACATCTTTTTCATTTTGCCAGCACATAATAATTTCTTTTAATCCTGCACGTTTGGCTGCCAAAACTTTTTCTTTAATACCACCTACAGGCAATACTTGACCACGTAAAGTAATTTCGCCAGTCATTGCCACATAAGGTTTTACTCTTTTTCCCAAAAAGGCAGAAGCCAATGCTGTAAGCATTGTAATACCAGCACTTGGTCCATCTTTAGGTGTAGCACCTTCTGGCACATGAATATGAATTGTTTTTTGTTCAAAAATTTTTGTATCAATACTATATTTTTTTGCATTAACTTTTAAATAGGTTAAAGCTGTTGTAGCACTTTCCTTCATCACATTACCTAAATTACCAGTTAGTTTTAATTCTCCTTTTCCTTCACTCAATGCAGCTTCAATAAATAAAATATCGCCACCTACATAAGTCCAAGCAAGACCAACTGCTACACCAGGAATGTTTACAGTTTTATATATATCATTGCTATAACGAGGTTTGCCTAAAATTTTCTCTACATCTGCATTTGTAATAGATGAATTTGCTTTTCCTTTGATAGCAAATTCTTTTGCTACATTACGCATAATACTTGCTAATTGTCTGTCTAATTCTCTTACACCACTTTCTCTTGTATGATTTTCAATTATTTTTTGTAAAACAGAATCGGCAATTTTTAAATTTATTTTTGCTAATCCATGAGCTTCTTTTTGTTTTGGTATAAGATGCCTTTTAGCAATTTCAATTTTTTCTTCTACAGCATAACCACTTAAATCTATAATTTCTAATCTATCTCTTAATGCTGGTTGAATATTAGCAATATTATTAGCAGTAGCAATAAATAATACCTTGCTTAAATCGTATTCAAGCTCTAAATAATTATCATAAAAAGTATTATTTTGTTCAGGGTCTAATACTTCTAAAAGTGCAGAAGATGGATCACCTCTTAAATCGCTACCTACTTTATCTATCTCATCTAAAATCATTACAGGATTACTGGTCTTTACTTTTCTTAAATTTTGTAAAATACGACCAGGCATTGCACCAATATATGTTTTTCTATGACCTCTTATTTCACTCTCATCGTGTAAACCTCCTAAACTAATACGAGTATATTTTCTTCCAACAGCATTAGCAATACTCTTTCCTAAAGATGTTTTACCTATACCTGGAGGTCCTACAAAACAAAGAATAGGGCTTTTCATATCTCCTTTCAATTTCAATACAGCCAAATATTCCAATATTCTGTTCTTAATTTTTGTCATTCCATAATGTTCTTCATCCAAAACTTTTTTTGCATTTTTTAAATCGTAATTATCAGAAGTGTATTCACCCCATGGAAGTTCAAGCATCAAATCGCAATGATTATAAACAACAGAATAATCTGGTGTACTTGGATGCATTCTTTCTAACTTAGCAATACTTGCGTTAAATAAATTTTTTGCAGCTTCAGGCCATTTTTTGCCTTCAGCTTTTTTCTTCATCTCTGCAATTTCTTTTTCATTATGATCTCCGCCCAATTCATCTTTAATACTTTTTAATTGTTGTTGTAAAAAATATTCTCTTTGTTGTTTGTCTATTTCTGTTCTTGTTTTATTAGTAACTTTATCCTTTAGTTCAGCAAATTGTAATTCTCTTTGTAGAAGTTGTATTAATTTTTCTGCTCTTGCAGTAATATCATTTATTTCTAACAAAGTTTGCTTCTCAGCTAACTCTGTATTTTGATTACTACTAACAAAATTGATAAGAAAGGAAGCATTCTCTATATTCTTTAAAATTATTCCAGCTTCTGTAGGTAGGTTTGGTGATAATTGAATAATCTTAGCAGCTAAATCTTTTATAGAGGCAATTAAAGCTTCAAAGGTTTCTGTTTTGGGAATAGCACTATCATTTAATGTTTTAATTTTTGCTTTAAAATATGGTTCAGTAGCTGTAATCTCCAATAAGTTAAAACGTTTTTTACCTTGAATAATAATGGTTGTGCCACCATCAGGCATTTTAATCAGTTTTACAATTTTTGCAATTGTTCCTACACTACATAGATCTTGAGCTTCTGGGTCTTCTATATTGCTATCTCTTTGTGCTACAACACCTATTAATTTTTCTGCTTTATAAGCATCAGCTACTGCTTTTACACTTTTATCTCTACCAACAGTAATTGGTAAAACAACACCAGGGAATAAAACAGTATTTCTTAATGGTAAAATAATTATTTCCTCAGGTATTTTTAAACTTTGTTCTTGCTCATTTTCATTTTCTCCTATTGGAAGAATAGGCATAAACTCAGTCTCTTCATCACTTGTAAAAAAGTTCGGATTAGTCATATCTTTTATTTCGTAAAATTTCCAAAATTTTAATAAATTAGTTGAAGCTACTAATAACACAATATTAATGCCATTGAAATAAACACTAAAATTTAGGTACAAAATGTCATAATTAGCTATTTTTAGTCACTTAAAAGAATAATAAACATTATTGTCCGACAAATGTTCGATTTGCTGAATAAGTGTCGCTACACACCTTGATATTGCTGTATTTTGTTTTTATTTTTCAATAGCAGGGGGCTATGAAGAATTGAACATAGTAGTTTGATTAGTTTTTGCTGGCTTCTTTTTCTTGTATTCAGTCAGTAGTTGCTTGATGCTGATATAGTTGAACAAGTGCAGTTTAAAGATTGTTACAAACACACTAAAAGCCATCTTGGTTTTATTGTTTTGGTGTATCACTGATAGTAATAGTAGTGCTATTAAAGCCATCCAAATTTGAATCTCAATAGCGTTTTGATTGTCTCCAACAAAGTATTGCAAGGGAAAGTTTTGCTTTAACTTCTTAAAAAACAATTCAATTTTCCATCTGTATTTGTATAATAAAGCTATCGTTTCAGCATCCAATTCAAAGTTGTTGGTAATAAATTCATAGCTTCTATTTTGCTTTTCATCATACCAAGCAATACGCCTCAACTTCAATGTTTGTGGGTTGTTTAACTCGTCTTTATAAGTTTGTGTGATGATGGTTTCTTGTAAAATATTAGATGAAGTGCTGTTATCGTGCAAACATTCTATGGCAATATCATACACAGCATTTTCTTTTTGTCGAGTAACAAAAAAAACACCTTGCTCTGTAAGTTTTGCATACTGTTTGTAGTTGTTGTATCCTTTATCAAACACCAAATAAGAACCTTGTGGTAGCTGTAATTTACTGTAAATATTTTGGTCATTATCGGCTGCTGCCGAAAAGTCTATAAAGTGGGGCATTAATGAGGTGCCGTGCAAAACAGTATTCTTTTTAATACCACCTTTCTTTTTTCCATTATCACTATGCCTCCCATTGGTTTTAAGAATGGCTTTAAAGAGTCCGAAAACAGTAGCATCCATTAAAAACAGCTTGTCTAAGATGGGTTTTGATAAAGTGCTGTCCGAGAAATTTGGTTTGTATAAAGCATGCCTCGTCCTGAAAATAGTTGACACTTTTTGTTGTTAAATCCTACGACAGGTTTACAGTTATTTTTTAGTCCTGCCATTGGTTTACTTTTCAAAGTTAAGGGGTGTAGATGAAAAAAATATTTTGTAGCCATTCACAGCTAAAGAAATATTTTTTTCATCGGTACAATTCAGCAGCAACTTCAACATTTTGGCCTTCCTTTCTTGCATAATAGTTTTTCCATTTCCGTTCTACTGGTTCATTATTGGTATGTAGTTCAATCGGTGTTTTGTAACTGATACTACTGTGTGGACGTAAATGGTTATACACACTTATTGCCTTGGCTACTGCTTGTTGTGCTGAAGTAAAATCTTTATATTCTTCTTCCAGTAACTCATCTTTTAAAATCCCATTCACTCTTTCTGCAATGGCATTTTCTAATGGGTCGCCATTTTCGGTCATTGAGATTTTTATCTTCCTGTTTTTAAGTATACCCACATACGCATTGCAACAATATTGCACTCCTCTATCGCTATGATGAATGAGGTTGCTGCTGTTAGGATTGTTTTGTAAAGCCATTTTTAATGCCCTAATACTACCTATAGATTCTAATGTTTTTGATAGATAAAAGCCTACAATCTTTCTGCTGTAAGCATCTGTTATTAAACTTAAATATGCAAATCCTTTTTGCAAACCAATATAGGTAATATCGCTTACCCACAATTGGTTAGAACTCACTGGTATCAACTCTTTTATTAGGTTCTTATATTTTTTGTACCTATGAAAACTGTTCGTAGTTACAGGCTTTTTCCTTTTTCTTTTTCTAACCAATAAACCATTGTTCAGCAGCAATTCAAAAAAGCCATCTCTGCCTATACTAATCTGGTGTTGCTGCATAAATGTTTGCAGCATATAGTGTAGCCTTCTGCCACCAATTCTTGGCTGATGAATGCGTATTTTATGAACCTGTTGTACCAATAATTCTTCTTTAAAACACTCTTTCTGATGCGTTTTTTGTGCTTTATATAACCCTTGCCGACTATAACCAAGCAATGAACAAAGCGAAGTAATACTCCTCGGCTTACTTTGTTCTACATTTACTATCGCTTGGTGCCAAACTTTTTTCGCAACTCAATTCCAGTTAGCTGCTCCGATAATCTTAGCATCTCCTCCAACACTTCATTATGAAGTTTTGTTTTACGGAGCTCTGCTTGTAATCGTTGCACTTCAATAGATGTTACAACTACTGGCTTATCGCTCTTGACTACTTTTTTTCTGGGCTTTATATTGCCTTTGTAATGACTCACCCAATAATGAATTTTACGAAAATCAATGCCATACTTGGCTCCTAATTGACGATAACTATAATCGCCTGTTAAATACTCGGCTATGATAGCCTCTTTGTTTAATACTCTTTCTTGCATATTTTGTCCAAATTTAAGTAACGAATTTTCGTCAACCTATTTTAGGACAAGACAAATAGAAATATTTTTTCTATTAACTATGGTTATTAAACTAAAACTCCCTACTTTTGCCCTCCTGAAAAAAAAGAGTTATGGCAAGAGTATGTCAAGTTACTGGTAAAAAACCTCTTACAGGTAATAGTGTTTCTCACTCAAACATTAAAACCAAACGTAGATTTTTACCTAATTTACAAACAAAACGTTTTTTCTTTTCTGAAGAAAATCGTTGGATTACATTAAAAGTATCTACTGAAGGTATTCGTACAATAAATAAAAATGGTTTATCTTCTGTAGTTAAAAATTTAAGAAATCAAGGCAAAAAAATTTAAGCCTAAAGTTTCAAAGTTTATAAATTTATAAAAATGGCAAAGAAAGGAAACAGAGTTCAAGTTATTTTAGAATGTACAGAGCATAAAGCTTCTGGAAAACCAGGAACAAGCCGTTACATTACTGTGAAAAATAAAAAAAATACTCCAGAAAGACTTGAATTAAAAAAGTATAATCCTATTTTGAAAAAAGTTACTTTACACAAAGAAATTAAATAATTATGGCAAAAGCTGCTTCAAAAAACGCTAAGGTAAAAGATGCTCAAGCTTCAGCAGAAGCTAAAAACTGGACTAAAGTTATTAAAGCTATTCGTAGCCCTAAAACTGGGGCATATACTTTTAAAGAAACTATTGTTCACAAAGACAAAGTGAAAGATTTTTTGGCATCCAAATAATTTTAACTGAGTTTTTATAACATATTAGCAAAGGCTTTCTGTGCATTACAGAAGGCTTTTTTAGTTTCAATTAATAAATACAAATATCTTTCAACTCAATTTTTTAATTTTCAGTTTTTAAATTTTAAATCATGGGCTTTTTTGATAAACTGTTTGGTAAAAAAGAAAAAGAAACTTTAAACGAAGGGTTACAAAAAACTAAGGAAGGTTTTTTTGCAAAAATTACCAAAGCTATTGCAGGCAAAAGTACTGTTGATGCAGAAGTATTAGATAATCTTGAAGAAGCATTAATTAGTGCGGATGTTGGTGTTGAAACAACTTTACAAATAATTGAAAGAATAGAAAAAAGAGTAAAACAAGATAAATATGTTAATACTTCTGAACTAAATAATTTATTACAGAGTGAAATTCAAAATATATTAACTGATGCAAATGATGAAAGCTATAAAAATTTTGAAATTCCAAGTAATGCAAAGCCTTATGTAATTTTAGTAGTAGGTGTAAATGGTGTTGGCAAAACAACTACAATTGGCAAACTTGCACATAATTATAAAAAAGCAGGCTATGATGTTTTATTGGGTGCTGCTGATACTTTTAGAGCTGCTGCTGTTGACCAACTTACCATTTGGAGTGAACGTGTTGGTGTACCTATTGTAAAACAAGCAATGGGTAGCGACCCAAGTGCAGTAGCTTTTGATACTGTACAAAGTGCTGTAGCCAAAGGAAGTGAAGTAGTTATTATTGATACAGCAGGAAGGTTACATAATAAAACACATTTAATGGATGAACTTAGTAAAATAAAACGAGTTATTAAAAAAGTAATACCTGATGCTCCACATGAAGTGATGTTAGTTTTAGATGGTTCAACAGGTCAAAATGCTTTAGAACAAGCAAAACATTTTACTGCTGCAACAGATGTAAACTCATTAACCATTACTAAATTAGATGGTACAGCAAAAGGTGGAGTTGTATTAGCAATTGCAAATCAATTTCAAATTCCTGTAAAATTTATTGGTGTAGGAGAACAAATAAATGATTTATTAGTTTTTGATAAAAAAGAGTTTGTTGATAGCCTTTTTAAATTAAATGATGCATAAAAACTACAATTATTTTTTACAAAAATTTATTTAGAAAAATATGAAAGCAAGAAGTTTAAAACAAGATAAAGTAAATATAATAACATTAGGCTGTAGTAAAAATATGGTAGATAGTGAAGTGCTTAGTGGGCAATTACAAGCAAATGAAATTGATGTTGTACACGAAAACAAAAAATTAGACCATAACATAGTTGTTATAAATACTTGTGGTTTTATTGATAAAGCAAAAGAGGAAAGCATCAACACCATTCTTGAACAATTAGAATTAAAGAGAAGAGGAAAATTAGATAAAGTATATGTTACAGGCTGTTTAAGTGAAAGATATAGAGAAGACTTAGCTAAAGAAATTGCTGAAGTAGATGCTTGGTTTGGTACAATGGAATTACCATTAATATTAAAACAATTTAATGCAGATTATAAGAAAGAACTATTAGGAGAAAGATTATTAAGTACTCCTAAACATTATGCTTATATGAAAATTAGTGAAGGCTGCAATCGTACTTGTAGCTTTTGTGCAATACCATTAATGCGTGGACAACATATAAGCAAACCCATAGAACAATTAGTAGCAGAAGCTGAAAGCCTTGTACAGAAAGGCGTTAAAGAAGTAATGCTCATTGCTCAAGAGCTTACTTATTATGGATTAGATATTTATAAAAAAAGAGAATTACCAAAATTATTACATGCATTAGCAGATGTAAAAGGTTTGGAATGGATAAGAATGCATTATGCTTATCCTGCAAAATTTCCTTTTGAAATTATTGATGCAATGAAGGAAAGAGAAAATATTTGCAACTATTTGGATATGCCAATACAACATGCAAGTAATAATATTTTAAAAGCAATGCATAGGAATATTACCAAAAATGAAATGAGTGATTTAATTCATAACATTAAAGAAAAAATACCCAATATTTGTTTGCGTACAACATTAATTGCTGGTTATCCTAACGAAACAGAAAAAGATGTTGAAGAGCTGAAAGAATTTTTAAAACAACATCGTTTTGATAGAGTAGGCATTTTCACTTATAGCCATGAAGAAAATACAGGTGCATACAAAGAAGAAGACAATATTCCACAAGAAGAAAAAGAAGCAAGAGCACAAGAAATAATGGAAGTGCAACAAGAAATTAGTTACGAAAAAAATCAAGAGAAAATTGGTAAAACCTTTAAAGTTTTAATAGATAAAAAAGAAGCAGGAAGATATTTAGGCAGAACAGAATTTGATAGTGTAGAAGTAGATAATGAAGTAGTTATTCATTCTAATAAAAAACTACCTATTGGCGATTTTGTGCAAGTAAAAATTACCAAAGCTTATGATTATGATATTGAGGGAGAAGCGGTAGATTAAAAACTAAAAACTAAAGACTAAAAACTAAAAAATTAGTTATTCTAAATTTCTATCAAATCCTGTTGCTGCTTTCAATTTTTCTACAATATTAAAAATAATTGGGCAGCGATTGTAGTGCATAAAAACAGTAAATAATCTTTGTTGA
Source organism: Chitinophagales bacterium (assembly GCA_026931325.1). Classification (GTDB taxonomy): domain Bacteria; phylum Bacteroidota; class Bacteroidia; order Chitinophagales; family Chitinophagaceae; genus UBA1930. The sequence goes on along the minus strand of JAIXLO010000097.1, from coordinate 11,145 downwards.
AAATGAGGTAAGTGCATAGCAGAAAATTCTTTACAACCTTCAAATCTATACTCATACACTGTGCATTTATTATCTTGTAAAAAATGACAAGGAATTTTATTAATAATCATTGTACCTGAGTTTCCTTTTTCTATATACAAATCATCAAACTCTTCTCTTGATTGATTAAGATGTTTTGCTAAAGTATTAGCTTCATTTTCTGTAACATTAATCATCAAACTTTTACAACAATTACCACAAATTGTACAATCTATTTTAGGAGCAATTTGCTCATTAAGTGTATGAACAATGGCATCTAATGTTTCAGTATTTAATTGCTTTAAAAATTGAATAAAGGCAATATTTTCTTCTGTATGCTTTTCAGCAAAAGCAACTATTTCACTAAGATTTACTTGTAATTGATTATTCATTAGCTTACAAACCTATGTTTTTTATCCTACATCATGTTTTTTATCCACAATTAAACAATGGCTGTTTATAATCAATGTTTCATTTACCTTCTTTGATAATTAGATTTGTCCTTTGAATAAAAGCCAATTAAGCAGGCTAACGTATTATTAAAAAATTAAACAACCAACTACTGTCTGTTGCAGTGGGTTATGTCTATCAAAAATATGGCAGAATTAAAAAAAATAGTTGATTATACCGAAGACGATATTAAAAGTTTAGACTGGAAAGAACATATACGTTTAAGACCAGGAATGTATATTGGTAAATTAGGAGATGGTTCATCTGCTGATGATGGAATTTATGTACTATTAAAAGAAGTGATAGATAATTGTATAGATGAATATACAATGGGCTATGGAAAATATATAGATATTACAATAGAAAATAAAACAGTTGTAGTTAGAGATTATGGGAGAGGAATTCCATTAGGTAAGGTGGTAGATGTTGTAAGTAAAATAAATACAGGAGCAAAATATGATAGTAAAGCATTTCAAAAAAGTGTAGGATTAAATGGTGTTGGTACTAAAGCAGTAAATGCTTTGAGTAATTATTTTAAAGTAGAAAGTTTTAGAGATGGTAAAACAAAAGTTGCAGAATTTGAAAGAGGTGTTTTAATAAAAGAACATAAAGAAACTGCAACAAAAGAAGAAAATGGAACTATGGTTTCATTTACGCCAGATAATTCTATTTTTCATAATTTCAAGTTTTTGTATGAATATGTAGATAACCAGTTATGGAATTATTGTTATTTGAATGCAGGTTTAACCATCAACTTCAATAATAAAAAATACATTAGCAAAAATGGGCTGTTAGATTTACTAACAAGAAAAACAAATGCAGATGAATTACGTTATCCAATTATTCATTTAAAAGGAGAAGATATTGAAGTTGCCATAAGTCATAACAACGATTATGGAGAAGATATTTTTTCTTTTGTAAATGGTCAATATACTACACAAGGAGGTACACATCACCAAGCTTTTAGAGAAGCTTATGTAAAAGTTATTAGAGAGTTTTATAAAAAAGATTATGATACAGCAGATATACGTCAAAGTATTGTTGCAGCTGTAAGTGTAAGAGTGCAAGAGCCAGTTTTTGAAAGTCAAACAAAAACAAAATTAGGTTCAAGTACTGTGTATGAAGGTGGTCCAAGCATGAAGAAATTTGTTGAAGATTTTTTATCAAAAGAATTAGATAATTTTTTACATCGTAATCCAACAATTGCAGATGCTTTAAAGAAAAGAATTGAGCAAAGTGAAAAAGAAAGAAAAGAATTAAGTGGCATTAGAAAATTAGCTAACGAAAGAGCTAAAAAAGCAAATCTGCACAATAAAAAATTAAGAGATTGCAGAGTACACTTAAACGATGAACCACCCAACAAAAACAAAGAAGCTTTTATAGAACTACAAAATAAAAGTACCATATTTATTACAGAAGGAGATAGTGCAAGTGGTAGTATTACAAAGGCCAGAAATGTAGATACACAAGCAGTTTTCAGCCTTAGAGGAAAGCCACTAAATAGTTTTGGTTTAAGCAAAAAAGTAGTGTACGAAAATGAAGAATTTAATTTACTACAACATGCTTTAAATATAGAAGATGGTTTAGAAGGTTTACGTTTTAAAAATATTGTAATAGCAACAGATGCTGATGTTGATGGTATGCATATTCGTTTATTATTAATGACTTTCTTTTTGCAATTTTTTCCAGACTTAGTAAAACAAAATCATCTGTACATTTTAGAAACTCCTTTGTTTAGAGTTAGAAATAAACAAGAAACTATTTATTGTTATGATGAAACTGAAAAACAAAAAGCTATTGAAAAATTAAATGGAAAGCCTGAAATTACAAGATTTAAAGGCTTAGGAGAAATAAGCCCTGAAGAGTTTGAAAGATTTATTAATGAAGATATGCGTTTGCAACCTGTGCTGTTAGAACAAGGAGATCATATACAACAATTATTAGAATATTATATGGGCAAAAACACACAACAAAGACAAGAATTTATTATAGATAATTTAAGAGTAGAAATGGATTTGGTAGAAGCTAATTAATAACAACTATATTATAATGAACTTGTCTTTGTCATGTTGAGCTTGTCGAAACATTGACAAACATTTAAACTAGATAAAATTATAGAAGCCAATTATACTAAAGAAAGATAATAATCAATGTTTGAATTTCATAAAGACAGAAGAAGATATTTTGATATTCAGGTAGCCAACACTGAAGAATATGTTATTCCTTTTATAGAAGAAAAATTTTCTATTAAAGAAGGAATGAGGGTTTTAGAAATTGGTTGTGGCGAAGGTGGTGTGCTAAAAGCCTTTATTAATAAGGGTTGTGTAGGAATGGGCGTAGAACTTGATGCTCCAAGAATAGAGAATGCAAAACTATTTATGCCAGATGATGTTGCAAATAATAAAATTAGTTTTATATCAAAAGACATTTACCAAGTGGATTTTAAAAATGAATTAAATGGATTATTTGATATCATAGTCTTAAAAGATGTGATAGAACATATACATGATCAACAAAAACTAATTGCATGGATGAAAAACTTTTTAACGCCAAATGGTATTATATTTTTTGGCTTTCCTCCTTGGTATATGCCTTTTGGTGGGCATCAACAAATGTGTAATAGCAAATTAATGCAAATGCCCTTTGTTCATCTTTTACCTAAAAATATTTATCGTTGGTTATTAGTAAAAAATAAAGAAGCTGTTGAAGAATTAATGGAAATTAGAGATACAAGAATAACAATTGAAAAGTTTGAAAAGATTGCTAAACAAACAGGTTATTCAATTCTTCATAAAAAACATTACCTGATTAATCCTATTTATAAATGGAAATTTGGTGTTAAGCCAAGAAAACAGTTAAGTATTATAACTGCTATACCATTTGTTAGAAATTTTTTTACAACTTGTGCGTATTATGTAATAACACCAAAATAATTTTTTTTAAAGATAAATTTTTTGATAAATGATACATATTGTTTTTGAGCAAGCCAATGTTAGTGTACTTCAAAAAGCTATAGAATTAGATGAAACTTTACAAGGAAAAATTATTGAAATTAAAGATGATTATGCAGTTGGTACTATTACCAATATATATGAATCAGAAGGATATCAAATAAGAAGAGATTGGTGGAAAGAACTTTTACAAAACTCTCCTTACACTGAACAATTAGATTTAGCTGATGATAGATTAACAATTCATAACATCATAAAAGCATTAACAGAAAATGAAGAAGAACAAGTATGGATTTGGGTTGCACAAAACCAACACGATGTTTGTGGTTATTATTGGTTAATGAGTCAGTTGAAAAATTTTTATGGAAGAATACATATTCTATACTTAAACAACTTGCCTTTTATAAACGAAAAAGGATTAATTTTTTATCCAACACAATTAAGTGAAATTCTACCAAAAGAATTTTTAAAAGCAAAAAAATTAGTAAGAGAAATTACACTAAGTGAATTTGAAGTTGATGCAGACGAATGGAAAAAACTTTGTAATGAAAATGCAACTATCAGAATTTTAGAAGGTGGTAAAAAAATTATTGGCAAAGAAGAAACCTTTTTTGATAAAGATATTCTTTCAGCCATAACACCAGATTTTCAAAAACTAAGTAAAATATTAAATACTATACAAAGTAAAATGAAAATACAAACAGGAGATGTATTTTTAGTTTGGAGAATCAAGCAATTAATTAATGAACAAAAATTAACCATACAAGGCAGTTGGGAAAAAGGATGGAAAGATATAGAAGTGAAAATATTTAATAAAGAATAAATAATTTTCAAAAAACAATAATCAAAGAAATAATAAATGAACATTGAGCATTGAATATTGAATATTGTATATTTAAAAGTTTATGGCAGAACAAAACAACATATCAAATATTACCAATAATGAAAGTGGTATTCAGGGTCAGTATAAAAATTGGTTTTTAGATTATGCTTCTTATGTTATTTTAGAACGTGCTGTACCAGCTATTGAAGATGGCTTAAAACCTGTACAACGTCGTATTCTTCATGCAATGAAAGAAATGGATGATGGAAGGTTTAATAAGGTAGCAAACATTATTGGTCAGGCAATGCAATATCATCCTCATGGAGATGCTAGTATTGGAGATGCTTTGGTAAATATGGGACAAAAAGATTTACTCATAGACACTCAAGGAAATTGGGGTGATATTAGAACAGGTGATGAAGCAGCAGCTCCACGTTATATAGAAGCAAGACTTAGCAAGTTTGCATTAGATGTTGCTTTTAATGCAAAAACTACTGATTGGCAATTAAGTTATGATGGAAGAAAAAATGAGCCTGTTACATTGCCAATGAAATTTCCTTTGCTATTAGCACAAGGAGCAGATGGAATTGCAGTTGGTTTAAGTACCAAAATTTTACCTCATAACTTTTGTGAAATTATTGATGCATCTATTAAATACTTAAAGAATAAAAAATTTGAGCTTTATCCCGATTTTCAAACAGGTGGTTTAATAGATGTTAGTAATTACAATGAAGGAAAACGTGGAGGAAAAATAAAAGTTCGTTGCATCATTGAAGAGCTTGATAAAAAAAGTTTAATAATACGTGATGTACCTTATGGTATAACAGTTTCGCAGCTTTGTGAAAGTATTACCAAAGCAAACGATGCAGGCAAAATAAAAATTAAAAAACTTACAGAATATACGGGTAAAAATGTAGAAATTCAAATTGATTTAGCACAAGGAATTTCAAGCGATATTACAATTGATGCTTTATATGCTTTTACAGATTGTGAAGTTAGCATTAGCCCAAATGCTTGTATTATTGAAAACAATAAACCAAAATTTGTAGGAGTACAAGAACTTTTAAAAATTGCTGTTGATAACACAAAAAATCTACTACAAAAAGAACTTCAAATAAAACTTGCAGAGTTAGAAGATAAATGGCATTACACATCCTTAGAAAAAATATTTTTTGAAGAAAAAATTTATAAAGAGTTAGAACAAAAACATGCATCTTGGGAAATAGTTTTAGAGGCTATTGAAAAAGCTTTTCAACCATTTATTAAAAGGCTAAAAAGAAAATCTATTTCAAAAGAAGATATAATAAAACTTACTGAAAAACCTGTAAGAAGAATTTATAAGTTAGATATTGATGAGCTTAACAATCAAATAAAATCTATTGATGAAGATATTGTTCAAGTTAATTATGATCTTGAACATTTAACAGAATTTACCATTACCTATTTTGAAACACTTCTTAAAAAATATGGTAAAGGCAAAGAACGTAAAACAGAAATAAAACTTTTTGATACCATTAAAGTACAACAAATTACTATTGCAAATACAAAACTTTATGCAAACAGAGAAGAAGGCTTTATTGGTACTGGTTTAAAGAAAGATGAATTTTTATTTGAGTGTTCAGACCTTGATGATATTATTGTTTTTACCAAAAGAGGCATCATGAAAGTGGTAAAAGTTGGCGATAAAGTTTTTATTGGAAAAGATATTATACATGCTGCAATTTTTAAAAAGAATGATGATAGAACAACATATAACATGATTTATGTTGATGGGAAAACTGGTATAAGCTATGCTAAAAGATTTAATGTTACTGGTGTTACAAGAGATAAAGAATATGATTTAACAAAAGGAACAGATAAAAGCAAAGTGCATTATTTTACTTCAAATGCAAATGGTGAGGCTGAAGCTGTAAAAATTATACTTAGTCCAAATTGTAGTGCAAGGAATAAAGAGTTGATTTATTATTTTGAAGAATTGGAAATAAAAGGTAGAGGAAGTATGGGTAATATCGTAACCAAATATCCTGTTAAATCAATTAAGTTTAAAGAAGCAGGCAAAAGCACTTTAAATGCAATTAAGCTATGGTTTGATGACGTTTATGGAAGATTAAATACAGAAGAAAAAGGACAATATTTAGGAATGTTTGAAGATGATAAACTTTTAATAGTTTACAGTGATGGCAATTATGAAATTACTGACACTGAACTAACGCAACACTTTGATGCTGATAAAATTTTATTAATTGAAAAATTTGATCCTGAAAAAATTATTACTGCTGTTTATTTAGATAATGAAAAATTACAGTTCAATGTTAAGCGTTTTAAAATTGAAACATCAACACTAAAATCTAAATTCTTATTTATTAAAGATGGAGAAGGAAATAGATTAGAAGCTGTAACAACTGATGAGGAGCCTATATTAGCAGTACAAATGGGACGAGGACAACAAGTAAGAAAAGCTAAATTTAAAATTGCTAAAATGGTTGATGTAATGGGATGGAAAGCTGTTGGTGCAAAACTTATGGATTTTAGTAAAACTGCAGAAATGCAATGGGATACCAAATCTAAAGAAGATAATCAGCCAGAATTATTTTCTTAATAATAAAAAAGCCATCTTCAAAATAGATGGCTTTTAAGTTTATTTAATTAATTGACATTTGCAAACAAATGAATTGATAAAGGAACATCTGCATTAGAGTATTTATCTGTTATAGGTAATAATCTTGAATTAAGAGAAAAAAATGCTTGAGCAAATAATCCTTTTTCAGATATCCCACGAATAATAGCAGGAAATTTTAATGGCACTTTTATATCCTTAATGTTTAATACTCCTTCTACTTCAATATCATTTTCTGTTATATAATTGACTTTAGAAATTTCAAAAGTAGCTGTAGGAAATTTTTCAACTTCAAAAAATTCACCAGATTTTAAATGACCTTCTAATTTTGGTCCAGCAGGGTCTAATACTTTTAAGTTACTCATATCAATAACAAAGCTTCCTCCAACTATTTTATTTTCTGCAATAGTTACTGCTCCTTCTTTTAAGAAAAAGCTTCCATGATGATAGCCAGTTTTTTTACTTCCTATCCAATCAATTTTTGAATTTTTAATGTTTACATTATATTCTAAAGTTGAAACATTTTTTCTAACTGGAATAAACGAATAAAGAGCAAATAAGCTAATTGATACAATTGAAAATACTAAAATTTTTTTCATTTTTTTTATGTTTAATTTTTTATTGATATGCAAACATAAAGAAATAGATGTATATAATGTAAATTTGATATAATTTTTTTTAATTTAACAATTATATTTTTAAAACCAAAAACTCCTTATTTCTTAATGTGAAGAATAAATTTTTCTTTGTAATAATCCTCTTTAAAAATTTCATACACACTCATCATTGCTGGCCTGGTTTTGCTTTCAGATATTTCTTGATGCAAATCGCCACCTTTTAAACAAATTAAACCATTACTTATTTCTTGAGAAGGATGAGTATTTTTTTTCAATAATGGATTACTCCATTGCCATAACTCTTTTAATGGAGCCACAGCACGGCTAATAGCAAAATCAAATTTTTTATTTTTAATTTCTTCTGCTCTAGTATGTTGTGTAGTAATATTTTTTAGTTCAATTGCTTCTGCAATAGCATTTACAACTTTTAATTTTTTGCCAATACTATCTACCAAATGAAACTTTACATCAGGATAAAAAATAGCTAATGGAATTCCAGGAAAGCCACCACCACAACCAATATCAATAATTTCTGTACCTTCTTTAAAGTTTGCAATTGCTGCAATACTTAATGAGTGCAATACATGGTGTAAATAAATTTCTTCAATATCTTTTCTTGAAATAACATTTATTTTATCATTCCATTCTTTATACAGATCTTTTAATGCTGCGAACTGTTTTAATTGCTTCGGAGAAAAATCATCAAAATATTTTAAAATAATTTCCATACTATTTAACTCCAGTTTCTTTTAGGGCTTTTCCAAATTGCAGGAATAGTAAATAAATAATATAAAGGCATCCATAAATCAAAGAAAATAAACCAAATCCATAAATCTTTTTCTTGTAATTTTTTCATGGTTTTATGTAAAATTACTGCTTGCAATAAAAGCCTTACTCCAAACACTGTCAATGCTAACCACCAACAATAAAATACAATACTTATTGCAAGTAGAGGATAAATCCAAAATAAGCTAAATGAATATAAGCCTAATAAAAATTTATGTTTAGGTTTATAAAATTTGGCAGTTGTATAGTGTCTGTATTTTTGATTCATCCACTCATTCCAAGATTTTTTAGCTTCACTTATTGTAAAAGTATCTGGGTCAATTACTATAGCTGTATTATCTTTTGTAGCAATTTTATTAATGAATAAATCATCATCACCACTGGGTATTGTATTAATAGATGAAAAGCCTTTGTTTCTGTAAAAAATTTCTTTTTTATAACTTAAATTTCTTCCTACACCCATATAAGGGATACCAGCTAAAGCATAAGAAAAATATTGTAATGCAGTATGAAAAGTTTCGAATCGAATTAGTTTATTTAAAATACCTTTTCTTTTTTTAAATGCACCATAGCCTAATACAATTTCAATATTATCTGTATATGCATTTTGCATTTTGTACAACCAATTTTCACTGGCTGGTACACAATCAGCATCTGTTAATAAAAGTATTTCGTGTTTAGCACTTTTAATACCAATGCTTAAAGGAAATTTTTTTCCTTCAATCAATTTTGCTTCTTGTGAAAGCTGAATATGATTTAAGTTTTTAAAACTTTTTTGAAATTCCTCAAGCAAGTATTTTGTATCATCTGTAGAGTTATCATTTACTATAATAATTTCGTGTGTGGTTTTATAATCTTGCACCAAAATTCCTGGTAAGTTTTTAGCTAAATTATGAGCCTCATCTTTTGCACAAACAATAATTGAAACAGGATGCTGCATTGATACTGCTTTATTTTTTTCTTTATAAAAAGCAAGTCTTGCAAAAAAGAAAATATAGTAAAATATCTGAATGGCTATTACAGCACAAAATGTATAAAAAATAATTTGCCAAACAATGGGTGGAATATTCATCATCATGGCAGCAAATGTAAATTAAGTACAATGTGAATTGCAAGACAAGGGAGATATGTGGATAAGATATTTTTTAATAACTGAAATAAATGAAAAGTGCATAAGTATTTATTACTGTTAACTGCATTTTAATTTTTTTTGATGAATTACCGCTATAGCTTTAGCAACTTTTTCTCCATCCATTGCAGCACTTACAATACCACCTGCATAGCCAGCTCCTTCTGCACAGGGAAATAAATTTTTGATTTGAGGATGTTGTAAAGTATCTATATTTCTTGGAATACGAATGGGTGATGAAGTTCTGCTTTCTGTTGCAACTAAAATGGCATCGTTTGTATAATAACCCTTCATTCTTTTACCAAAAGCTTGTAACCCTTTTTGTAATCTTGTATAAATAAAATCTGGTAAAACACTTGTTAAATCAGCACTTTTAACGCCTGGCAAATAAGAACAATCTGGTAAATTAGTAGAAATTTTATTATTGCAAAAATCTACTACTCTTTGTGCAGGAGCAACAAATTTTCCACCACCTGCTTGATATGCTTTTTCTTCTACCATTTTTTGAAACTCCATTAACAATAATGGAGATGAATGTGCAATTTCCAATTTTTTTTCTTGCAAAATATCTTCTATTGCAACAGATACCACCATGCCACTATTTGCAAAAGGATTATTTCTTTTAGATGGACTCCAACCATTAACAACTAACTCATTACTATTAGTAGATGCAGTAGCAATAATGCCACCTGGGCACATACAAAAACTAAAAACACCTTTACCATTTACTTGCTCCACCAAACTATAAGATGCTGGTGGCAGAAAATCTCCTCTTTTACAAGATTGCATTAAATGATATTGTGCAGCATCAATTACTTCTTGAGGGTGCTCTATTCTTACACCTAATGCAAAAGGTTTGGGTTCTATTAAAATATTTTTTTTATATAGCAATTCATAAATATCTCTTGCACTATGACCAGTAGCTAAAATTACAGCATCAGCAAAAAGTTTATCACTATCGGCAGTAACAATTCCTTTCAACTCATTATTTTCAATAATTAAATCAACTAATTTTTTTTCAAATAAAACTTCGCCACCACAATCAATAATTTGATTTGTCATAGCAGTAATAATGTGGGGCAATTTATTTGTTCCAATATGTGGATGAGCTTCTACTAAAATATTTTCATCTGCACCAAATTGTACAAATAGGTTGAGTATTTTATGGATATCACCTCTTTTGTTGCTACGAGTGTAAAGCTTTCCATCACTATAAGTTCCTGCACCTCCTTCTCCAAAACAATAATTACTTTCTGTATTAATAATACCTTCTTTATTCAGTATGGCTAAATCTCTTCTTCTACTTCTTACATCTTTTCCCCTTTCAATAATAATAGGTTTTATACCTAATTGAATTAATTGTAATCCTGCAAAAATGCCTGCTGGTCCTGCACCAACAATAATTATTTTTAGCTTCGAAGAACTTACATCCTGAAAAATAATTTTTTCAATTTCTCTTTCAATAAAAGGTTCATTAATAAATGCTTTAACAGAGATATTTACCCAAATTTGTTTACGACTTCTTGCATCAATATTTTTTTTTAAAGTATAAAAACCAGCAACTTCATTTTCTTTTACACAAAATGTTTGTGCTATATAAGAAGTAATAATTGCTTGGTTTGCAGCTTCTGATGGAGTAAGTTTTAAACTGATTTCTTTTTGCATGAAGTTTTTCTAAACAGCTACAAAACTATTTATCTCTGCAATACATTTATACACATCAATTAATTTTTTCTTAATGTATAGAATAATGC
>JAIXLO010000044.1 GCA_026931325.1 Chitinophagales bacterium | reverse complement strand
AATTTTCTTGCTCCTGCATATATTTTATTAAGTGTGGGTTTAGATTATAAACCAATTCCAGAATTATCCATTTTTGTTTCTCCAATTACTACAAGATGGGTAATTGTTAATGATGATGTTTTATCTGCAAAAGGATTATATGGTGTTGACCCAGGTAAAAAATCAGCTAATCAAATTGGTGCTTATACAAGTATTAACTATGCAAAAAATTTGAATAAAATTGTTGCTTACAAAGGAAGATTAGATTTATTTTCAAACTATCAACACAATCCTCAAAATATAGATTTATTTATGACCAATATGTTTTCAGCAAAATTATCTAAAGTACTTTCTGCAACTTGGAGTTTAGATTTAATTTATGACGATGATGTAAAACTTTTTGGAAGTAATAAAAACTCTCCAGGGTTACAATTAAAATCTTTACTTGGCGTAGGATTGTTAGTGAAATTATAAATACTTTTATTACTTATTCTACATTATTAATTCATTCATCTATGTATAAAAAAATAACTATTGTATTTGCTTTGATGTTATTTGCATCTTATGCTTTTTCTCAAACACTACAATCTCCTGAAGAATTTTTAGGTTATAAATTAGGAACACAATTCACAAGACACCATAAAATTGTTGAGTATGTAAATTATGTAGCATCTGTAAAAAAAGATATGGTTCAAATAGAACAATATGGTACAACTTATGAAGGAAGAGAATTGATGTTGTTGTATGTTTCTTCTCCTGAAAATATTCAGAATTTAGAAAGTATTAGAAAAAATAATTTACGATTAACTGGCATAGTAAAAGACAATACAAAAACACAATCAAATAATGTACCTGCAATAGTTTGGTATAGTTATAATGTGCATGGCAATGAACCAAGTAGTAGCGAAGCTGCAATGCTTACTTTATATGAATTAGTAAATCCATCTAATAAACAAACAAAAGAATGGTTAAAAAATACTGTTGTAATTATTGATCCTTGTTTAAATCCTGATGGTAGAGATAGATATGTAAATTGGTATAATCAAGTAGTAGGAATTAATAGCAATGAAGACCCACAAAGTAGAGAACATAATGAGCCATGGCCTGGTGGAAGAAGCAATCATTACAATTTTGATTTAAACAGAGACTGGGCTTGGCAAACTCAAATTGAAAGTAAGCAAAGAATAAAAAAGTATAATGAATGGATGCCACAAGTGCATGTAGATTTTCATGAACAATATTATGATGACTTTTATTATTTTGCTCCAGCAGCAGAACCTTTTCATGAAGTAATAACACAATGGCAAAGAGAGTTTCAGGAAATGATTGGAAAAAACAATGCAAAATATTTTGATGCAAATGGTTGGTTATTTTACACCAAAGAAAACTTTGATTTATTTTATCCTTCTTATGGTGATACATATCCTCTTTATAATGGAAGTATTGGTATGACTTATGAACAAGCAGGGCACAGCAGAGGCGGTTTATCTGTTACAAAAAAAGATGGAGAAGTTTTAACGCTTACAGATAGATTGATGCATCATTATACATCTGGTTTATCAACTTTAGAAACTTCATCAATAAATGCTAATAAATTAATAACTGAGTTTGTAAAATATTTTGATGATGCTAATAACGGTAAAAATAGTTTTTATAAAACTTATATTCTTACATCGGATAATAAATATAAAATTGAAGCTGCAAAAAAATTATTCAAAGCAAATGGAATTTTATTTGGTACAACAAATACATCAGGTTTAAAAGGATATAATTATCAAACTAACAAAGACACAGATGTAAAGCCTCTGAAATATACTATTGCAGTGAGTACTTGTCAGCCAAAAGGTGTTTTAGCAAATGTATTATTAGAACCTAAAAGCAAATTAAGTGATAGTGCTACTTATGATATTACAGCTTGGAGCATTGGTTATGCTTATGGCATAAATACTTATGCAATTAAAGAAAAAAAAGAAATTAATTATGCTGAAACTTTAATAACAGAAGTAAGAAAGTATAACACTAATTATGGTTATTTAATTAGCTATAATTCTATCAATAGTGTAAAGGCTTTGACTTATTTACTAAAAAAAGGAATTAAAGTTAGATATACTGAAAAACCTTTTACTTATAAAGGTAAAAATTATGAAAGAGGAACTTTAATAATTGTAAAAGCTGGAAATAATATTGATAGCATTAACAACAACATCAACAAACTATCCACTTTATTTGATGTAGATATTGATGCAGTTGAAACAGGTTATATGGATAAAGGTTTAGACTTTGGAAGTCCTTATGTAAAGCTAATTACAAAGCCTAATATTTTAATGCTCACTGGTGATGGAGTTTCATCTTTATCAGCAGGAGAAATTTGGCACTTCTTTGATAGAGAATTAAACTATCCAATAACATTAATTAATGCAAATGACTTTGGAAGAATTAATCTTAAAAAATATCAAGCAATCATAATGCCTGATGGATATTATAAATTTTTGAGTGATAAAAATGCTTCAGAAAAATTAAAAGAATATATTTCTAATGGTGGAAAATTAATTGCTTTGGAAAATGCAGTTAGTCAAATAACTTCGTTAGAGGTAGGAATAAAATCTAAGATTAATACAGAAAAAGAAAATGATAAAGAAAAAGAAGATTATAGTTTATTAAAAAAATATGCCGATAGAGAAAAAGATTATTTGCCATCTTCAATACCTGGAGCAATTTATAAAATTGAGTTAGATAACACTCATCCATTAGCATTTGGTTATGATAGCATATATTATACACTTAAAACAGATGCCAATATTTATGAGTTCATGAAAGAAGGTTGGAACGTTGGATATTTAAAAAAAGAAAATTATGTAGTGGGCTTTGCTGGTTACAAAATAAAAGAAAAATTAAAAGATGGAACTGTTATAGGTGCCACAGAATCTGGTGCAGGAAATTTTATATTCTTTGCCGAAAACCCTTTATTCAGGCTGTTTTGGGAGAATGGCAAATTAATGTTTTGTAATGCAATTTTTTTTATAGAAAACAATTAGTTTAAAAATAAATTCTAAAAAAAATTATTTTTATTGTTTAATAACTTTTAAAAATTTATCACCTTGAGATACGTTTTAACTATTTTATTTTTTATCAACTATCAAATTATTCAAGCACAGCAACTTAGTAGTTCTGAAATTTATGTAGAGTTGAAAAAATTAAATGTATTAGGAAGTGTATTATATATTGCTGCACATCCTGATGATGAGAACAATACACTTCTACCCTATTTAGCAAAAGAAAAATTATATCGTACTGCTTATTTAAGTCTAACAAGAGGCGATGGTGGACAAAATTTAATTGGCGATGAGCAAGGAGTAGAATTAGGATTGATACGTACACAAGAATTACTTGCAGCAAGAAAAGTTGATGGTTGTGAACAATTTTTTTCGAGTGCTTATGAATTTGGTTTTAGTAAATCGTCTGATGAAACTTTACAATTATGGGATAAAGAAAAGGTATTGGCAGATATGGTTTGGATGATTAGAAAATTTCAGCCAGATATTATTATTAATAGATTTCCACCTGATAAAAGGGCAGGTCATGGACATCATTCAAGTTCTGCAATTCTAGCACATGAAGCATTTATTGCAGCAGCTGATTCAACAAAATTTATTGAACAATTCAAATATGGTGTACATCCTTGGAAAGCAAAAAAAATAATTTGGAATACTTTCAGATTTGGTACTACCAATACAACAAGTAATGATCAATTAAAAATAGAAGTTGGTGATTATAATTCTTTGTTAGGAAAAAGTTATGGAGAAATTGGAGGTATTGCAAGAAGCATGCATAAAAGTCAAGGTGAAGGAAGGCCACAAATAAAAGGAAGTATTACTGAATACTTTGCTTATGTAGATGGAGAGCCTTTAGGAAAAGATTTAATGGATGGTATTAATATAGGTTGGTCAAGAATTAGTGGTACAGAAAAAATTCAACAAGAAATAAATAATGTTATTAGCAATTATAGTTTCGATAATCCATCATTAAGTGTTCCTGCATTAGTTAATATTTATAATGCTTTAAAACAATTACCAAAAAACAATTGGGTAAGTTTTAAAATGGAACAATTGCAACAAATTATTTTACATTGTAGTGGCTTGTTTCTTGAAGCATTAAGCAATAAAGAATACGCAGTACAAGGAGAAAAAATTAAAGTTTCTTTTTTTGCCAATAGTAGATTAGAAAATAATATTCAACTAAAGAAAATTTCTTTACCCATTCAAAATAATTCTTTTGATACAACATTAAATATTTCTCTTTCAAAAAATCAGAATTATCAATTTTCAAAAGATTTCACAATACCCTACAATGCTGATATTACACAACCTTACTGGTTACAACAACCTATTGTACACAATATGTTTCAAGAAAATGATTATACTACTTTAGGAGATGCTGAAAATAATCCAGCTTATTCAACAGAGTTTGTCGTAAATATTGCAGGTACTGATTTTACTTTTAATTATCCATTGCAATATAAATATGTTCATCCTGTTCGTGGTGAAGTTTATCAACCAGTAGTTGTAACACCACCTATTATAGTTTCTTTAATGCCAAATATTATTCTTACTAACACGATAGAGGACAATAAAAATATTGCAAATCCTTTACTACATCTGCAATACAAATCTTTTATCAATAGAAGTAAAACTCCTATTCAAATAGCATTACATCAAGAAAAAAATATTGTTTACTCTAAGGATACTACACTCAATTTAAAAGAAGGAGCAACTTATCAAATTCAAATTCCAGTAAATAATATTTATCAATCATCCTTAGGAAATAATATCACAGCTTCTATAAGTATAAAATTTAACAACGAATCAAATGTTTATACAAAGAATTTAAAAAATATTAGTTATGAGCATATTCCTAATCAACATTATTATTTTGATGATGTTGCTCAAATTATCTCTGAGCCTGTTTATATAAAGCCTTTAAAAGTTGGATTTATTACAGGTGCAGGAGATAAAATTCCTGATGCGTTAAAGCAATTAGGTTGTACTGTTAGTATTCTTACAGAAAAAGATATTAATTTAAATACATTAAAACAGTTTGATGCTGTAGTTACAGGAATTAGAGCTTATAATATTCATGAGTATTTAACAGATAAAAATGAAGTGCTAAATGAGTATATAAAAAATGGAGGAAACTTAATTGTACAATATATTAAAGCAAATACTATTGGAGACAAAACAATTAAAGTTGGACCTTATCATTTTATTATTAATCCTCGTAGCAGAATTACAGAAGAAGAATGTGCTGTAAAATTTTTATTACCCAAACATTCTGTTTTAAATTATCCAAATAAAATTACTGATAAAGATTTTGATAATTGGGTTCAAGAAAGAAGCACTTATCAGGCAGAAGAATTAGATAAACATTTTGAACGTATATTAGCAATGCATGATACAGGAGAAGAAGATAGTAATAGTAGTTTAGTTATTGCAAAATATGGGAAAGGGAATTTTGTATATTGTAGTTTAGTTTTATTTAGACAATTACCTGCAGGAAATGTTGGAGCTTATCGTTTATTAGAAAATATGTTAGCATTACCTCAAAATAAATAATTGAAAAATGAGTGATAAAAATGATATACCAATTTTTAAGAAATGGAGTTCATGGTATGTGTTTGTTATTACTTTTCTTATAGTGCTAATCATTTTATTTTATTGGATTACAAAAGAATTCAGCAAATAAAAAATTATAAAACCTATGAGCCAATTAGATTGGATAATACTTATTACAACTTTAGCATCAATCATTGGTTATGGTTTGTACAAAAGCAGAACAAGCAAAAACTTAGAAGGTTATTTTCTTAGTAATCGTAGTATGCCGTGGTATTTGGTTTTATTAAGTATCATGGGTACTCAAGCAAGTGCAGTAACTTTTTTATCTGCACCAGGTCAAGCCTTTATAGATGGAATGAGGTTTGTGCAATATTATTTTGGTTTACCATTAGCAATGGTTGTATTAAGTGTTACGTTTGTTCCTTTGTTTAGTAAATTAAAAATTTATACAGCTTACGAGTTTTTAGAAGATAGATTTGATATTAAAACAAGAGCATTCACTTCATTACTTTTTTTGCTATCAAGAGGTTTAAGTACAGGCCTTAGCATTTATGCACCTTCCATTATTTTATCTTCATTAATGGGTTGGGATATATTTTTTACCAATATTGTTATGGGAGGTTTACTAATTATTTACACTGTTTCTGGTGGAGCAAAAGCAGTTGCTTACACACAACAACTACAATTAATAATCATATTTGCTGCAATGTTTTTTGCTGGTTATATGATAGTAAAATTATTGCCAGATGAAATTGGATTTATTGATGCTTTAAAAATTAGTGGTAGTAATAATAAAATGAATATTATCACTACAGGCTTTACAGAAAATGGATATAACTGGCAAGATAAATACAATATTATTAGTGGTATTATTGGTGGTTTCTTTTTAGCATTAAGTTATTTTGGAACTGACCAAAGTCAAGTAGGACGCTACTTAACAGCAAAAAATATTACTGAAAGTCGTGTAGGCTTATTAATGAATGGATTGGTAAAAGTGCCTATGCAATTTTTTATATTGTTGATAGGAGTATTGTTGTTTGCATTCTATCAGTTTAAACCACAACCTATTTTTTTTAATCCAGTTCAGCAAGAAAAATTATTGCAAAGCAATAAAAAAGATAGTGCTATTATTTTACAACAACAGTTTGAAGAAATAAATAATCAAAAAACAGCAGCATTAAAAAATTATCAGACCAATAAAGAAGAAACAAAACATACAATACAACAATTAAACACTTCTGCAGAAAAAATAAAAGGAGAATACAAAAAGTTATTTAAGACTGCAAACATTCAAGGAGATGATAATGATACCAACTATATTTTTTTAAGATTTGTAATTGATTATTTACCTAAAGGATTAATTGGGTTGTTGATTGCTATTATTTTTTTAGCAGCTTGGGGAAGTATTGCAGCAGCTTTAAACTCTTTGTCTGCATGTACAATGATTGATTTTCACAAGCGTTTCAGAAAAAGGGAAAGTCGAGATATTGATGAAACAAAACAAGCAACAAAAGATTATCGTTACTCAAAACTTTATACTTTAATGTGGGGTTTATTTTGTATTGCAGTAGCAGAACTTGTTGTTGGTATGGGAAGTTTAATAGAAGCTGTAAATGTTTTAGGTTCTTTATTCTATGGTGTTATATTAGGTATTTTTTTAGTTGGGTTTTATGCAAAACATGTAAAAGGTAATGCAGTTTTTATAGCAGCTATTATTGGAGAAATTGCAGTGATTACATTTTTTATTTTAGATAAAAAAGGAATTTTAGGTTTAGGTTTTTTATGGCTTAATGTTATTGGTGCAGTGTTGGTGGTTTTGTTGAGTATGCTTATTCAAAAAATATCTAAATAGTTTTTGATAGAATTAAATCTTAACTTTAGTTATCACATTCTAACAATGGCTATTAATTTTCCTACTGTTTCTTGGGCTAATGGTGCAAATATTTATGAAGTAAATATTAGGCAATATACTATTGAAGGTACTTTTAATGCTTTTGCTAAACACTTACCACGATTGAAAGATATGGGAATTGATATTTTGTGGTTAATGCCTATTACGCCAATAAGTGTAGAAAAAAGACAAGGTAGTTTAGGTAGTTATTATGCTTGTAGTAGTTATACTTCTATCAATCCAGAATATGGCAATATAAATGATTTTAAAAATTTAATATCAGAAGCTCATGCTTTGGGCTTTAAAGTTATAATTGATTGGGTAGCTAATCATACAGGGTATGACCATCATTGGACAAAAGAATATCCTGAATTTTATCTAAAAGATGAGCAAGGAAATTTTACAGAAAAAAATGGTTGGACAGATGTTATTGATTTAGACTACTCAAATATTGCTTTACAAAATGCAATGATAGAAGCAATGCAGTTTTGGATTAAAGAATGTGATATTGATGGTTTTAGGTGTGATATGGCTCATCTTGTTCCTTTAACCTTTTGGCAAAACGCAAGAACATCTTGTGATAAAATAAAAAAATTATTTTGGTTAGCAGAGTGTGATGTAACAGAGTATCATAAAGTGTTTGATGTTAGTTATGCTTGGCAATGGATGCACATAACAGAAAAATATTTTAAGCAAGAAGCTATTTTAAATGATGTATATAAAGTGTTGTATCAATACAACGATAAAGCTGAAGATGCAAAAAAATTATTTTTTACAACCAATCATGATGAGAATAGTTGGAATGGAACAGAATATGAGAAATATGGAGATACTGCAAAAGCCTTAGCTGTATTTACTTTTATTTGGAATGGAATGCCTTTAATTTATAGTGGTCAGGAAAATCCTAATTTTAAAAGATTAGCTTTTTTTGATAAAGATGTAATTCAATGGAAGGAAAAACCTTTATTGCATGATTTCTATAAAAAATTAATTGCATTGCACAAAACTAATGCAATAACAATTGGAGAAACCTTTATTTTACCTACAGAAACAAATGATATCATAGCTTTTATTAGACAATATCAACAAGAGGTTGTATTGGTACTTCTAAATTTATCCAATAAAAATAGAGTGCAAATAAATGTTGAACATGAAAGTCTTGCCAATAAATTTATCAATATTTTTTCTGGAATAAATTTTTCTTTTAATCAAAAAGAAGTATTTGAATTGCAGGCTTTTGAGTATAGAGTATATCAATCAGTACAACTTTAGAGCATAAAAAAGCAGGTTGTTTAATAAAACAACCTGCCGATAACATAGGGATTAATATTATTATTTTGTAACTATCAATTTTTCTATATAAATCTGATTATTCATCATTACCTGAACACTATATGTTCCTGCACTTAACTTGCTTAAATCGTTGAATGAAATTGTATTATTACCAGCTAATACTTTAGTTTGCTGAGTTATTAATGTTCTACCTATTATATCAACAACTTTAATGATTGCATTTTCATCTTTTTCTGCAATAACTTTTAGATTAAAGAAGTTTACTGCAGGATTAGGATGTACAGCAATTCCATACTTACCATCTTTAACTAATTTAAAGCTAATTACTTTGCTATACTTAAAGCTACCATCTCTTTCAACAAGTTTTAATCTGTAGTAAATATTGCCTGTTAAGTTTGCTACATTATCATCAACTGAGTAATCGCTTATTGCAGAAACTGCAACTAAATTATTAGCATTTACTTTAGCAATAGATATAAAGTCATTGCCAGTTGTACTTCTTTCCACTTCATAATGGCTCATATTAATTTCAGCAGTTACAGACCATGAAAGTTTTGCAATATTTTCATTATTAATATTTCCTCTAAAGTCTAATAATGAAACAGGTAAAATCATAAAGTCTCTCCAATCTCTATCACCTACATTACAATCTCCTACTCTACTCTTAGGTAATTGAGAAATACTTCCTGTTGGACCAACTCCTGTATCCCAAGAACCATTATTACCCATATTATTGTTAATAGCATTTCTCCAATAGTTACTTTGTTCAATTAAAATATTAAATCCATCAAAGTAATCCATTAAGCCATCTTTATCAGCATCACCAGTTGCATCAGCCCAATAATTTGGTGTTTTAACATTATGTCCTTCATAAATATCTAATACTCCATCATTATCTGTATCAGTGTCTAAATAGTCAGGAGTTCCATCACCATCTTTATCAAAAGGTGAAAGTCCACCACTTGTTCTATTGCAAGAACCACATCCTCCAATATCATAAGCATCATCTACTCCATCTCCATCACAATCATTTCCTGTAGGCATTTTAAATGTACAAGTAGCTTGTGCTTCTGCATTATCTGTTATGCCATCATTATCACTATCTATATCATAAGCATCAGGCTTTCCATCACCATCACTATCAATTGGGTCAATACCTTTTGCACCAAATCCATTAATATTATCTGCAACATTTGGTTGATTAGAACCAAAGTTTTCACCTCTTACTCCATCACCATCTGTATCAGAGCCACTGACAACGCCTGTTGCTGAATAAACGCCTAAGGCTTCTGTTAAGTCAGTTAAACCATCACCATCACTATCTAAATCTAAGAAGTTTGGTGTTCCATCTCTATCTAAATCTTGAGGTATAATTCCATTTAAATGAGGATTATTAAATCCTGAACCATTATCAGCAGAACTTCTTAAACCATTTCCATCATTATCAGTACCTGTGATAATACCATTAATATGATTTGTGAATGCTACACTATTTGGTCTTGCTTCTACAACATCTAAAATACCGTCGTTATCACTATCTAAATCCCATGAGTTAATGATTCCATCTCTATCCCAATCAAAGTAATCATTAATGCCATCACTGTTACAATCTGACCAAGGAATACTACAACCAGGTGTTGGATCTAAATAATTAGGTATTCCATCACAATCACAATCAGCCAATGGATCTATTCCTCCATGTTCATTAACATCAGTAATACCATCATTATCATCATCAATATCTTCATAATCAGGCACTCCATCGCCATCAGTATCTTTTCCTATTTCAAAGTTTGCATCAGTTACATTTGAATTGCTTGTAACTACATTTAAAATACTGTTAGGTGTACCATCATTACCTGCACCAGTACCTAAATATTCCATAACACTTAGATAATTAGATGGTAATGCTGCAGCTGTTAAAGTACTGCCTACACTTCTTGAACCTTCTGTAAGAATTATATTATAAGTTGTGTTGCCTGTAACACTATTAAATGTAAATGTACCATTTGATGCTACTGCAACACTCTTTACCACTTTATTATCAGTGCCAACAAGGTTTGCATACAAAGTATTGTTTACATTAGTTCTAACACCTCCAACAACAGTTGGTGTACAAGAAACTATTGCATCATAAACATTACCACTCACTGAAATTGATGGACCACAATTTGGTAAACAAACATCAAATACTTGTGTATGAATTTCACCAGAAATAAGTGATGCATTCTTAGCAATTATTTGTCCTTCTAAATTATTACTTCCATTCCAAATAACTGTTGCACTTGGTGCAAATAATGTTCCTCTCATAACATTAGAAGCATTTACAGTAATTGTTCCAGTGTTATTATAGAAATTATATATAATATACTTTCCATCACTATTTTGAATACCTGTAGCATTAAATGATGAGAATGTGAATGAACCTGTTTTATTTATATTAAATACTAAAGGTGTAGTAGCGTTTGGTGCATTAGTAAATGTAATAGAAGTAATTGCTGCAAAATTGCTTCCTGTAATATTAATTACATTTACCTTATTACTTACTAAAGTGATTGTTGGATTACTTCCACTTACTGAAATAATATTCAAATTATCTGAACAAGAAGAACTTTGAGTATAACTACTCATTGTTGCAGCATTTGCAGATAAACTTGTAAATGCTGTATTAAAATCTAATCCACTTGCAGACATTGCACTTGCCTCAGTTTGAGTGCTATTTAATTGAATTGCAGGAGTACTATTATAACCTGCCCAACCATTTTGACTATCAGATGTTAAACGTAAATTAACAGTAGCATTATTAGGATCTTTTTCCCAAAGTGTTGTTCCTGTAGTATTTGCAATTCTAATTTTTGCATTTGAATTTACATAAGTCATGTTGCCACTATTGTAATTCACTCTTCCACCAATTACCAAACCATAGTTTCCAGAAGCATTATATCCATTAGGGTAATATCCTGTATGATTCATTGTAACTATAGATGAACCAATTAAAGTTAAATCTCCTCCTAAAGCAACTCCTCCATCAGTGTGTCCTCCAGTAAATGTAACTCCTTCCTTAACAAAAATATCATAGCCTTTTGCAGGTATTGTTGGATTGAATGCATAAGGCCCACAAGAGTTATTATTAGTTAATACAACCTCATCATAAATATCAGAACAAGTTGGTGTAGTAATTGTCCATCTTAACGTTACTGGAGAACTGGTAATAGTAACAGTTGTTGATGGAGAATGAATATCAGCTATTGTTGCACTACCACTCACAACAGTCCATGTACCTACAGAACCATTAGGTGCTGCAGTAGCATCCATAGTAAAGTTATTATTATTTTCATTTGTTTTATTATCGCCAGCATCAGTTGTTTCAGGGCAAATAATACATGGTTCATAAGAATTAAATGTTACATCATCTATATATAAGTATGTATTAAAGTTACATCCTGCTGCTTGAACACCAGAAAAGCGATATCTAAAATTAGCATTGTAATAATTTGATGGTATTGATACTGTAACAGTATTCCAAGTTAAAGGCCAATAAGCATTAGCTATTTCTTGTGCAGTTTTTGAATAAATATTACTCCAAGTACTACCATTATCATTTGAAATTTCTATATTAAAAGTATAACATGTATTACTTGCAGAAACATTGTAAGTAAATAATCCAAAAGTCATTTCTACATTATTACCACTACTTAAATTTAATTTAGGAGATGTTGCCATTGATGTGCTAGCAGCATAACCAGAAGTACTGATATTGAATAATTCTAAAGCATAAGGTGATGAAATGCTATAGTAATCATCAACAACAATTGTTGACCTGCTTGTTGTAGAATATGCCTTCCATGTTCCTGTTGAGCCTACAAATGTTGTATTTATAGGAGAATTACCATTTACATTAAAACAATTAGGAAATTTTTCTTTTGATAATACAGTTGGAGTACCACTATTATTAGTTAATAATACTGAGTCATAAATTGCTCCACAACCTGGTGTTGTAATTGTCCATTTCAATAAAGCTGGAGAACTTGTTACAGTTACTGTTGTTGTAGCAGAATTTACATCAGTAATGTTTGCACTACCACTTATAACGCTCCAAGTTCCTGTAGAACCATTTGGTGCAGGTGTTGCTGACATTGTAAATGTGTTATCATTACAGTTTGTTTGATTTTCACCAGCTTCTACTTCAGTTGGACAAGGAACACAAGGAGGATATGATTTTAATAAAATATCATCAACATATAAATAGTTATTATAATTACAATTAGCATTTTGATTACCACTTAAACGATATCTAAAGTTAGAATTATAGTAACTTACAGGAACAGAAAGTGTAATAGTATTCCAAGTATTTTGCCCAAATAAACTTACTAATTGTTGTGCTGTTTTAGAATATACATTATTCCATGTACTACCATTATCATTAGAAAATTCTATTTTAAATGTAAAGCATGTATTTGTAGCAGATACTGAATAAGTATAAAGTTTTAAACTTAATTCAACACTATTACCAGTGCTTAAATCTATTTTTGGCGATGTAGCTCTTGCTGTACTTGCTGCATACCCTTGTGTACTAACGTTATATATCTTCAATGCATAAGGAGAAGATTGATATGCACCGTTATTTACAACAATTGTTGATCTACTTGTTGATGAATATGCACCCCATGTACCTATTGAACCTGTAAATGATGAGTTGATAGGAGCAGAAAATCCTGTATTAAAACTATTAGGAAACTTTTCTTGAGATAATGTTACTGGTGTATTTACATTATTAATTAATGTTACAGAATCATAAATATCTGGACAACCTGGTGTTGTAATAGTCCATTTTAACATTGCTGGTGATGTTGTAACTGTAACATTAGCAGTTGGAGAGTTTACATTATCAATTGTTGCAGCACCGCTCATCACACTCCAAGTTCCTGTAGAACCATTTGGTGCAGGTGTTGCAGACATTGTAAATTGATTATCATTACAATTAGATTGATTTGCACCAGCATCTGTTGTTTCTGGACAAGGCTCACAAGAAGTATAGGTTCTTATAGTTACATTATCAATGTATATATAAGTATTATAATTACAATTTGCACTTTGAACTCCTGTAAAGCGATACTTAAAATTAGCATTATAATATGCTTGTGGTACAGGTATTGTTATTGTGCTCCATGTATTCTTTCCATAAGTATTATAAATTTCCTGAGCTGTAGCAGAAAATACATTACTCCATGTGCTACCATTATCATTAGAAAATTCAACATTGAATGTATAGCAAGTATTATTTGCAGATACTGAGTAAGTATATAACCCAAAACTTAAATCTACGCTATTAGTTCCTGTTAAATTTACTTTTGGTGACGTAGCTCTTGATGTACTTGCAGCATAACCTTGTGTAGTATAGTTTACAAGTTTTAGAGCATAAGGTGATGATTGATAAACTGCATCATATACAACAACAGTTGATCTACTTGTTGTTGAATATGCACCCCATGTTCCTATTGAACCTGTAAATGATGAGTTGATAGGAGCAGAGAACCCTGTATTAAAACAATTAGGAAATTTTTCTTGAGAAACAATACTGGAGCCAGTTATATTATTTGTAAACACAACATCATCAAAAACATCAGGGCAACCTGGTGTTGTAATAGTCCATCTTAAAGTAACTGGAGAATTTGTAACTGTAACCGTTGTTATAGGAGAATTAATATCTGTAATTGTTGCAGCACCACTTACTACACTCCATGAACCTGTAGAACCATTTGGTGCAGGTGTTGCATTTGTTGTAAATAAGCTATTATTACAATTAGTTTGCTCAGAACCAGCATTTGTAGATTCTGGGCAAGGCAAACAAGATTCATAAGTTTTAATAACTATATTATCAATGTATAAATAAGTATTATAACCACATCCACTATTTTGAACACCTGTGAAACGATATTTAAAATTAGCATTATAATAATTTTGTGGAATAGGGATAGTTATTGTATTCCAAGTACCTTGACCATAAGCATCAGCTAATTGTTTTGACGTTTTACTAAAAATAGTATTCCAACTACCTCCATTATCATTAGAAAATTCCACATTAAATGTGTTACAAGTATTATTTGTAGAAACTGAATAAGTATAAAGTTTAAATGTTAAATCTACATTATTACCTCCTTGTAAATTTACTTTTGGCGATGTAGCTCTTGCTGTACTTGCAGCATAACAACTTGTGCTATAATTTACAATTTTTAATGCATAAGGAGATGATTGATAAAATGCATCATGAACAACAATAGTAGATCTGCTTGTTGAAGAATAAGCTCTCCAAGTACCAATAGAACCTGTAAATGTAGTATTTATAGGTGCTGTAAAGCCTGTATTGAAACAGTTAGGGAATTTTTCGTTTGAAATAGTAGTAAAACCTGGAATATTATTAGTTAATATTACTTCATCATAAATATCAGAACAACCTGGTGTTGAAATAGTCCATCTTAAAATTGCTGGAGAATTTGTAACTGTAACATTCGCTGTAGGAGAATTAACATTATCAATTGTTGCTGCACCACTTACTACACTCCATGTTCCTGTAGAACCATTTGGTGCTGGTGATGCAGACATTGGAAATTGATTATCATTACAATTTGTTTGTTCAGCACCTGCTTCTGTTTCTGTAGGACAAGTTACACAACTTGGATAAGATTTGAAAGTAATATCATCAATATAAATATAAGTATCATAAGCACAATTAGCCCCTTGTACTCCAGATAAACGATATTTAAAATTAGCATTATAATATGCTTGTGGTACAGAGACAGTTAATGTATTCCAAGTATTCTTTCCATAATTATCATTTATTTGTTTTGAAGTTAATGAAAGAACATTATTCCAAGTTGAGCCATTATCACTTGAAAATTCAACATTAAATGTATAACAAGTATTATATGTAGAAACTGAATAGGTATAAAGTTTAAATGTCATTTCAACATTTACTCCTGTACTTAAATTAACTTTTGGTGAAGTTGCTCTTGCAGTTGTTGCAGCTACATTTTTTGTACTATAGTTTACAATTTTTAAAGCATAAGGAGATGATTGATAAAATGCATTATTTACAACAATAGTAGAATAACCAGTAGTAGAATATGCACTCCATGTACCTATTGAGCCACTAAATGTAGAGTTGATAGGAGCAGAAAAACCTGTGTTAAAACTATTAGGAAATTTTTCTTCTGAAAGTGTTACAGGAGTGATATTTACAGTTTTTGTAACAACATTACTATAACAAGTAAAGCCACTAACAGTAGTAGCTCTTCTATATTTTGTTGTTTGCATTAAAGCACCTGGAGAATAATTTTGAGAAGTAGCTCCTCCTATATCTGTCCAAGTTGAACCCCCATCAATACTTTGTTGCCATTGATAACTTTGGTTTTGAGGTGTTGCATCGCTTAAACAATAATTATTATTTGAGCTTTCATTTGTACCAGTAATAGATGATGGAGTATAATTACAACTACCTGTTTGGTCTCCTGAAATTGTGCCAGGATAAACTATTAATACTTTAACTTCATTTGAATAAATTGGTATATTACCTGTACCTCCTGTGCAATTTCTCCATGCTTTACGACGATAAATTGTTGTTTTATTTACAGTACCTGGTGAATAAGTCTTAGATGTTGCACCTGAAATATCGGTAAATGAACCACAACTTTGCAATTTTTGCCATTGATATTTTATATTACCACCTGATCCTCCACTTGCTGATGCTGTATTAGTAAATGCAGCAGCAGTAAAAGAGCCACAATTTTGCTGATTTGCAGCAATAGTTCCTCCACTTGTTAAAGCTACACAAGAGCCACCTGTTGTGATATTTTCATCAATTGTTGGCTTATTTTGATTTCCAAAATTTGTAAAAGTCTCAAGCCCTTGAATACTATGCATATTAGGACTTACAAAAGATGTAACAATACTCTTGGAGTATTGTGCCTGTAAATTTTGAATATTTAAAAAGGCAAATACAATCAATAAAAAAATAATTAGTCTGTTAACTATTTTCATAATCTTCATTTAATTTTTTAATAGATATATGGAGCAAATTGCCTTCTGTAGGGATTGGATTTTGTTAATCTAAAACAGTAAAAACTGTTTTAAAAATATTGACTAGGACTTTTATATGTAACTCTTATAAAGTTTAGATACTAAAAATCTCATATAAAAGTAGTTAATCTATTTATAGTGTGTTATTGTCAAGGAATAGCGCACAGATATTCTAAATATGTCCAATTTAAGGATTTATCCATTTTTGGGAATTAGTTTCTATTTTCTATAAACAGTAGAATTAATTTTATAGCCTAGAAAATTAAATTAAAAAAAATCTAACTTTATATAAAATATTCAAATTATTTTAAATAATTTGTTTGTTTTTACATGATTTATTAAAAAAAATATAATCTTACAAAGTTAATTAAATTAAAACAACTATTTGATATTCACATATATATAGTTAAAATAGTATATTATCTTAAAAAAATACTCATATCTAAAATGTAATTTTTTATTTCAGCTGAAAATTATTATAGTAAAATAATTTTTGAAATGATACCCCTTCTTTTATCGAATTTTTTTGATGGTTTTACAAATACTCTTTTAATGAATAAAATTATAAATTAAATAATTTACCTTTTTGGGTTAATCAAAAAAAGCTATTTCGAAAATTATTTTTGATGAGTGTTACAAATTATTAATCTCAGCAATTAAAAATACACTTCCAAATACTAAAATTAAATCATTATTGTTTGCGTTATTTATAGCCATTTTAATAGCAGAATTTACATTATCAATTTTTTCTCCAATTAAATTTTTATTCAAAGCCATAGAGAATAATTCATCAACAGGCAAAGCTCTTGGAATATGTGATTGTGTAAAATAATAATTTGCATTTTTAGGAAGTAATGATAATACTATACTAACATCTTTATCTTTTACCATTCCTATAATAATGTGTAATTGATTGAAAGAAATTTGTTTTAATTGTTTCAAAACTTCCTTTACTCCATCTTCATTATGTGCAACATCTGCAATTACTGTTGGCTTAGTTTGTAATAATTGCCAACGCCCTTTGAAGTTAGTTAAAGGCTTAACTTTTCTTAAAGAATCCAATATATTTTGTTGTGAAATTTTCCAACCAATTTTCTGTAACTGTTCAATTGAGCATAATGTAGTAAGTAAGTTTTTTGTTTGATATATACCTGTTAAATCAGTTATATATTCTTTCTTTTGTTTAGTATTAATATTCTCAATAACAATTTCTAAACTTGAATGACTATAGAAATATTCAGTAACTTTTTTTTGTTGTTGAGCATAAATAATTGGTGCATTATTTTCTCTTGCTTTTTCATCAAATACTTTTTTAGTTTCACTAACACACTCCCCTATTACTACAGGAGTATTTTGTTTAATTATTCCAGCCTTCTCATAAGCAATTTTAGCTAAAGTATTTCCAAGAATTTGCACATGATCAAACCCTATATTAGTAATAACAGAAAGCTGTGGTATAATAATATTTGTGCTATCTAATCTTCCTCCTAATCCTGTTTCAATAATTGCAATATCAACTTTCTCTTTTTCAAAATACTCAAAAGCCATTGCAACAGTTATCTCAAAAAAAGATGGATTTATTTTTTTGATGATTGGTTTTAATTGTTGAGTAAAATTTATTACAAATTCTTCTGAACACATTTCTCCATTTACCTTAATTCTTTCTCTGAAATCTTTTAAATGAGGCGAAGTATAAAGCCCAGTTTTATAACCTGCAGTTTGCAAAACAGCAGCTATACTATGGCTTACTGAACCTTTACCATTTGTTCCTGCTATATGTATTGTTGGATATTTTAAATGAGGTTTTTTTAGCACTTTACACAAATGAATTATGTTAGACAAATCTGCTTTATAAGCAGTACTGCCTGTTTTGCTAAACATTGGTAATTGATGAAAAAGGTAAGCTAAAGTTTGCTGATAATTCATAAAGAATTTAAAAATAAATCAATATTATCCTGTTACTCTCATATCAAGAATAATTGTACCTCTTTGCTCTTGACCATTAGATTCAAACTTTATTTCTTTAGCTCTTTTTAAAGCTACAGTTCTTGTTTGTTTATTTGTAGTACTAGTACCATTTGGATTTACAGCAGCATAAGTTACATTTCCATTTTTATCTACAATAATATTTACAGCAACTTTTGCATTTTCAGAAAAATCGTCTGTAAATGTTGGAAAGTGTGTTATTTTTCTTTTTCCTAAACCAAAAACTTTTGTACCACCAGGCCCATCATAAGCTGTACCATCAATACTACCCCAAGGTTTTCCTTTATCGCCAGTACCAGATGGATCATTTCCTTCACTCCTACTATCATTAAATTTATCTGGGTTATTTCCACCATTTCCTGTACCACCAGAATACTTTGGCATAACAACTTTTGGCTTAGGAGGAGTTGGTGTTGTTGGAGTTGTTTTTGAATCTTTCTTAGTTTCTGTATTATGTGTAGCTACTGCATCTGGGTCATTATTATCAGAACTTTCTGAAGTTGTAGGTGCTACAGATGATGTATTTTGAGGAGTGTTATTTGGATCAGAATCTTGTCCAGGTTCTCCAGGTACTAATGGTTGTACATCGCCACTTCCTACATCACTATTACCTATATTTACTTCAATACCTTCAGTTAATAAAGGTTTTTCTACAACAGGCATACCCCATCTTATATAAAAGAAAATTAAAAATATACTTGCTGTAACAAGAAGAGTAACTGAAGATGCTTTAATATTTTTATTTCTTTCAAAATGTTGTTCCATTGCAATTGAAGAATTATACATACAAACTTAATTTATTAAATAAACAAAAAAATAATTGTTGAAAATTATAGAGATAATGACGTTTATTTTCACTTTTTTACATAAAAAATGGTTAAGATTTATTGTTATTAAAATTTCAAAACTTATTTTATTTTTTATAAAAAATAATGAGCTATCTATAATAATTTTTAGATAGCTCATTTATATAATTTAAATTATTCTATTTTATTAAAATGGAATTTTCTTTTTTGCCGGAGTGCTTGATCTTTTTTTAGTATTTCTTAATTGAGGATGTGGCGGTTGTACTGTATTTGGTCCAGTTTCCATTGTAGGAATAATATCTACTGATAATACATCACCGTCTGAAGCAGTTCCATAACTAAATATTAATCTGTTTTCAGCTATGCCTTGTTGTTCTACTAAATATCTAATAATTGCATTTACTCTATCCCAGCTCAATTGTTGTTGTGCTTTAGATTTATTGCCATAACCAACAACTTTTATATTACAATTAGGATTGTTTCTTAATTTTTCTGCAATTACTGATAATACAGCTTCAGCATCTTTACTTAGTTTATAACTATTTGCAAAAAACTGTATAGATGGTAAATCTGCAATATTGCAATCTTTAGATGTAACGCCTACTACACCAATATTATTAATTTTATTTGCTAATGAATCGCAACAAGCAGGCTCTGGACAACTTCCTACACCATCAGCATCAACAGGGAAACATTTTTGTAAAGTAAGTTTTTCTTTATCCTTACAATCTGGCACTCCATCACCATCTGTATCTGCTGTTACTCCATGTGTATCTACAGGACAACCTTCTGGAGTATTTGGTTCTAAATCTAATTCATTTATTACGCCATCATTATCATCATCTTTTACTTTAAACATTTTAGCAATTGCTTGTTTATTATTTGCTAAATCAGCATAAGCAAATTCTAATGGGTTTAACCACCATAAAGGAGGTACTCTTTTCTTAGAATTACCAATATTAAAATTAGCTCCAATGCCACCAAATGCCACATTATCCCATTCAGAAGTAAATACAGCATATCTTAAATCTCCACTTTGTCTAAACCAGCCATCAACATAATCATCTCTTGTTTGCATTCTTTTATATTCAACGCTTAATGACCAACTTTTTCCAATTCTGTATTCTAAACCAAAACCAGAAGTAAAACAATGTCTTAAATGCCAATTTTTACTTATTCCAGGTCTTCTATCATTAACTTCAGCTTGTGTTTCATAAGAACCATCCATCATTTCTCTAAGCATTTTTCTTAATTCAATTCTTTTAACACCAGCTTTATAAGCATCTGAAACTTGTTTAAATTCTGCTGCATAAGAAGAGCCATCTGGCTTCATCAAATTCATTTTAGTGTTATAAATTAGTCCTCCATAACCAAAAAGTCCATAAAGGTTCCAACGTTTTTGTTTGGTATGAAACATAATATTACTAAGAGAAACTAACGCCTCAATAGAAGGCACAAATGCCATTGTTCTATGATTATGAATATATTTAGAATCTGATGGTTGATACAAATTCATTATTACAGGGCTATTATTGTAATTTGCATTTGGCTGATAATCTAAACCAAGCATATTATAATATGCAAATGACCCTCTAATTGAAATCACATAACCCATCGCTTTTCGTAAACTAACACCAAAACCATAAGAATAAGCTTGAAATCCAGATCCTAAGCCTCTAAAAGCTGTAGGGCAATCTCCATCTACATAAGGGTAACCTGCAAAAATTCCAAATTGCCACTGATCTCTTGGTTTTGCTGGAAAACTTCCTTTGTTAGCTAAAAACTCGTCTTGTTGTTTCATATCTCTAGGCGAGATATATGAAGTATCTGAGTAATCATGTACTCCAGCTAATTGAGCAAAGGCATTAATAGATATTGCAATTAAAGCTACAATAAGAAGTATTAGTTTTTTTTGTCCCATAGTTTAAAAGTTGTGTAAAGCCTTCATAAGAATGTGGATAAAAATTAATAACTTAAAACTCTTAACGCAAATTTCAGACAGTTAATTGTAATAATTGGTTGCATTTCAATTATTTTTTAAAAAAATTATTCCACATTGGTTAATAAAAAGGGCTTCCAAAACTTGGAAGCCCTTTAAAATGATTAAAAATGTGGATAATTGTATATTATCTTTTTAAATTTGGATGTGGAGCTGGAACTCTATTTGGACCATCTTCAGTTGTCCCTTGTAAATCTACTGTATTAGAATCTCCATCTTGTCCATAAGTAAAAATAAATCTGTTTTCTGCTATGCCTTGTTTTTCAACTAAGTAATTTATTACAGCATTTACTTTTTCCCAACTAGCTTGTTGAGAAGATTTAGTTGTTGTACCATAACCAATCACTTTTATTTTGCAGTTTGGATTTTCTTTCATTTTTTGAGCTACTGTAGCTAAAACTGATTGTGCATCTTTAGTAAGTTTTGCATTTCCTTTAAATTGAATGCTTGGTAATTCATCAATAGTACAATTGTTTCTTGTACCAATTGTGCCATTATCCAAATCTTGTTTTAATTTATTTAAAACATCTCTTAATTCTTTACAACATGCAGGTTCAGGGCAAGTACCAACACCATCATTATTAACAGGGAAACATTTTTGTGGTGTTAATGGTTCTTTATCTCTATAATCAGGTATTCCATCACCATCAGTATCAAGAGCACGGCCACGAGCATCAACTTTTGCTCCTTTAGGAGTATTTGGTTCTAAGTCAAATTGGTCAGTTACACCATCATCATCAGCATCATCCAATTTAACTTTAGGCATCTTCATGTGTTTAGGAGAATTTAACTCATTATAGGCAAAATTGTTTGGATTAATCCACCACAATGGTTGAACTCGTTTAGATGTTTTACCCATATTAAAGTTTATACCTACACTTGTAAAGCTATAGATATCATCACTGCTTCCTGATTTAACAGCATCTAAATAATCATAGCCAGTTAAGATTTTTGTAAATCTTTGTTCTAACTTAATATTAGTTTTATTATTTAATTTATATGCTACGCCTGCACCAACACTTGCTGCATGCAACATAGTCCAAGCATTTCTACCATTATGTTTATCACCTCCTACAGTACCTATAATACCTGATTGAGAATTAGGATATCCATATCCATAAAAAGTTCTAAAACCACCACTAACAGGGTCATAATAAGTAACTCTTGTAGCTAAAAATTCGTAACCTGCAGTAATATACCAATTAGTCTTAGGATTACCTCTATAATAACTTATAGGATTTAAAGAAACTACTAAATCAAGAGCACCACTATGTCTCCAATTTTTATATTCATTCCTTCCAATAATTCCCCCCCATGTATTTGGTTTACCAGAATTAATAGAACCAAAATAACCAGCTCTTAAAGAAAAAGTATGATTAATTGCTTTACGAGCTGTAATAGATCCTCCAATTCCAACTTTAGGATTAATATCACCTATAATAAAAGATGGTCCAGCAGAAATTCCTAACTCCCATTGATCTCTTGGTTGAGCTGGGTAAGGATAATTGTTGTTTAAAAATTCATTGTGTTGAGGTAATCTTTTAGCAGGAATTTTAGAACTATCTTTCCAATCCCAACCCCAATCATTGCTTTGTGCATAACTTGCTACCTGAAATAGTACAAATGCAATAGCAAGTAATGTGTACTTTTTAATTGTCATAGTATAAATTTATAAGTTAAATATTGAAGTGTTTAGGTTATTTATTATTGGCAAAAGTAGCTAAAGCAAATAAAATTCCAAAATATTTCTGTAAATTATCATAAATAATTTTTTTGAAATTGAATCATCTAAAAACAACTAAATAGTTGTCAGTATTATTTGTCTAAGTATATTGCAACTTTATTTTAAAACTAATGAAGCTTGCCAGAAAAATTATTGAAGCAGAATTAAAACAATTTGAAACTCATTTTAAAGAGGCAGTAAAGAGTAGAGTAGCATTGTTAGATAGAATAATGGAATATATTGTAAAAAGAAAAGGAAAGCAAATGAGACCAATGTTTGTTTTACTTTCTGCAAAATTAGGTGGTACAATCAATGAAACTTCATACAGAGCAGCTTCATTAGTAGAACTTTTACATACTGCAACTTTAGTACATGATGATGTTGTAGATGATACAATGCAACGTAGAAGTTTTTTTTCAATTAATGCTCTATGGAAAAATAAAATTGCTGTATTAGTTGGCGACTATTTACTTTCAAAAGGATTACTTCTTTCTCTTAATAACAGGGACTATCAGATTTTACAAATACTTTCTACTGCTGTAAAAGAAATGAGTGAAGGTGAACTTTTACAAATTGAAAAATCAAGAAACTTAAATTTAAAAGAAGAAGTTTATTTTGAAATTATAAAAGGGAAAACAGCTTCTTTATTAGCATCTTCATGTGCTGCTGGTGCTGCTTCTACTTTTGACAACAATGATTCTATTGAACTAATGAAACTGTTTGGAGAAAAAACAGGTATTGCTTTTCAGATAAAAGATGATTTGTTTGATTATAATGGTAAAAATATAGGCAAACCAACAGGCAATGATATTAGGGAAAAAAAATTAACCTTACCAATTATTTATACTCTTAACAATTGTGAAGCTGATGTTAGAAAGAAAATTATTTACATAGTGAGAAATCAAAATACTGAAAAAGAAAAAGTAAACTATGTAATAGAAATGGTAAATAAATATGGGGGTATTGATTATGCAACAAAAAAGATGTTTGAATTTAGAGATGAAGCCTTAAATATTTTATACAAATTTCCTAAAACAGATGTAAGAGATGCTTTAGAAGATTTGGTTAGATATACAACAGATAGAACTTATTAGTTTATTACATAAAAATATTCATGCAAAAAAGATGGAACATATTAGAAGCTGATAGTGGCAAGGTGGCTTCTCTAAAAAACGATTTAAAAATAAATGAAACTATTTGTAAAATTCTTGTTCAAAGAGGTATAGATAATTATGAAAAAGCAAAAGACTATTTTCGTCCAACTCTAAAACACTTACATAATCCATGGTTAATGAAGGACATGGATAAAGCTGTAAATAGAATTTTACAAGCTATTGAAAACAATGAAAAAATTTTAATTTATGGAGATTATGATGTAGATGGAACTACAAGTGTTGCTTGCATGTATAGTTTTCTTAAAAAAGTTTATAACAATATTGATTTTTATATTCCTCATCGTTACAAAGAGGGTTATGGTGTCAGTAAAGCAGGAATTGAGTTTGCTGCTACAAATAATTTTTCTCTTATCATTTCATTAGATTGTGGTATTAAAAGTGCAACTTTAATAGACTATGCAAAAACATTGAACATAGATTTTATTGTTTGTGATCATCACTTACCAGATGATATTTTACCAAATGCAGTTGCTATTTTAAATGCTAAACAAAAAGATTGCAATTATCCCTTTAAAGAATTATGTGGTTGCGGTGTTGGTTTTAAATTAATGCAAGCCTTATCAGAAAAATTAAACTTAAATGAAAATGATTATTTACAATATATAGATTTAGTGGCTACTGCAATTTCTGCAGACATTGTTTCAATTACTGAAGAAAATAGAGTTTTGGTTTATTTTGGTTTAATTAAAATAAATGAGAATCCTAACATTGGTATCAAAGCTTTAATGCAATTAGCATCTGTGCGAAAAAACATAACAGTTGGCGATTTGGTTTTTATTGTTGCACCAAGAGTAAATGCTGCTGGAAGAATGGATGATGCAAAAAAAGCTGTTCAACTTTTTATAGAAACTGATGAACAAAAAGCTTTGGAATTTGCTGAAATGTTACATACAGATAATAGTGATAGAAAAGAAATTGATTCTACTATAACTGAAGAAGCATTGGCAATTATAGAAAATGATACTTCTTTTAAATATAAAAAAACAACTGTTGTGTATAAAGAAGATTGGCAAAAAGGAGTTGTTGGAATTGTAGCAAGTAGATTGACTGAAAAATATTACAGACCAACAATAGTGCTAACTAAAAGTGGTAACTATATTTCTGGAAGTGCAAGAAGTGTTGCAGGTTTTAATGTGTATGAAGCAATTCACTCTTGCAGAGAATATCTTACCAATTATGGTGGTCATT
The DNA here is from genome assembly GCA_026931325.1 of Chitinophagales bacterium. GTDB lineage: Bacteria > Bacteroidota > Bacteroidia > Chitinophagales > Chitinophagaceae > UBA1930. Next base: position 48,431 of record JAIXLO010000044.1, on the reverse strand, counting down.
TTGCTGCAGCTGGAGTAAATTTATTACCAGAACATCTAAATAATTTTAGTGATGCTTTTGAAAATATTGTAAGAAATACCATTAATCCAGAACTCTTAATACCTGAAATAATTATTGATTCAAAAATTAATTTTTCTGAAATAAATTTTTCTTTCTACAATATTATTTCTCAAATGGAACCATTTGGGCCTGATAATATGAAACCTGTTTTTCTTGCAGAAAAAGTAGTTGATACAGGCTTTTCAAGAGTTGTAAAAGAGCAGCATTTAAAACTTTCTGTTAAGCAAAACAATATTCACTTTTCTTGTATTGGCTTTAATATGGCTGATAAATACAAGTTATTAGAGTATAACAAACCATTAGATATAGTTTTCACTATAGATATTAATGAGTGGAATGGAGAAAAATCTTTACAACTTAAATTAATTGATATTAAATTAAATGAAGCATAAACTTCATCAATCAATTCTTAATTATAATTTCAAAATTTTTCTTGTAACATATTGACCATTCAAGTAAATACTTGCTTGATAATTTCCTTGCTGTAAATTACTTAAATTTAATACTACCTGTTGTGTACCTCTTTGCAATTTAATTGTTTGATATTTTACAACTCTTCCTGTAATATCAGTAATAATAATTTTACTATCATAAGATGTTGCAGAAGTTATTGAAGCTATTGCAATATCTCGTACAGGATTAGGATGAATATCAAAAGTATAATTTGTAAGATTTAATTGCACTGCAACTATTTGTGAATAAGTAAAACTCCCATCAACATCTACTTGTTTTAATCTATAATAAGTTGTTTTTGCATAAGGCTCTTTATCTAAAATGCTGTAATTATTTAATCCTTGTAAATTATTTGCTTTAACAGTATCTAATGCTTTGAAATGAATGCCATCATCAGATTTTTCAACTACAAAATAATTATTATTAATTTCATTAATAGTTGACCAAGAAATATTTACCCAATTTCTTTCAGTATTTAATGTTGCTTTAAAAGAAACTAACTTAACTGGTACTACAGCATTTTTTGTGTACCAAATTGGTGCTGTAACAGTTCTTTTTCCATTAATTAAAATATCAGCATAATAATATCCATTAGTTCCTTGTGTCAATGCAAAATCAGTATAACTTAAAACTTTATTATTGGCAAATGCAACTTGAAAAGGTAAAGCTCCATTACCAACTACTCCATACATTAAACGTATTGTTGGTGTTGAAGATGGGCTTGTTGGATCATTTGCATAAACAGTTATTGCAGGTACTCTCGAATCAGAAATTATATTACCCATTGAAGTATTATTCAAAGTGAAAACAACTTTTGTATCACAATCTTCCGTTGCATAAAAACTCCTATTACGCATTGCTGTATAAAAATTATTTTGTGTTAATGAAGGTGCAACAACAACCAATCTATTATTATTACTTCTTCCAAAATTGGTATAGTGATTATCATGATCCATTGTTGGTCCTATATGATAACCTTTACTTAATAATCTTGTATAAAAATCAAAATAGCCATAAGAAGTTGGGGGATTAGAGTAAGTTGTATTTGTGCTGAATGCTATTCCACTTGCAACAGCTGATCCTACAATTGCACTATCAGCAGTTGCATTATAAGATGTGTTAGCCAATCCATTATAATCTGAAAAATTAGGATGTGCTAAAGTTGCAAAAGTATTTCCTCCTAAATTATTAATTGTTCTAAATAATCCTGTAGTATTATTAGTTTCTGGTGTACCTAAATAATTACTTTTTGGTACATACACATTATAATTATTAGTTTCCCATCCAATTAGTTGATCTGTTCCATAAACTAATACATGTCCTCCATTACTTATTACTCCCCATTCCATTCCATATAAAGCAAGAAAATCAGAAGTAGTAGCAGCTGCTGCTTGTGCTAATCCAGGTTGCCATTTACTAATATTCATTCCTGTTCCTGAATGATTATGTTCAGATATTCCTAAGAAATCCATACACAAAGAATTTTTTGCATAAGCATAATCATCTGAAGGAGTTAGTGAAGTATTATCTTGGTTTCCATCAGAATAAGATGAATGAGAATGTAAATTTCCAAAATACCAATTACTTGCTGCAATTGCAGTTGTAGTTGCATTACCTATTAAAGGATTTGTAGTTAAATACTTAACACCCCCTGTGCAATTATTATTCATTGCAAAAATGTGATAATAATAAGTTGTAGAAGCTGCAAGATTTACATCAATAAATGCTGTTGATGTACCGCTTTGAACAACTAAACCATTTCCTATTGCACTACCTGCAGTATAAGTATTATTATTTTGTGGATTAGATGATAACGTTGAAGTTGTTGTTCTAATAATTATATATCCATCAGCAGAAGAGGATGCTTCAAAATATCCATTAATATAATTATTAGATGCTACAAAATTTAATTGAGTAGGTTGATCAGTAGGAGCAATACATGGTGGTAAAGAAGTTGTAGAAATATTTCCTGTTAAAGGGTTAGAAGAATTATAAACAGGACCTCCTGTACAATCATTTTTATTTAATCCAAAAATATAAAAGTAATAATTCGTTCCACTACTTAAGTTATTTACTGTAAAACTTGTTCCTGCTGTTCTTGTAACTACAGTACCATTACCTAAAACCATCCCTCCATTATAAGTAGTTCCATCATTTAATGTACCAGTAAATGATGATGATAGACTTCTTATAATTAAATATTCATCAGTATTAGATGCAGCTGAAAAACTACCTGAAATACTACTTGTAGTAATATTATTAAATGTTAAATTAGTAGGCTGGCTTGTTGGTGTAGAACAAGGTAAAGCACCTGCAGTAGTAGTTGCATATCCTATTAAAGGAGATGTTGTTAAATATAATGGACCACCAGTACAAGAGTTGTTTACAGAAAAAATAAAGAAGTAATAAGTTGTAGAAAGATTTAAATTAGTTGCAGTAAAAATTGTATTGTTTGTAATACCTACGATTGTTGCATCTCCTAACTCATCTTCTACATTATATGTTGTTCCATTGACAGGTAATGTAGTTAAGCTATCACTATTACTCATTAATATCAAATAATCATTAGGAGAAGGATTAGCATCATCAAATGAAAAACTAATAGCATTATGTGTTACATTGCCTAAAGAAAAATTAGTAGGTTGTGCTGTTGGTGTAGTACAAGGTGTTGTTGGTAATGCAGTAACCTTTATATTATCAATACTTAATCTTGGTCTGCTACCAGAAGAACCTCCTGTACCATTATAATAATAAAAACGAATGAATGCAGATGGTGCATTATTAAACATGGTTGGTAACGATACATTTACAATGCTACCAGCAGTAGGATTATTATTAGTAAAATTTAAAACAGCCGCTGCAATAATTTCATTAAAAGTTACTCCATCAACAGAGGCATAAACTCTAAGTGAGCTACTTCTATTTCCTGTAGAATTATTTATTGAAGCCCAATCAAAACTTAAAGTACCTGCATTAACTCCAGTAAAATTCATATAAAAATCTATGGCTACAGAACTTGTATTGTTTGTTGTGCCTGTAGAGAGCATTTCTAACTTTTGATTGCCTTTATAAATACCACTACTATAACCTCCATTGCCTGAAGGAGGAATTTGAAAGAATGTAGAGTTTGTAGTAATTTTTGTAGCACTTGGTATTGCTCCTACATTATTAGGTTCCAAACCTCTCCATGCTAATGCTCCATTACCTGAAATAAAAGTGCCATCATCAGGATTTGTTTTGAAAGTCCAATTACTTATATCAGCAAAATTTTCTGTGTAAGTATAATTTGTTTGAGATGCCATTGGCACAGGTGTTTGACCTTGTGCTATCATTACAATAGTTCCTAAAATAAAAGTTAGTAAGTTTTTCTGCATAATTAATAAAAATATATTCTTAAAAACATTTTCGTTTTAAAGGGCTTAGGAGTTGGTTGGTATTGAAATCTATTATCTTCTATCAAAAAATCTTTAGTATAAATAATAGAATTTTTTACTTAGATATTGAACTTGCAAATAGGATATTTTAAAATAAAAATTATAAACTATTATGATTATTTATGAAACTATTTACCATCAATAATTAAACTGCAAAAATAAATTAAAATTTAAAGTTGCTTTTAATTTTCAATCATCTAATTAATACCACAGTTCCTTTTTTGAAAATAATTTTTCCTTTATAATCTACTCCCTGAGCTGTAAAAACATAAGTACCACTTGGTTGTGGAGTTCCTCCAATAGTACCATCCCAACCTTTCATATATTCTTTTGTTTCAAAAATTAATTGCCCTGCACGATTATAAATTCTGAAAAAATCAATTTTTGTAATACCAACTGGTATAGGTTTTAGCACATCATTTTTTCCATCACTATTTGGTGTAAATGCAGTTGGAATAAAAATATCTGGCTGTGTTTTAAAAATCTTTACAACTATTTCATCTTCTCCTTTACATCCTTCAGGTCTTGTAACTACAACTTTATATTTTATTGAATCTGCATTTATATTAAGCGTTGCAATTGGATTAGAAATATTTGTATTATTTAATCCAGTACTTGGCATCCATTTATAAGTACTTGAAGCAGGTATTGGGCTTGTTACTGTATTTAGCTGTAAAGGTTGATTTATAATTACAGCAGTGTCATTACCAGCAAAAACTTCTACTTTAGGAATTACAGCTACCATAACTGTATCACTATAAGGTTTTGGGCATCCTAATGTATCATAAGCTGTAAGTATATAAAAAGTTGTATCAATAGGCGAAACGAGTGGTGTAAGTGTATTTTCATTGAGCATATTTTCTGTAGGAGACCATAAGAAACTACTACCTACAATACTTGCACTTAATTGTACATTACTTCCATAACAAATAGATTGTACATTATTAATTTGTGCCTTTGGATATGGAATTGTTGTAATTAATACAGAATCTTTATCTTGACATTTTCCCAAATTTGCAGTTACATAATATTTTGTTGTACTAATTGGTTTTACTAATGGATATTTTTCTGGTGCAACTACTTCACCAGTTGAAGCAGTCCATAAATAACTAAGTGCATGACTTGTAGGATGTAATCTAAATTCATCTGTCAGGCAAACAACAGAATCTGCACCTGCATCAACTGATATAAAATCTAATACATTTACTTTAATAGAATCTTTACTTATACATCCATCATTATTTACAGTTATCACATAAGTAGTTGTATCTTTTGGAAAAACTAATGGATGATAAGTGTTTGCATTTACTATATTATAGTTTGGAGTCCATGAAGCATTACCTGTTGAATTTGCTATTAATGGCAACGTATCTATGCTACAAATTAAAGTATCTTTAAAGGGTAAATTAATAGTTGGTAAATCACTAATTGTAAAAACTTTTGTAACAGTATCCATACAACCTTTGCTATTACCTGTAAGTAAAGTAACAGTATAAGTACCTGATGAAGGGAATAACCAAGACGAATCTTTATTGTTTGAAAAATCTGCAGTCGTTGTTAAATCTCCAAAATCCCAATTCCAAAAATTAACAGTACCATAAGAAGAAGTTGTTGCATCATAAAATTTAATTGGAGATACTACACATGAGCCTTGTATATTAATTGCAGGATTAAAATCTGGGAAAACATATACATATTTATATGAAGAATCTTGACATCCACCAGCAGCAGTAACTTTTAACATTAATAAGTATAAACCAGTATCTGTATATGTATGAGTTGGTGATGGAGATGTTGAAGTACTGCCATCGCCAAATTTCCATAAATAAGAAATAATTGAAGGATTAGGAGCAAGATTTTCAAAATGATAAGTAAAGCCATCACATGTTCTATCATCTGGCCCAACATCAGGTTTTACAGTTGAGCAATTGGCTATTGTTAAAATCATATCTTTTCTATGTTCATTTATCAAAACCCCATCTCTCCATTCTTCAACAGTTACACAAACAACATATTTACCTGCAACTGGTGGTGCAATACCACTAATTATTCCTGTATGAGAATTAATTGTAGCTCCCGTACCAAAAGGATTTGTTGGACTATAAGGTGATGGATAAACTAAAGATGTTGGACTTAATACCTGAGGAGGTGGAGGTGATGGACTTGGCTTAGGTCCATTTTGTCCATCATAAGCAGGGCTTAATTTATAAACCAAAGAATCTCCATCTATATCTGTAGCACTAAAATCTAATATAAATTCTGAATTAATACAAACTGTATTTGTGTCTCTTACTGCAAATTGAGGGCAACTATTATTTCCTGTTGGTAATTGATTTGTGCCAGGTATTTTTGTCAAAAAAGTTGCACCCATTTGAGATGAAGAATTAGACACATTATTTATTGCTGTTCTTGTATATCTTATCCAAGAAAGTGTATAACCATAAGGTGTTTTTGGTAAATCTATTGTAGCTTTCCATGTACCAATTTGATAGCAAACATTTATAAAAGGTTGTAAGCATGGATTTGCTCCATATGTATTTTGTACTATTGGTGGTGTGCCTGAAAATTGTTGAACTAATTGTTTAGTTCCTACTAAAGTCATTCCATTATTATTGTAAATTCCAATTGTTACATTTTCACCATCTAAACCTGCAAAATCTGGTCCTGGTGGGCCACACTCTCTAAACAAACGCATCGTAACAATATATCTATCAGTATTATTATCTCCAGGTCCTATATATTCATATAATAATTCACCCCCTGAAATATGATGGGCTTTAGATGTAAGATTAAACCCAATTAGAATTAAACAAGTAACTAAAAATTTTTTCATTACAATATTTTCCAAGCGTTAAAAATACGAAACTAATTATAGCTAATATTAATCATTAATATCTTTTAACATTGCAATAATAAATCTTAAATCAACACTATAAGAACATTTTTGATAATACTATGCTGCTTATGTAGTTGATATTATAATTTGCATTTATCTATTAATAAATTCTAAAAGATAATTATTTACTCTTTCTGTTGCTTCCCACATACCCATGTGTCCTACATTTTCTAAAATATGTATGAAAGATTGTTGAGGTAAACTTGCTTGTTGTAGTACATCATCAATTGGTGCAACAGTATCTTCTGTTCCTGCAATAAATAATACTGGTACTTTACTTTCCTTTAAAACATTTCTTCTATCAGGTCTATTATGCATAGCAAAATAATATTGTTGTAAAGCATTATCATCAAACTTCTTAGATTCTTCTATTAATTCATTAATTTGTTCTGGATGTTCTTTTTTAAATTTTTCTCCAAACAAATTTGGAATAATAGTTTTTAAAAATCCATAACCTCCATATTCTCCTAGCATTTGAATGCCTCTTTTTCTATTTCCTTTTTTAACTTCATTGTCTGCATAAGCAGTTGAATGAATTAATCCAAAACCATTTAATAAATGAAAATATTTTTCTGCAAAAGCCATTGTAATATAACCACCCATACTATGACCTAATAATGTAAACCCGTTTATCTTTTCAAGCTCAACTAATGCAGCAATACAATCTGCATAATCGTTTATAGAAGCAGGGTATTTTACAGAAACTTCTTCATTATTTTTTTCTTCAGAAGTTGTAATTAAACTACTTTTCCCACTACCAGGTAAATCAGGAACAATCAATAAACAATGTTTTTTTAAAAAGTCAATTTGCTTTTGATAAATATCAGATGTTTCACCAAATCCATGTACCAACACTACAGGTTTCCCTTTTCCTATAACTCTGTATGTTATAGTGCTGCCTTTGAAATAAAATGTTTTTTGTGTATTCACTTTTTTAAAAATTTATTTTGATGTTTTTGATTTTCTATTTTTTATTTTCTCTACAAAATTCCAAATAATTAAAATAACAGCTATTACAGAAAATATTTTATACAAATAATCTCCATAACTAACATAAAAGGTTTGCTTATTATTAGTTGAAGGAATTGCAAATTTTATACTACCTTGTTTATCCCATCCTTTTGAAATTAAAATTTTTCCATAAGGATTTATTACAGCACTAATTCCTGTATTAGCACTTCGTGCAACCCAAGTTCTTGTTTCTATTGCTCTAAGTTTTGCATAAGCCAAATGTTGTTTATGACCTGCTGTATTACCCCACCAACCATCATTAGTGATAATAGAAATTAAGTTTGCACCTTTTTTTATATAAGAAGCTACATAAGCACCATACACACTTTCATAACAAATAATTGGTGCTGACATATAAGGATTTTTTTCAGTCTTAAAAATTTTTGATTGTACATCTTTGGTATAGCCTCCTGTTGTACCTCCAAATTTTTCAAACAATGGAGCTAATACTTTTAAAAAGGATGGTAATGTTTCTACCCCAGGCACTAACTTACTTTTATAATAAAATTGAATAGATGATTGACTATTTAATGCAACTGCTGCATTATAACTTTCATAATAAAATCCTTGTGTTGTTTTTTGAGTATATTCTGTAGGTTCTGTAAATATTTTATAAGTTTCAACTCCAGTAATCAAAGTAATATTTGGATGACGATTGATAAAATTAAAAACTGGTTGATATACAGGTGCAATTGATAACTCATTTAATGCAACTTGTGCACTTAAAGCAGTTTCGGGCCATAACACAATTTTTGTATTAGAGTCAATTGCACTTTCAGAAAGTTCAATTAATTTTTTTATTTGATTAGCTATTGATACACTTTCAAACTTTTGATAAGGATCAACATTAGTGTACAATAACTACATTATTTATAGCAGTTTCATTATTTTTATTTTTTAATTGTAAACTAATAGAAATAAAAGCTGGAATAATTATCAATAACATTAAAACAGTTATTCTACTAACTAATTTTTTATTTGTAAAAGAATTTTGTTTTTGAAATCTTATTTTTTTAAATAAATCGTACAATAAAATATTTACAATTAAAATCCAAAGTGTACCACCTGCAACTCCAGTAAACTCGTACCATTGAACCCAATTAGTTTGTTCTGCAAATACATTTCCTAATGTTAACCAAGGCCAGCTTAATTCCCAATTAAGATGAATGAATTCAAACAACATCCAAAAAGAAATCAATGCAACATAACCAATCTTATTTCCAAACTTCTTTTTAAAATTATAATATCCCCACCACGGCAAATACATCACACAACAATTAAAAGCAATAGCAAATACACTTCCTATATCTGTACTATTCCAAATCCACCAAGTAGTGCAACTATTCCAAATAAATAAGGTTAAAAAACTATAACCTAAAAAAGAAATTTTAGTTGGTACTTTATCTGCAACAAATAATAATGGAATCCATGCTATAAAAACAAAAAATGCATAAGGCAATGGCGGCCATGTTACAAATAATAAAACTCCTGATAAAATACTTAAGAAAAAAAGTTTACTCTTTTGCACTACTCAAATTTTAGTGGCGAAAGTTCGGAAAAAATATTTTCTTACTTCATAAATTTTTATTCAACTCGTTTTGTTTTAAGAAATTTCTAAAAGTTATAAGCTATTAAAAATCATCACTATTAACCTTCTACTTTTGTCATACAATTTTAAAGTCTTAATATTGTCGGTTAATTTAAAACTCAATTTTCATTTTTAATAACATAATTTAATATTTATTAAAAGTGTTTTAGTAGAAATAATAAAAAAGTATGACTAATAAAAATAGTGTTACAAATATTGGAGTATTAACTTCTGGAGGCGATAGCCCTGGAATGAATGCAGCAATAAGAGCAGTTGTAAGAACAGGGATTTATAGAGGATTAGGAGTTTATGGAATTATGAGAGGTTATGCAGGAATGATTGATGATGAAATTATAAAAATGGATAGTAGAAGTGTTGCTAATATTATACAACGAGGAGGAACAATTTTAAAAACAGCAAGAAGTAAAGAATTTTTAGAATTTTCTGGAAGAGAGAAGGCATATAACAATTTAAAAAAACGTGGTATTGATGGTTTAGTAATTATTGGTGGCGATGGAAGCTTTCGTGGTGCACAACAATTTTCAAAAGATTTTGATATTCCTTGTATTGGATTACCAGGTACAATAGATAAAGATATTGCTGGTAGTGATACAACTATTGGTTTTGATACAGCTGTAAATACTGCAGTACAAGCAATAGATAAAATAAGAGATACAATGGATGCTCATGACAGGCTTTTTATTGTAGAAGTTATGGGACGTGATGCTGGCTACATTGCCTTACATAGTGGTATAGCTACAGGAGCAGAAAATATTTTAATTCCAGAAACTAAAACTGATATGGAAGAAATTATTTGCTCACTAACAGAAAAAGAAAAAAGGAAAAAATTAGTTAACTTAATTGTAGTTGCAGAAGGAGATGATTTTGGAGGTGCAAATAATGTTGCAAAAGCTATTAAAGAAAGAATTCCTACAGCAGATACCAGAGTTTGTGTTTTAGGGCACATACAACGTGGTGGCTCTCCTACTTGTCAAGATAGATTAATTGCAAGCCACATGGGATTTTATGCTGTTGAAAGTTTGCTTAGTGGAAAAAGAAATGTAATGGTGGGTGTGATAAATAATAAAATTTATTATACACCTTTAGATGAAGCAGTAAAACAAAAACAAAAAATTGGACAAGAATGGATGAAGATTGTAAAAATTCTTACATCTTAATTTATTAAAGAAAAAAATAAAACTTTGAATTAAATACTATGAGTAAAAACATTGATAAATACCTTCATTCACACATGGATCATTCTGCTGGTGTAAGCCACATGTCTCACAGAACAAAAATTGTTGCAACTGTTGGTCCATCTTGTGATACTTATGATAAACTTTTAGAACTTGTAAAAACTGGAGTAAATGTTTTTCGTTTAAATTTTTCTCACGGAACGCACGAACATAAAGCTGAAATTATTGAACACATCAGAAACATTAATAAAACTCAACCTTACAATATTTCTATCCTTGCAGATTTATCAGGTCCAAAACTTAGAATTGGTGAAATTGAAAACAATTCTATACAACTCAATAATGGAGATGAATTAACTTTTACAAATGAAAAATGTATAGGTAATAAAGAAAGAGTTTATATCAGTTATCCAAATTTTTCAGAAGATATACAAGTAGGTAATAAAATATTAATTGATGATGGAAAAATTGAAGTTAAGGTTGTTAATATATCTAAGGAACATGAAGTAAAAGTTGTAGTTACAGTAGGTGGTATTTTATCATCTAACAAAGGAGTTAATTTACCTGATACAAAAATTTCATTACCTGCTCTTACAGAAAAAGATTTAGAAGATTTAGAATTTGTGATAGAACAAAAATGCGATTGGGTTGCTCTTAGCTTTGTTCGTAGTGTAAAGGATATTGTTATTCTAAGAAGTAAATTAGATGAAAGAAAAAGTAAAACAAAAATTATTGCAAAAATAGAAAAACCCGAAGCTTTAAATAATATTAGAGATATTATTTTAGAAAGTGATGGGATAATGATTGCAAGAGGTGATTTAGGTGTTGAGCTTCCTGTAGAAAAAGTACCATTAATACAAAGAGAAATTATAAGAAAATGTTTGCATAGAGCAAAGCCTGTTATAGTAGCTACACAAATGATGGAAAGTATGATTGATCATATTAAACCCAACAGAAGCGAAATAACAGATGTTGCCAATGCCGTATTAGAAGGAGCAGATGCAGTAATGCTTAGTGGTGAAACTGCTATTGGCAATCATCCTGCATTAGTTGTAGAAACAATGAGAAAAATTATTCTTCAAGTTGAGCAAACAGAATATCGTTATAATCGAGAATATGATTTAATGCCTCAACCTCATTCACCTTCTTTTTTAAGTGATGCTATTTGTTACAATGCTTGTAAAATTGCAAGAGACGTAGATGCAGATGCTTTAATAGGTATGACACAAAGTGGATATACTGGTTTTATGCTTAGTAGTTATAGACCAAGTTCGCCATTATATATTTTTTCTAAAGAAAAAAGTTTAATTAATCAGCTTAGTCTTAGTTGGGGTATTAGAGCTTTTTATTATGATGAAGAAGAAAGTGTTGATGGAATTATTTCAGACCAAATTAATATTTTAAAAGAAAGAGGTTTTATTCAACCTGGTAACATTGTTATTAATACTGGTAGTATTCCTGTTTCGTTGCACTTACCAACCAATATGATAAAAATTACCAAAGTTGTATAATTACTATTTAACTAAATAAAAAAATAAAATCAATGCGTAATATTTTAATTCTTGTTGTACTAACTTTTGTTGCTTGTAAAACTCCACAACAAACTATTAATAGTAATCAACAATTACATCCAGAAAATGTAAGTTTAAATGGCAAATTATTTACAAGCCTTTTTCAACAAAGAGCAGCAGAATATCGTGCACTTTGTTATCAAGCATACAATGCAGCACGTACAGCAATAATTAATTATAAACCTACAAGCAATAAACCACTTGCTATAATTACAGACATTGATGAAACATTGGTAGATAATAGCCCTTATGCAGTACATCAAGCATATAAAGGCACTGAATATACTTTACAAAGTTGGTACGAGTGGACAGCAAAATCTGCTGCTGATACATTAGCAGGTGCTGGAACTTTTCTTAAATTTTGTCATCAACAAAATGTGCATGTATTTTATATAACTAATAGAGATAAAGTAGAAAGAGAAGCAACACTTAATAACTTAAAAAAATTTAATCTTCCTTATGCCGATAATGAACATTTAATTCATAAAGATAAAGTTTCAAGCAAAGAACAACGCAGACAAGATGTTTTAAAAAACTATGAAGTAATACTTTATATGGGAGATAATCTTGCAGACTTTAGTAGTTTGTTTGATAAAAAAACAGAAGAAGAACGTTCTAAAAATGCAGACTTAGTTTCTTCTGAATTTGGTAAAAAATTTATTGTATTACCAAATCAAAATTATGGAGATTGGGAATCTGCAATATATCGTTACAAATACAATTATACACAAGCACAAAAAGATAGTATAATGAAAGCTGTTTTAAAAGGATATTAATAGATAATTCTTAATCAGCTACTTTTTCTTCACTAACTTTATAGTTCCATTTTTTTGAAAATCACTTGTCATTAAAACTTCATGACGTTTATCACCATCATAAATGATTAATGCTGCAGTATTTGGAGGAATAAGTCCTAAGCTTTCTGCAAACATGCTTAATTCGTTATAAGGTAGGCTTTCATCATAATGAACATTTAGCTTAATAGCTTTATGCTCTAACATTGCTTTTGGCAATACAAGTTTATTATTAAAAAATACAGAAATAGAATCATTATCTATTGCTCCATTATCATAAAACTCTAATCTTAAAAGATTATTTTCTATTGCTATTTCCTTTAAATAAGTTTTTTCCCTTTCTATAAAATGTTTTTCTTTTTCTTCAATTTCAACACCAGTATTTGTTGTGTTTGCAAGTATTGGATCTGCCACAGAAATAATTACCTGTGCTGTATCTTTTGGTTCTTCTATTTCTTCTGAACTTTTTTCATTTGCAACAATTGGCATAATACTATTATCATATTTATCATCATCTTCTTCACCAATTTTCTTTTTAAGTTTAAAACTTACTGTTGGGCATGTATATTTAAAATTATCTTCTGCATACATACCTCCAGATAAAACAGTTTCAACCCTTGCAGTTTTTAAAGTAAAATATGCAAACACAGGACAATCAATACCCGTATTAGTATTATCAGAATTATAATAAATAATTTTTGTTGATTTTAAAGTTAAAACTCTATTAGCTGGATTAAAACTACCTTTTACTTCATTAGTAAATAAACTGTCTCTAAAATAGTAATTCAACTGACCAGAAACAGTTTTACCTTTTTGTGTTAATACAAGTTCTGTTAAATATGCATTGCCTTCTGTATTTGGCATATCAACTTTACCAATACCATACCAATTGCCTGTTACATCTTGAGATAACACATTTGTAACACCAAAGAATATAAAAAATAATAATGCAAATAAGTTTTTCATACACTGCAAAGTACTTGTACACAATGTGTATGATACGTTAAAAGTTGCTAACAAAAAGAGTCTTTTTGGGGATTACTATTTAATAAAACAAATTTTTATTTAGACATTTCTAAAATTTTATTCCATTCGTGCTCTTTAACTGTGCCTACTGAAAGCCTACTCAAACGAACCAAATCCATATTAGTTAAATCTTTTTCAGCTTTAATTTGAGCAAGTGTTACAGGATTTTTTAATTTTTTAAAAGGTTTAAAATCTACTGCAACCCAAGCTTCATCTTTAGTAGTAGGATCTTGATAAGCTTCTTTAACAACCTTAGCAATACCAACAATAGCAAGACCTTCATTGCTATGATACCAAAAAGCAAGGTCTCCTTTTTTCATAGCTTTTAAATTGTTTCTTGCTGCATAATTTCTTACACCATCCCAAAAAGTTTGTCCATCTTTTTCAAATTGCTCCCAGCTATATTTAAAAGGTTCAGATTTTATAAGCCAATAATTCATAAAAAATAATTTAAAAAATTGTAGTAAAAATATTTAAACAAAAACAAATCAATTTGTATAAAAATCTAAATGCTAATTTAGCAGAATAAATTTTTGAATTCATGGAAATTATTGCTGGGAAATTGTTGAAGAAGATTAATAATCCAACCGATTTAAAAAAATTAAATAAAAATGAGCTTCATCAATTGTGTGATGAACTTAGACAATATATTATTGATATTGTAAGTATGCATGGAGGCCATTTTGCTGCAAGCCTTGGTGTTGTTGAACTTACAGTTGCTTTACATTATGTTTATAATACACCTTATGATCAGTTAGTTTGGGATGTTGGTCATCAAGCCTATGGTCACAAAATACTTACAGAACGAAGAGATAATTTTATTACTAACAGAAAATACAAAGGTATTAGTGGTTTTCCTAAAAGAAGTGAAAGCGTATATGATGCTTTTGGTGTAGGACATTCATCTACTTCTATTTCTGCTGCACTTGGAATGGCTATTGCTGCAAAATATAAAAATGAAAACAGAAAAAGTATTGCAGTAATTGGTGATGGTAGTATTGCAGCAGGTATGGCATTTGAAGCTTTAAATCATGCAGGTGTTACAGATGCAGATTTATTAGTTATTTTAAATGATAATCACATTAGTATTGACCCCAATGTTGGTGCTTTACAAAAATATTTATCAAAACTTAGTAAATCTAAAGAACAAGTAAACAATAATTTTTTTGAAGATTTAAACTTTAAATATTTTGGTGTAGTTGATGGGCATGATATTTTGCAATTAATAGATACTTTAAATGAATTAAAAAATATTTCAGGTCCTAAGCTTTTACATATTACCACTATCAAAGGCAAAGGCTATGCACAAGCAGAAAAAGAACAAACACTTTGGCACTCACCTGGGTTGTTTGATAAAATAACAGGAGAAATTTATAAGAAAAATTATTCAACATCTCATGCTCTAAAATATCAAGATGTATTTGGTTATACAATGATTGAGCTTGCAGAAATGAATGATAAAATTATGGGTATAACGCCTGCAATGCCAAGTGGTTCTTCTTTAAAATTTATGATGGATAAAATGCCTCACAGAGCATTTGATGTTGGTATTAGTGAACAACATGCAGTAACTTTTAGTGCAGGCTTAGCAACACAAGGCATAAAAGTTTTTTGCAACATCTACTCTACTTTTATGCAAAGAGCTTATGACCAAGTAATACATGATGTTGCTATTCAAAATTTACCAATTACTTTTTGTTTGGATAGAGCAGGTTTGGTTGGAGAAGATGGAGCAACACATCATGGAAGCTACGACATTGCTTATTTTCGTTGCATTCCAAACATCATTATTGCTGCTCCTATGAATGAAGAAGAATTGAGAAATCTTATGTTTACTTCTCAATTAGAAACAACAAGAAATCCTTTTGTTATTCGTTATCCAAGAGGTAAAGGTGTAATGCCAAATTGGAAAACTGCTTTTAAAGAAATACCTATTGGAAAAGGAAGAAAAATTAATGATGGAAAAGAAATTGCTATTCTTTCAATTGGTCATGTAGGAAATTTTGTTCAAAGTGCAATTAGTAAATTAAATGAAGAAAATATTTTTCCTGCACATTATGATATGCGTTTTGCAAAACCTATTGATGAAGAATTATTGCAAGAAATTTTTTCAACATTTAGTAAAATAATTACTATAGAAGATGGAACTATTGTTGGAGGATTTGGCTCAGCAGTTATTGAATTTATGGTTGCTCACAAACACAATGCAATAATAAAAATGTTAGGCATACCAGATAAAGTTATTGAACAAGGAAGCTTAAAAGAGTTGTATGAAGAATGTGGATATAATGAAAAAAATATTATTTCAACTGTAAAAGAAATGATGGCTTAATATAAGCTACAAAACAAATTTATAACCTACACCTTTTACAGTAACAATACAATCCATATTTAATTTTTGACGAATTTTTCTGATATGTACATCAATAGTTCTGTCACCAACAATTACATCAGAACCCCACACATTGGTTAGAATTTCATTTCTTAAAAATACACGACCAGGCTCAGATGCTAATAAATAAAGCAATTCAAATTCTTTTTTAGCTAAATTAATTTCTTCATTATTTGCAACTACTAAAAATTTTATTGGGTCAATAACCATATTATTTATTCTAATGGTTTTATCATCTTCTTTATTCAGTCTTCTAAACAAAGCATTTACACGACTTATTAAAACTTTTGGGCTTATTGGTTTACTTATATAATCATCAGCACCAATTTCTAATCCTTTAATATGTGTAGCTTCATCGTTTAGTGCTGTTAAAAAAATAATTAAAGTATTTTGAAATAATATTTGATTTCTTAAAATAGAACAGACTTCTATGCCTGTTTTTTTAGGCATCATTATATCTAAAATAATTAAGTCTGGCATATATAGTTTAGCTTTATCAATTGCTTCATTTCCATTATTAGCAGTATAAACATCATAGCCTTCTTTTGTAAGATTATAATGAATGATTTCTAAAATATCTGGTTCATCATCAGCTATTAAAATTTTTTTAGGTTTTATTTCCATAGTAAATAATTGGTATTATAAAAAAGCAAATTTAGCTTTAGTATTTTGTAATTACATCTATTAAACATTTTATAGTTATTAACGTGGTTTAACAACCTATATACAATAAACTTATTTATTAAGATTACTTTTGCAACATAGTTAAATAGAATAATGAAAACAAGATTGTTACTCTTTATATTTTTATCAATTAGCATTTCATCAGTAGCACAAATATTTACTCCTACTATTCCAATTCCTATGCCTACTGTGCCTACAATGCGTCAATTAAATCATGATTTAATTGATAAAACACAAAAACTTATAGGAAGGTTAGATGGAATTGATGATGATTATTTTATTATCAGCTCTGTTGATACAATTAATGAAAAAATAAATGATGCACTTCATGTAATTGTAGATAATATGCAAGCAAGCATTGAGTTGAATAATAATATTAGTGAAAATAATAAATACAAATGGCTTCGTGGAATAAATGATATGTTGAATGCATTTGTTACAGGCTATAAAGCAAAATTGCTTAAAGGAAATTTGCTCTATGATATTATTATTGCTTATAGAGATGCTATTGATGCTGAATTATCCAATCAATCTATAAAACCTATTGTTGAAAAATATGATTTTGAAGTAGGAGAAATTTTGATAAGAAATTTTGCTTTAAAAGATAATATTGGAATTGCATCTTGCTCTGATGTAATTCTATATAAAAAAATTCAACGCTATCCCAAAAAAACAATGTACTTTCTTGCTCAAAATCCTCAAGCATCTTTTGCAGATAGTATTATTATTAGTAATGCTTTTAAAGATCCAGAACAATTATATAATTATGCAGCTGCACCAAATGATTTAGGTAGAAAAATTCAATCAGTAAATCATCCTTTGGTTAAACAAATTGGCTTGTTGGCATTAATGAGAACAGGCAGAATGTATTTCCCATTTTTAGATAATCTTTATCGTGGAAAAATAACTATGAATGAAATAACCAAAGTATTGAATGATAGTTTAAAATATTTTCAGCTTTTAGTAAAAACACAAATTGATTATACTGCAAGAATTAAAAATAATGATACCCCACTTGTGATGAAGGTTTTAACTAATAGATTAAAATCAAAAGCTATTGAATTTTATATTACTCCTATCAATGCTTTGCATGAAGAAAAAGACAATATTCGTTTTGCTTGTCTTACTCCTTTAACACCAGAAGATTTATATTATGTAGCAGTTTTAGGTGAAGAAGAAATTTATACAAGTAGTTACTTAGGCGTTTATAAAAGAATCTTTGAAAAAATGCAAACGCCAATTTCTGACACACTTTTAAATTGGGTTAATTACGATTTCTATAAAAAATTTATCAAAATAGCTGCCAACTATAATACATTAGACGATTTCCTAAAACGAATGAATAAGGATAATGCAGAAAAACTAATGAGAGATTTTGTAACTGGTTTAGAAAAAACAAATTCATTGGAAGATGCAGTTGATGTTGCTAATTCTTATGCAAGTATTTATAATCCTAAAATAAGAAAGCTAATTTTAGATCAAATAGAAGCTAATCTTCTACAAAGCGAAAAAGAACAAAACAAACGAGGGCTTACAATATATAATTTATTAAATATTATCTTCAAATCTATGGATACAACTAAAAAAATTGATGTAGCCAGTAGATTAGGAATTACAGGCATCTATGAAATGCCTATTAAAACATTAAAAGATAGTAGTGGAAGAATTATTATTCAACAATTTTTTTATGGTGATAAAGATGGTAAAGCAGTTTTTAATTCTTTCTTTAAATATTATACAGCTCCATTATGGAAAAAAGTTGAAACAGAAAATTGGATTGAACTTCATACAACCAAAGGAATTCCAATCAGTATTTATTGCAATAAGCCATTAGATAATGAAGAAGATTTAGACATAAAAGCTCAAGAAGCATTAGGAAGATATTTAGAAGAAAATGATTTACATCCAACTGTAGTAATACATAGAGGTCATAGTTATTTTGTAGGCTCTACTATTGAACAATTACCTAATTCTGCAAAAGTAATTTTGTTAGGAAGTTGTGGTGGTTATCAAAGATTAAATGAAGTTTTAGAAATATGCCCTGAAGCTCATATTATTTCTACAAAACAAACAGGCACTGGCACTGTAAATATTAATTTAATTAACTCAATAGTAAATACATTAAGACAAAATAAAAATTTGAATTGGAGTGCAATTTGGAAAAATTTAGACAATCAATTTACAGGTGCCAAGAAAGAAAGTTTTGAAGATTATGTACCTCCACACAAAAATCTTGGAGCAATTTTTATTATGGCTTACCATATAGCTATGCAACAAGAAGAAAATAATAATGAGCAAACTGATGAATAATTTTACTCTTCTATTTCAACCACACCACCAGTTAGTGTAAACTTCATTGCTTCGGCAGCAGAAATTTTGTCAAGTAGTTTTACTTTATCTTTTGGAACAATATAAGTAATACCACTTATTGCGTAAGAGTGAGGTACATATACAACTACATGTTCTTTTAAGTCTAATTCATCTGCATCAGGTCTTGTAATAAATCCAATACGCCATACATCTGCTGCATCTACATTAACTAAAACAGGTTTATCAAATTTCTTTTTATTACCAGCAAATGCTTCTAAAAAATCTTTTACTGAACTATAAATAACTTTAATACCTGGTGTATTTTCTAAAACTTTGTCTAAAACTTGCACTAATCTGCCAACCATAAAAAGAGAAGACAACCAGCCAACTAATAAAACAAAAGCAATAATTAAAACAAAACCAAGTCCTGTTGTTTTTTCTACATCACCATTTACGTTTTTCCCTATCCAATTAGGAAAGATGGTATGCAATAAATTAGGTAATATATCGTCAATTAAATTAAACAATGATAATATTACCCATACAGTAATTCCAATTGGTGCTAATACTATTAATCCTTGAATAAAGTATTGAAATAATTTTTTCAATTGTTTTTTATAAGCTTCATTTAATTTACTCTTATTCATAGTGTAAAAATAGTACAAACAATGCTGATTATACTTGAAATACCTTTTATCAATTTTTTAAGAAAAAAACTAAAAAAACTCTTGTTATGTTAAAAGTTTCCATAGTTTCGCACCCGATTTAAAAACCTAATAATTAATAACTATGCAGAAAAGAATTGTAGAAGAGTCTCAAAAGTTATTTATGACTTATGGCATTCGTAGTATAAGTATGGATGAAATTGCCCAAAGATTGGGCATTAGCAAAAAAACAATTTATCAATATTACAAAGACAAAGACGAATTAGTAAATGAAGTAATTGAGGCTCAAATTCAGCAAAATGAGTGTATTAGTAAACATCATACAAACTGTTGCAACAATTCTATTCATGAAGTTTTTTTAGCAATGGAAACTGTAGAAGAAATGCTAAAATCTATGAACCCCATTTTATTATTTGACCTTAAAAAATATCATCCATCAGCATATAAAAAATTAAGCGATTTTAAGTTTCATTTCTTTTACACGATTGTAAAAAACAATATTGAAAGAGGAATTCAAGAAGGACTATATAGAGAAGATGTTAATGCAGATATTATAAGTCGTTTTAGAGTTGCCTCTATTTTTATGGTGTTAGATAACGAATCATTGAAACCTAATGAATATGCAATTTCAGATATTATGTGGGAAATTACTTACCTCTTTTTATATGGTGTAGCTACATCAAAAGGATTAAAAACAATTCAAAAATATAAACAACAAAGACTAAAATAAGATATATGGAAAAACGAAAAAACAACTTACTGTTTTTATTGATAGTACTAATCATTACAAATACAATACAGGCACAAACTAAACACGAATTTTCAATTAAACAAGCAGTTGATTACGCATCTAAAAATAATTTTCAAGTAAAAAATGCCTTATTAAGTATAAAGGCACAAGAACAAACCAATAGAGGAATAACTGCTGCTGCATATCCTTCAGTAAATTCAAGTATAGATTTAACAGACTATCTTAAATTACCAACTCAAGTTATACCTGGCGATATTTTTGGTTACCCTGGACAAATGGTTGATGTGCAATTTGGAAGTAAATACAATAGTAATATTATGTTTCAGTTGCAACAACTTTTATTTGATGGGCAAGTTTTTGTAGGCTTACAAGCCAGAAGAACGTCTATAGAATTTGCAACTAAAAATGCAGCAGTTACAGAAGAAGTAATTAAAACAAACATCTACAAAATATACTATCAATTAGTTGTTAGTAAAACACAAATACAATTATTAAATACAAATATTGAAAGGTTTGAAAAATTAAAACATGATGCTAATGAAATGTATAAAAATGGGTTTGCAGAAAAATTAGATGTAGATAAAGTTGATGTTGCTTTAAGTAATTTAAAAACAGAAAAACAAAAAGCATTAAACAATATTGAAATTGGTTATTTAGGTTTAAAAACATTAATGGGTATGCCTGTAAAAGACACCCTCATTCTTACAGATACTTTAAGCGATAATAACATAAAAGAAAATGCTTTAATTGATAGTGTAAACTACACAGATAGAAAAGATTTTCAACTATTGCAAAGTGTAAAAAAATTAAATGAATACAATATTAAACGATATAAGTTTATGGCTTTACCAACTGTTGCAGCTGTTGGCATTTATGGCAAACAAGCATATCGACAAAAATTTACTTTTTTTGAAAAAGGCGATTGGTTCGATATTTCTTATGTTGGTTTAAAAGTATCTATACCAATTTTTAATGGTTTTTCAAGAGATTCAAAAGTTAAGCTATCTAAAATTGATTTGCAGCAAACAGAAAATAATATAGAAAGTTTAAAAAACGCTATTAACAGCGAATTTGAAACAGCAAAACTAAAATTTCAATCTGCAGTTGAAACAATGGATTTTCAAAAAAAGAATATGCAATTAGCAGAAAATGTTTACAACCAAACAAAAAAGAAATTTGAAATTGGTACAGGCTCTAATACAGAAATTAATGCTGCACAAACAGATTTAAAAACAGCACAAACAAATTATATAGCTGCATTATATGATGCAGTTATTGCCAAAGTAGATTTTTTAAAAGCAATTGGTAAACTATAAAATATTTTTTAAAAAATTCAATACAATTATTATGACACAATTAATTAAGTATTCAGTAATCACAACATTAATTATAGCATTAATTGCATGTGGTAATAACAAAAATAGCTTAGCAGAAAAAAAAGCTACTTTAGATAAACTTAGAAAACAGCAAAATGAAATTGCTGAAAAAATACAATCATTAGAATTAGAAATCGCAAAATTAGATACAGCTTTTAAAAAAGAAGATATTGCAAAATTGATTGGTGTAACAACAGTATCAACTCAAGATTTTACACACTATATAGATTTACAAGCACGTATTGATGCTGATAATATTTCTTACATTTCTCCACGTCTTGGACCTGGTCAAGTTAAAGCAGTTTATGTAAAAAAAGGAGATTATGTAAAAAGAGGTCAACTACTTTTAAAGTTAGATGATGGTGTAATTAAACAACAAGTTTATGCAGCAAAACAAAATTTAGAAACAATAAAAACTCAATTAGCTTATGCTAAGGATTTATATAACAGACAAAATAATTTATGGAAGCAAGGGATAGGAACAGAAGTACAATTAATAAGTGCAAGAACAAATGTAGAAACCTTAGAAAATCAATTAAAAGCGGCTGAAGAAAATATTAAAGTAATACAAGAACAACTAAGTGGAACAAATGTTTATAGCGATGTTGATGGAGTTGCTGATGAAGTAAATATAAGAGTTGGAGAAACTTTTACTGGCATGAATGGCTCTGTCCCTCAAATTAAAATTGTAAATACAAACTCTTTAAAAGTTGTAGCAGATGTTCCAGAAAATTATTCTGCAAAAGTTAAAGTTGGTAGTAAAGTTGTAGTAGTTGTTACAGATATTAATAAAACATATAACAGCACAATTTCAATTGTAGGAAAAACTATTAATCCAAATAATAGAAGTTTTACCGTAGAAGCTAAAGTTCCTTCAGATGGAATTCTTCGTCCAAACCAAAGTGCTCAAGTTCGTATAGAAGATTATTCTGTTAAAAATGCTTTTGTAATTCCTGTTAATACAGTTCAATCAGATGAAAATGGAAAATTTGTTTATGTAGCAGTTAATGATAATGGAAAATTAATTGCTCATAAAAAAAGTATTGTTGTAGGAGAATTATATAACGATTTAATTGAAGTAAAATCAGGTATTAGTGCAGGCGACCAACTTATTACAGAAGGTTATCAAAATATTTATGAAGGTCAATTATTAAAAATAGATGATGCAAAATAAAAAAGGTATTTTCATTAGTTGTTTGTCAAAGAAAATTATCTATAAATTAAAAAATATTTCTTATGAATGCTTTAGAAGGGCTATCTAAAAAATTTAAACAGTTTAAACCTACAAGTTGGGCTATTGATAATAGAACTGCCATTTATATAATTACAATAATCATTTCTCTTTATGGTATTACAAAGTTCAATACTTTACCTAAAGAAAAATTTCCTGATGTTGTAGTACCAACAGTTAGTATTACAACTATTTATTATGGTAACTCTCCTAAGGATATAGAAAATTTAGTAACACGCCCAATTGAAAAACAATTAAAAGGTATTAGTGGTGCCAAAGTAAATAAAATACAAAGTACTTCTCAACAAGATTTTAGTTTAATTATTATTGAATTTGATACTGACACTAAAACAGAAGTTGCTAAACAAAAAGTAAAAGATGCTTTAGATAAAGCTCAAAGTGATTTACCAAATGACTTAACCTCTCAGCCTAATGTTCAAGAATTTGATATTAGTGAAATGCCAATAATGTATGTAAATATAAGTGGAGATTATGATGGCATAACTTTAAAAAAATATGCAGACAGAATGCAGGATAAGTTTGAAGAATTAACAGAAATAAATAGAGCTGATATTGTTGGTGCACCTGAAAGAGAAATACAAGTGAATGTTGACCCTTTTAAAATGCAAGCAGCAAAGCTAACATTCAATGATATTAGTAATGCTATCAATTATGAGAACAAAGATATTAGTGCAGGTCTTGTTGAGGTAGGAAAAATGAAAAGAACTTTGCGTATTAAAGGGCAGTTTGCTTCTACTTTAGATATGCAGAATATTATTGTAAAAAATTTACAAGGAGGAGCCGTTTATTTAAGAGATGTTGCAGAAATTATAGATACAGTTAAAGAAACAGAAAGTTATGCAAGATTAGATGGTAAAAATGTTATTACATTAAATATTGTAAAACGTAGTGGAGAAAACTTAATTAATACTGCAGAAAAAATTAGACAATCAATTCAAGCAATGCAAGAGGATGGTTCCATACCTCCACAAAATAAATTAAAAGTTGTTATTACTGGCGACCAAAGTGTACAAACAGCAAATTCATTTCATGAACTTATTAATACCATAATTATTGGATTTGTTTTAGTATTAGTTATTCTAATGTTTTTTATGGGTGTAAATAATGCTTTCTTTGTTGCACTAAGTGTACCACTATCAATTTTCGTTGCATTTTTATTTATGCCTATTGCAGATTTTGTTGTTGGTACAGATGTTACTCTAAACTTTATTGTTTTATTTGCTTTACTATTTGGATTAGGTATAATTGTAGATGATGCCATTGTTGTAATTGAAAATACACATCGTATTTATGCAAATGGAAAAATAAAAGTAGAACGAGCCGCTAAAGAAGCAGCAGGCGAAATTTTTATTCCTGTATTAGCTGGTACACTTACCACCTTAGCTCCTTTCTTCCCTTTATTAATGTGGAAAGGAATTATAGGTAAATTCATGATTTATCTTCCTATAATGCTCATCTTAACATTGGCTGCATCTTTAGTAGTTGCATTTATTATAAATCCTGTGTTTGCTGTTAGCTTTATGAAGCCAGAAGGAAGAGAATTTGATAAACCTAAGAAGGAAATTTTTAAAGCAAATTGGTTTTGGTTATTTATTTTATTTGGAATTATTTTAAATTTTTTAAGTTGGCACGGGCTTGGAAATTTTTTAATCTTCTTAGCAATAATTGCAGTATTTGAAAGATATGTTTTAAGAGATGTAATACATTTCTTCCAAGAAAAAGTTTTACCATCTTTAATGAGCAAATACGAACGTTTATTAATTTGGATTTTACAAGGTAAAAGACCAGTAAGAGCTTTAGTAAGTTTATTTATTTTATTCCCTGTTTCTTTATTTTTCTTAATAGCAAGAAATAATAAAACATCTTTCTTCCCAAGTGGAGACCCTAATTTTATATATGTATATCTTAAAATGCCAATAGGCACAAAAGTTTCAGTTACAGATTCTGTTACAAGAATTTTAGAAAAGAAAGTGTATAAAATTTTAGAAAATGAAATGCCTGATAAAAATGGAATTGTTGAAAGTGTGATTTCTAATATAGCAGTTAGTGCAAATAATCCAAGAGATAACAATAGAAGCACACAAAGCAATTTAGGAAGAATACAAGTAAGTTTTGTAGAGTTTGAAAAAAGGCATGGAAAATCAACAAAACCATTTTTAGAAGAAATAAGAAATCAAATGAGTGGTATCCCAGGTGCTAATATTGAAGTAGCACAAGAAGAAAATGGACCACCAACAGATCCCCCAGTAAATATTGAAGTAACAGGAGAAAATTATGATGAAGTTTCTAAAGTTGCATCTGCTTTACTCAATCACTTAGATACTAATCATATAAAAGGAGTAGAAGGATTAAAAATGGATGTAGATATTCAAAATCCTGAAATTTCAATTGTCATTGATAGAGAAAAGGCTTTAACAGAAGGATTGAGCACTGCACAAATTGGTATGGAAATTCGTAATGCTGTTTTTGGTAAAGAAGCAAGCAAATTAAAAGATGGTGAAGATGATTATAAAATTCAAATTCGCTATGCTGATTTACAAAGAAATAATATCACAGATATTTTGAACATGCGTATTACTTTTAGAGATTTTAATACAATGGCTATTAAACAAGTTCCTTTAAATGCTGTTGCTCATGTAGATTATACCAATACATCTGGTGCAGTAAAAAGAAAAAACACAAAGCCTACTATTCAAATACAAGCAAGTGTTGCTGAAGCTTCAATGGTAAAACCTATCAATGCTCAACTATCAAAGAAAATAGAAGAATTTAAAAGTAAAACTAAATTATCAGGTAATGTAACTATAAAGCAAACAGGACAAGGAGAGCAAGAAAAAGAAACAAGTATGTTCTTAGGTACAGCTTTAATATCTTCTCTGTTAATTATTTTTATGATTTTAGTTTTACAGTTTAATGGATTAAGTAAACCATTTATAGTATTAACAGAAATTTTCTTTAGTATCATTGGTGTATTTATTGGTTATGCAATTACAGGAATGACTATTGCAACAATTATGTTAGGAGTTGGAATAATTGGTCTTGCTGGTATAGTAATTAAGAATGGAATTTTATTAATTGAATTTACTGATGAACTGAGAGCAAGGGGTTATAAAACAAAAAGAGCTGCAATTGAAGCAGGTAAAATTCGTATCATCCCTGTATTACTTACTGCATTAGCTACTATGTTAGGGTTATTTCCATTAGCTGTTGGATTTAATATAGATTTTGTATCCTTATTTCAACATTTAAATCCTAAAATTTTCTTTGGTGGAGATAGTGTTGTGTTTTGGGGACCTTTAAGTTGGACAATCATATTTGGGTTAATCTTTGCATTCTTCTTAACATTAGTAATGGTTCCAAGTATGTACATAATAAGTGAAAGACTAAGAAGACCAATGACAAAATTTTATGGAACTAAATTCATTGCTTTATTAGGTTTTACTGGACCATTATTTTTTATACTAACAGGTATAATGTTTTTAGTTAAAAGATTACAAGGTAAAAAGGTTTGGATGGGTCAGTTAAAAGAATCTTCTACAAACTAATTTCATGTTTAGTTTTAATAATTGAAAGGTTGCTACATTTTGTAGTAACCTTTTTCATTTAAAAATTTAAAACAGAAAAACAAAAAAATAAATTATCTTAGCTATCTAAAAAACTAACAATTTTCATCTAAATAATTAAATGGATAAACTACCTCATCTTATAACAGATTTAGGCTTAATCTTAGGTGCTGCTGCTATTGTAACTATTATTTTTAGATGGCTCAAGCAACCAATAGTTTTAGGCTATTTAATTGCTGGGTTTTTAGTTGGGCAAAATTTTAAGTTATTCCCTTCAATTTATGATGCAGAAAGTATTAATGTTTGGGCAACAATTGGAGTTATTTTTTTGTTATTTGGATTAGGGTTAGAATTTAGTTTTAAAAAATTACTTCGTATTGGAGGCTCTGCATCTATCACAGCAATTATAGAAGTTTCAAGTATGGTTTGTATAGGCTATGTAATAGGTACAATAATGGGTTGGTCTAAAATTGATAGTCTTTTCTTAGGTGGTATCATAAGCATATCCTCTACAATAATTATTATTCGTGCATTTGAAGAATCTGGGCTGAAAGGGAAAAAATTTGCAGGTTTAGTTATTGGTATTTTAGTAGTAGAAGATTTATTGGCAATTTTATTAATGGTTTTACTAACAACCATATCTGTAAGTAATCAGTTTTCTGGTACTGATATGTTATTGTCAATTGTAAAACTTCTTTTCTTCCTAATTCTTTGGTTTGTTTTAGGCATATTTTTTATACCTACTTTATTACGTTGGTCAAAAAAATTAATGACAGAAGAAATGTTGCTCATCACTTCATTAGCTCTTTGTGTAATGATGGTGTGGTTAGCTTCTGCTGTTGGATTTTCTCCTGCATTAGGTGCATTTATCATGGGTTCTATCTTAGCAGAAACAGTTTATGCAGAAAAAATAAATCAACTTCTAAATCCTGTAAAAAATTTGTTTGGTGCAGTTTTCTTTGTTTCAGTTGGAATGTTATTTAATCCTTCAATGGTTTTAGATTATGCTTTTCCTATTGTTATCATCATCTTTGCAGTTGTTATAGGAAAAATTGTAGCTAATACTTTTGGGGCATTAATTTCTGCACAGCCTTTAAAAGTTTCAATACAAACTGGTTTTAGTTTAGCACAAATTGGAGAGTTTTCTTTTATCATTGCTACATTAGGTTATTCATTAAAAGTTACTAGCGAATTTTTATATCCAATTGCAGTGGCAGTTTCTGCTATTACAGCATTTACTACTCCCTATCTTTTAAAAACTGCTGACCCCTTTTATAATTGGCTTAATAAAGTTTTACCTGATAATTGGATTAAGTCATTAAACAGATATAGTAATCGTTCACAAAAGCAAGGTATAACTAATGAGTGGCAAGCTTATATTAGATCTTGGTTTATTCAAACGATTATTTTAACTGTTTTTATTACAGCTATAGTTATACTTTCATCTTATTATATTTTACCCTTTACAAGAACAAAGCTTGGAGATAATACATGGATAACAATTGTAGTAGCCATTGGAACTGCTATTATAATTGCACCTTTTATATGGTCTTTAATTATACCATATAAAAGAGATAAACTTCAAGAAATATTAAAGAAACAAAGATTTAAAGGAAGTATTTATTTATTGCATTTTTTAAAAATTGTTGTTGCTATTTTTTTAGTAGGATTTTTATTAGATAGTTTTTTTTCTACACAAATTGCATTACTTATTACAATATTAATGTTTATTACATTAATATTACTTTCAAAAAAAGTTCAACTTCTTTATACAAGAATTAAAGGACAGTTTTTAATAAATTACAACGCAAGAGAAGAAGCAGAGAAAGAAGATCTTCAATCAGAGTTGGCTCCTTGGGATGCACACATTACCAACTTTCAAATAGAAGCTCATTGCCCAGGTGTTGGTAAAACTTTACAAGAATTAGCTTGGCGTGAAACCTTTGGAATTAATGTTGCAAGAATTTTAAGAGGTAATAAAATAATTAATGCCCCAAGCAGATATGAACGAATTTTTCCAACCGATAAATTATCTATTATTGGAACTGATGAACAATTAATGAACTTCAATCAAATAATGGCAAATAACGCAGCACAAGTAAAAGAAACAATTGAAGCAGATAAGAAAAATGAAATTATTTTAGGACAAATTACAGTAACTGCTAATTCATCTATTGTAAATCAAAATATCAGACAATCTGGTATAAGAGAAAAGACACATGGAATTATTGTAGGTATTGAAACAAATGGACAAAGAATTATTAATCCTGAATCAACCTATATTATGAAAGAAGGAGATATACTTTGGATTGTGGGTGATAAACTTAGAATTGCAGCTCTCAAAAAGTCAATTGAAGAAACAAATGAAATTGCTAATGCAGTATAAATTTCATTTTTAATTTTCATCATTATCCTCTCTTGGAATTTCTAATGTTACATTAAACAATGATAGAGAATTATCCTTTTCATAAAATATTTCTCCATGTAAAACCCTCATACGACTTTGAATATTTTTTAAACCAAGTCCACTTTTTTCTTTTGTATATCTTAAAAATTCATCTTGAGTTAATCCATTGCCATCATGGTGTAAACGAATGACAATTTTATCTTCAATATCATTTTCAGTTAAATGTATAAATGAAGCTTCACTATGTTTTAAAATATTATTTACCAACTCTTGAATTACACGAAATAATATTAATTCTCTTTCAGGTTTTAATCTTACTTTATAATCATGAAATTTTGAAGTAGCATTTAAAGTACCTGAGTTACTAATTTTTTGAAAAAAGTCACTAACAGCAGAACTCAATCCAAAATTTTTTAAAGTTGGTGGCATTAAGCTGTGAGAAATATTTCTTATCAATTGAATAGTGTCATCAATAATTTGTTTAGCATTAAACAAAGCTTGTAGTTGTGCTGTTTTATCTAAATTCATGAAATTTTCATTTAGATAAAGTTTAGCAGTTGCTAATAATGGTCCTGCATCATCATGCAAATCTGCTGCAAGTCTTCTTCTCTCCTCTTCTTGAAGTTTAATAGCAGCTTTTAAAAGCATTTTTTGATGCTTAACTTCTAACTTTTGAATTCTATGTTGATAACGCATTACCCTTCGTTGATGAAAGATAATAAAGAGTATTAATGCAACAGCTAATAATATCATTGCTATTGTACCAAAAAAAAGTACTGGCGTTATAGCTGTGTTTGCAAATACCTGCACTAAACGAATTAATATAAACATATGGCTTTATTCTTTTCCTTTAATATCTTTTATATAATAAATACTATTTGGGTTTCTCTTATTTTTCAATTCACTATCTGCTTGAATACAAAAAGCAATGGTAATAAGTATGCTTTTTATAATATTACCTACTCTTATAAGAAATTCAAATGCTATAACATCAGCATTGCTGCTATCAGAAATACCAACCATAAAACTAAAAAAAGTAACGGCACAATAAATAAATAATGCTGAAACAATCCAGAATTGATAATTTTTATATAGTTGAATAGAATCTATATTTCTTATCCTTTCATAAAAATAAATAAGGCAATATGAGAAAATAAATAGGAATTCAATAGTCTGTGATATGTAATCAAATTGAAAAATATTAAAAATAAAAAAATTTCTTATTATCCAAAATATAATAAAACATAAATAAAAAATCTTTATCAGAAATCTTATTCTTCGTTCTTTAATAATTAAGAAGAAAAAATAACTAAGAAATGCAAACTCAGTAAAAGTAAAAAGATTAATGAGCCATAGATTTGGTTGATATAAAACAGCCATTTTATAACCATAAACATCAGCTATTAGTCCTATACATGTCATAATAAAAATTACCCATTTTGGTCTTTGCTTCCAATTATGATTGAAAAGTATAAAAACCAAAATGGGTATTACAGGAAAATATACAGATATAAAATATGAAGATGAATTCACGCAAACATTTTTTCAAAATTAATGAATTTTGTTTGCTAAAAATAAAACTTCAAATATTAAATATCAATCATTTAGTTTAAGAATTAAACTAAATCAATAAAAGTTTTGAAAAGACAAAACTTTACTTGTAAGCAATCATACACATTAAGCAAACCAGTCTAATTGTGTATCTCTTCCACAAGAAGGTGGGCAAAGTCCACTTCTATCAGCAACAATACCTTTATTATTAATTAACTCTCCATTGTCGCCAATGGTTGTATAGTTTAAAATATTATTACCATCTTTATCAACTCCAACTAAAACAAGTTGTTTAATACCTAAATCATTTATAGCATTAAACATTCTAATACCTGTGCAACCTGGTTGAGCTAAAATGCTTTCAATAATATTTCGTCCAGTAAATGAAGCTAAAACATCATCAGGATTTTCTTTATGCCAACGCTGAATCATTTTTGCTCCAAGTTCGTAGCCAATATCTTCACCTACTTCTGGTGAAAAAGAACGATTTTGTTCAATTACACGTCCTTTTACTACAATTAATTCTTTTGCCATAGTTAGAAATTTTAATTTGGGGGTGTTTAAAAATTTGATTAGAAATTAAACTTGCTTCAAAAAATACTTATCCACAACGGTACTTATGTATTTACTTTTCATGCTAAATTTGATATAATTCAAGCCTAATAAGGGTTATAAAGAATTTTAACAACAAAAAAAATAAATAACGAATAGTATTTTTCCTAATTTTGGAACGTATTTTTACGTTAATCTAAGTTAGTGCATTTACGATAAACCATCGTAAATGTGCATAGAAAAACTACTAAAGCATTAAGTGTAACAATAAATTGTGGATAACTTTTGCCTTTGCTAAATTTTCATTAATAACCTTTATAGGTATTGAATAAAAAAAATAAAATCTTCAAATATTCTAACCCATTATGACAACAGAAAAAAATATTAAGTTAGCTATTGCTGATGATCATAAAATTTTTAGAGACGGCTTAAGAAATACTTTAAAAGATAAAGAGTATATAAAAGTATTATGGGAAGCTGAAGATGGTAAAGACATGACACATAAACTGAAAATTAAAGAACCAGATGTGTTATTGATGGATATTAGAATGCCAGAAATGGATGGTATAGAAGCAATAAAATTAATAAGGCATGAATATGAGAATTTAAAAATTATTGTTTTAAGCATGTATGATGACCAAGAAATTATTACTAAAATGATGGAAATGGGTGCCAATGCTTATTTATCTAAAACAACAGACCCAGAAGAAATTTATCAAGCAATATTAACCTGCATGAATGAAGATTTTTATTTCAATGACTTGGTTAATTCTGCTGTACTACTTAAACTACAACATAAAAAAACTGTAAGACGTTTTTATCCTTCACCTGCAAAGTTTAATGAAAAAGAACTAAGAATTATAAAGCTTATCAGTGAAGATAAAATAACTGAAGAAATTTCTAAAGAAGTTTTTTTAAGCCCAAGAACTATTGAAACAATTCGTCAAACGATGAAACAAAAAGCAGGTGTAAAAACGATTGCTGGTTTAATAATGTATGCCATGCGTAATAAACTTTTAGAATAATTTTTCTTTATAAAATCTTTTTAAAAATTGCTAAAAGTATTTTGCAATTTTAATTTTTATAATAGTGAGTACATTTCAATCTCAACTTTCTACAACAAAAATTCCTGTTCAAAAATTAACCTCAAATTTATTTAATGATATTGAGGTAGATGTTTTAAGAGTTGATACTTTACATAATATAGTTAGTGGCAATAAATGGTTTAAATTAAAATATTATATAGAAGATTGTTTACAGAAACAACAAAATACATTAGCAACTTATGGTGGTGCATTTAGCAATCATATTGTAGCAACTGCATTTGCCTGTAAAAAAATGGGTTTAAAAAGTATAGGAATTATCAGAGGCGAAGCAACAAAGTTTTTATCTCACACATTACAAGAAGCAAGTAATTATGGTATGGAATTGCATTTTGTAAACAGAACATTATTTAAAGAAAAAGCAAGCATTAAACAGCGTTTTGATAATAATATTTATTGGGTGCATGATGGTGGTTATGGCACTAAAGGTATGCAAGGTGCTGCAGATATGTTACAATTATTAAACGCAGAAAAATATACTCACATAATGGCTGCTTGTGGCACAGGTACAATGCTTGCTGGTTTGGTTAGTGCAGGAAAACCACATCAAAAAGTTATTGGTATTAGTGTATTTAAAAACAATAATAGTTTAGATAACGATATTAATAAATTACTTCACTCAATAAATTGTACAAAACAATTTACTGTTTTACATAACTATCATTTTGGAGGATATGCAAAACATCCTCAAAATTTAATTACTTGGATGAATGAATTATACAGAAAAGAAAAACTCCCATCTGATATTGTTTATACTTCAAAACTATTTTATGCAGTAAAAGATTTATGCTCTTCCAACTATTTTAAAGTTGATGATAAAGTATTAATTATTCACAGTGGTGGATTACAAGGCAATTTGTCTTTACCTCAACACACTTTATGTTTTTAATAATATATGGACTATTATCTTTGAAAATTATGATAAAAAGAATTTGGATTTGTTGTTTAGTTTTTGTTTTAGTATTAAGTATCTATCATTTAAATGCACAAGATACTTTACCAAATTTTACAGTAAGAGAATTAGCTAAAGGAAAAGTGCAAGTAAGCTGGGTAAATCCTTATAACAAAGTTGTACAAATGATTGTGCAACGTTCGTTTGATAGTACAAAATATTTTCGTAGTATTTTTTCTTCTATATCTCCTTGGCTTCCACAAAATGGTTTTGTAGATAATAATGTACCTATTGGCTATAAAGTATATTACAGAGTGCACTATGTTTTTGAAGGTGGAGAATATTTT
This sequence comes from Chitinophagales bacterium, assembly GCA_026931325.1. Lineage (GTDB taxonomy): Bacteria > Bacteroidota > Bacteroidia > Chitinophagales > Chitinophagaceae > UBA1930. The sequence continues at coordinate 14,557 of JAIXLO010000044.1, read as the reverse complement.
TTTACTTCTTCAAAATCTCCTCAAAATTATACACCTATTAAAATAACAAGAATTACTGATGTAGATGATGAAACAAATGATAATAATAATAAAGACAAAGAAGCTAAAAGAGAAATAAAAGTTTACAGAAATAATAGAGATACTTTAATAAATGTAATTCAATACAAAGAATTTAAACGTTACAGAGATTCTATAATTAAATATACAAAAGATACTATCCAAAACACTGAATATGATGACGAAGTAATTATTAAAACATTTATACCAAAACCAGTTTGGAAAGCTTCCTCCTATATTTTTACAAATGATAAAGGCTTTATTCGTATTATGCTTCCTTTAGCAAAACAAAATCGTTATAAAATAATTTTTTATAACGAAAGAAATGAACAAGTGTTTACTATAAAGCATGTAAAAGAAGCAGATTTAATTTTAGATAAATCTAATTTTAAGAGTGCTGGTTGGTACTTTTTTGAACTTTACGAAAACGATAAACTAAAAGAAAGAAATAAAATATTTGTTGGTAAGGATAGATAATTTCTTTACTACAAAATTTATTTCTTTAACTTACTGTACTTCCTGAATCAATAGTATTATCAGGATTTACAAAATATAATTTACCAGCTTTATCTTCTGCCATTAAAATCATTCCATTACTTTCTATACCACGCATTTTACGAGGTGCAAGATTGCAAACAACAGTTACTTGCTTGCCAATAATTTCTTCTGGCTTATAATGTAATGCAATGCCAGAAACAATGGTTCTTTTTTCAAAACCTAAATCAATTTCTAGTTTTAAAAGTTTATCAGCTTTCTCCACTTTTTCAGCAGAAATAATTGTACCTATTCTTAAATCTATTTTAGAAAAATCTTCAAACTGAATTTCAGGTTTTAAATCTGGAGTTTCTGATTTTATTTTTTCCACTTTAGTTTTTAGACTTTTATTTTTTAGTTTTTCTATTTGAAAATTTATTTCTTCATCTTCAATTTTTCTAAACAATAATTGTGGTTCTCTTAAACTATATCCTACACTTAATAACTTCAAACTGCCTGCGTTTTTCCAATCTAACATTCTATCTACAACCTTCATCATGTGCAACATTTTTTTTGCAGTAAATGGTAAAAATGGATTTATTAAAATTGCCAAATTTGCTGTAAGTTGTAAACACAAATACAAACAATTATCAATTAATTTTTGAGCATTAGGATTTTCAGTTAATTGTTTTGCTACAATCCAGGGCTCTTTTTTTTGCATATATTGATTTGCTTTTCTTGCTAAATCAATTACTTCAAACTGAGCTTCTCTAAATTTATATCCTTCTATTAATTGTTCAACTTTTAGTTTTGTATTTAAAATATCTGTAATTAATTGCTTATCAGTTTCATCTATTATTTCATTATGAAATGTAGGCACTTTTCCTCCACATAATTTATGCATCAAAACAAAAGTTCTATTAACGTAATTGCCTAAAATGCTTACTAATTCACTATTATTAGCCTCTTGAAAACCTTTCCATGTAAATTCACTATCTTTTGTTTCTGGTGCAATAGCAGTTAAATAATATCGCAAAACATCTGCCATACTTTCTCCACCATTTTCTTTTTTTATCCAATCGTTTATGTATTCATCCATTTCAATACTCCAACCTCTGCTGGTACTCATCTTATCTCCTTCTAAATTCATAAACTCATTGCTTGGTACATTATCAGGCAAAATATTTCCATGCAACTTTAACATTATTGGAAAAATCATTGCATGAAAAACAATATTATCTTTCCCAATAAAATGAACAAGCTTTGTGTCTTTATCGTACCAATAAGGTTGCCAATCTTTACCATTATCTAAAGCCCATTGCTTTGTAGCAGAAATATATCCAATAGGTGCATCAAACCAAACATACAATACTTTTCCCTCAACCACTGACCATTGGTCATTGACCATTGTCTTAACTTGTACTCCCCAATCCAAATCTCTTGTAACAGCTCTTGGCTGCAAACCCATATCAATCCAGCTTTTCACTTGTCCAACAACATTAGCACGCCAATCATCTTTATGATTTTTCAATACCCACTCACGTAAAAAATCTTCATGTTTATTCAAAGGTAAATACCAATGCTTAGTTAATTTTTTAATGGGAGGTTTACCACTTAATGTTGATATTGGGTTTATCAGTTCTTCAGGGCTTAAACTTTTGCCACATCTTTCACATTGATCGCCAAAAGCATTATCATACTTGCAGTTTGGGCAAGTGCCTTTAATAAATCTATCTGCTAAAAATGTTTTAGCATCTTCATCATAATATTGTTCACTTTCTTTAATTTCTAAATCTCCATGATTATTTAAAACAGTAAAAAACTCTTGTGCAGTTGTATGATGTATTGGAGCAGATGTTCTATGATAAATATCAAATGCAATTCCTAAATCTCTAAAATTTTGTTCAATGATAGGATGATATTTATCAATAATTGCTTGTGGTGTTGTGCCTTCCTTCATTGCTTGAATAGGAATAGCAGTACCATGTTCATCGCTTCCACAAACAAAAACCACATCACGTTTTTGAGCTTTCAAATATCTTGTATAAATATCAGCAGGCAAATATGCACCAGCCAAATGTCCAATATGTTTTAATCCATTTGCATAAGGCAATGCACTTGTAATTAAATATCTTTTTGGGTTATTCATTTTTTATATTATCGTCTTTTGAATTACTATTAAACACTCGTTGCGTCGCACTCTTGTACTTTCTGTACTTTATGCAACATTTATAAAGTTTGCAAAAATAAGTATTAGCATACGAAATAGTTTGCTAAACCAGAAGTAAAGTTGATAGCTCAATAAAACTATATAAAATCTATATAACTATTTGGTAAATACAATAACTATTTTGTAGTTTAAATATTAAGTACCCTAAACTTTTAAAAAGAGGTAAATTATTTTAGCTAAAATTAAGCGATAGAATCACAAACAACCTTAGTAATACTATGACTAATTTATATGCCTAATGAGATATCTGGAATAAAGTTAAATACTATTTAATACTAACAGAAACTGCATCTGTTGGCTTACTACTTTTATTATTTACTATACATACTAAGTAATAAAAATAGGTATTCCCTTTGGTTAAATTTTCATCTTCAAAAGATGTAGCATTGCCAGGTAATTCTTTTATTAGTTGTGCTTCTTTACCTTTTACTGCTCTATACACTTTAATACTAGTATAATCAATATTTTGTGGTGTATACCATTTTAAAATAGCATTATTACCGCTTTTAAAAACAAGTATTTCTGCAGGTGTTATAGGTGTACTCTCTTCTACAAATATTTGAGCAGGTAGGCTTGGGCTACTAACATCTTCTTTTTGTAAACCAATAGTTTTAATGGTATATAAATAAGTTTGTCCTTCGTTATAAGCAGTATCAATAAAAGAATTTTCATTATAGGTTACAGTGCCAATTTGTTTATATTCTGAAATGTTTTTATTATTATTTTCATTTACACTTGCTCTAAAAATTGTATAAAAGCTAACAGCACTATTTAATGATACAACATTTTGCCAACTAATTAAAATTTGTTTATTAACCATTCTTGCATTTACATTGTAAACTATTGGTAATTCACCAGAAGTTTGTATAACTACTCTTTCACTAAATGGGCTAATATTATAGCTACTATTTACATCAGTTAGTGCATAAGAATAAACTTCTGGTTTAGAAGAAAATGGTAGTGTATCGGTATAAGAGATTATATTATTTCCTTTATCATTTATAAAAGTTGCAAGTTGTATTAATTGGCCAGTATATCCTTTTGCTCTATATATATTAAATGCTTTGGTATCAGGTTCTGTATTTTCAAATTCAATTGTAACAATATTTCCTAAACGATATGCATTAACATTTTGAGGAGGAAGTAAATTTATATTTTTTCCTTGAAGAATAACAGGTGTTCGTGCAGATGGAAAACTTTTTCCATAAACAAGATTAGCAATAGCATAATAATAATAAGTAACTGTAGGTTCTAATTTTGCATTGTCAATAAAAACAGTATCAGAAGGTATAGCACTGCCTATTCTAATATAATTACCATCGTAACTACTTGCTCTATATATATCTATACTTATTACAGATGAATTGGTTGAAAATTTCCAATATACTTTATTACTCTGAGTAGCGACATCTGATAATACTTTAAAATTTGTAAATAATCCCATATTTTGAGTTTGGGGTTGATGAATAATATGTAAAGTATCATCAGATCTTCCTTTATTGCCTAAAGCATCATAAGGAATGGCTATATAGCTATATGTAATATTTGTAGCAATATTCTTGTCATTTATAATAGCTACGGTTTTTCCATTAATATTTGAGAACATCGTATTAACATCAATTTCTTGAAAATTATTTTCTAAATATTTTGAACGTAATATTTTCACTCCAGCAGTTTGAAAAGAATCTGAAATACTATAATGAATTTCTATACCATTTTCATCTGACTTAAATCTTACTGGTGTAGCAGTGGCATTATATGGTGATGAAGGAAATGAGTGTTGTATTTCTTGTAAAGTTTCAATACTTCCATTGTCTGAAGTTTTTTGAATTTTATAAGTATAGTTTCCTTCTTCAATATTATCATCAAACCAACCACATCCTGCAATATATTGCCAACGTACATCTAAAGCATATCCATACAATGAATCAGTATTATTTGCTTTTTGAATAATGTTAAAAGCATTGTTGATGGTATTGTTATTAAATTTTGTTATAGCAATAATTGCTTGTGGCATACTTAGTAATCCAGCTTGAACAGCTTGTTCATTTTGTGGCTTGTGTAATCTTGCAATTACTTTAAAATCTTTTTCATTATTATTTTTTTTGCTAATGATGTAATAAAAATTTTCAGGTAATGCTTTACCACAAAAAATATAATTTCCAGTAGCATAGCTTCTTACAAAGCCAGTTTGAGCATGCAAATAATGCATACAAAAAATAGTACAGAGATATAAAATTACTTTTTTCATATTATAATGATGTTATTTACAATCTTCGGCTTTATTGCCATCTGTTAATTCAAAATTAAATTGAGTTCCATTTTTGCATTGTGCACTTGCTCCAACAGAAATTTCTTTAGAAACAGTTGTAGCAATAAGGCTTTGAGAAATTTTAGCTTTAAAACTTAAATCTACATTAGCTGATATAGTAAAGCCATTAGGGTTTTTGTAGGCATCTAATCTTCCTTTTGCTGTTAAGCTACCAGATAAAGATGTGCCTGTAAGAGCACTCATACCAGCAGTAGCTTTTGCATAAGCTAATGCTCCAAATCCTACAGAAAGTCCATTACTAAAGTTTGCATATACATCGGCACCTAAAATTGCTTTTGCAGTAACATAGCCTGATGCTAAAATGAAATCAAAGTCAATACTTTTATCAATTATTTCTCTATCAATAGTAAAGTAAAAGCCTGAAAATTTATTATTGCTTGGTTTTATAATATTAGTTATATAACAGTTATTTACTACTTCAGGTTTTTTATAAGCATTTACAACTTGCCATAAATGGTCTGATGTTGAATTGAGAGGATAACTACCCAACATTACTCCTAAGTTATATTTTCCATCAACTATTGGATGAATGCCCAAAACATCTATACTGCCTCCGCCTGCAACATAAAAACCTGCAGGATCAAAAAGTGTTTCTATGGTGCCATTAACTGTGTTTGTTCCAAGCATTACATTGTTCATTGCTAAAGTGCCTATTAATCTTTTTTGAGCAAAATCAAAAGTCATTATCATATCGCCAAATGGAGTTTCAATACCATCCATCTTCATTCCTTTACCACCTACTTCTACATCTCCTAATACTTTAAAAGTCATTTTTGCATTATCTATACCTTTATCCTTAGAAGTATTATTACTTTGCATAATACCTGTATAGGAAAAAATATCCCAATCGCCATTAATAACTTTTGTACCTCCTTCTGTTAATATTAATTTATATCCTTTGTTAGATGCAGTATTTCCTTCACTATTTAATTGCATTACATAGTTTTTAGGCAAAACAATTTCGCCAACAGTTGTATTATTTGCATAAGAAAATAAATCTGCATCTACTTCATTAAAACTCTTATTTGGTTTTTCTACAACTTTTCCTTTAATATTTATTTTAGCATTATCAATTGTTATATTTGGAATATTATCATCAGCTTGATTTGGCGTATAAAAATGAATAAACCCTTTTGTTTGAAAATCTAAATTTACTTTTTTAAACTTCATTTGTAATGTAGATTGTGGTTTAGTATAGTTCATAGTTAAACCTACTGCTCCTGCTCTTGGTAAATTAATGTTTAAAGAGCCATATATATCAAAGAAGTTAGGACCATTAGTAATTATTTCAGGCGAGAATTGTGCTTTAATATTGTTGTTAATAATGTGTGGTGTAGTTTCTTGCATTAATTGCATAACAGTTTCATTATTACTGATAGTTTGTAAATAATTTAGTTTAATAGGTTTATTTAAGCCCATCAAATTATTAATTGAAGCTATTGGTTTTTCTGAGCTGCTAATGCTAAAACGCCAATGTGGTTGCATATCGCTGCCTGTTTTTAAATCATATACTAATGAAGCATTGTCTGTATTAACATTTGATAAAGGATGAATACCACCACCTAATGTTAATCCTTTAATATTAAAGCTATCTATTAAAAACATATTACTTCTTAAAACAAATTTTTGGAAAGGAATATCAATAGCTGAAGTTTTTATTAATCCTTTATTGCTTAAAATACCTCCTTCTTTTACATCAAGTTTCCAGTTGGTAACTTGTAGTTGCCATTTTTCTAATTGTAGTACAAGAGGAGTAGTCCCAGAAGCTGCATAAACATTGTTATTGTCTAATACTACATCTTCAGCATTTACAGAAAAGTTTTTAGGAGTTGCGTTTTCTATAGAGCAATTCATATTTATATTTAGATGTATTTTTCCATCGTTTGCTAAATAGCTTTTTTTGGCATTAGCTGTAGCATCAAAGCCAATAAATTTGAATGATATATTTTGTCCTTCTTTGTTAGATAAATAATAAGAAGATGGCTGATTATTATTGAGAGCATTTATAGCAATATCGAGCTTACCAGATTTGCTTGTATTATTTGCATCTGTAATGGATACAGCACTTTTAATAGCTTGAATATTTGTTTGAATATTGTTGTTTTTAATTTCTGCTAAATAAAATTGTTCTTTATTGGTAAAGTTGATGTATGATGATGGATAGTTAAAGCTATTATCTATAATTTGTAAATATCCTTCTATTATACCATAATCGTTTTGTTTTAATAGTGTTATTTCTTGAGGAATTAATACACCTCCTTGTTTTGTGGCTATTGAAGATAAATTAATATTGTATTTATTTAAATAAGAAAGTTTAAGACTACTTATCCCTTCAATTGGTACAACATCATTAACAGGAACTCCTATTTTTTTTCCTTGTACGTTTTGTGCTTTAAATGTAACATCTGCAATTCTAAGAATATCATTTCCTTGTATCCATTTAAAATTGCTTATTGCTTTAGACCATCTAATAGTTCCTGTAACTTTTACTTCATCTGCTTTTGAGCCTTTTTCAATTTTTCTACAGTTAATGGGAAGCCCATAATATGGGTAATAAGCATATTATCATAACGAGAAAGATTCAAATTAGCAGTTGCTTTTTTATGTACAATATTTATTGTTTGATTATCTCCATTTACTGTAAAGTTGGTGTCTAATACTGCAATAATATTTATTTGTTTATTGTTTACAGGAATTCCTTTTAATGAAAATAATCCTTGCGAATTAGTGAAGGCTGTATTTAAATTTACATCATTTGATAATCCATTATTACTGCCATAATAAAATGATTGGTTATTATATTCAATATAAACTTTAGCATTTTTTATAGGTTGCCCATCTAATTTTACAGTACCACTTATTTCACTACCTTTTTCTAATTTTATGTTATAATATTGATATGTTGTTGATTCTTCATTTTTAATATTTACAGAAATAGGGATATAGTTATCTCCTTGTGGGCCTCTTATAATACATGTGTAGTTATTGATAGATACATTTTCAAAAATAAAATCTGCAAAGCCAAAGGCATTTGTTTTAACAGTATTATCTCCTAACTGTATAGTGCAAGCATTAATAGCCTTTTTATCGTCTGCATCTTGAATGGTAAAACGAATTCTATGTTTTTTACGATATACTCCAATATTATTTAATGCAGTTGCTGATTTTGGAACAATAATAGTAGTATCAAAATAAGCTACATCTTTTGGTATTACTTGTAGTTGTAAGTTTTCTTTGTTTAATGCAGCAATTTTAAAATTCCCATTAGCATCAGTTTCTACAATAGCTCCTTCTTTTGTTTTAATGTATGCTTGTACAGCTTTGTTATTTTCATCTTTGCTTATAATTCTTCCTGTTAATGTTTTACCAGGGTTTAATGATAAAATAATACTTTGTTGGAAGCCTTTTAGTTTTGCAAAAGTTATTTTTCTGCTTTCGCTGTTATAACCTGTTGAGGAAGCATAAAGTGTTACAGCATCATTGTCTTTTTTAATAATTGTATTTAATATAGGGTCATTTACTTTTATTTCTGTATAACCATTTTCATCTGTAATAGTTGAAGAAAAACCTGTACTAACTTTTGCATAAGGTATGGCTTTTTGTGTTGCATTGTCTAATACTCTTACAAATACACGACTTGTAATTGGTTGCATATTAGCAATAATATTACTTGAGTTGCCAGTTGTAGTGAAGTATGATTGATAAAAATTTGTTCCTTGCGTTGGATCGCTGCAAACTTGTATATAATAATTATAGCCTTGTAATAATAGTGGGAGTTCAACTTTTCCATCTTTATCAGTTACTACACCACTCCATAATTGTTCAAAAGTTGTATTATAAATATTCTGTTTATCCAACTTTTGTAAGTTAGCACCATAATAAACTCCTGATTCACTGTTATATTCTGGGTTGATTAATTTTTTTTGAGTATATAAACCATCTCCTTCTCCAATTGGAAGAATAGATGATTTGTCTTCTAATCTTCTGAACACTGTTACCTTCATCCCAGATAATAGTGTTTTGTTTTCTTTTGCTGTAACAATTTTAGTAGTTTCTTTCACTTTAGAAGTAAAATTGCCAGTATTAGATGCTTGGAATGGTTGTACAATAAATGATTGAACAGAAGGAGAAAGAAACATATTGTCAGGAGCAATTCTAAATACACGTTCAAAATTTTGAACCTCTATTTCATCAGTTAAGGTTTTATCAAAAACAGTATTGGATAAATTGTTTTGCTGATTAGTTGATAAAAATTCTTCTTCATTAATATTTGGTCCACCAAATGCTCCTCCTTTAAAGCCACCAGATTTGTTTCCAATATCTGCTGCACCACTAATTTCTGTAAAGCCTGTATTGGTATTATAAGAAAATCCTTTATTGCCATTACCACTATTCATAAATCCTTGAGATGTTTTGTTCATTAAGTTGGTTAAGTTTAAGCTACTACTACCTCCAGGCATTTGGTTATTTCCCATCCAATTACTGCCATGCATTATTTGTGAAAAATTATCACCAGGGTTACTAACTTGTTGTTTAATTCCTTTACCACCACCAATATCTAATCCAGGATCCTTTGTGTTTTTAAAACCTGGATCAGTGGCAGTCCAACTTTTTTCTACAATTTTTCCTTTTCCAATACTTCCTTTTGGATTGAGATTTATTACTTCTAATTCAAAATTTCCTTGTGCATCTGTTTTTCCAATAGCCATTGTTTTTCCATAATCTGACAATTGCATACCATCACTTGTAGGATTTCCTTTTTCTGGTACAAAAAATCTTTCAGTAACAGTAGTTGAATTTTTATCACTAGAAACTATAGTAGATGCAACAGAACTTCCATCTGCTAAATAATCTACTACAATTTTAAATTTCTGATTAGCATAAGGTCTTAATATTCCTTTTTTATCTCCATGCCATTGATACATTATTCTTCCTTTTACTAAAGATGTAGGAGGTTTTTTTGAAGTAATGTTATAAACAGTATTTATAGTTCGGTATAACATTGATGTAAAATTTTTTGCTATCAAACCTTTAGGAGGAAGAACAATTTGTATCATTTTTTCTTCAGCAAAATTTTCTTCATTATTAATAGCTAATGATTTTAATGGGACTTCTTTACCATCAACAATAATTTTACCAGATGTGTTTCCTTCTTTGATATTCTTAGCATTTACTGCAACTAAAAAATATTCATCTCCTTGATAAATATTGCTTAATAGGTTATTGAATTTTACAAGAGCTATATCTTTTCCATTTTTCTTTTCAATAGTTGTTACTCCTTGTGCTACTATTACAAAACCTGTTGTATTGCTTGATTCTGTTAATTGTCCTTCAATAGGTGGTACATAATTGTTTTTATTTTTTCTAAATAATAACATATTAATTCCAGCTTCTGGCTTTTGTATAGAACTTTTATAAATCATTCCTTTTTCTTTATCATATACATAATCAAACTGTTGCTTGGATGTATCTAAAGCAATAGAAAGGTTTCCATCAGCGTCTTGTTTTATACTGTATGCAGGGTAAAATTTTTCTACTTCAACATTTAAAGTGTAAGCAAAAGTTTTAGCAACTAATTGTCCAAAGATGATAAATGTTGAATCCTTGGTTAGCTTTTGTTTTATAGTAGGAAAAGAGTCGCTGTAATAATAAGCATTTAATGATTTTATTTGAAATACTAAATCTTTATCTGAAAGGTTTTTTGGTATTTTAATATTTGTTTCAAAAGAGCCGTCTTTTTTGGTATTAGTTACTTGTGTAGCAATAATATTATAGCTAACATTGCCCAAAACTATTTGTGGAAATTCAATTGCATCTGAACTAAATGGTCTCAAAGCTCTAACCTCTATTGGAGTATTTGATGCATTATACAAATTGGGTTTTCCATAATAATCATATTTTATTGTTCCTTTTATATTGGTTATTAAAGAAGGTGTTTCTTCTATTGCATTGGTTAATTTAAAATCTACACTTTGCTCTTTAGCTATGCTATTATTATTTACGTCAAAAGATTCTACAGTGGCATTGTACCAATAATTTAGTTTCATACCAGCATCTAAAATTTCTTTTTGTGTGAGTTGTAGCTTAGAGGAAAGTGTGTTATTATTAATTGTTATAGTATATGATTTATTAAAGTTTTTATCTGTTTGCTGATTGTTTGATGGTTTTGAAATACCTTTTATTGTAATAATATATTTTGTTGCTCCATATTTTTTATAGGCTGTATCATTTACTTGTACAGTATCTTGTTTTGCATTATCATCAAACCAATTCCAAGAAAGTAATAAGGGTTTAGAGTTGCTTATTTTATACTCTGTAAGTTTTTTGTTTGGGATAATAAAACTTAATTTTGCAAATGTATTAAAAGTGGTACTTGGTAATTTATAGGTAAAACTTCTTACTTCACTTCTTCCATTATTTTTATAAGCAGTTCCTCTAACACCTGGAAGAGCAGTTACAGACCATGCATACTTTCTTCCTGCAACTAAAGTGGGCTCTGATGGTCCATATAAAAGTATGTTAGAATAAGTAATAGTTTCAAAAAATGCAGGTGTTGTACGAGCATTCATAGCATCATTTGGATTTTTAGAAGGATCTAACATTTCTATCATTCTAAAAAGGTATTGAGTACCTGGTTCTGCTCCAGGTGAAATACTCCAAGAAAAAATTAAATTCTGAACACCCATTTGTACAATTTCTTCTTTATCAAATGGCTTAATTAATAATGGGGGGTCTAATTCAGTTAATCTAACATAAGTGCAACCTGCTGGGCTTTCTGCAGATGCTGGAATATTTGGGTTATCATACAAAAATGCTCTTACACAAAATTGATAATTACCTTCAGGCAAACCACCTTTTTCTGTAATTTCTTTTTCTGTAATTCCTTGAATAGAAAGAGAATTAATGTCAAACAACTCACTGATAGTTTGTATATCTACAACCTTAGGAGCATTGGATTGTACAATTATTGGTTGAGAAGGGATATAGTTATTTTTAGTAGATAAAATAATTCCATTATCTCCTTTAATAGTAACTTTTAATAACACTCTTGGCTCTGCAACTACTGGGCCTGAATTGGCTGTTGTAAGAGTTAAAATTATTTTACCAGGGTTATTAGCATAATCACTTATTCTTGAAGAATATGGTGGAGTAATAGCTATGTTTACATTTACCAACTGTGCTTTTAGTGAAGAAAGTATAGGTAAAACAAAGCATAATAATAAAATCTTTTTCATATCTATATCTTTTAAATAAGGTTAGTTAATTTTAAAAACTATAACTATAACCTAACTCAAATGTGTTTTCAATAAATTTTTGAGCAGTTGTAGTTCCTTGTGGGCTATTACTTAATAATGAATATCTAAAATTTAATTTACCAGGTTTCAGTAATGATACATTAGCTTCAAGTTGTGCTGTTATATAATTGCTATTATCAGTTGCACTTTTACTGTTGGTAAAATTGACTGAAGCAATTGTCTGTAATTTATTTTTTAGCCAATTTTTATTTACCGATACAGTAGCACCAATATTATTAAATGTTCCAGCACTAAAAGTATTGGTTGTTTTATTTATAGATATAGTGTAACCCATTGCTTTTTTATAAATATTTCTTGAATAATTTAATAACCAAACGTTAGTTATAATATCATTTACCGTACTTGTTTGATCATTTTTATCTGATAATGAAGCTCTATTAAAAGAGGCAACTATCACATGATTTCCATTAGCATTGCTTATAACATAACGAGGTGAAATACTTAGATTATTATTGTTTTGAGTAAGTAAATATTTCTTTTGTACTTGAACAACTACAGGAGTTGAATTAGCAGAATAATTAGTAACATTAATATCTATACCAAATTTATTTGAAAAATTTAAAATTATATTACTCATTAGAATAAGCCTTTTAGTAGTAGCTTCTTTTTGCTTTCTTGTATTATCTTTTTGAGTGCCTATACTTCCATTAAAAATTACTTTATTTTTTATGTTGAATGAGGGGTTAATAGTTATACTCTCTATATCAGTATTAAAATAATAAACTCCCATAGATTTATAATCAGGGCTAATATTTTTATATTCTGCTTTTAAAGAGAATTTTTTTCCTATATAACCAGCAGCTGCTCTATATGCTGTATTAAACTGTGAAGTGCCATTAATAACTATAATGTTGGCTACTTTTTTTATCCATCCAGTACTATCACTTAAAGGAAGATTACTACCTATATCATTTGTATAAATACTAACAGCAGCATCTCCTTCAAAAAATACGGTTTTAAATAATTCTTTTCTTATAGCAACTGAAGCAGCAGTATTGGCAGCAGCTCTCACACTCTGTTTTAAAGTTTGACTAAAGTTTACACTTGAGCTATCATCCATTGCTTTTATAGCACTAAGAGAAATATAGTTTCTATCATTACCAACACCCATTTTAATTGCAGTACCTTTTCTACTAAATGAAAAAGGTTGTAGTGTACCGAGAGTTGTATCTAATGTTGTTGCTCTATTTAGTCTTCCATGCATAATAGAGAAATTGAATTTTTTGGGTTTTAATTCAACTCCTATTCCTAACATTGTATAGCCGTCTAAAGTGTAAGGAGAAAAAGATAAATTTCTGTATCCTGCATGAACAGTAATCCATTTGTAAGAAGGGCTTAACCCAAATTGATTAAAAGGCTGACTAAAACTTCTATTTTGCTCACTTAAACTAACACTAAAAGGAATATCAATGCCATATAATTTCAATGTAGCATTTCCGCCAACAAACCAAGAAAATGGCTGACGTCTTGCATTGATGCCACTTGCAAAATAATTAATTATTCTTGCATTAAAATTGCCTGTTAATTGTATAGGTTTTTGCTTTGCAATTTGTTGTATATCCTGTGCACCAATAGCAGTAAAAAGTATATTAGTAAATACTAAAATAATTAATTGATATTTATATTTTTTGAGCATAAACAATGCCTCCATGAATTATTTTTAAGCAATAGTTTTTATTGGAAAAAGAAATAAAAAAAATTAAATTTTTACCTTTATTTAAATAAATCTTCTCTATTTTTTCAGCAACTGCAGTAATGATTTTAGCTATAGCTTTTACAGGTAATTTATTAGTTACATAAATAATTAATTGATTAATGAGCATTATTAATATTTCAATACTCTGCATTTTGGTAGGATTGAAATATAAAGGTAGGTTTGCTATTTATGCAATAAAAAATAGTTTAGTATTTGGTACTAAACTATTAGTAATTGGTAGTGAAAAGAGGTAAATAAAGTATTATAACTCAATTAGATTATTATAATACTTTATGTTTTTTCTTCAAAGAATTTCAATTAATTTATCACTTTGTTTTATATACAATTTCTATTGATTTAAATTCAATTCAAATCCACTTATTGCTTAATTAACTTCTCTGTTGTTCTATTGCCTTTGCTGTCTATGATTTCTACAAAGTAAGTGCCTGTTG
>JAIXLO010000050.1 GCA_026931325.1 Chitinophagales bacterium | reverse complement strand
GACAAGGACAAGGACAAGGACAAGGACAATGTAATTTACTTCGATACTTTAAAAGATCTTCATGAAAAAGAAGTTTTCGATTTAAAAAATATAATAGCCATAAAGCAAAATGAATTAGAGTTCATCAAAGAGCATATTGAAGAAAAAAATGCTGCATTATCTAGTCAGCACGAGTATCTTGACGAAAAAAACAAAGTATTATCTGAACTGCAAGAACACATTGAAGAAAAAAATAAATATATCAATCACTTAATTTTATCTAATTCGAAAAATGAGGAGCAGATATCTCAGCTACATTCCTTGAATATAAATTATGAAAATCAAATTCAGTTAATTAAAAAAAGTAACTCATGGCGTATTACCTACCCATTGCGTTTATTTACTCACTGTTTACGTTGGTTGATTGTCCGTGCGCGCATTTAAAAGTATTGCGCGCATTGCGCTAAAATCAATTATATTATTTATATTAAATACTCCATCTTTACGAAAATTTATTTTAGTAAAATTAAAATCATATCCAAGTATCTATGATCATTTAAAACGTTTTCATATTAATAGAAATATTATTCAGAATAGTCAGTCTAGGAAAAAAAATAAATCAAGTACCAGTTCCACTGATATTAAAATGCTTACGCCGCATGCTCATAAAATTTATTTTGCACTTAAAAACTCAATAACTGATAACAAGGAGTAATCATGCGAATTATTATTGATTTACTAGGTGCTCAAATTGAGCTTCAAGACAATCACTCTGATGTTTATTTTTCAGAGGTCATGCAATGGTTAAAAGAAAACAATACTAAAAATTATTATTTAATTTTACATGCTAATATTTCTGATACAGAACAAATCATAAGAAGAAAAATAAAAAACAAATTAAACATAAAAAAATTCTTCGGAATTCCAATTGGAGACACTGTAAAAAATAATAGAGCAAATGAAGAACTATACTTAAGATTTATAAATTCGCTAAGTCCGAGCGCAATAATAATTGATAAGAAAATTCAAAATGAAAACATATACAACATTCTTTACAAAAATAAAAAGCTGAAAAATATTTTATTTAATAGCTCTAGCCTTCCAAAACAAAATAAATTACTGGACAAAAGAACCCTTAAGAAAAAAAATTACAGCAGTAAGCTAAAACTTGCTTTCGTATCGCCTTTACCACCAGAAAAGACAGGAATTGCTGCTTACAGCGCGGTACTTGCCAAGTCTTTATCAATTCATTATGAAATAATTTTTATTACAGATCAGAATAAAACATCTCATGACATTATTAACCATAGTTATGTTATAAAATCATCGGATTGGTTACTAGAGAACATAAAAGATTTTGATAGAATAATCTACCATATTGGCAATTCTAGTTTTCACGCCAAAATGTTTGAACTCATAAAAATTGCACCAGGAATAATTGTGCTACATGACTTTTTTATAGGTGACGTCATTTGGTACAATGAAGCTTATAATTTAATACCCCAAGCATTAAATAGTGCTCTATATAAGTCACATGGCTATATTGCCGTAAAGGACAAGCTTTCAAACGCAGAACCTATATATGCAATTCAAAAATATCCTGCTAATTTTGAATTACTCAGCTCGTCAATTGGTGCTATTTTTCACTCACATTATGCAATAAAACTAGTCCATGATTGGTATCCAAATAAAGATCTTCCTGTTGCACAAATTCCACTTTTACATGAAATAAAAAAACCCAATAAGCCCGATAGCTTAAATAAGCTAGGCTTCTCAAAAAACACCTTCATTGTCGCTAGCTTTGGCTTCTTAGGTTCGAGCAAATGTAACCTTGAGCTCTTACAAGCATGGCAGCAATCGGCTATGGCCAATGATACAAATGCTCATTTGATTTTCGTCGGAGATGGATGTAACAACGCATATCAGAAGCAGCTTCAAGATTTCATTCATCAGCACCGCTTAGCTCGAGTAAAAATTACCGGCTTTGCCAGTACAGAGATGTATGAACACTATCTCTCTGCAACAAGTATCGCTGTGCAACTACGTACC
>JAIXLO010000128.1 GCA_026931325.1 Chitinophagales bacterium | reverse complement strand
GCTTGACGATTGGTTTTTTGTATTGATAAGTGTATGTTGTAGTTATTATTAACGTTTATTTCAAAATCAAATGTAGTTTCATCACAAGGTTGAGACTTGAATTTTGGTTCATAGACCACATCATAAATTGAGTAATCAGTAATTTTGGATCTTTTCAAGTAGTAATTCAAAAACATCGAAGGTGCGCCGATGAAGTCAGAAAGAATTTGAAGATCTTCACCAAAATCGTTAGATTCGATGATACCTTCAATCTTTTTCTTCATGTCGAGTATATTATTGAACTGAACTTTGTGATAAACGCAGTTGATATCATATAGATAAATAAGTGACTCTTCAATTACATTTTTCTTTTCTAAGTCAGTTTTGAAAATAAACTTTGTGTGAATGATAAAGGTATCCTGAACTGAAAGTCCATGAATTGAGATTACCAATTTATAAAAATCACCATCGTCAGATTTCTCATAAATCGAGTCTACTGAAGTTACTTTACCTTCTTCTTCTTCAAAAATTTCTTTGAAGGTTTGTTCTATTTCTGATATTCTTATATTCATACTCCACTTATTTCTTTATTTTTATTATTTCTAATAATACAAGCAATTGATATGCCATCAAAGCCAATTAGAACATTATGGTCGTGTAACTTAATTTTACTAATAGTGGAATTTAAATCTTTAAAACAATCGGTTAGTTTCTTAAAATTATCTAATTCCAATAACTCAGTTACGCTATCTCCATTATCTATGTAATAATCTCTATCAAAGTTTTTAAGGTTTATTTTCACAGACCAGACAACTTCACCTTCATATTGAACATCATCTTCAACTTCTATAAGATATACACCACCATCATCGTTAGATCTAATTATACTCAATTCTATTTCCAAATTATAATTATCCTCTATAATTGAAAAATAGTCATCAATTAAATCTCTACTTATAAGAGATTGTTTTTCCTCACTTTGAAAAAAATCAAAATTTTCCACATTTGATTCATTCCTCATCTTAAATTTTATTTCTATCATACTATTTTAATTGTTTATCGTATGTTTTTTTTACATCTAATATTTTTCCGATATAGCCCATTTCTTCTGAGAAGCCATCCAAGTTCTCAGCGAGTACTCACCTTCTCTTTCAAATTGGCCCTTGCGTATCTTTAATCTTTTCCCAAACTTGAGTTTAGCACTGATTAATTCATAGCTTTCGTTTCTTCTAAGTCATTTTCTAAATCTTCAATGCTTGACATGATTTGTTCAGCTTTACGCTTAATTAGATCTTCATCAGGAACAAAATTTTCTTTACTCGGTTTAACAAGCCATTTATCTTCAACTAATGAATACTGACCGGAAGACCTATGTGACTCATCAACATCTTGGCAATATATTTCTACTTCATAGCCTTCTATTGTGATATCATGATTTAGATTCCATATTTTATTAGACGCATCTAAAAACTTTTTAACAAGTACTTTATCATCATTTACGTCACTAAAATCAAAAAGTAGGTAGATCAAAATCAAATATTTTGAGTAGTTATAATTCACTAGTGATCCAGTTAGAATAATATCTTGTAATTTAACTTCTATTTCAAGTCCATTAAAATAGTCATTTGCAATTTCAAGTAATTTTTTTTTTATGTTTTGATTTATTCTATCATCAACATCTGGAAAAATGATATTATTCAACTTATCATTTAAATAAAAAGATTTAATCGGCTCAAATTTACCAACCGAATATTCAAAGAATTTTTGTATCATTATTTATATATTAAATAATGTTTGTTTATTTTTTAAAATTGACCAAATGTAATTAGATAGAATTAATATATATGTTATGATAACAAAAGAAGAATTCATCGATAAAATATCAAATACAAATTTTATACTAATTGGTGAGTATAAAAATACAAAAACTAATGTTGAGTTTAAATGTAAAGTTTGTGGTGATATTAATAAAAAAAGACCTGGGCACATATTATCTGGCTCAGGATGCTCAAAATGTAGCGGTATAAAGAAAAAATCTCACAAAGAATATATTAC
>JAIXLO010000030.1 GCA_026931325.1 Chitinophagales bacterium | reverse complement strand
GTCTAAGAAATCTTAATAAAGTTTTTAAAAGAATTGAAAATTGTTCTGTTGTCAAAGGAACTATTTTTTGTGGAATACCATTATACTCATATTTAACAGAAATCCAGAATTGAGAATATGTGTCATTATGAATTTGAGGGGCTATAAAAATACAAAAGACTTCATCACTTTTATTTTTAGTTTCAAAATCTCTTAAATGTCTCATTATTGGTTGTCCTTCTTGTACCCATTGTAATTTTGTAGTATTAAGAGTAACCTCACAAATTGCTTTAAATTTTTTATAATAACATTCTATATCTGGTATATTTTTGGGGGAATGGTTAATTGGTTCTCCATTGTCAATAATTGATAATGGTTTTACCTCATCATCGATAATTTTATGTCAGTTATTAATTTTTCAAATTGTTCGGTTCATATTTTTAACTTTTTAATTCGGTAAATTATTTATTACTTTTCAATCATATTAAAATTATTAATTATATTTTCTTCTTAATGCGTTTTTTAAATCAAATTTAACTCCCTCTATTTTAAATATGATTTTCAAATATTCTTGTTAAGTAAAGTAATATCATTTTGTAAAATAATTTTCATTTTGTAATTTGCATGTTGATTTTTTATTACATCAATTCCTATTTTTAATGATTGTGCTACTTTTTCTAAATTCTCTTTATTTCTGCAAAATAGGTTTTGTAATATAGAAAGATAATCTAAGTAATTTTTAAAGTTTCAAATTTGAGTGCTTCACCACTATAAATATTTAATACTGCTCGATTTCAACTTTTCTTGAAGGTTCAATATCAATATCCAATAATAACCTAAAGTGATCCAAAATCTTAAAATGTTAGTCTAAAAATATGCATTATATTATCGCTAATAATCGTTGTTTATTTTTCCCGTAATTTCATTTGTGCAAAATGTTGTAAAATTATTTATAAATTCTCTTATTTGTTCTCTGAATTTTAAAATTCTTTCAACATATTTATGACTTTCATCAAACCCGCTAATGTTGGTATAAAAAGACAAAATTCATTTTTACTTCCTTTTTAATGATTTTGTATTTATTTTCTTAATTAAATGAAAACAGTAATAAATGGCATTATATTGTAATTTTCTTTTCGAAAAATCGTACCCATAGATTAGAAATCAGTTTTAGTAGATTTTTGAGTATATAAACCAATATCATAATTTTTTAAAATTGCTACCTAATTCAGTTATTATAATTACTAAAATCTTTCTTGCTATTGAAAACCAAGTTTATTCAATGGATTTACTGATTGTCTTCCTCTCATAGGTATCTTTGTATTTTACATGAAAAGCTGCATTTACAAGGAATTTTATATTTGTCTTCATTTTTCTAAATTAATAGGATATTTATAGGTTTAAATATGCTCTTGAATTAAAAGTATTGATATTTTATTGATTATCAAGATTAAAATCTTGTCCTTCTAATTTTTTAATACCCTAAAAAATTCTATTCTTTTAGGATTTCTTACTGTAGTTGAAATTGACCAAGTATCATATTTTTACCTTATGATTTTATATTTATCCATAATTTTTTTGTTTTTGTAATTTTAATTATATCAAATATTTTCTTCAAAACTAAATTATTTTCGTTTATAAACAAGAGCTCTTTTTCTAATAAAGAAAATTTAAATATTTTCCTTTTAAAATATTCAAATGATGTGCTGTATGTCCTGCATAATAAATATTAAAGCATTTACACTTATTTCATTATCACAAGCAATTCCTTTTCTTTTTAAATTAATTTTATCAAATGAATCGAATAAAATTATGTTTGCTTCTCTGAGATATTTAAATTCTTCTAACAATCTATTGATATTTCGAAAATTAAAATTACCATTTTTAACATATTCATTCTCACCAAAAAAGGAAAGTAATTGATTTTCATTTCTTGAAATGCATAATGCTCTATAACCAAATATTCTTTCCCGAAGGGATGGCTATGCCATCAGAATCAATTAAATGCCCAGGAACTTCTTTCATTGTCCATTTCCCATCTGCATATCTGTATTTTAAT
>JAIXLO010000119.1 GCA_026931325.1 Chitinophagales bacterium | reverse complement strand
CCTATTACACTATTACCCAAGAAACCATCGTGTGCTTTATTACTATATCCAAATACAACCGAATTATTTACTTCTCCACCTACTTTACTATGAGGGCCAATAGTTGTTGGTCCATAAATTTTAGTTGCTAATTTTAACACACTATGTGCACATAAAGCAAAAGGACCTCTTATTACAGATCCCTCCATTACTTCAGTATCTTTTCCTATATATATAACTCCGGCATTTGAATTTAAAATAGCTCCCTCTACAATAGCTCTTTCTTCAATAAATATTTTATTAATATCACCTATTACTTTATTACTTTGACAAAGGTTGCGAAACTTTATTTCGTATTAGCAATAAAAGTCCTGCAATTGCCTCTCCATTTAATTTAAAATATACACATGCTCAATAGAAAGATAATTTTCAAAATTGGTGGCTTTTTAGTACGTTACTCTCTAATTTTCTTCGGCTATTATTCATATGGCTATTAATGTATTATTATGTTTAATTGTTTTTTTCAAACCTCACAAGAGTTAATAAGCGTTGATTAGGAATTATTTGCCATTTATATATGTCGTATCTGAAGTTTTTTTTGCTTTTATACTTTTCCTGAAGGTATTCCTGATTTGATATGAAATCGCCCTCTATAAGATGCCTTACTTCTCCTGATAGTCAATATACTACTCTTATTTCTGCACAAGGTCTGCAATATTAATGGTAATAAACTTTCCAAGCATGTATCCAAACAAAATATAATTTCATCTATTCTATCTATTTTATTATTACTTGCTCTCTACTTTGCAGAGCAACATTTATTTGAAATGTATTTTACTTCAAATATATCGTTTTTATATGTAATGATTAGAGCAAAATATTTCGTGTCATAAAAAAACCACCCATTTTTGTCCATTACTCCAAAAAAACATTCATTTTTAGCTAAATGATATAGTATATTCACTCATGTAAACGACGTTTTTACTATCAAATTTTTTAGATTTCAAGCCCGATGATACAAATGTCATCAACTTGATCAAGATCTTTTTTCCAATTTAAGAACGCGTTTTGTAATGCCATTTTTTGCTCTAATAGTTTGAGATTTGATGACTCTATTAAAATATTTTTAAATTGTTTATACATAAATTTCTTTCCTTTTGGTCCTCCAAACTGATCGGCATAACCGTCGGTAGGATAAATAAACGATCGCTTATTGGCAATTAGCTCCGTGTTGTAAAGGTTTCTTATCAAAACTTTTACCTATTGGTTGCTTATCAGCAATTTTCTTCGATTTGTTGGTGTTATTCTTAATAATCCACAACGGTTTATTCAACTCCATTGTAATTTCTGATTAGCGCGCCGATTTAATTCTATCTTTAGTAGAAGTATCATTCCATTTTCAGCCTTCAATTTTTTTCCAAGGTTTCAACTAGTTACGGCCGTTTATGAAATTTCCCGTACATGGCTATCTTTAACATCTATTTAATCCGTTATGACCACTAACACTCACCATTGCTCGGCACACCATGTCCAGTACAATCTACAGCGGCTACCTGAATTTATTTTTTGACAATTTTATCTTGCGATTCGTAACCAATAAAATCACCACTCACAATATCTTTGGGATTAAATAATACAAAACATTCTGTAATTTTGGAGTATATTATCTGATGGAAGTAATGCCGCTTGAATATATTTAGCGTATTATGGAATCTCATTTCTTTTTTTACGTTCCGCTAAGTCTTTTGCTTTAGATAATTTCATTAGATTTCTGTTGCTTATATCCTCTAAAAATTAATAGTACTAATCCTGATAGAATAACTAATACTATAACTGCAAGAATTATTAATTTTTGTTGACTTTTAATCTCGGCTTGTGCAATGGCCTGTTTACTTTCGGCATCTTTTCGTTGTAATTCTTGTTTTTTGGAAAAATCATACTCTAATTCTTTTTTTACTAATTCATTTTTATTTTCTGCACTCTCTATTGCATCTTTTAACTTTAGATACATGCCTTGGTAATAAAATGCTTTTTTAAAATCATTTTTTTGTACATATAC
>JAIXLO010000002.1 GCA_026931325.1 Chitinophagales bacterium | reverse complement strand
AATATATACCGAAATAATAATTTCTTTTAATGGACTTCCTGTAATATTGGCAATTACATTTACCTACATTTAAAATAAATGCAAAAGATATTTGTATTTCTAAAAATAGTTTTGCCATTCTCATTCAAAGCCTTACTTTTGCAATCCTTTTCAAATTCGGTAAGGTATATAAGAAAATTATGAATACGGCGCCAACTAATCATAATTATCTGTAAATCAAGTTAAAAGAAAGCCTAAAAACTTTCTGCCGAATAAATATTGCAAAAAACCGGTTTTACAAATTATTATGTCAACAACTACATTGAATCACAGGATTAATTTTGGTAAAACAAAACATCTTGCCGAAACTCCTGACCTTTTAGACATCCAGTTAGAGTCTTTTAAAGAATTTTTTCAGTTAGAAACAACCCCAGATAAACGTAATGTTGAAGGGCTTTTTCGTGTATTTAAAGATAATTTTCCTATCACTGATACACGTAACATTTTCGTTTTAGAATTTTTAGATTATTTTATTGACCCACCTCGTTATTCAATAGAAGAATGTATGGAGCGTGGATTAACCTATGCTGTTCCATTAAAAGCAAAATTGCGTTTAAGTTGTAATGATGAAGAACACGTAGATTTCCAAACCATTGTACAAGATGTATTTTTAGGAAATATACCTTATATGACACCAAGAGGCACATTTGTTATCAATGGTGCTGAACGTGTTGTTGTATCTCAGTTACATCGTTCCCCTGGTGTGTTTTTTGGTCAATCTGTTCATCCAAATGGAACAAAAATTTACTCTGCAAGAGTAATTCCATTTAAAGGTGCTTGGATGGAATTTGCAACAGATATTAATAATGTAATGTATGCTTATATTGATCGTAAAAAGAAATTTCCTGTAACAACACTTTTACGTTCTATTGGCTACGAAACAGATAAAGATATTTTAGAGCTTTTTGGAATGGCTTATGAAGTGCCCGTTAGTAAAAAAGAGCTTTCAAAACATATTGGTAAAAAATTAGCAGCTCGTGTATTACGTACTTGGGTTGAAGATTTTGTGGATGAAGATTCAGGAGAAGTTGTAAGTATTGAACGTAATGATATTGTAATGGAACGTGATGTTGTTTTAGATGAAGACAATATTAACACCATTATTGAAATGGATATCAAAAGTATTTTCTTACAAAGAGATGATGTAGGAGGAGACTTTGCTATCATATATAATACATTAAATAAAGATACCTCTAACAGTGAATTAGAAGCTGTACAACTTATATATCGTCAATTACGTGGTGCAGAAGCTCCAGATAATGAAACTGCACGTGGTATTATTGATAAATTATTTTTCTCTGATAAAAGATATGATTTAGGTGAAGTTGGTCGCTATAAAATCAATAAAAAATTAGGCTTAGATTATCCTTTAACTAAAAAAGTTTTAACTAAGCAAGATATTATTGAAATTGTTAGATACTTAGTAAAACTAACTAACCAAAAAGCAGAAATAGATGATATTGATCATCTAAGCAATCGTCGTGTACGTACAGTTGGCGAACAACTTTATGCACAGTTTGGCGTTGGTTTAGCTCGTATGGCACGTACTATTCGTGAACGTATGAATGTAAGAGATAATGAAGTATTTACACCTGTAGATTTGATTAATGCAAGAACTTTATCTTCTGTTATTAATTCATTCTTTGGTACATCTCAGTTATCTCAATTCTTAGATCAAACAAATCCACTTTCAGAAATTACACATAAACGTCGTATTTCAGCTTTAGGCCCTGGTGGATTAAGCAGAGAACGTGCAGGTTTTGAAGTACGTGATGTGCATTATTCTCACTATGGACGTTTATGTACTATTGAAACACCTGAAGGACCAAACATTGGATTGATTTCTACACTTTGCGTTCATGCAAGTATTAATGATATGGGCTTTATAGAAACTCCATATCGTAAAGTTGAGAATGGTAAGGTTAATATGAAAGAACTTACTTTCTTAAGTGCAGAAGAAGAAGACTCAGCAAAAATTGCACAAAGTAATACGCCATTAGATGATAAAGGAAATTTTCTTGTTGATAAAATTGTAAGTCGTGAAACTGGAGATTTTCCAATATTAGATAAATCAGAAGTAGAATATATAGATGTTGCACCAAATCAAATTGTTGGATTAAGTGCATCATTAATTCCTTTCTTAGAACATGATGATGCTAACCGTGCTTTGATGGGTTCAAACATGCAACGTCAAGCTGTTCCATTAATTCGCCCTGAATCACCTGTTGTAGGTACAGGATTAGAAGGTAAAGCAGCACGTGATGCAAGAATTCAAATTCATGCAGAAGGTAATGGTATTGTAGAGTTTGTTGATGCAAGAGAAATTCATGTTCGTTATGATAGAAATGAAGAAGATCGTTTAATTAGTTTTGAAGATGATTTAAAGATTTATAAACTAACTAAATTCATTAAAACAAACCAAGCAACTTGTATTAACTTAAAACCTGCTGTTAAAAAAGGTCAGAAAGTTAGTAAAGGAGATTTCTTAACAGAAGGCTATGCAACTAAAGATGGCGAATTAGCTTTAGGAAGAAATTTACAAGTAGCATTTATGCCTTGGAAAGGATACAACTTTGAAGATGCTATTGTAATTAATGAAAGAGTTGTACGTGAAGATTGGTTTACTTCCATACATATTGAAGAATATGAATTAGAAGTACGTGATACTAAATTAGGAGAGGAAGAATTGACACCAGATATTCCAAATGTAAGTGAAGAAGCAACAAAAGATTTAGATGAAAATGGAATTATTCGCATTGGTGCAACTATTAAAGAAGGTGATATTTTAATTGGGAAAATTACACCTAAAGGAGAAAGTGATCCAACACCAGAAGAAAAACTTTTACGTGCCATCTTTGGCGATAAAGCAGGTGATGCAAAAGATGCTTCTTTAAAAGCACCTAATGGTACAGAGGGTGTTGTTATTGATAAAAAATTATTTCAACGTGCTAAGAAAGATAAAAATGCTAAGGTTCGTGAAAAAGCATTATTAGAAAAAGTTGAAAAAATGCATCAGGACAGTGAGGAAGATTTAAAAGAACAATTATTAAGCAAACTTCAAGTATTATTAAGAGATAAAACTTCTCAAGGTGTTACAAATAGTTTTGGAGAAGTATTAATTGCAAAAGGTTCAAAATTCAATCAGAAGAATTTAGCAGCAATTGAATATGCAACTGTAAATCCTTTAGGATGGACTGGCGATGCAAAAACTGATAATGCAATCAATACTTTGTTACATAACTATAGCATAAAATATAATGAAGAGTTAGGACGCTATAAACGTGAAAAATTCAATATATCAATTGGTGATGAATTACCTGCTGGTGTTTTAAAATTAGCTAAAGTATATCTTGCTGTAAAACGAAAATTGAAAGTAGGAGATAAAATGGCTGGTCGTCATGGTAATAAAGGTATTGTAGCAAAAATAGTTCGTGCAGAAGATATGCCATTTATGGAAGATGGTACACCTGTTGATATTGTTTTAAACCCATTAGGGGTGCCTTCACGTATGAACATTGGTCAGATTTATGAAACTATTTTAGGATGGAGTGCTAAAAAATTAGGAGTACGTTTTGCAACACCAATTTTTGATGGAGCATCTACATCTGAAATAGAAGCATATTGCAACAAAGCAGAAATTCCTCTTAATGGACATACTTATTTATTTGATGGAGAAACAGGAGATCGTTTTGACCAAAAAGCAACTGTGGGCGTAATTTATATGATTAAACTACATCACATGGTTGATGATAAAATGCATGCTCGTTCAATTGGCCCTTATAGTTTAATTACTCAACAACCTTTAGGTGGTAAAGCTCAGTTTGGTGGACAACGTTTTGGTGAAATGGAAGTTTGGGCTTTAGAAGCTTATGGTGCTTCAAATATTTTACAAGAATTATTAACCATAAAGTCTGATGATATTATGGGTCGTGCAAAAACTTATGAAGCAATCACTAAAGGAGATAATATACCAAAAGCTGTGTACCAGAATCATTTAATGTGTTAGTTCATGAATTAAGAGGCTTAGGATTAGATTTGAATTTTGATTAATTTCTATAAACTAATCATTTTAATTTTTCAAAGAGATTGTTTAAGTAATTAAACAATCTCTTTTTTTATACTTAGATTAACTACTTAAATATTATTTTGCTACACTTATTTATTTAATTCAATTATTATGAAACATTTTTTAATAACAATACTTACTTTAATTACATCATTATCTGTAACTGCACAAAAGCCTAAAGAAAAAACTTTGCTTTGGAAAATTGAAGGAAATAATATTTCTACACCATCATACATATTTGGTACATTTCATTTATTATGTTCAGAGGATTTTCATTTACCAGATACTTTAAAATCTTTAATAGCAAAAACACAACAAGTGTTTTTTGAAATTGATTTAGATGATCCAAGTATTTCAATGAAGATGATGAAAAATATAAAAATGAAAGAAGGGAAAACTTTAAAGGATTTTATGACTAAGGAAGAATATGATTCTGCTACGGTTTTATTTAAAGCTAAAACAGGAATGCCTTTAAAAATGGTAGAATCATATAAACCATTTATGCTTACTTCAATGCTTTATCAAAGTTTGATGGGATGTAAAATTGTTGCTTTTGAAAAAGAAATTGAAAAATTAGCAAAAATCAATCATCAGGAAATTAAAGGACTTGAAACAGTAGAAGAACAGTTAAATATTTTTGAGAAAATACCTTATCGAAAACAAGCTGAAGCTTTTAAAAAATTATTATTCGATGAAGAAGAGGGTAGAAAACAAATGGATAAAATGATTGCATTGTATAAAAGCAAAAATATAAAAGCAATGCATAAATCTGTAAAAGGAGATACTGATTTAGGTAATTATGATAATAATTTAGTTGATAAAAGAAATCAAAATTGGATACCTATTATTGAAAAAGAAATTGCATTACAACCTATTTTTATTGCTGTAGGTGCAGGTCATTTAGGGGGCAAAAAAGGAGTGATTTATTTATTAAGAAAGAAAGGATATAAAGTAACTCCTATAATGTATTAATGAGAGATGATTATTTATTTTTTATTATAATTAAAAAATTGAAGCTAATACACTTTCCATCTTTTCAATGTTTGTTGAATAACTCCTGGAATATTTAGTTCTATTAATCCTACATTTTTAGCATAGTAAGTATCAAAAGTTTGAATGCTTTGATAAGTACCCAATATTTTTACTTGTAAATCATTTTTTACATGAATAACACTATCAAAAACATTATTATTAACTGTTCTAGTAGTATTTACAGCCATTAAAGTATAACGCATTTTTATTTGTGTTGGTACACCGCTAAATATCGTATTGATAATATTACTTTCCCATTGAGTAGATACAGGTTTATCATCTTTTAAAAATAGTAAAGATGAAAAACTACTAATACCATCTAAAGAACCCCAACGATAATAATTATGACCAGATTTTCTGTAAAAAGCAGTGTCCTTCATACTGCCAGAAGTGTAAAACACACGATGACTAATACCAAAAATCAAAGTGTCCTTTGGTGATGCTTGTACATGTATAGTATCTAACCCTGCAATTTTATAGCTCCAATTACTACCAACAGTTGTTGGAAAATAATCTCTAAAAACTGGTGTAGATGCAACTACAGTTGTATCACTTACAGAAACAGTAAATAAACAAGCAGAATTTTTATAACTTAAAACAAAGTGAGTATTTAATGCACTTGTAGGCTTTCCAAAACCTTTAATCTTTAAGGTAGAAGATCCAGCAGATACATAACCATCACCCAAAAACCAAAATCCATTTACAGTATCAGAGTATATCTTGTATTGACCAGGTGTTGTTACATTTACATTTACTAAAATATAATTACTGTCTGTTAATGATTCATTTTTCTTATAACTACCTTTAATTACAATACCCTTACAATCGCCTAAACTATCTTTCAATGTTCCATTTGATGGTCCATATAAATTAGCCCCACCTTCAAAACTTGTTTCTTTAATACAAGATGAAATAAAGACAATAATAAGAGCAAATAAGCAATATTTTATTAAGTGTTTCATTATTTTTTTTGAAATACTCTACACAAGTATATTTTTACTTTAAACAAATATCAGATAATTAATACATTTTAAACGCTGCATTGTTCAATAAATTATTTATTCTGAAAAACAAAATGACTTCTACAAAATTTTATTAAAATAATTCATTGCATTTTTAATAATTTTTAAAGTAGTAAACTATCCACAAATAATAAAAAAATACGTTGAAAAACTTGTATTAATTAATTTTTTGAAAGGTAGTTACCCCTTACCTTTGCCGCCAACTATAAAAATATTATTTTATTATGGCTTCTAAAGGTATTATAAAACAAGTAATTGGTGCAGTTGTGGACGTTCATTTTCCAAACGATAATGCATTACCCGATATTTATAATGCTCTTGAATTAACAAGAGATAATGGCGACAAATTAGTGTTAGAAGTGCAACAGCACTTAGGAGAAGATAGTGTTCGTGCTATTGCAATGGACAGTACAGAAGGCTTAGTTCGTGGTATGCAAGTTATTGATACAGGAAATGCAATAACAATGCCAGTAGGTGAAAATATTAATGGTCGTCTATTTAATGTTACTGGTGATGCTATTGATGGCTTACCTCAATTAAATAAGTCTAATGGTCGTCCTATTCATGCAAAGCCCCCAACATTTGAAAATTTAAGCACTTCTGCTGAAGTTTTATTTACAGGTATTAAAGTTATTGACCTCATTGAGCCTTATGCAAAAGGTGGTAAAATTGGATTGTTTGGTGGTGCTGGTGTGGGTAAAACAGTATTAATACAAGAATTGATTAATAACATTGCTAAAGGACATGGTGGTTTATCTGTATTTGCTGGTGTAGGAGAAAGAACACGTGAAGGAAATGATTTATTACGTGAAATGATTGAAGCTGGTATTATGAAATATGGTGATACCTTTAAACATAGTATGGAAGAAGGTGGATGGGATTTAAGTAAAGTAGATTTAGAAGGATTAAAAGATAGTAAAGCAACATTCGTATTTGGTCAAATGAATGAACCTCCAGGAGCAAGAGCAAGAGTTGCTTTAAGTGGTTTAACTATTGCAGAATATTTTAGAGATGGTGATGGTACAGGAAAAGGAAGAGATATTTTATTTTTCGTAGATAATATCTTCCGTTTTACACAAGCAGGTTCTGAGGTTTCTGCCCTTTTAGGTCGTATGCCTTCTGCTGTGGGTTATCAACCAACATTAGCTACAGAAATGGGATTAATGCAAGAACGTATTACTTCAACAAAAAATGGTTCTATTACATCTGTACAAGCTGTATATGTGCCAGCAGATGACTTAACTGACCCTGCTCCTGCAACAACATTTGCTCACTTAGATGCTACAACAGTATTGAGTCGTAAAATTGCTGACTTAGGTATTTATCCTGCTGTAGATCCTTTAGATTCTACTTCAAGAATTTTAACCCCTGCTATTGTAGGAGATGCACATTACGATTGTGCTCAACGTGTTAAAATGATCTTGCAACGTTATAAAGAATTACAAGATATTATTGCTATTTTAGGTATGGATGAATTAAGTGATGAAGATAAAATGACTGTTGCACGTGCAAGAAAAGTTCAACGTTTCTTATCTCAACCATTCCATGTAGCAGAACAATTTACAGGATTAAAAGGTGTATTTGTAAGCATTGAAGATACTATTAAAGGATTTAATGCAATTATGGATGGAGAAGTTGATGAATATCCTGAAGCAGCATTTAACTTAGTAGGTACTTTAGAAGATGCTATTGAAAAAGGTAAAAAAATGATGGCTCAAGCACATGGTTAATGGTTAATTAGCCAATTTGAAAATGTGATAATCAAATTAGTATGACTTTAGAAATATTAACACCAGAAAAAAAATTATATAGTGGCGATGTATATGGTGTACAATTACCAGGAATTACTGGCTTGTTTGAAGTGTTAGACAAACATGCACCATTAGTAAGTGCTTTAGGAAAAGGAAATGTAAAAATTTTAAAAACAAAATCTACATTTGAAAACTATTCTATTTCTGGAGGCTTTGTAGAAGTTTTAAATAATAAAGCAACTGTATTGGTAGAAGATGTAGAAGAAGCATAAAAGCCAATAAAATATTTAAAAGAGAAAGAGGTTATTTTCAAAAAAAGATAACCTCTTTTTATTTTTTATCAACAAGTTTCATCATCTGTAATCCCAAATTAAAATATACAATTAAGGAAAAATTTTATAAATATCTTTTCTATGAACAAAACGAGCCAATAAAATAGTTGAATTTTCATAAAAGAAGCCTAATCTATAATCACCTACTCTTGTTCTGTAAGCAGTTTTAAAGCCTTTTAATTTCTTTGTATTTGGAATACTGTCTAAAGAATCTGCATTTTCTATTAACTCAATTAAATGCATTAAAACCTACTTAACAGGCTTCGTTTTTATATTGTCAATGTCTTTGGAAAATTTCTTTAAGAACTCAACTCTCATCAGGCAGATAGTTTTTTCATTATTTCTGCACGACTTGCCTTTTTGGTCTTATCCACTTTACGCATCAATTTTGACATACCAATATCTTCCAACTCTTCTTGGGTAACAGTTGGTGAACCAACACCTAATTTTTTAAGCAGGTTGGTAACAAATCTAAATTCATGACTATTTTTTGGAGTAACAACTAATGCTTTCATGTAACAAATATACAAAAATAGTATTTTGCTGTTGCTTAAATCATAGAAGGGCTGCATAACATTTTTTATTCCCATAACACAACATCATTTTCTACACATAAAAATTTTGACAGAAAGAAGAAAAAGTAATGTGAAAGTAAAAATTAAAATTTATATAAATCTGTTATTTGTTTCTTTACTTTGTAAGTAAAACTAAAAAGTCAAACTACTGGTAAAAAATCAATTCAAAAAGAAACAATATTCTTTCAAAAATTAATATGATAAGCTATGTTAGGATTATATATTATTTTAATTGGTGTTGCAATATTAATAATTGGATTGGTTAAAAAAAACTCAATCAAACATAATGAAGTAATAGATAGTAACAAAGATGTAATAAGCAATAAAAAGAAAAATATTGATGCCTACAAACGTTATTGGGATTGGTGTAAAAAGAACAATGAAAAACCAGTAACCATAGAAGAATTTGAACAATTAGCCAATATTCAAGGAGGTATTAATATGACTGATTTAATGCACAAGCATAACAAGAATATTAATCCACCTAAAAGTAAGATTGTTGATAATAGTATAAACGATGACTCTTTAAGCAAATATGAGAATGAACAGCAAGAAGAAATAGAGGAACGAAAAAAACGAGATAAAAAATTTATAGATTCTGCTATTATTGGTTATGCAACCAATTCAACTACTAAAGGTGCATTATTTGGAGGTAGTTTATTAGGAGGTATGTTTGGTGATTATTTGAATAAGAAAAAGAAAAAATAATTAATCCTACTTAACTTTTTGTATAGGCTATCTTTTCATTATTTCTTACCAACAAGTTTTATCAGTCTTACAGGCTAAATGGTATTTTTAGTTAAATGTGGAAAACTTTTTTTCGCTATGTCATTTTTTTTTTTTTTGATTCGCTTTTCATCAAAACTAATTTAAAATGAAAAAGATTGTAATGTTTTTAGTAGCTACAATGCTATTTAGCAGTTTATATGCTGCCGATTGTAAAAAGTCTGTAATTACCGAGCCTATTGCAGATGGTACAGAAAGTATAATAGTTCCAGATGATTATTACTGTGGTACTGCTACTTACACAGTGACTGGAACCTGTTGGTCTGCAACTGCAGAAGTTACCGTTTGTGGTGATTTTGAAGGACAAGCAGAAGCAAATATTGTAGCGGGTTTAGCAGCTAGGCAAGAACGAGATTTATTAACTGCAATGACGCTTCTTTTTGACGCTTTACTGCCTTGTAATTAATTAAATTTATGTTATACGCAATTGACTATTTATTAAACTGTCTCTAATTTTGTAAAACTTGAAAAGTAAGTTAAATGAAAAAGAACTTTTTACTATTGTTATTAATGTATGTAGCCTCTAATAGTATGGTTATAAATGCTGGTGCACAAAATGTGCTGATAGCAAAATATACTTTTTTACACGTTAGAGATACTACACAACCTCAAAATGTAAGCACAGAAGACATGATGTTGATTACAAATAATACAAAATCACTTTATAAAAGCTTTACATTCGATTCTATCATGAATTCAACAGATGATAAAGGATATACAATTGGTGAAAATTCTACTCAAATTAAAAGAGTAATAAAATTGCCAAAAATTACTATGGAGCAACTATTTTTTGACTATACTACAAAAGAAATTGTAACAATAAAACCTTTTATTAATGAAACTTTTGGCATTAAATCTCCAATGCAAGCAATTGAATGGCAATTGATTGATTCTACTAAACAAATTGGCAATTTGGTTTGCAAAAAAGCAATAGGAGAATTTAGGGGTAGAAAATATACTTGTTGGTACAGTCCTGAAATTGTTATACAAGGAGGACCTTGGAAACTGCATGGATTACCTGGGTTAATTATTTCAGCAGTTGATGAAAAAAATCAAGTATCTTTTTTGCTTACTTCAGTAACTCAATCAAATGATAAAGATGTTTTATTGCCAGATTTAACTTTTGTAACAGAAAAAAAATATGAAGAGATAATGCAATCATTTAAAGAAAACCCAAATGCTATGCTAAATAGAATGTCTAGTAATAATGAAAAATTTAGTGTTAAACCAACTCCAACAAATGTAAAGTCAAAATATAACTTTAATAATCCTTTAGAACTTAACTAAATTTTAATGAGATGGTTTTTCTTCATTGTACTAATTACTTTTTATTTTTCCAATAATTGCTTTGGGCAAAAAATAATACAAGGTACTGTAAAAGATTCATCTCATAAAAATATTATAGGAGCAACAATTACTGTAGAATTACAATCTACCAAAGTAGTTGTTGCTTTTTCTTTTACTAACGAAAATGGTTTTTATAAAATAGAATTACCCGAAAAGTATAGTAAAAGAAATTGTGTTTTAAAAGTAAGTTCATTAAACTTTTTATCTAAAGAACAGTTAATAGATTCATTAAGTTCTTCAACAGTAACTCATCATTTTATTTTAAAGTCATCTCAAAAAAAATTATCTGAAGTTATCGTACAATCAAGACCTCCTATTACAGCAAGAAAAGATACCATTAACTACAATGTAGAAAGTTATACAAGTAAATATGATAGAAGCATAGGAGATGTTTTACAAAAACTCCCTGGTATAGAAGTAATGCAAGGCGGTACTATAAAATATCAGGGAAAACCCATTAATAAATTTTATATAGATGGAAAAGATTTATTAGCTGGTCGTTACAATATTGCAACAGCAAATGTACCTTCTGATGCAGTTGATAAAGTACAGGTTTTAGAAAATCACCAACCCATAAAAGTATTAGATAGTTTTTCTGTAAGTAATAGAGCTGCTTTAAACTTGGTATTAAAAGATAAAGCAAGAAATAAAATTATAGGTAAAGCTAAGCTGGGTATTGGTTATCCTTTTATTAGCACAGATAATGAAATAGTACCTTTATTTTTTTCTAATAATTATCAAAGTATTGCTACTATAAAGTATAATAATATTGGTAAAGATTATGCCAATGAATTTAAATATTTATATAATGATGATTATAATGAAATAGTTTTTTTTAATAAATTTTATGGAGAAATTGCAAACATCTATAAACCACAAACTCAAGGTATAGATTTAGATAAGTTTTACTCTAATAACCAATTCTCTGCAAGCATTAATCAACTTACTTTAACAAAAAATAAAAATGAATTAAAATTTTTTATTGATTTTACACACGATAACACTTCAATAAATTCCCATACCAATACAACACTTTTTTTTATAAACGATACTTTTAAAATTGCTGAAATAAATAATTATAATCAAAACGAAAATATTGTAAAAGGCAATTTGCAATATGTGGCTAACAAAGCATCTTACAGCTTTTCTAATATTACCAGTTTTCAATTTGCTAAAACAGCTAATCATTCAACAGCTGTTAACCGAAAAGAAATTTTACAAACTATTAATTCAAATCAGGTAGAAGTTATTAATACAACTAAATATTTTTTTATAATAAATAAAAAACATCTTATCAATTTATCTGTTTTAGCAGGATATAAACAAATACCTCAAAAATTTATAGTTCAAAATGAGATTTACGATACAATATTTACTAAAACAGCAAATCCATCATTCATAGAACAAAATGTATCATTAAAATCTTTCTTCTCAAGTTTTGATGCTAATTGGGTTTATAAAACAAAAAATAAATTTCTTTTTAGCAATTCTATTTCAGGTACATATTTCCTTAACACATTTAATACATTATTCTCTGCTGGAAATAATGATTCTTTATTTACCATTAAAAATGGTTTTAATAATAATTTTATTTATAACTACTTCGTATTTACCAATAATTTTAATATAAGTTATGTACTACCTAAGTTTAATATAAATATATCTATACCTTATTCATTTAATTATATTCAAAAGCAACAAAAGGAAAGTGTAACTACTAACTTTTCAAATAATTTTATTGGATTAGTTTCATCAATTAATTATAAAATAAATAAGCAATGGAATTTTTCGTCTAATATTAGTAATAACT
>JAIXLO010000117.1 GCA_026931325.1 Chitinophagales bacterium | reverse complement strand
GAGCATATTTTTATCTTGGTTTTACTAAGCGAAAAGGAGGATTTAAGTTTTCTCCATTTTTTCAACTGAATTTAGAAAATAACAATTCAGGAATTCAAGAGACAAAATGGGTAGAAGAAAAGTTGATAAAGCTGAAACCTGGTTTTAAGGAACAGCAAGTATTTAATCAAGATACAACCATTAACAATCTTGATGTGCCTTCTAACGTGCAAAACAAGTTAATTAGTATAAGTACTGAATTTGCTACTCGTAAAGAAAAACTAAAATTAGGTTTTACTTTTTATCAGCCTATTGGAAAAGAAAAAGTGAGAGGAACTTTATCTCCCTATTTAAAATTAGATTTTAAACGTATTCACTTTTATTTGTCGTATTTTAAAAAAGCTAATATTGGTTTTACAGAATATTATGGTTCGGTTTTAGTTAATACTTACGATAACATTCGCCACAGAATTAATATTAAAACAACCTACCAGTTTACACCAAAAATAAATTTAGGTTTGCTCTATCAATTCGAAAATAAAACAGACGCATTGTCGCTATACAATTATTCATCAAACATGTTATCATTATCGTTTCAATTAAAATTTTAATATTATGAAAAAAACTTCAATTATTATTTTATTAGCATTTACAATTCAGTCGTTTGCTCAAGAATTAAACAAAAATCTTCAATCTGCTTTTGCTAAAAGCTACGAGTATGAGTATGCTTATAATTATGATGATGCAATAAAATCAATACAACAATTTTCAAATGCTACTTCGTATGAAGTAAATGTTCGATTAGGGTGGTTAAATTATTTAAAAGGCGAACATACTCAGTCTATTGCTTATTATAAAAAAGCAATTACATCAAATCCATCTTCAATTGAAGCAAGATTAGGAATAGCAAATCCTTTATCATACATAGGAAACTGGGAAGAAATAACCAATCAATACTTAGCAATCGTAAAACTAGATTCAAAAAACTATACAGCTAACTATCGTTTAGCTCTAATATATTACAGTAGCAAAAAAAGTGCAAAAGCTATAACATACATAAATTCGCTATCTGTTTTATATCCATTCGATTACGAGGTAAATCTTTTGTCAGCAAAAATTAATATTACTCATGGTAGCATTTCGAATGCAAAAAATGCATTAAACAAATGCCTTTTATATAATCCATCATCTTCAGAAGCAATAGAATTATCTAATAAATTGTAAAAAAATAAACTAATATTATAACTGTTAAAATTTTTATTTTTACTTTTGTAAGTAAATACTTACTTGCATTATTTTGAGTCATAGTATTGTTTGAAATAATTAATCCTATTTTTTTGCCCTATGAAGTTAGTAAACGCTCACATATTAAAATCGACTTTAATATTGTTTCTATTATTACAAATAACCAATATAAAAGCTCAAACATATTCATTACAGCAATGTATTGACACTGCTTTAGCAAACAATAAAAAATTGCAAATTAGTCGCAATAACCAGCAAATTAGTGAACAAAAACGAAAAGAAGTTCAGGCAAACCTTTTTCCCAGAATTGATGCCAACGGAGAATATAAATATTATGTTGATTTGCCTTATCAGCTAATGCCGTTATCTACATTTAATCCGTTAGCTCCCGAAGGACAATTTAAAGAAGCCCAATTTGGAGTTCCTCATAACATTAATGCGAATTTACAAGTAAGTATGCCTTTGTACAATCCACAACTTTATACGAACATTTCAGCTACCAAAATGGCAATAGAAATGAGCAGTTTGCAACACAAAAAAACCGAAGAAGAAGTATTTTTTGAGGTGAGTAATTTATACTACAATGCTCAAATCCTTCAAAATCAACTAGCGTTTATTGATAGTAATATCAACAACAATAACGTGTTGCTAAAAAATATGCAATTATTACACAGTCAGTTGCTTGCCAAGCAAACCGATGTTGCCAAAATAGAATTGCAATTGCAACAGCTGCTTACACAACACGAATTACTATTAAGCAAACAAGAGCAAGTGATAAATGCCCTAAAAATAATGATGGGAATAGACTTAGTAAGTAACATCAATGTGG
>JAIXLO010000022.1 GCA_026931325.1 Chitinophagales bacterium | reverse complement strand
AAACCATTGTTTGGACAGATACGCTGCAAACCCTTTTTATGTTATTATCGGTTGGTATAACCATTTTTGTGATTAGCGATAAATTAGGTTTGAGTTTGTCAAACATGTTTACAGAAGTTAAAAACAGTAGTTATTCTCAAATTTTCTTTTTTGATGATTGGAACGATAAACGCCATTTCTTTAAAAATTTTTTTAGCGGAATGTTTATCACTATTGTAATGACAGGATTAGATCAGGATATGATGCAAAAAAATTTAACCTGTAAAAATATTGGTGATGCAAAAAAGAACATGTTTACTTTTAGTATTATTCTTATTGTTGTAAACTTAGCTTTTTTGGTTTTGGGAGCTTTATTGTTTATATATGCCGATAAAATGGGGGTAACAATTCCAGAACGAACAGATAATTTGTTTCCACTAATTGCTTCGGAACATTTACCTGCTTTTGCTGGAATCTTATTTATTTTAGGGCTAATTGCATCAGCCTATTCGAGTGCTGATTCAGCTTTAACAGCGTTAACAACTTCTATTTGCATCGATTTCTTCTCTATTGAAGGAAAAACAAACGATAAAAAAGAATCGCTCAGAAAAAAAGTTCATTTATTGGTATCATTTGCAATGTTCTTAACAATTTTATTGTTTAGTTTAATCAGTAATGAAAGTGTGATAAGTTCAGTATTTAAAGCCGCCGGGTATACTTATGGTCCATTATTGGGATTGTATGCTTTTGGTTTATTTACCAAGAAAAATGTAAAAGATAATTGGGTGCCATTTGTTTGTATTTTAGCTCCAATTCTTAGCTATTTGTTAAATGAATTTTCGGTTGAGTTACTTAATGGGTATAAATTTAATTTTGAGATACTAATTGTTAACGGATTGCTAACATTTATAGGATTATTAATTATTTCTAAGACAGAAAAAGCAACTAATTTAGATTAATTTATATCTTTATCGAATAATTTTATTGAGTATAAACTAAAATATTTATACATTTGACGAGAGTAAATTTATTTAAATATGAATAAGACATCAAAAATAGCATTAACAGCACTAGTTGCTTTTCCTTTAGTATTTTTAACTTCATGTGGTGGCGATGAACCAGTAGATGAAATCAATGAAGATATCATTGAAGAAGTTATTGAAGAAGTAAAAAACGAAAGTTATTATCAAATTCCATCGCCTGATGAAATGTTTGGTTTTATCAAAGAAAGTGGTTTAAAATACAATAAAAGTGCTTTAAATCCAATTCAAAATGTTAGCTCATATACCGACCCAAAACAACAAGCATTGAACTTCGGTATTTATTCTGCTGATTTAGCATATACAGCTGCTTTCGAAGAATATCAAGAATCAATTAAATATTTTGGAAGCATACAAAAATTGGCTGACCAAATTGGTTTATCTTCAGCTTTTGATAAAACGTTGATTGAGAGAGTTCAAAACAACTTAAACAATGCAGATTCATTAGTTTCTATTACAAATACTTCCTATTTCTCTGTAGTAGATTATTTAGAGCAAAACGAACAAGGTGGTAATTGGGGCTATTAGTTTGGTTGGTTAGAAACAGTATATATTGTTTCTAATACTGCAAAATATGGCAAAGATAAAGCAGCAATTGAGCGTTTAGCTGACCAAAAACTTACCTTGGATAACTTATTAGCATATTTAGAAAAATATGCAGAAAGTGATGCCGATGTTAAAGAAATACACGGTTGGTTTAAAGAATTGGAAGCAACTTTTGCAGGTTTAGAAGAAAAATCAACTGGTTCAGGAATTACATTAAAGAAAAAAGAAGGAGCTAAAAAAATGGTATTAGGTGGTGGAGAAACTATTGGAATATCAGAAGCTCAATTCAATGCTATTAAAAATAAAATATCAGAAATTAGAAATAACATTGTAAAAGTTCAAGCTTAATTAAAATAAGTTTTAGGAAAAAAATAAATAAACAAAAATGAAAGGTTTCACAAAAATATATTTAGTTGCAATATCAATTTTGATTTTGCCAGTAGTTGCTAAAGCTCAATATTGTAATTATTTCCACACTAGTTATTGTACTCC
>JAIXLO010000039.1 GCA_026931325.1 Chitinophagales bacterium | reverse complement strand
CAATTTGATTGGTCTGAATATAATGTTGAATTATCAAATGATATTAAGAAAGTATATTGTTTAGCTATAATTTTGTCAGCATCTAGAAAGAAAGCTATAGTTTTTTCAACGTCAGTTGATTCAGATTCTATTTTAGAAGCGATACAGGAATTATTTTACGATTTAGGCGGAATAACAAAAGAATTACTTATTGATAACCCTAAAACTCTAGTTATTCAAAACATATCTGATAAAGAGATTGTTTTTAATGACTCAGCTCTTAAATTAAGCATGCATCTAGGATTTGATCTTAATCCTTGCAGGCCCTATCGGGCTAGAACTAAAGGTAAAATCGAAAAACCATTTCAGTATATAGAAGAACATTTTATCAAAGGTAATTCATTTGAATCCATGGAGCAATTAAATCAAAAGGCAAAGACATTTATAAAAGAGTGGAATCAAAAAATTCATGGAACAACTAGAAGAAGTCCTGAAGCTATGTTTGAAGAAGAAAAATTCTATTTATTACCTCTTCCAAAAGATAAGTATTTTAATAAATCTTTAGCTACTAGAAAAGTGAGTTTAGATTCCTTTGTTTCTTTTGAAGCTAATAAGTATAGTGTTCCAGTTAGATATGCAGACAAAAAAGTTTTCGTTAGAAAAATATATGGATATAGGCTAGATATATATAATATGGCACTAGACTTTATAATGAGTCATGACGTTGCCGTAGGCAAAGGTAAAACTACAGTTATAGATGAACATTATTTTGATATTGTAAACAAAGTTCCAAAATCTATTCCAGAACTTACAAGAACATTTATTAACTCATTCAAAAACGGTTCTCTCTATATTAAAGAAGCAAAAATAAAATTAAAACAACCATCATTTCATATGAGAGAAATACTTAAACTAAGGGATTGTTATGAGCTTTCCGATCTTGATAAAATTTTAAAATATTGTTTAATAAATGAAATTTATGACATTGAAGGTATAAAATCTGTTCTTAGAGAAAAGTTTATTGAAATCATAATAGATGATGAAATTAATGTAGAAAAAGTGAAAGCAGAAATTATAGATGCTAATTTGGTTAGGCAGACTTCATACTATGAAGGGGGTCAATTTTAATTGTGAATTCTAAAATTTACACGAACAACGAATATATAGATTGGGCTCTTACTCATCTCAAATTACAGGATTTAAAAGAAAATTATGAGAATGAAATTAATTTCGCTATTGAAAATAATATTGGATATAGAAATTTTCTTTTGAATATTCTAAAAGTAGAAGAAGAAGGAAGAAATAATAGATTGATTGATAGAAATTTGAAAGCTGCTCGCTTTGAAAATTTTAAGACAATAGAAAGCTTTGATTTTAACTTCCAAAAAAGTATAAATATCGATAAAATAAAAGATCTTCATAACCTGAGTTTCTTAAATAAGAAAGAAAATATAATACTTATAGGCCCGCCAGGGGTAGGAAAAACTCATATTGCAACATCAATTGGCATTAACGCATGTAAGAACAAGAAAAAAGTACTCTTTACATCAGCAATTGATTTGGTAGAAAAAATGAGTATTTATCAGAAGAAAGGCGATTTAAAAAAATTATTTAAGTCTTTGTCTAAAATTGATCTTTTAATAATAGATGAAATGGGACATCTTGTTTTAGACAAAGAAAAAGAGAGTATGATTTTTCAACTTATCCGCCAAAGATACGAAAAAAACTCTCTAATAATAACTACTAATCTACCCCTTGGAGAATGGGATAAAATATTTACAAGTATTCTATCTGCTACCGCAGTACTTGATAGGCTAGTTCATCACTGCCACGTAATAAGTATACCAGGAGATAGTTATAGAGTAAAGGGAAAACAAAAGGAGATGTAAGCTTTGAAAAATAAAATAGATTATATGGAAATAATAGAATCTTTTAATGAAGGAGGTAAAAGCAAAGCAGAAAAACTAGTTCAAGAAAAATATGGGAAACATTATCATATTGTTCAAAGAAATATCGCCAAAAATACAGGATATTCTTACAGTAGACATACTAAAAAATATGAATTAATCAATACTAAAGAGGAACAATTTCT
>JAIXLO010000019.1 GCA_026931325.1 Chitinophagales bacterium | reverse complement strand
TGGTCATAGATTTTTCTCTCTCGTTTCATATGTTAAAATTAGGGTTTTATGCTTACTTTAGAACAAATGGAACTCATCCAGCAGTTAGATGACGATGATAAAAGCACTGTCTTTAAAATCATTGATAAAATGCTAACCACCAAAAAATTTAAAGATTTCTTTAATAAAAATGTAGCTGCACTGTAAATAAAAATCCCGCCGATTGGCGGGAGATTTTGTTATTTTAAAGATTCGTTTACCAATATAATAAAAATTCTTTCTTCTGTATAAACCAAGATAACGCAGAGTAATCATTCTTGATTAAATCGTAATGATTTGTGTAAAAAAGATAGACTACTGTTTCCTTCTGAAAAAAATCAATATTATTATTTTTAAACCCATAAGGTTGTTTTCCTAATTTATAAGTAAAATTATTAATTAAATAACTTATACCATTCTTTCTATATTGCCCTAAAATATTTGAATCCAATTTAATCAAACGCTTATGCAACCTAAGTTTTCAAAATAAGCAATTGGAATCTCATTTTTTAAGTTTAAAAAATCATATAAAAAATCAATTTTATTAATCTTATTCTTATAAAATTTTTCAAAAATGCTATTAAGCTCTTCAATACTTAATTTGCCTATTAAATCTGCCTTGTCGGTTTTTATATAGATATAATCTCTACTTTGAAGAACTAACAGACCTCCTTTGTCATAAGTCTCTGTAGCAAGTTTTTTATAATCATACAATAAAGAAGATGGATTTTGATTACAAGCAAACAGTATCAGTAATAACATAAAAAGAGATATTCTTTTCATAATTTTATGGGTTTTTATTATTAGGTGGATTGTTTAACTTTTTCTCATCAATCTTACCTCCATAATGTTTTCGTGATGGCATCCCGTGAGATTTTCTCCATAAGTTTTCATTGTATACAGCTCTTATCTCTGTTGGATCGTTTTGATTATTGACATCACTATTATCTCCCATATTACCCTGATCATAATCATACATATGTCTCATTTCGTGGATTGCAGTTGTTTCAGGCGTACCTTTTTCTCCATTACCTAAATCATTATCCCCAAAATCAAAATTTGTCATCGTATGCTGAGAATCAGTACCTCTTTTACCAACATTTAAATTATTTTCATCTTCAGGCATTTTTAAACTACGGGAAACTGCATTTTTATGTTGATCATTGGAATTTGTATCTCTAATAAAATGCATTTTATCAGAGTTTTCCAAAGTATGAAGTTGACCTTTTAAAATTTTATCATTTGATTTCTCTATCTGTCGAAAGGTTTTAGCAAGGCTGAAAAGATTTTTACTCACTCGGTCGGTTTGTCCATTATACTTTCTTCCCGAATTTTCAACAATGAAATTTCTGTTAGAATCACGAGAAACTTTAGCATAATAAAAATTTCCTTTATTATAAACTAATTTTTGACCATTTTTTGCTAAGAAAATTATATCTCTTCCATCAGGATCAATTGCATTAATCGGATTATTTGCTACATAAACGTAAGGAGAAAAACTTTGATACTTCTCCGCCAGCGGATCCACAACTCCCCATCGTCCAATATCCGGCATGTAAAATCTTGCTCCATAATCGTACATTCCCGTCTCTTGCAACTCCTTTCCGTTGTACTTGTAATTTTTGTACAGCCTGTGCCAAAAAACTTCTACTTCGGTATTTTGTGTTTTAGTCTTTATAACATAAGCCTTCTATATTTTTAGTAATAAATAAATCTTTTTTAATGTTATAACCCTTATCAAAAGGAATTACGGTGCCATTATATGTGATACCTCTAAGATGATGTGAGACCAAATTTTTAGGATACAAAGAAAAAGTACTGAATTTGTAATTTTTATCTACAGCAATCAGATTGTTTTTTTTGCAATTTGTTTCAGTCTTTGCAGACACTATTTTTATTATGTTAGTGTTTTTTATACTGACAGACACGTTTTCGGCATAGATCAAATATGTATTTTCAATAGAATCAATTTTAACAATTCTATAATTATAGCCTTCAGTAACTTTTGACTTTACACCACATGAGTACAAAACCAATGATATAACTAAAATAAATATTATCTTTTTCATATATTAAGGATAGGTTTGAATAACTTTAGGTTTTTTAACACCACTTGGATCAGTTACGAAAAATTCAGCTTTCCCGCTTTTATATAATACACTAGAAGGATTGCCAGTTTTATCAAAATATCTGACATCATAACCATCCGTTTGTGGAGTAGCAGAATTATGCGCACCATTATAAATGCTAAAAGGATCATCACCATCAGTTTGACCAGCAATTCCTGCATCTATTCCAATTTTTTTAGAAATTAAAGCTCCTTGATATGATTCTGTTACTTCGTGTAACATATCTGCTCCTGGCTTTCCAAAATAATCACTCATTGCTCCTAAAACAGTTGGATTTACTTCTTGCTTAGTTTCTATTGTAGTGCTAAGAGAACTTCCATCTCTACTTAATAAACTCTTCGTTTTGTTTCCGCTAAACGCTCCTCCTATATATAAATGCCTCGCTTCGGTCATATTTGTATTTTCAGCTTTCACATTTACATTCACAGAATGGTCATCAATAGCGTTAACTAATTGTTGTGCATCAGAAGATAGTTTTGATTTAGGATTAGTTTGAGTATAGGAAACTTTTCCATTGCTATTTTTACTCAGCGTAAGTTCAGATGAAACGGATTTCTGCAATTCTTTTAATGCAGTATCCGCAGC
The DNA here is from genome assembly GCA_026931325.1 of Chitinophagales bacterium. Lineage (GTDB taxonomy): Bacteria > Bacteroidota > Bacteroidia > Chitinophagales > Chitinophagaceae > UBA1930. The sequence continues at coordinate 10,321 of JAIXLO010000019.1, read as the reverse complement.
CCCTCCTGTAATTATAACATCCTTATTCTGTCTTCCATCCGGATCGATGAATCTAATCGGATTATTAAACGCATAATTGTAAGGGCTATGTCTCGTCATTTTCTCCGCCAACGGATCTACGACGCCCCATCTTCCAATATCCGGCATATACATCCTTGCGCCATAATCATACATTCCGGTCTCTTGAAGTTCCTTGCCATTGTACTTGTAGTTTACAAAACTATTCAATTATATTTTCTGTAAAAATTTCATTAATACTTACCGTACTATCCTCTTTATTAAATGCTCTTTCTGTGAATAATCCTTTAATCAAAATTTTTTTATTTTTATATTTTGAAAAATTTAATTTATAATAATATTGATTTCCGCTTTGGGTGCAGCTATCCATTTCCTTAAATATAACTTTATTACCATCACTAATAACATATGCAAATAAGTTTCTCTTTGGTAGTGAATTAGAATTGGGCATATAAAAAATATATTCGATACTATTACCTATAATTCTTGTTTTATAAAATTTACTTCTAAGCGTATCCTTTTCTTTATTTTTTCTATAGAAAATTATTTGATTATTGAATTCTTTACCATCAATCCATATAATTTCTATATCTAAAGAGCTCCCTACCTGTCTTTTATCTATAACATTCCACCATCCAAATTTTTTTCTATTCTTAATATCGTATTTTCCCTTGATAAAAAAAATCTTATTTTCGCCCGCATATTCTTTTACGGTATCCCGTAATTTCTTTTCTGAGATATTATAGTTTGAAAGTTCTAAAGTAGTCTTTAAATCGTACTTTTTATGATCTGCATTGTCTTCTTTCTGGCATGAATATAAGAAAGACAATAAAATTAAAATAATTAAAACTCTCATATTATTTTGGATTTCTTGCTCGCCAAGTTCTATTAAAAATAGTATCTCTCGATGGACCATAGTCTTTGTTAAAATCAGCTTCGCTACCGGTTCTCACTTTGATTATTGAATCCTGATAGTGAAGCACACCTACGCTTGCAGAGTCTGCATTTGGCATATTCAAACGCATAGTATCACGCGAATCACTTTTACAAAAACTACAAGCATCTGTCAAATTTTTTATCGCCTCTCCAATTGCCGAAAATCTGGCTCCCCATCCGCTTGTCTCAGGAAGACCGCCTGGTTTTAAAAAATTAACAAAATTTATTTGTTTAATCTTATCGCCAGATCTTAACAAATCTTGTCCCATGCCTTCATATCCTCTTCCCAATCCCGTAGTAAATGTATTATAATAAGTTTCATGTTGAATGTTTTGAACTTTGAAACCTAATGTTTCGTCTACAAAATTAGAAATCTCATTAGGTGAAATTTTTGCTAAACTTTCTGCTGTTCCACCCTCATTTAATTGAACATATCCTGCTTCTCCTTCACCGTTAATACTTGCATTAGAAATTACCGCACCATTTTTAGCAAATGCATCATATCCTTTTGCAGCTGCCTGATCTACAGTTTTAATATCTGATCGATAAGTCCACTTATCATCCTTTTTTACCCAATCTTCATTCTGCATTCCATCCGGGTCGATAAACCTTATCGGATTATTATAAGCATAGGTGTAAGGCGACCAACGACGAGAAGTTTCAGCCAGCGGATCCACAACACCCCACCTTCCAATATCCGGCATATAAAATCTTGCGCCGTAGTCGTACATCCCTGTCTCCTGCAGTTCCTTTCCGTTGTACTTGTAATTGTACAATCCCGCTCACATTTATGCAAACTTCCTACTCAAGGTTTTTCGTGCGAGACTTTACACTGTGAACTTCTATTCTTGCTCACTTGTTCAAAGATAAAAATTTAATTCACTTGAAAAATAAAATTTAAAGATTTCTTAAATAAAAATGTAGCGACACGATAAAACAAAAAAAAACCAACTCCGAAAAGTTGGTTTTGCTTTTTCTTATTTACTGCTCACGGATTGCAAATCCGCGACATCGATATCCGAATCATCGGGTGATCGATATCCGAGACATCGGGTCAATAAATATTATGGGATTATCATACGCATAACGATATGGTGATATCATCCCAATCAAATAAACATCCGCATCCTATGGAAGCTTTGCGAACATGCAGATCCCAACGTAAAGAACCTTGACTACCTTATCCAAAAACTGCCCTTTGATTTCTTCGAGTTCCTTAACCCATCCAAAAACCTGTACAGGAATCTCATCTATCTTAGAGATGAACATCTTATCGTCCTCGATGAACTGGCGCAAGGTTTCCTCGACCTTGTGGATGAGCAGTTTGATAAATAACAAAAAGCCAACTTTTTAAAGTTGGCTTTGTTTATTATAAAGCTTATCAAAGTATAACATCCTCAATATTCCCACAATTCTCAATTTTTAAAGTCTTAAGATTTTTCAATTGCTTTAATTCTTCAATTGATTCTAGAGATTTGCATTCGTCTATTTCTAAATCTACCAAGTTTGTTAGATTTTCCAATCCTTTCAACGATGTCAACTTCTTATTCTTGAACAAACTCAAACGCCTTAGATTACTTAAATTCTCTATTCCATCTAAATTTTCTATTGAGGATTGCCAAACAAAAAGAGTCTCAAGATTTCTAAAATTAGAAAACTCTGTCAATTCTTTCTTTTTGTATTTAGAGATTATAAGACTTTTTAGATTACTGCATTTGTCGAGATTAATTGTTTTTTTTCTCCAATTAAAATTCAAATCTTCTAAATTTTCAAAACTACTAAAATCTATTTCTTGATTATCTACTGCAAGAACATCAATGCTCAATTTTGTTAGTCCTTTTAAAAAATGTATTGCCGAATAATCTACATTTAAATATGTCGAAATTGTTAAATCTTGTATTTCTGGATAGGCTTCAACAAAATTTATATTATCTAATTTGTAATTGCCTATTCTGGATGATATTACTATTTTTTTGATTTTATTTTTAATCGCATATTCCATATCATCAGCAATATTATCGGAATTAATCAATATCGCTTTTTCATTATTTATTTCTGTTAATTTCACCATAATTATTGTCCAAAAGTTTTACCTGTTGTAACTGTTCTTCCCATTTCTCCTGCTCTTGCCGGTCCGACAGCGTTTATTTTATTTAACACAGCGCCGTTTTTGTAGGCTTCAGAAACTGTTTGTCCTTGTAAAACATTATCTAATGTTTTCTGTTCGTGGACTGCTAAATCTAGAGGGCTACCAATAACTTCAGTTACCTTAACATCTGCAATTTCATCTGCTCCGCTAAATTTAGCACTTTTCTTATGTTGCTTTAATCGTTTCGCAACATCCTTAGATTTACCAACATATTTTTTTCCAGATTTTGTAGTAATCTCATAAACCCCTTGTATTCCTCTTGTCGCTTCTGCAATTTCATCTACTTTGCTTAGTGCTTTTGCACCGTATTTGTAGCCTTTACCAAAATCTCCTATAAAAGGGATTATTCCCAATGCACTAATGCCAGCATTTGTGTAATCGCCATTATATAGATATATTCCAGCATTTACTCCGTCAGCAATTCCAAAAGGATCCCAAATCCCTATAACATCTAAAGTAGTTTGAACTGCATTAAGTGCAGCGTTTTCTTTCTTTTTACCTACTAAATTGACCCCTTCTATTTGTACTTCGTTTTGACCATTGGGAAGAGTAATTATATCTGTAACTCCATCGGGACAATTTCCACCTGGGCAGTCCGCAAACATTCCAGTTGGGTCATTGTAAAGTATTGGATTATTGTAAACGTAATGATATGGAGACCAATCTGAAAATTCTTCACTCATCGGGTCTTGAACACCCCATCTACCAATATCCGGCATATACATCCTTGCGCCGTAGTCATACATCCCGGTTTCTTGGAGCTCCTTACCGTTGTACTTGTAGTTGTACAATCCCGCTCAACTTTTCCGGATTTGCCTACTCAAGTTTTTTTCGCGCGAGGCTTTACACTTTGAACTTCTGCTCTTGCTCGCTTTTTCAAAGATAATTTTTTCTTTTCAATTGAAAAAAAATAAATTTTCCGATTTTTAAATAATTGATTTTCAAGACAATAAAAATCCAATAAGCAAAAAGTTTTTGGAATCACTCTGATATTACCTTTCAGAATAATTTAAAAAATATATTATTATGTTCGATTTTCATTTTATCGCAGGCTTAATTGGATTACTCAATTCTTTAATCGTTTTGTACATCAATATCAAAAAACTAAAAAAATGATGTTAAAAATCTGTTGTTGTCGCTGTTGTTGTAAATGTTAAAATGTGGGTAAAATAGCGGTGGCAAAAGCTTCGGCTTTATCCATATTTTAATATTTCCGTGTTTTGATAACCTCATTTTCAATCGAAGAACTGCACTAAAGCGATGGCGCATTTTTTCCTTTGAACGGGCGGGAAGCGTTGGCAAAAAAGTCTTTTTCTGTGGCTGGGAAGATTCGGGAAAGGTGTTGGCTAAGATGCGGCTGCTGTGGAGTTTTTTTCAAAAAACGGAGCAACGGAAAGCATTTTACATAATCTCAAATTATAGGCAAAGATGGTGTTGGTTTGCCAGTAACGAAGCTTCAGCGGAGTGGAAGGCAACGGTTTGCGTGGGCAATTGCGTATAATTTCGATTATGTAATTTGCTGTGGCATTAAAGCGTTGGAAAAGCTTCGGGAAAGTTGTCGGCGGAAAATGTCTTTTTTAGCTTTGGGGGCGGGAAAATATTTAAAATGCAAGCGTTGGACTTTTATTTCAGGTATTTCTCAATTTCCTGTTTCAGATTTTCGAGTTCAGTTTGGTTAAAATATTCCAGACTTCGTAAATATCTAAATCCTGCTTTATACTGAACTTCTCTAAGGTTGTATTGTTTCAGCCATAAATTAATCCTGCTGTTTCTGATTTGCTGTAAGCTTGCAATATTAATCTGTTTTCTAATTTCTGATGTAATACTACTAAATCTTGTTTTTTCACTGAGAATAAATAATTTATCGCTTTCTTTTATAGTTTTTGAGAGTTGTAATAATTCGGTTCTTGTTTCATTGATGTATTTGTAGAGCTCTAATATTTGCGAAGCTTCTAATGGTAAAATCCTTTCTTTTAAACGGTTTTCTGTAGCTTGTGGAACGCTGATAATTCCTTTCTCTAAATCAATATCTTTTACTTTTAATTCTCTTAAACTTCCTGTATTTAAACCTTGATAAATAATTAATCCTAAAATAACCTGGTTTCTCTTTCCAAATAAACTGTATTGTCCTTTTTTGTATTTCCTTTCTCTAAATTCTTTCTCAATGTTCTGTAATTCTTCTTCTGTCAAAAACCCTGTAATTAAAGGTCTTTTCGGTGTTCTTATTCTAAAATCCTTTAAAGGATGGTCTTTTCTTTTTCCTGATAATTGTAAATATTCAAAGTATTGTTCTATGGTTTTGAGCTGATTATTTACCGTAATTAATGTATATTTTTTCTGTTGTAATGCTACAATTTTTAATAGTTCCGCTGTACTGATTTTATCAAAATTCTGTTTTCTTGAGCATAAATTTTTCCATAATAAAACCTGCTTTTCCTTTTCTATAATCGTACTTTCCGTGTAATGATAATTGTCTTTCAGATAATTTAAAAACTCTTTCATAAATGCGTATATCTCTGTGTACTTTCTAAACTTCTGTGTCCTAAAAATCTACTGACTTTTTCGAGTTCCATTCCGTTTTTTAGTAAATGACTTGCAATACTGTGTCGTAATAAATGAGGATAAATTCTCTTTTTAATATCGCTTTTTTCTGCAATTTTTTCGATGATAAATTCTATTCCCGAAGGCGTTAAATTTCCTTTTAATCCCTGTAAAAAACATTCTCCTTTATGGACTCTTTCTTTTACATATTCTTCAAAAATATCTCTTGCTTTGCTGTGTATCGGGACTTCTCTCTGATAGCCTGTTTTAGATTTTCTTATCAATACTTTTGCATTTTCTAAATCTACATCTTCCAATAATAATTCTGCTGATTCTCCGGCTCTTAATCCTAAATAATATAAACTTGCTAATACCGCTTTATCTCTTGTGTTAATGGTGGTTTCAAACAGACTTTGTATTTCTTCCGGACTTAATATTTCTATGGGTTTAATATCATTTTTAAGACTTCTGCAAATGATAAGATTGGTTTCTTTTTGTTCGATTTCTTTTCTGTAATTTTTATAGACTTTTAAAGCATAAAGATGATTGTTTACACTACCGATGCTTATTATTTTTTCAGGATTATTTTTATTTTTTCTCTGCTTCAGATAGCTGATATAATGGAGTGGAAGATTTCCTTTTTCGATATATTCCTCATATTCCTTTACTATGGATAAAACCCTTTTAACATTCTTTTTCTGATAGTTTCTAAGCTCTAAATATCTTCTAAATTCTTCCATACTAAGATTCTAAATTAAAGGTTCAATATTCAACGTTTCAACACCTACGACTAAATTGCTTACTCAATATTTTGTATTTTTCCGAACGCTAGCAAAGTTTCTTTTATTCATCGTGCTTTGTCAATATTCTAGCGTTCGTTTTGCTTCCGTTTGGTGTTCGCTTGTGTTCGGTAGCGTTCACTTTCAATTCTTCTAATTGTTTTCCAAAAGCTTCTTTTAAATCTTTTCTAACTTTCTGAATATTATCACTATAAGATATTTTATACCTAAATCCTTTATTCGCAAAACCGATTTGTTTCAGATATTCTAACCGCACTAAATCATTCAGATAAAATTGTAATTGTGTTTTCTTAAATCCTGTCACTTCCATTGCATCAAACCTTGTAAAACTCTCTTCTTTAAAGGCTTTCTTTAGCTTTTCAAAAAACTGTCTCAGACTTCCGTCCAGCTCGTCAATCTTTAAAATAATGCTCTCGAATAATATTTCTACGGCATTCTCAATATCTTCGATTTCTGTAACCAAAAATCCATTTTTAACTTCTCTCTGGAACTGATGGATTAATGTAATTTGCTTAATAATACTTTGGAACATTTCATTTAAACGCCTTTTATTTTTTACGTTATTTGGGAGTTGGATTTGTGTTGCAAAAGGATTGATGACTTCATAATGCTTTAGATTTCTGACGATTTTCTGTATAAAACTAATTGCTTTTTCCTGTATGTTTCTGTCGATTTCTCCGGCATTTCTCCGGTTCTGATAAGATATTATTTTCTCGGTCTGTTCTTCGCTTTCGTTGATAGCTATAATAAAACTTCGGTTCATATTATCCTCATACAATTCTCCTTTTGTGGTTGCAGATAAGCTACTAAATTGACCTTTCACGATTTTATGGGAAGATTTATTATTGCCTTTTTTATCTTTAATAGTTACCGAACTTCTCAAAACCTGGTTCGATATAAATTCTCTTAAAGCATACAATGCATCTTCCTTTAAACCGTCTAAATCTTCGATGATTATTATCTTTTGGAATAAATCAAATTCTCCCCAATTGTATAAACTACTTTCTGTAATTCTTGTAAATCTCAGTACGTCTTCTTGTGGCATTAAGTCCGCAATTCTGCTGATAATATGAGTTTTTCCGCTTCCGCTTGAACCTTGTACAATGCCGTGTAATGGACTTTTATTTAAATAACTGATTGTGATTAAAAACAATAATAATCTGCTGTTTTCTTCCCCGATAATTCCGGCTTTTTCTATAAGCAGGTTCAAGGATTTTAGTAAGTCTTTTTGTTCTAAAAAATTTATAGGTTGAAGGTCATCGGCTCGAGTCCGGTTCCGGCTCGGAACTTCTTCAGTAACTTTTATTGTTTTCGTGGAGATTCCCGTATTCTCCACGCTCAAGAGTTTGAGTCTAGTATCGCTTTCTTCAGTTGAAAAAATAAATTTCCTTTCTTCTAAAAGCTTTGTAAATATTTCTTCATCGTGTAATTGCAAGGTTTCATTTACATCATTATTCGGAAGTTCAACCGTTGACAGCGTAATCCTCGGGCTCATAACCCGAAGGTCACAGGTTCGAGTCCTGTTCCCGCTACTAAGTAGAAAAAAGCCCGCTAAGGCTTTAAAGTAAAAGGTTTTGAATACTTTTCAAAACCTTTTTTTTATGTCCAAAATTCTTAGTATCTTACAAATCGTAAACGAAACCGTAAACGATTTTACCTTGAAGCCAAAACGAAATTACACTGAGCCTAAAATCTATACCGGAGGTATTGAGATTACCAAATGGTCCAAATATTCTAAAGCTGAACAACAAGGCGCTTTAGAGAAAAACTGGTTTGTGTATTTCTCTTTTCGTAATCCTAAAACAGGTTTTTTAGAAAAACAACCCTTTATCAAAGGGGGAGTGAACCGCTATAAAACCAAAGAAGAGCGAATGGAAATCCTAGAAACCTATCGTCGAAATTTACTTCGAATCTTAAAAGAAGGTTACAACCCGTATGACGAAAAAGGCACACAAAACGAAATTAAATCCGTAAAAGAAGCCTTTGCTTTTGCACTCGATATCAAAAAGAATATGATGACCGAGAATTCATATATTCGTTTTAAATCCAGAATAAAACGTTTTGAAAAGTATTTAGAAGAAAAAGGGTATTTATTTCGATTTATCACATCTGTGGAAAAATCTACAGTAATGGATTATCTCAATATGGTATTAGATACCTCAAGCGCTCGAAATAGGAATAACACCAGAACTGATATTCAAACGATGTTTCAAGTATTGGAGGATAACGATGTTATTGCGTCAAATTTCATTTCTAAAATAAAAGTTTTAAAAGCACCACCAAAACGTAACAAGAGTTATTCAGAGGATAAATTAGAGCGTATTTATTCCTTTTTAAAGGAAACAGATCCTAATTTATTATTGTTTATAAAATTTGTATCGTACAACTTTTTACGTCCTATTGAAGTTTGTCGTTTAAAAGTGGAAGATATTGATTTAAAAGAGCAAAAATTAACCGTTAAAGCCAAAAATAAATTAGTAAAGGAGAAAATTATCCCAAATATTTTAATGGAAGAATTATCTTTTTTATCAAATTGCGATGGAAATGATTTTCTTTTCACACCAAAAGGCATTCCTTCAAGTTGGGAAGCCACTGACGATAACAGGAGAGATTATTTTACCAAAAGATTCAAAGAAGTAAAAGATTTATTTACCAAAAAAGCAAAAGAAGGGGATAAGGACTATTTTGAATTAAATAGTGAATATGGCATTTATTCGTTTCGTCATACCTTTATTACTAAAATTTACCGTGAAATGAGAAAGACATTAACACCATTTGAAACTAAAAGTAGATTGCTTTTAATTACTGGACATAATACGATGAATGCCCTAGAACAATATTTAAGAGATATTGATGCGGAGCTGCCAGAGGATTATAGTGATTTGATTAAGTAAATAATAGTTTATTTTGAATTTTCACAAAGGTTGAAGATGTTCAGGTAACTCTAGAATGGCTTCTTCAAAACATAAATTTGAGGTTTCAATAAATTCGATAACTTCTTCTAATGGGGCGCTGGTAGTTTCTAATCCAAGCTCCTTAATAATTGGAAAATGAAGTTTCATTTTATACTCTATAAGTCTTGCAATATTTCTATTTTCTAAAGCTTTAAAATGTTTTAATACCAGAGTGGGTCTGGTTTCTGAATATTGAAATTGTCTTCGTTCAAGACTATTTGAAATTCCAAATTTACAACCATAAATATCTTGCATCACATAAATGTATGTGATGCAATTATATCCGTTGCCACCTCTTATGATAAATCTTTTCATTTTTTTATGATATTGATTAAGTGATTTTTGATTGATTACATGAAGATACAAACATCAAATACAATAAATAAAAATGTTGACAGAATAATTGCAAAAATTAGAAAAGTCAAAATTTTAACCAAGTTTAATTTGAATAGTTGTTTTTTTAATTCGCTTGATTTTAATGTTTCTAATTTTTGATGAATATCTTCAAGTTCTTTAATATTTTTAATTTTACCTAAGAAGTCATCAATATCTTTTTCAATTGATTTTATTGACTCATCAATGTTTTTAAAAAGCACGAACCAAATAAGAATTAAGAAGATAATGCCTAAAAATAACAAAGAAGTATTTTTAAAACATTGTTCGCCACTGAAATCAAAATTATTAATCAACAAAATATAACCAATAGGAATTCCAAAAATATAACTTGATACTTTTCCAATAGATTCATAAATTCTATCAACTAATTTTTGAAAATGCTCATTTGTGCAAAGTTCGGTGTAATTGACCACCTAGATTCGGTTTAAAGTGACCATGTAAATTCGGTTTAAATTGACCACCTCTTTTTTTGGGTAAAAACGACTGTTTTTCATGTGCTAATTTGTATTCAAATATAATTAATTTTC
>JAIXLO010000093.1 GCA_026931325.1 Chitinophagales bacterium | reverse complement strand
CTAAGGTAATATTTACAAAAGAAAAAATTAAATTTTAGCTTAAAGTTTCTAATTAAAGTCATAAATTTAGCGTTAAATAAAAATTAGTTTTGTGAACCTTAATGTTTTAATAATTAAGTAATGACTAAAGAAACAGTTACAACTAAAATAACACCCATTATAGAACAAAATGATTGCATTACATGTCAAGCAAGAAATTGTTCTATTTTAGATAATTGCGATATTGATACTTTAGCAAATATTAGTAATAGCAAAAGGTCGAAGAAAATAGAAAAGGGCATGAAACTTTTTTCTGAAGGAGATAGAATTTCTGGTGTTTATTTTATTAGAAAAGGTTTTTTGAAAGTTGAATTAAATGGCAAACAAGGACGACCTCTTATTTTAAGAATTGCAGGAAAAGGTTCAGTATTTGGTCATAGAGTAACACCAAAACATTTATTTCATACAAATTCAGTTACAGCAATTTCAGATGTACAATTTTGTTATATACCTTATAAAGTATTTGACAAAATAGCCCTTCAGAGTCATGAACTAAAAGAACAAATAATTAATCGTTTTTTAGAAGAATTAGAACTTACAGAAAAAAAGGTTTTATATCTTGCTCATAAATCAGTTAGAGAAAAAATTGCAGAAGCACTTTTATTATTAGCAGAGACATATCAATATGAAGAAAAAAAACAAAGCTTTCGTATTAGTTTGTGTAGGCAAGATATTGCAGATTTAGTTGGTACAACTAAAGAACAAGTGTCAAAAGTTTTAAAAGAATTTGAAAAAGAAGGACTTATTAAATGCACTGCTAAAAAATTTAATTACCTTAATCTATCTTCATTAAGAAGTTTAATTAGCACTCCAACTTCACTTTAATCCTCTCATATTGAATTTTAGTTTAAAAAAAGTACGAAAACGTAATTTTTGAAACATTATTCTGTATGTTATTGTTCACTCGTTTTCCAGCAAGAGTAGATTTGTAAAAATTAAGTTAAATCAAAGTAAATCATTATGGAAAACGTTCAAAAACCAGAAGAAAACAATAAAGTCAACTTTGGTAAAATGATCATGGATGACTTTATGTTGTTACTTTTTTTAGGAGTAACAATTTATGCAATTTTCTATTTATTATGGGGTGTAATGGAGTTATCTAATCTTCCTACAATCCCAGATGATATTAAACAAAATCTTTTAAAATAAATCTCCTTACCTAAAAATTCAATCTATGAGTTTATTAAGCCCAGCTGAAGGATGGTACTACAAAAAAGTAGCCAAAGATGAAAAAATGTGGATGATAATTGCCCTTGTTCTTTGTATATCCATGTTTGTATGGATGATTATGTGGCACGTTTATGGAAAACAAAATCCTTCAAGTATTACCTATAGAACAAGCACTACAGAGTTTGCAAAACTTAGTGAGGCTTATATTAAGAAAAACATGGTTGGCGTAGATAATGGTGTACCCGTTGTACGTCCTCAACCAAATACAGATGTTTTTATTTTAAGTGAAATGTGGCGTTGGAGCCCTGCTTTGATTTTACAAAAAGATCAAAAATATAAATTTCATATTTCTTCGAAAGACTTAGTACATGGTTTTTCTATACAACCTGTTAATATGAACTTTCAAGTTTATCCTGGGTATGATTATGTATTAGAATTTAAACCAACTGAGACAGGTGAATATAAAGTTATTTGTAATGAGTTTTGTGGAATTGGCCACCATACTATGATAGGAAGAATTGTGGTTATTGAAAAAGAAGAAGATTTGAAATTGTATGGCTATGAAAATTTAAAGAAAGCTCCTGACCCATTACCTGAAACAAAAGCAGAAGGAAAAGAATTATCTGAAACAGATAAAGCTTTGTTAGGAGAACAAGTTTATACCTTAAAAGGTTGTGCAGCTTGTCATAAATTAGATGGTACAAGCTTACTTGCTCCTTCGTGGAATGGATTATTTGGCAAAGAAGAACATGTAATAGAAAATGGAAAACAAATTACTGTTACAGTTGATGAGGATTATATAAGAGAATCAATCAAAAACCCACAGCAAAAAGTTACTGTTGGTTTTGAAAAAAATCCTCCTATGCCTGTATTTCCATTAACAGATGAAGACATAGACCATGTAATAGCCTATATCAAATCATTAAAAAAATAACACTTAAAATCAAATACTATGTTTCGTACTTGCGATATAACCGGATTTAAAGTAGATCTTCAATCAGAAAAATTAATAAGAGCAAATGCAGTATTTGCTGTAATATCATTATTACTTGCAGTAACTGCTGCTATATTATTGGTTTTTACAAGATACCAGCCAGTGCATCTTTTAGGTGCAGAGTGGTATTATAGATTAACAACTTTTCATGGATTAAATGCATTAATCTTTTGGATAATATTTTTTGAAATTGCAGGACTATATTTTGGTTCAACTGTAATTCTAAATACACGTTTTTGTGCACCTAAATGGGGTTGGGCAGCATTTGCTTTAATGGTTGGTGGCTTAGTTATGTCAAACACTATTATTCTTATGGGTAAAGCAGATGTAATGCTTACTTCATATACACCATTAAAAGCCCATCCTTTATATTATTTAGGTATTATACTTTTTGCAGTTGGAGCATTAATAGCAGTTATTTTATTTTTTGGAAATTTAATGATTGCTCGTAGAGAAAAAAGCTATGGAGAAACAATGCCTCTTGTAACTTATGGTTTAATGACAGCTGCAATTATTGCTGTTATTACATTAGCTACTGGTGCAATTATTTATATACCAACTTTTTTATGGTCTTTAGGATTAATTGATAATGTAGATCCTGCTATGTATAAATTAATTTGGTGGGGGTTAGGACACTCATCTCAACAAATTAATGTGGCTGCAATGGTATCTATTTGGTACATGGTTTCATTCTTATCAGTTGGTGGAACTTCTATTAATGAAAGAGTTTCTCGTTCTGCATTTGTTTTGTATATCTTATTTATATGCTTAGCATCTGCTCACCACTTATTAACAGACCCAGGTGTAAGTAGTGCTTGGAAAGTTTGGAATACAAGTTATGCAATGTATTTAGCTGTATTAGCATCTATGATACATGCTTTTGCTGTACCTTCTTCTTTTGAAGTAGCACAAAGAAGATGGGGGTATAACAAAGGATTATTCCAGTGGCTATCTAAAGCACCATGGGGCAATCCTGCATTTGCTGCTATTATTTTAGCAATTATAGGTTTTGGATTTATTGGTGGCACAACAGGTGTAATCTTTGGTATGGAACAAACAAATATTATTGTTCACAATACTATTGCTATTCCTGGACACTTTAAAGGCACTGTAGTTATTGGCACTACATTAACATTTATGGGTATTACTTATTATTTAATACCATTAATTTTTAGAAGAAAAATTGTAGGATTTAAATGGGCACAATGGCAACCGTGGTTGTTCTTTATTGGAATTGCATTACTATCTATTTCTATGATTGTATTAGGTCAATTAGGTGTACCTCGCAGACATTGGGATTCAACTTTTTCAGGAGGACCTTTTACTCATAACTTTAATCCAGCAGTTGACTTTTTCTGGGCATTAATGATGTTGGGTGGTTCTATTGCTTTTATATCTACTATTATTTGGATTTTAATTGTTGTTATTTCAGTATTCTTCGGACCAAAAGTAAATGGACCTCAAGATATGCAACTTAAAATTTCTCCTTTAGCACCACAACCAACAAAAGAACACAAAGGATATGAAGCTCCTGGTACTTTAGTACTTACTTTTATATTCTTATTAGTGTTCATAGCTCTCTTCTTCCTTAACTGGAAGTGGTTAGCAGCTACATGGAATGTAAACTAATACTGAATTTTTAAAGAAGGAGTTTCAATAATTTATTTTATTATTGAAGCTCCTTTGTATTAGTTTTATTTAACTATATTAGAACGATATGATGAAGAATGCTTATTTATGGATATTATTAACGAGTTGGATTTTATTAAGCTCATTCAATTTTCCTGATGAAAAAAAATTCCTTTCACAAAAAGCTGCTGATATAACAGTTTTTGATGCCAGAGGAAATAGCTTTCAATTATCATCTTTATTAGGTAATAAACCTATTATTATTTCTCCAGTTTATACTAAATGCCATTCTCTTTGTGGAGTAATAAGCAATGGTGTACAAACAGCAATTGCTGAGTTAGGTACATTAGGAAAAGATTTTACTATGATTAGTTTTTCTTTTGATAGTTCTGATAAAAAGGAAGATTTAACATTATATGAAACAAGATGGAAAATGGATGGAACAAATTGGAGAACTCTTTCAGCATCGGCAGATGAAATTCAAAAATTAATGACTTCTATTGGGTATGAATATGAATATAATGCAAATACAAAAGAATTTAATCATCCAGCAATTTTAATTGTTCTTACACCGAGTGGAAAAATTTCAAGATATATTTATGGAGTTAATCCATCTAAAAAAGACATTAACCTTGCTGTTATAGAAGCAAGTGCTGAAAAAACAAGACCTGGATTATTCAAAGGATTTTATTTGAGATGTTTTGGATATGACCCTATTTTAAAAACTTATAAAATGGATTGGCGTTTTATAATATCTACCTCAGCAGGAGCATTAATTATTGTTCTTGTAAGTTGGATATTTATTAAATCATTTATTGTAACAAAAAATAACTATGAATAAACAAACTAATCATACACAACAAAGTATTTCTAACGAAAAACAACCAGCACACGGGCATCAACTATTTCAAAAATTTTCTTCATTCTTTGGAAAAATTTATTCTACAGAATTAAATCCTTTATACCATTTGGGAGGAATAACAGTATTTCTTTTTGCAGTAGCATGTGTTTCTGGAATTTATATTTTTATTTTTTACAACATTAATCCTCGTCATGCTTGGGATTCTGTGAATAGTATTTCTGCCAACTTTTTTAATGGTTGGATGAGAAGTATTCATAGATATTCATCAGACTTGTTAGTAATCTTTATTTTATTACACTTATTACATACTTTATTTACATCAAAATTCAAGCGTTTGGTTTCTTGGATAAGTGGTATAATTTCTTTTTTAATAGTTATTACAATTGGCGTTACAGGATTTATATTAGTTTGGGATCAAAAAGCAAAATTGGCAGGCTACCTTACTGCAAAATTATTTTCAAGCTTACCCATTTTTGACCCTTCTATTGCTGGTGCATTTTTATTAAATGATTTGAATACTGTTGGCGGATTTTTTAAAGTAGCATTATTTGGACATATTGTTTTATCATTAGTTACAGTTATTGTTATTTGGATTCATGTACTTCGTTTATCGAAGCCAAAAATATTCCCTCCAAAAAAATTAATGATATATATCTTTATTGCATTAGGTATTATTTGTATTGTATTTCCTGTAAAAAGTGATCCTCCTGCTCAGCAGTCAAATTTACCAATTCAAACTACATTTGATTGGTACTATTACTTTGGATATTATTTAATGAAATTATTTACAGTAGGTCAAAATTGGCTAATATTAATTGGCTCGGGAATTATTCTTTGCATTATCCCTTATATCATTAAAAGAAAAAACAATCCACCTGTTTATATTGACTTAGAAAAATGTGATGCATGTAATTTATGTTCTTATGACTGCCCATTTGAGGCTATTGATATGCTTGAATGGAATGGACAAAGAAAAGCTATTCTTTCTCCTGATAAATGTGTTGGCTGTGCAATTTGTATAGGCTCTTGCGATGAACATGCAATTTCACATCCACATTATCCAATGGTTAACTTACAAACTCAGGATAATAAAGCAGATGTTACACTTTTTAGTTGTAGTTATTTCCCTGAACATGAATTGCCAAATGAGTTGAATGTGGTTCATTATAGAGTACCATGTGCAGGAAGTGTGATGCCAAAAGATGTACAACAAATGTTGGATAATAACAGCAAGAAAGTAGCTATATTAAGTTGTGAAGATTGTTATTATCGTTTAGGAAAAAATTGGACTATTAATAGATTTTTAAGAAAAAGACCTCCAACGTTTTCTAAAAAATATGATGCTTCTAAAGTTAAATTATTTACACTAACACAATATACAAAAGAAAAATTAGTATCATTTTTTAACGAACCAGAAGCAACTGATAAAATGAAATCAACACTTAGTGTTGCTGACAATAAAAAAGGGAATCCTGTTTTATCTGTTATTATTATGACTTTGTTTTTTGCTTTAATGCTACCATTAAGTAGCACAACTGTTCGTTTCTTTAATCCTCAAGAAAAAACGTTGATAGTAAATTTCAAATATATTTCTTCTCCACAGGAATATGAACAGCAATCATCTGTTTCTTCACACATGCAAGCTAAAAATCCTGTTGTAAAAAAAAGAAGCCCTGTTTTATTAAAAATATTCTCTTCAAAGGATAAAAAATTACTTTTTGAAAAAGAATTTACTCCAAGAGGATTAAGACAGGATATTGCAATGTTTATTTACACTCAGTTAGTTTTAAATGAAGATAAAATTGATGTGCAATTAACCGAAACTGCATTTCCAGATAAACAACTATCTATTAATGATGTAGCCTTGAAAAAAGGTGATGGAACTTTTGTAATTTTAAATGAAGGTAAATTAGAAGTTGCTAAAGACTAAATTAATAAATGTTGGATAAAAAACTTGTGAGTTTATTGTTGTAGTTTCAGCAAATAGAAAGTATTATACTAATGCTAATATCTTTCTTTCGCCAATTTGCTGCCTCCACATTGCATAATACAAGCCCTTTTCTTCTAACAGTTGTTGATGAGTTCCTGTTTCTGCAATTTGACCTTTCTCTAAAACAAAAATTTTATCAGCATGCATAATAGTACTTAATCTGTGAGCAATCATGATAGTTATTTGATTTTTTGTGTTACTAATCTGTTTTATTGTATTGGTTATTTCTTCTTCTGTTATACTATCTAATGCACTGGTAGCTTCATCAAAAATTAAAAGATGAGGATTTCTTAGCAATGCTCTTGCAATAGATATTCTTTGTTTTTCGCCACCACTTAATTTTAAGCCACCTTCTCCAATCATAGTGTTTATACCTCTTTCGGCACGTTGTAATAAATTTTGACAACTTGATTTTTGTAATGCATCAAATAAATCTTCTTCAGTTGCATGAGTATTTACAAACAACAAATTTTCCTTAATTGTTCCTGCAAATAGATTTGTGTCTTGCGTTACAAAGCCTATCTGTGCTCTTAACTCATCAAAGTCTATATCATTACCATTTATGTTATTATAAAAAATATTTCCTTGTAAAGGGCGATATAAGCCTACCAATAATTTTACTAAAGTACTTTTACCACTACCACTTGGACCAACAAAAGCTACAGTTTCTCCTTCATTTACTTGAAATGAAATATTTTCTAAGGCATTATACTGTGCTGTAGTATGTTTAAATGTTACATTATTAAAAGAAAGGTTATTGATGATGCCAATTGATTTTGCAACAGTAGGTTTAGGCTCTGGTGCTTTGTTCATTAACTCATCAAACTGAATTAAGGATGCTTGTGCCTCTCTATAACTTAAAATAATATTGCCAATTTCTTGCATTGGACCAAAAATGAAAAAGCTATAAAATTGTAGAGAAATAAATTGTCCAGTTGTAAGAATATCTCTAAAAATAAGCCACAACAGAGTGAAGGTTATCACTTGTCTTAAAAAATTAATTAATGTTCCTTGAATAAAACTTAATGTTCTAAAGCTCTTAACTTTTTTTAATTCAAGTCCTAATATTTTATAAGTGTTGTTATTTAATCTAGTTACTTCCTCATTTGTAAGACCTAAACTTTTTACTAACTCCACATTTCTTAAACTTTCTGTTGTAGAGCCTGCTAATACTGTAGTTTCTTTAAAAATATTTTTTTGTATTAGTTTAATTTTCTTACTTAAAACACTTGTTGTAATACCAATTAAAATAGAGCCACCCATATATACAGGGACAATAGACCAATGCAATTTGAAAGCATAAATAGAAACAAAAACTATGCTTACTATAATACTAAAAAATACATTGATAAAATATGCAATAAACTTTTCTGTATCTGCTCTTACCTTAGTTAAAATAGATAAAGTCTCGCCACTTCTTTGGTCTTCAAATTCCTGAAAAGGGAGTTTCATGCTGTGTTTTAAACCATCAGTAAAAATACCTGCACCAAACTTTTGAATAATTACATTTACTACATAATCTTGAAATGCTTTTGCAATACGACTTATCATTGCAGTGCCAATCAGCAACAATAAGAAATATAAAAGACCATGATAAATTTCATTTCCAAATATAAATTCATGTTCTGTTCTTAATAAAGTTTGACTTTTATCAAAATGCTTTGGATGATTAGCAAATAAGTCAATAATTTTTCCTACTAATAAAGGATCAAACAAAGAAAAAACTTGGTTAATTGTTGCTAATAAAAATGATAATGCTACTAACCATTTAAAAGGCTTTAAGTAGCGAAAAAGTATTTTCATTTATTTATTATTATGCTTTTTATAAAGAATTATCAGGATTAATGCCTAACCAAATTTGAAAATAATCTTTAACAGAGCATTTAACCCTTACATTATTTTGAAGTGCTGGTCGCCAATTAGGCATTTTTTTTATCATCTCTTTTATTGCATTATTAAAATATTTATTTAAATCGTTGAAGTATTTTATTTTTTTATCGCCTTGAGATTTTGCATATTTTGTACTACCAATATATAAAAATTCTCCATCATAAGGAATACCATTTTCATCAATAGTAAACTCAAAATGTACTCTTATATATTTTGATGTATCGCCTTTATTAACTGCTCTTGAAACAAGAGAGTCGAAGCCAGAAAACTTAGATAAATAAAATGTTTTTAAAGAGTCTGCTCCAGCTACAAAAACAGGTTTCTTTTCAACATAATCATTATCAAAAATTCTGTTGTAGTATTGTTTTGCTCCAGGGTTGGCATCTCTTTGGGCATATAAACTAAAAGAAACAAACAATAATGAAATTACAAAACAAGTTTTCATAAAAAAATATTTATAACCAAAGTTGAGTAAATAGTTTTAATTTTTATTAAAATAAATTTATGGATTGGTTAAATAAAATATTAAAGTTTTAGTAATGGTTAGGTTTTTAGTTGATTAGTTAATTGAGGTAATTAAGTTGATAAGGAAAAATAGAAGAATTGGTTAATGGGGGCTCGAACCAAAGCAGATAAAAATACCCCTACTTTGGAGGGGCAGGGTTGGTTAACATCAGTCAGACGGTACCATCTGACTGATGAACGTTGTCAATCTGAGCTTATCGAAGATGATAAATTTAAGTAAGCTTAACAATTGTTTTCGATAGGATAAAACTAACATGCTCTTTTAATATCTCAAAAACATAGCCATCCTTTTAAACGTCAAAGGATGTTGAATATATTTAAAGAACAATATTCAACTCTGAAAAAACAACAAAGAACGCTGGCTTTTACTGTAATGTATTTTGAGAAGAAGTAAGCATAACAGTAAAACAAAATTTTTTACTAGAGTTTAAATTTATTCTCTAAATTGATTAACTGATTTTAATTTACCATTTTTAAACTGAATAGTAAATTCTTCAATGTAATTATTTCTTCCCATGTACTTCCAAGTTTCTATAACTTCTCCATAACCAAAATCATTAATATTAGTTGAATGAGGCAAACCCATTATAATTTTTACAGAATCTTTTGACATATATGTATGTAACTTCACTACACCTTTTTTAGTATCTAGTTCAAAAAATTGAATATTTGGTTCATCATTTACCTTTGAACTGTAAGAAGTTGCTGATTTATCTTGTTTATGTTGATCATTCTCGTTCACTTTTTCTTCTTTCAACTGCTGTTGTTTTTCATTTTTTTTAACTTGCATATAATATATTATTCCTGCCCCAAATATTATGACAATTGCTAAGGAAAATAATTTAGAAAATGAATTCATACTATAAAAATTTTATTCTATTAAATAATTAGTATTGATAAAAAATCATTTAATAAACCAACAACGAAAATAATACAATAATCTTATTGAAGTGAGATTATTAAATCTTTTAATAATCCTACTGTAGAAATTTTTTTGTTATTTTTTCATTAAATAAATAGAGCAATGAAACTTGTTTCATTGCTCTATTCTAAAAGTTTATTATCATTGACTTTTAGTTGATTTTACCAACCTTTTTAGCTCTAATGTCTAAAAAAAATTAAAGAGCTATTTGTTTTTCTAACATTAATTTTCTTAGATTAATTAAACCATAACGCATACGTCCTAAAGCTGTATTAATACTGCAATTAGTAATTTCTGCAATTTCTTTAAAACTTAAATCAGCGAAATGACGAAGTACAATAACTTCTCTTTGATCTTCAGGAAGCATGTTTAGCATATTACGTACACGATTATGACTTTGAGCATTCATCATTTTGGTTTCTGAACTCTCTTCAACTGCATTAATTGTTTCAAAGATGTCTTTGTTGTCACTTGTTTTAATAGGTGGAGTTCTTTTTATCTTTCTAAAATAGTCAATACATATGTTATGACTAATACGTAAAGCCCATGGTAAAAATTTTCCTTCTTCACTGTATCTATTATTTTTTAGGGTATCAATAATTTTAATAAATACATCCTGAAATAAATCTTCAGCTAAGTACTTGTCTTTTACTAAATAAATAATAGAAGAAAAAATTTTGTCCTTGTAACGATTAATTAATACTTCAAAGGCATCATTTGCATTTCTTTCTTGAAATGTATGGATTAATTGCGTGTCTGACGCTTGTGTTAAAGTTTTCATAGACATTTCGGTTTTTGTTGTTTGTTAATAAAATAGGATGATGGATAATGAAAAAAAATTACGTTTTCTTTTTTTAAAACTTGTAATTTATTTTCTGAATATGAAGATAAGAAATATGATTTTATATTTCCAAATTTTAGACAAACTTTTTTTAATTTTTTTTTCTGAAACGCCTAATTATAAAGGATTTCAAGGATATTTACTATCCCGTTTCGTATTTTTACTATGCTTGTAAAAAACATTTCTATAATTGAGAAAGACAATTCCTAAAATGGTATTGTTTTAATTTTTATAATTGTAAATTATTGATTGTTGAAGTGATTAAAAATTATGTTAGCTCTATTGTTGCCAACAATCTTTGAAAGTTCTTCTACACTTTTTGATTGAATATTTTTTACTGATTTAAAAGCTTTTAATAATTGTAATATAGTTTGGTTGCCTATACCTTTTATATTTTCTAATTCATTTTTAAAAGTGCCTTTAGATCTTTTGTCTCTATGAAAAGTAATTCCAAATCTATGTACCTCATCTCTTATAAATCTTATTAGTTTTAAACTATTACTATTCCAAGGTAAACTAATAGGTTCTGTGTCTTTAGAAAAAAATATTTGTTCTTCATTTTTTGCTAAACCAATAACAGTTATTTGATTGTTTAGTTTTAGTGCTGTGATGCTTTCCATTGCTGCACTTAATTGTCCTTTGCCACCATCAATAATAATTAGTTGTGGCAAATTTGCTTGCTCATCTAATAATCTTTTATATCGGCGATATACAACTTCTTTCATTGTTGCAAAATCGTTGATGCCTTGTACTGTTTTTACATTAAATTTTCTATAATCTTTTTTACTTGGAATACCATTTTTGAAACAAACCATAGCACTTACAGGAAAGCTTCCTTGAAAATTAGAATTGTCAAAACACTCAATATGTGTAGGAAGTTGCTGTAAGCTTAAATATTGTTGAAGTTCATATAAAACTTTTCTTTTTTCTGAGCTTGTCTTTCCTTCTAAATGTAAAATTTTTTTCTTTTGAATTTCTTGCTTAAAGTAATTTACATTCTTTAGAGATAAATCTAACAGTTGCTTTTTTTCACCAGCCTTAGGTACAGTAATTTTAAGTGAATTATCAGGATATTTTATTTTAAAAGGAACTACAATTTCATTTGATGTACTATTTAAGTCTTCTCTTATTCTTGCAATAGCAAAGCTTAATACTTCTTCATCATCTTGCTCTAAAGGAATATTTAATTGAATTGTATGTGTTTGAACAGTTGTACCATTTTGTACCATTAAATAATTTACATAAGCAACATCTTTTTCTCTGAGTATAGAAAAAACATCAATGTTTGTTATATGCTTACTTACAATTACTGATTTTGCTTGATACTTTTTAAAATCTTCTAACTTACTTTTTATAATAGCAGCTTGTTCAAACTCCATATTAGCAGCTTTTAAAGCCATTTCTTTTTTTAAATGTTGAAATACTGGTGTTAAATTTCCTTTTAAAATATTTCTCACTTGTTGCAGCCATTCATTGTATTCTTCTAATGTTTGTAAGCCCTCACAAGGTCCTTTACAATTTCCTAAATGATATTCTAAACAAACTTTAAATTTTTTTCTTTGAATATTATTTGTTGTTAGCAAAAGTTTGCAGGTTCTTAGAGGAATATATTGTTTAATGATGTCTAAAAGTTCTCTAACTTTTCCAACAGATGTATAAGGTCCAAAATATTCAGAGCCATCATTTATTTTTTTTCGAGTAAAAAATACCCTTGAAAATGGTTCGTTTTTAATAACTATGTAAGGAAAAGTTTTATCATCTTTAGCAAGTATATTGTATTTTGGTTTAAGGGTTTTTATTAAAGAGTTTTCTAAAAGAAAAGCATCTTGTTCAGTATCGACTATTGTAAACTCAATATGATGAATACTTGCAACTAATTTTTGTGTTTTATAGTTTGTAAATGTTTTTGAAAAATAACTACTAACCCTTTTACGCAAATTTTTGGCTTTACCAACATACAGCAAAATGTTTTCTGCATTATAATATTTATAAACACCTGGTTGGTTTGGAATATCTGATGATATTTTTTGAAACTCTTCTGATGTCATTATTTTTTCCAGCTTACATTTAATTTTGTAGAAGATGATTTTCCTGAATAATCTTCAGCATAACGGATAATATAAAATTCTTTATGAACTACCCAAGAGCAACTTTCGCTGATAATAGAATCTGCAGATGAATAAATTGTTTTAATGTCAATTCTTTTTAAATCATTTGTATTTTTTGGATCTAATAGAATACTTACATTTTTTATTGCCAAACTATCTTTTTG
>JAIXLO010000175.1 GCA_026931325.1 Chitinophagales bacterium | reverse complement strand
TTTTTTAAAATATCTAAACCCTTTGAGTATAATACTTAAAGGGTTTTTTGTTGCTAAATAAATCATTTTTTTTAGAAATTTAAATTCACGCTTTTTGGTATTTTCCTGTTGAATATTGTCTTGGTAAAATCTTCGGTGTATGGTTCTTTCTGTTTGATGACTCTACAAGGGTTTCCAACTGCAATCGAATTGGAGGGAATATCCTTTGTTACGATAGATCCAGCGCCAATAACTACGTTATCACCGATATTGACTCCGGGAAGAATGACCGAATTAGTCCCTACAAATACATTATTCCCGATAACGATTGGGGGACACTTGTCATGAATACTGTGATTATTATGGTTGTGATTTGAAGATATTAAAGAAGTGCCAGCTCCGAAACCAACATTATTGCCAATAATAATACCGTTATTAGCCTGAATATATATATTGGGATTATCACCTGGGTCACACAAAATCCCTTTTTTAATTTTTGGGTAATTTCTAATCTCTGAAGTAAAATGGACTGGCCATGGTACCGATCCGTTGATCCTAAGAAATTTTTGTGGTAAAGTGTAGGTGAAAAAAAGTACATGCGGAAGTAAATAATCATACTTCTGACGGTAATACTGCGGATAGAATAAATTATTAATTCTATGGAAAATCTGATACTCAATAAATTTTTTAATTGGATTCATTTTTCTTAAAAAGAGATAGTATGTAAAGATACAAAATTCCGTACCCTATGAACAAGAGTAATGAGAAAGTGACTACCAAATAAGTAATTCCTTTTTCGCTACCAATATAGATTGCTGTAATATTTGCAAGTACAAGATAAATATTAAAATAAAGCGCAATTTTGTTTTTTTTGAGAATAATTAGTATATCTGAAATGGGATTTATTAGGCTTCTACTAAGGTAACCGAAAGACATAATGAAGATAAATTGCCCCAAATTTTCCCAATCTTTATTGAAAAACAGTTGTAAAACAGGAATTCCGATCAGGTTGATTAAGAAATATAAAGTTAGAATGATGTAGAAGTTCAGAAGACTAATCTTTTTAGTGTATTTAAAAAGTCCACTCAAATCTTTTTCTCTATTTTTAATTTGTGCTGCCTTGGGATAATAAACCGTCGCAATTGATGATGAGATCATCAGAAGTGGAACTGATATGATTTTTACAGCCAATGTATACTCTCCTAATAATGAACTTGTAAAATAAAGTGAAATTAATATAGGCATTATATTATTACCTACTGCATTGATGAGTGTAGATGGATAGGTAAATTTAATCAGATCCATTCTTTTTTTTACAGTCTGAAAATACCGTTTAAAGTCGGGGAATGAAAAATGTCTTTTAGAGAAAAAAATCGCAGCAATAAATGCAGTAAAGAAACCTAATAAACTACCGATGATAAGACCATGTTCCACTTTTACAAATACAAAAAGAACTTGGAATAAAAAACTCACTATAGCATCAGTCATCGTAAGAACGGATACTATTTTAAACTGTTGTTTTCTGGCTAATAGAAATTTTGAATTATTAGTAAAAACACAAAGGTAGCCAGACAATATTCCTAATATAATAATGGCTTTCGAAATGCCAAAAGGAATAAAAACCAAAATAAAACAAAAAAACATTGCTCCCACAGAAATCAGTGAAGAGGAACTGAAGTTATTGTTTAGGTCTTCTTCTTTTGATTCTAGAATTATTAAATGTTCTTGTGCAAAACTTAGTAATACGCTGATGATGCTCGTAATACTAAGGTAAATACCAAAAGTGCCATAGTCAGAGGCTCCATAATATTTAGCTAACAACAAACCGCCAAGTACCAAAACAAATTTAGAAACGAAATTTCCTTTAAATATAGATGTGATATGGTTGTTGTTTATTTTTTTGAGTTTGTTTAAGAACATTTTATAAATATAAAAAATCAAATATATACTTATATATTTATAAAAAAAATACTTTAAGAATCTTAAAGATGCATTATTGATAAGATGTTTTAATATTGGTGACTAGATTGATTTACGATTTTTCTCCTCTTTTCATTTTATCTTTATTGGAAAGATTTAAAATAAATTATCTTTGCGTCAATGA
>JAIXLO010000055.1 GCA_026931325.1 Chitinophagales bacterium | reverse complement strand
CAAATACTGTAATGGAATCAATGGCATGTGGAGTTCCTGTTGTAGCATTTAATGTCGGTGGAATACCGGATATGGTTGATCAAAATGTGAATGGTATTTTAGTAATGCCGCGTTCTTCGGAAGAACTTTCTGATGGAATAAAACTTCTTTTAAGTAATGATAATTTAAGACAATCATTTAGTAATAATGCCAGGGATAAAGTGGCTAAAAATTTTGATGAAAAGATAGTTGCAGAAAAATATATTGAAGTATATAAATCGATGCTATGACTATTAAATTAGAATTTTACAAAATGATATATATATTCCCGCTAATACTTCTATCTTTATTGAAGATAGAACGGATTTTGTTTTATTATAACTTATAGAATATTTTCTGTTATGTTCTTTATACTCAAATATAATGCGTGTCTTAACATATTAAATTAATTTTTTTATACTGTGTTATTTTCCCCTGAGTAAAAAATACTTTTCTACGGTATATTTTTGTTGTTTACAAACTCTGTTGTAAGAATTATCTGAATGTTAATACAAATGATTTAGTAATCGGGGTACTGATAACAATAATGTTACATTAGAGAACAAGTATCAATTAACAGGAAATTTAATGAACAATTGAATTATATAAGGAAGTATGACATATTATTTATTATAATAGTTTCGTGCTTTGCTTATTAGAAAATTATATTATGTGAGTAACAATTATAAAAAGTTTACAATAAAGGAGAAGAAATGAAAAAGTCATTTAAATTATTCATTACTTTTTTTCTGGTTGTTGTACCTTTTGTTTATCCCCAAAGTTCAAATACTACTTGGCTGAGTTCTACATATACATATTCTAAGGCATTTGATGTTAAAGTGATAGACAGATATGCATATGTTGTTGGTTGGGAGGAAAATTATTATGGAAATTTATTCGGGTCATTCTCTATCGTTGATATTCAGGTGCCATCAAATCCTAATCTAATAAGTTCTATTTTTATTAATGATGCATACGGTATTGATATTAAAGATAACTATGCATTTATAGCTGAGGGTATTGCCGGATTAAAAATATATAATGTTGCCAATCAATTTCACCCAGCTCTTATTGGTCAGATAATTTTACCTGGCAATGCAAAGGATGTAAAGGTTGTTGGAAATATAGCTTATGTAGCTGATGAATATGCTGGATTAAGAATAATAGATATCTCAAATATTCAAAACCCAATTGAAATCGGTTATTTTAATTCACCAGGCAGATCTTTTGACGTTGAAATAAGAGATACTCTTGCTTTTCTAGCCGATTTAGAGGGCGGGCTGATCTGCTTAAATATCAGTAATCCTAATAATCCAGAAATAATTGGAACCTTCCCTTCTTCAGATACAGTTGTTGATATCGATTTAGTTGATTCGCTTGCATATTTTACAGATGGTTATGCTGGAGTTAAAGTTGTCAATATTGCTAATCCATCAAATATCTTTTTAGTAGATGAGTTACATCTGCCTTATTGGTGTTTAGGTATAAAGGTCTCAGGTAGTTACGCTTATGTAGCAGCTTGGGCAAACGGCGGATTAAGAATTATAGATATTTCTAATCCTGAAAGTATTAAGGAAACCGGATATTACAATACTTATGGGAAAAGCAGGGACCTTGATGTTGTTGGATCCACAGTTTATATAGCTGATTGGGATGTAGGCGGACTTACTTTAATTAACAATGATTTAATTAATCCTATACCAACTAAATGAAGTATCATTTACTGCCGAATGATTGACGAGTCGGTTAATCTATCGTGGCAACAGCTACTGACCTTAATAATTCGGGTTTTGAGATTGAACTGAGAACAGAAACAGTCGGGTGGTGTAAAATTACTTTCATTGAAGATGATGGTACAACCACAGAAATTAGGCATTATTTCTTCACCGATAATATAAGTGAGTTAAATCAGTGTAAGATGTTTTATCGGCTTAATCAAATTGATTTTGATGGATCTGCACATTTATCAAATGTAATCGAAGTAATTGTTTCATTACCAAATGTTTTTAAGTTAGATCAAAATTATCCGAACCCGTTTAACCCTGTAACCAGTATTCAATATGCAATA
>JAIXLO010000100.1 GCA_026931325.1 Chitinophagales bacterium | reverse complement strand
CTAATTTTTCGATATAATTGAGAAACAATAAAACACATAAGTAGTTCTACGTAAGTGAATATTTTTTCTTTAAAAATCGAACCGGCAGCTAGTTCTTGATACTTACAGGTGTTAACCTGTTTATTACCTTGTGCTGTTGCTAGATTATTATTTAAACTCTCAAAAAATGTTTTTTCAACATTTTTTTCCGCTGTAGTTATTAAGTTATTAAATGTTCTAGTATTATTAGTTAGACAAGTTGACGTTTTATTTTTTATATATTCTTGATTTTTAGTATTTTGTTCTGATGGTTTTTTAAGTTGTTCTGCCTCTAATTTTTGTATGCTTTTTGGTATTATTGTTTGCTTATAAACTGTGTTATTAACAATCATTGGTAGCCCATTTTTTAATAAATAAAGTGCATTTAGGTTTAGATGAATACAAAATATTGATGCATTTGTATTAATTCTTTCAATATTGCTAATTAGTCCAAATTGAAGTAACTTATCTAAATACCTTTGTACGCTTCTTTGTCCGATTCCGGAATAAGTAGCAATGGCTGATGTTGATGTATTAAATCCTGGTAAGGAGTTGTAGGTTGTATATTCTCTTATTTTTTGTGCTTGTATAATTTGTGCTCCATACATTTTTATTATTTCTACCATGCACTTCTCATGCCATGGTCTAATTAAGTCTTTAAGGTTAGTTCTTTTACTCTGTTTGCCATTTACATCCGTAACAATTATAATTTTTCGGTGCTCATTATTGTATTGTTTTACGTAATTACGAATTATACTTTTGGGTCCTGAAATTGTTTTTGTAAAATTTATTGTTATCATAGAGAAGTGTTTTAATAGTTAATGTGGTTCCAACATAATATTTGAGCATCTACTAATTTACCTGGCTTTAAAGAATTAAACCATTCGCTAAAATCTTCAGTGGTTAATCCGTCATTGACGGATAATGTACTTATGTTTATTTTTTTATCGTCTAGTATAGCGACTAATTCTCCGCACAGATACTTTCCTAATTGAATATTATAAACCCTTTTAAGGGGCATACTGGGAGCGAGTATTAATTGTTGGCTATTATACGGCTTACCTAACCATGTTCTGATGCTTATTTTTTCATTTTCAGAAAAATGTTTTCCTAATCTTATTGTGTGATGCTTAGATTGCTTTATTTCCGGATTCAAATTTTCATAAAACTCTGCGATTTTATTAGGTGCTATCTGATCGTTGAAGTTAATAAGTAATCGGAAATATTCGAAACTAGTATATTTTAAACATAAGCTATTTAAAAACATTTCCGGAAAGAAAGTTGATTGCTGATGCTTTTTATGCCCCTTAAAGAAGTATTGAGATAGTGTACTTATTTTCGCCATAATAGAATATTCAAATGTTTTGCAATATAATTTTTATACTTGTAACAGACTTCGATTATTTTTTAGATTTATAAACATTTATTTAATAATTAATTGTTGATAAATCTATTTTTTTAATATTGGTAATATTAAGGCAGAATTATGCGTAATAAGATTGTTGGCATTTTGTCTATTATTCATATCGGCAGGCTTATTTTCTGTAAATTTTGTGTTGAAACATGTGTATAAATTTCTGTTGTTTTACAATTCCTATGTCCTAATAGTTTTTGTATGTATCTCAAATCGGTTCCTTGTTCTAAAAGGGTAGTTGCAAAAGAATGTCTTAATTGATGAAAATGATACTTCTCTCCCAAATACTTTTTTATTATTTCATTACAACTTTTTGCGGAATATATTAAATCAAATTGCCCATTAAATAAATATTTTTTAGGCCTATATTTTTTATAATATTCCCGTAAAAGAAACAATATATTTTCTGATAAAGGAACTATCCTATCTTTTCTTCCCTTAGCATTATGAATGTGTATTATCATTCTTTTTGGATCTATATCTTCAATTTTTAGATTTAAAACTTCTGAAACTCTTAAACCAACTGAAAATGCTAAACTTAATATTGCTTTATGTATTATATTTTCTATGTTTGAAAGTTTCTCTATAATAAAATCTTTATCAATTACTATCGGTAACTTCTTTTCTCCTCTTGGCCGCTTAAAGCTAACTTTATCGTATTT
>JAIXLO010000075.1 GCA_026931325.1 Chitinophagales bacterium | reverse complement strand
CTGTTGGTAAGGCATCATTGATAGTATAAGTACCTCCTATTAAAGATGGGGTAGTTACTTCTAATGCATCTGATATTGCTTCATCTGAACCACAAGCTACTTTACATCTGTACCATGTTGTTGTTGTTTGGCTTGTTGTATAGCTTAGTGTAGTTGCTCCTACTATATCTGACCATGGTCCACTACTTGATGTTGCCGATTGCCATTGATAGGTTAAGCCTGATGCTTGTGTTTGACCTGATAATCCTAAACTAAATGGTGCTCCACTACAAGCATTGGTTGTTGAACTTGTTGCTGATCCTGCAGTTGGCATTCCTGAACATGGTGTGGCACTACCCATTTCAAGCTGTATTTGAGCTACTGTATTTGTTGCTCCAGTATATAGAGCTGTTGGGCTTGTAGGATCTATTGTTGTATTATCTTGATAAAAATAAATTCCTTTACTTCCTGATGGTGGGGCTAAAGTATAACCTGCCCAAGTTGGTGCTGTTCCCCAACCCAATGTTTTATCTCTTACAGCAACAACAACATTACTACTTCCATCCCAAAGAAATGGGGTAGAAAAAGTTAACTCTATCCAATCATTTGCTGTTAAACTTGCTGGTAATGTACCATCAAATACCATCGTCATTGAAGAGGATGATATATAATCTGTTACTCCCGTAAAACTTGTTTTAGATGTATTGGCTATATAAATCTCCCAATCTTTCCAGTTTGAAGTACTTGCTACGGCTGCTTTTGATTTGTACCTTATTTTATTGATATATCCAGGTGCTGGTGCTCCACCGCCTGTTAATTCTGCTGCTGTATAGATAGTTTGTGAATAACTATAATCATACAAATAATAAATTGGAATAAAATTACTTGTACCTGTACCAGAACCAATGCTTACAGTAGTCTGTGCTTTAGTTTGAATGCTAAATGCAGCAAAAAATACTGCTAACAGTAGTATTAATTTTCTCATGACAATAAGTTTTAGAGCGTAAATATAAAGAAAATCGTTTTTTATAAAAAAATATTTGGGCTATTTCCTCATAATTTATTAAAAAATAATTCGCCCTATAAAAGAAATAAGCTTTAGCTATGCTAATTTTGCCCAAAAGAAAATAAATGAAGAAGCTTAGTGATTTGGGTATTGGACAAAAAGCAATTATTCACTCTTTTGAACAAAAAGAATTGTATATAAAATTGATGGAAATGGGTTGTGTGCCTGGCGAAGAAGTTAAGGTAGAACAAATAGCACCCTTAGGTGATCCTATTTCAATTAATATAGCTGGTTATTCTTTAAGCCTTAGGCTTAGTGAAGCTGAAGAAATTTTTGTAGAAGATGTTAATTAACTCTTTCTCTCTTTTATTTTTTTAACTAATACACTAAAATGAATATTGGTTTATACTTTGGTTCTTTTAATCCTATTCATATAGGGCATTTATTAATTGCAAATTTTGTTGCAGATAGTAAATTAGTAGATAAGGTTTGGTTTGTTGTATCTCCTCAAAATCCTTTAAAACCTTCGAATAGTTTGTTGAATGAATATGATAGATTGCACTTAGTAAATTTGGCTATTGAAAATGATGAAAGATTTAAGGCTGTTGATATTGAATTTAGGCTTCCTAAACCCTCTTATACTATTGATACTTTATCTTACCTAACAGAAAAATATCCTTTATATCATTTTTATATCATTATTGGTGGTGATAGTTATTTGAATTTGCCTAAGTGGAAGAATTATGATATTCTTTCTACCAGATATCAATTTATTATTTACAACAGACCCAATATTCATTTTCCTACACCACAACAATCTAATTTTCATGTTATAGATGCTCCACTTTTAGAAATTTCTTCTACAGATATTAGACATAGAATTAAAGAAAAAAAAAGCATCAAGTATATGATGCCTGATGCTGAAAGATTAGAAATAGAAAGAGCAGGATATTACAAATAAGTATCTCCCTTACTTCTTTTTACTTCAGCTACATATTCTTTTATTTCTTGTTCTTTATCTTTTTTACAAATTAAAAGTACATCATCTGTATCTACAATAATACAATCATCTAAGCCCTGTAGTACAACCAATTTATTTGGAGAACTGTTTACCAAACATTTTGTAGCATCAATAATAATTGTATTGTCTCCTGCAACAGCATTTCCTAAATAATCTTTTTCCATATTTTCATAAGCACTATTCCAAGTGCCTAAATCACTCCAACCAAAAGAGGATGGTAAAACATATACATTATCTGCTTTTTCCATTATAGCAAAATCTATTGAAATATTGGTACATAATGGATAAATTCTATTGATGGCATTTTGTTCCTCATCTGTATTAAAATGTTGTTTTTCATTATCAAACAATTCATTCATTTCGGGTTGATAAAGTTCAAAAGCCTTAATTACATTTTTTACTTGCCAAACAAAAATGCCTGCATTCCATAAAAAATCTCCACTGGCTAAAAATGTTTTTGCAATTTCTAAAGTTGGTTTTTCTGTAAAAGTTTTTACTTTATAAATACCATCTGCAACACTCATGGAATCGTGTTGAATATACCCATAACCAGTATTAGGATAGGTAGGAGTAATGCCTAAAGTTACTAAAGCTCTTATATGAGAAACAAACTCTAAAGATTTCAAACAACTTTCTTTAAATGCTTCTGTATCTAAAATAATATGATCACTTGGGGCTACCAACAAAGCAGCTTCAGAATCTTTTTGTAAAAGTTTATAAGATATATAAGCAATACAAGGAGCTGTATTTTTTCTGCTTGGTTCAGTTAATACATTTTCTTTTTTTATCTGTGGCAATTGTTCTGCTACTAAATCTGCATATTCATCAGATGTTACAATGTAAATATTTTCTTCAGGAATAAATGAAGCGAATCTTTCAAAAGTCCATTGTATTAATGATTTGCCAGTGTTTAAAATATCTAAAAACTGTTTTGGTTTTGCAGTACGACTTTTGGGCCAAAATCTGCTACCAATGCCACCAGCCATTATAGCCACATAATAATGTTTGTTCATATAGCATTCAATTCTGTGTGCAAATAAAGCATATTTTATACAATACCTTCATTAATTAAATCATGTACATGTAAAACTCCAAGATATTGATTATTTTCTGTTACTAAAATATGAGAAATATTATGCTCTCTTAAAATCTCCATTGCTTGTACAGCCATTGTATTTGGGTTAATAGTTTTTGGATTTTTTGTAGCAATATCTTTTGCAGTTAACTGAATAAAGTTTTCATTTTTTTCTAACATTCTTCTTAAATCTCCATCAGTTATAATTCCTATCAATTCATTTTTACTATTTAGTACAGCAGTTACTCCTAATCTTTTTTCAGTTATTTCTATAATAACATCTTTCAATTGAGCATTTTCGTTTACCTGTGGTTTAAGATTATTTTTATATAAATCATCAACTCTTAAATACAATCTTTTTCCTAAGTTTCCACCTGGATGATATTTAGCAAAATCCTTTCCTGTAAAACCTTTTAGCTCCATTAAAGCTACAGCTAAAGCATCTCCCATCACCATTTGTACTGTTGTGCTACTGGTTGGTGCAAGATTATTGGGGCAAGCTTCTTTGCTTACTGTTGTATTTAAAATAATATTACTTTCTTTTGCTAAAAAACTATTTACATTACCAACAATAGCTATCAATGTGTTTCCAAAATTTTTTAATAGAGGAACAAGAACTTTTATTTCCGGACTTTCTCCACTCTTGCTTATAACAATTACAATATCATTTTTTTGTACCATTCCTAAATCGCCATGAATGGCATCAGCAGCATGCATAAATAAAGATGGAGTACCTGTAGAATTAAATGTTGCTGCAATTTTTTGTGCTATTATAGCACTTTTTCCAACACCTGAAACTACAACTCTTCCCATAGAATTATGAATGGTTGTTACTGCCTTTTCAAAATCAGCATTGATGTAGTTTTTTAATCCATTTACAGAAGCTGCCTCTAAATCTATTGTATTTAAAGCAGCTTGAACAATACTGTTTGTATTCATTTGTCAAAGGTAAAGTTTAAGCATTAATAGTAAAACTTCATTTAGTATAAGCTAAATAAATATTAATGATCGATATCATCACTTATAAGGAAAATAAAATTATTAAATAAACGTTATATCAAACAAAGATTATACTTTGTTCAAAGCATTTTATCATATAAGTTATATATTGCAAGGCATAAAAAATAATTAATGAAAAGTTTAAGAACCATTTTACTTGTTGTAGTTGTAGCAATAACTTTAAGTTCTTGTAATTTTTTTAGAAATGTATTTGGTGGAGGAAATAAAAATGGTTGCCCAAGTAATGGTAAAAATGTAGGAGCAGAAAGGCTTTTACAAGATGAGGGCTCTGGTAAAAAAAATAAAAACAGACCTCCTAAGGCTCCAAAGTATAAACTTGATAAGTTTGAATAATTAATCCAATAATATCTAAATCCAACATTTATGAGCTACCAATTAACCAACCTTTCAGGAGCTGTAGAAGCAGTTATAGATGATAACTGTGGTATCAGCAAATTCAACAACATTATAAATATGCTATTGCACGAATTAAGAGTAAAATTCTTAGGCAAAGAAGATGATAGTGATACTGTTGATTGGCATTTTAAATATAAAGGTCATACTCTTACTTTACACTATAATATTTTTAATGGTGTTTCTGTATTTACACAAAATAGTAAGAATAATTCTGCAGTAAATGAAATTGCTCAATACCTTGAAAAGAGAGTTATTTAATAATTTTTATCAGAGATGGTTTCTAATATGCTTAAATAATTGGCATATCTTTTTGTAGAAATTTTGCCTTGTAGTAAAGCATTTTTTACAGCACAGTTGGGTTCATTTATGTGCATACAATTATTAAATTTACATTCATTAATTAAAGTTTTCATTTCAGGAAAATAACCTGATAGCTCTTGTTTACTTACATCAATCAAGCCTAATTCTCTTATACCTGGTGTATCAATTATTCTTGCTTCAAAAGGTAAGTCAAACATTTCAGCAAATGTTGTTGTGTGCATTCCTTTTCCACTCCAATCACTTACTTCTTGTGTTTTTAAATTTAATTCTGGAAAAATAGAATTGATAAAAGTTGTTTTTCCTACACCACTATGACCACTTAATAAAGTTGTTTTATTGTTTAGCATTTCCTTTATTTCATCTACTGCTATATTATTTTTTATACTTGCTAAAATAATTTTATAACCAATGGTTTCATATAAAGATTGTATTTCTTTAAACTGAGCTATTTCTTTTTCTTTATATAAATCAGATTTATTGAAAACAATTATTGCTGGCAAATGATACATTTCGCAAGAGCATAAAAATCTATCAATAAAACCAGTAGAAGTTACAGGATCTTTTAAAGTTGCAAACAACATACTTTGGTCTAAGTTTGATGCAATAATATGATGCTGCCTTTTGTTATGTGGTGATTGTCTTACTACATAATTTTTTCTTATACAAACAGAAGTTATAGTAACAGTATTTTCAATTTCATTTTCTAATTCAATAGTTACTTCATCACCAACAGCAATAGGGTTTGTTGATGTTATTCCATCAATTTTTAAAACTCCTTTTATTCTGGCATTATATTGTTTGCCATTTTTTGCTTTTACAATATACCAACTACCTGTAGATTTATAAACAAGGGCTTTCATTATAAATAACGAAGATATACAGAACAAAACCGTAAAGAAAAATAGTCTAAAAATTTTTACTAATTATGATTTAATTTTTATTGAATTTTTAAAAATAATGCTGGCAAAAGAACATTTTTCCTAATATTCATCATTTTATTTTGCCGTTTATCATAATACTATGTATAACATAGTACCATACATAATATAAATTATTTTATTGATAATCAAATACTTATTATAAAAAACAACAAAAACTTTTACCAAACTACTAATTTAAATATAGTAGTATGTATTGCATAGTATTAGAAGAGTTATTATTTTTGTGTTGTCAAAGTAAAAAGTTCATAGGTAAAAAAATAAAATTATTCACTTATTAAAATATTTAAAAATGAAAACAGAAAACAAAAAATTATTAGCCCCTTTAACAAAAACAGAGTTAAAAAATCTTACTTCAGAAACTAAAGAAACTGTAAGTACAGAATCAGAACCTCAAAAGAAAAATTTTTGTGCTGCAGATTTATGGAATATCAGAAAAACAAGAAAAGTATTTGTAGAACGTAGAGGCTATTTTGGTTGGTAATAATAATTGATAAAAAGAGGTTGAAATTTATTTTTTAAAACAATTAAAAAAATGAGCAATGGATATTCAAAATACACAAAGCCAAATGAGAAAAGGTGTTTTGGAGTTTTGTATATTATCAATTATAAAACAAGGAGAAGTTTATCCAAGTGATATAGTAGATAAAATGAAAGCTGCTAATCTTCAAATTTTAGAAGGTACTCTTTATCCATTATTAACAAGGCTTAAAAATGCTGATTATCTTTCTTATCGTTGGGTTGAAAGTAATAGTGGACCACCAAGAAAATATTTTATGCTTACAGAAAAGGGGCTTGCTTTTTATAATGAATTAGGAAAAACCTGGCAAGAACTTGCTAATGCTGTTGCAACATTAACCCAAACAAATAATAACTAATAAACCAACTTTTATAACACAAAAATTATAAATATTATGAAAAAGGTAATTAATATAAACTTTCAAGGTAGAGTAATACCTATTGAAGAAAATGCCTTTGAAGTTTTAAATAGATATATTGAAAGTCTTCGTAAATATTTTGCCAATGAAGAGGGTAAAGATGAAATTATTAATGATATAGAAGGACGTATTGCTGAACTTTTTGCAGAAGTTATAAAAAAGGGTAATGCTTGTATTACAGAAGAAGATGTCAATAAAATTATAGATAGCATGGGTCGCCCAGAAGATTTTGATGATGAAAATATTCATACTCAAAATGATACTAATCAACACTCGCAAGAACAACAATATACTTATAGCAACAATGAGTATAAAAAAATGTTTAGAGATGAAAACAATAAAATTTTAGGAGGCGTTTGTAGTGGTATTGCAAATTATTTTGGAATTGACCCTGTAGTTGTAAGAATTTTATTTGTAATCTTTTTTGGTGTAATGTTTGTACCTTACATTATTCTTTGGGCTGTTATACCAAGTAGTGCATCTCAAGTAATAGGTAGCCAACGTAAAAGGCTTTACAGAGATCCTGATACTAAAGTAATAGCTGGTGTTTGTAGTGGTTTAAGCCATTATTTTGGTATAGCTGTTTGGATTCCAAGATTACTTTTTATTCTCCCTTTTATAACATTCATATTTCGTTTTTCTAGTTGGACAAATTGGGGTTATCCTTCATTTTTTAATATAACTTTTAGTCCTACTGCATTTCTTGTATATATTATTCTTTGGATGGTTTTACCAGAAGCTAATACTACTTCTGAAAAATTAGAAATGAAAGGAGAAAAAGTAGATTTGAATAATATTAAAAATACAATTCAAAGCGATATTGAATCTTTTGCAAAAAAGGCAGAATCATATGGACAAACCATCAAAGAAAAAGGAAAAGAAATTGGTAATAATATTAATGAAAGAAGTAAACAATTTGTAACAGAAGCAAGCTCTGAAATGAAGAAAAGAAGTAGAGGTATTGGTGATGTAATTATTTTATTATTAAAAATATTTGTTTACTTTATTTTAGGATGTGTTCTATTTACAATAATTGCTATACTATTTGGTTTAGGTATAACAACAACAAGTTTACTACCTCTAAAAAAATATATTATTACAGATGGTTGGCAAAACTATTTAGCTTGGGGTACATTAATATTTTTTATTTGGGTTCCTGTGGTTGGTGTAGTAGTATTTATTATTCGAAGGGTTACAAAAATGAAAAAAAATAGCAACTTAATTGGTTATACATTCTCAGCATTATGGGCTATTGGTTGGATTTGTTTAGTGAATTTAATTATTTTATTAGCAAAAGATTTTAAGTATCATAATAACGGTTATGAAGAAACTGTAAAAATTGAATATACTTCGTTTCAAAGATTAGATGTTAAAGCAATTAATAAAGGAAAATATTTTGAAAATAATTGGTTTAAAATAGAGCCATTTACTTTTATTGATGATGATAGTGTTACTATTGGTAATGTAAGAATAAGGGTAATAAAATCAACAACAGATAGTTTTTCTGTGAAAATGGTAAGATTGAGTAATGGCAAAAGTAAAACACAAGCAGATGAGTTAGCATCTAAAATTAATTATCAAATATTACAATCAGATTCTTCTTTAATGCTTGATAAAGGAATTACAATATCTGCAAAAGAAAAATTCAGAAATCAAAATGTTATTATAACCATTGCTGTACCTGTTGGTAAAAAAATATTTATAGAAAAAAATGCAGGTTGGTACTGGCACAATCATTTAAACGAAAGTTTTATGAGCAATTTTGGTGATAGTTGGTACGACTCTGATGAAAAAGCATATTCTTGGAAATACAACACTGAATATATAATGACAGAAAAGGGATTAGAAAGAACTCAAAAAGATAAAGTTGAAAATGATGATAATAATAACACCAATTGGAGTGGGCTTCATTATAACTTTAATAAATTCCTTGAAGAAAAAGCACTAAGCTGGAAAAATATAAAACAAGAAAAATTTGCTTTTAATACAAATTTTTTAAATATTCCTATACAAAAATCTATTCAACAAAATAAAAACTCTAATAGTAATATTTATCCTTTTCTTTTAAAATTTAGTATTTAAAAAATGTTGGTTTAGGTTGGCAAAAAAGCTCTGTATTTTTTATAAATACAGGGCTTTATTATTTTTTAAAATAATTGAATAAAAAATATAACAAAATTTTTCTGTTTTATTTTGTAGAAAGACAGTTTATAGTTCATTGTCATTCATTAGATTTGCTGCCAAAATTTTATTTTATGGCAACAGAAGAAGTAGAATTGATAATAGACGACACAAAAGCATCTATGCAAAAATCAATTTCAAGGTTAGAACAAGAGCTTGTAAAAATTAGAGCAGGAAAAGCAACTCCTTCAATGTTAGATGGAATTTTAGTTGATTATTATGGTAGCCCAACACCTATTAATCAGGCAGCTAATATTTCTGTTTTAGATGCAAAAACTATTAGTATTCAACCCTGGGAAAAAAGTATTCTTGCTGCCATAGAAAAAGCTATCATGCAAGCAAATATTGGCATTACACCACAAAATGATGGTCATCAGATTCGTTTATTTTTACCACCATTAACAGAAGAAAGAAGAAAAGAATTATTTAAAAAAGCAAGTGCAGAAGGTGAGCAAACTAAAGTTGGTATTAGAAATATTAGAAGAGATGCTATTGAACAAATAAAAAAATTACAAAAAGATGGTTTGAGTGAAGATGCTTCTAAAGATGCAGAAGCAAATATTCAAAACATTACAGATAAATTTATTTCTTTAGTAGATAAACACCTTGAAGCAAAAGAAAAGGAAATGATGAGTGTATAAAAAAGTTAAACAACTTATTACTTTATATTACCCTTCTTAACAGAAGGGTTTTTTATTTGTATAGAAAATAAAAATTTTAGTATTAACCCATTAATGATAAAAACTCATCAACCTTATCTGACGAAATTAATGCAGTTAAATCATTTTTTAATTTAAGATATCCGCCATCACTTTTTACATATTGTAAAACAGCTCTTGTATTTACAATATAAGATTTATGGCTTCTTAAAAAGAAAGGAATTGCTGACAACATTTCTTCAAAATGTTTAAGATTTTTACTTGCAAGCATTGTTGTGCCATTTATTAAATGCAATTCGCTATAAGCAGCTTCTCCTTTAATCATGATAATATCAACAGGTTTTATAAAGTGCATTGATTGCCCACTTGGCACAACAATTCTTTTTTCATCCCAATCTTTATTGATGCTTAAATTTTCTTGTAATGTTCTTAATTTGTCTGATTGATTTTGATGATGCTTTTTAGAATAACGTTCTACCGCTTCTACTAATTGATTATGCTGAATTGGTTTTAATAAATAATCAATTGCAGAAAAACGAAAAGCCTGTAAAGCATATTCATTATAAGCAGTTGTAAAAATGATTGAAAAATCTACTTCATTATCATTAAAAAAATCCATTAATTCAAGCCCACTATGACCTGGCATTTCAATATCTAAAAAAATTAATTGTGGTTTATGTTTTTTAATTGCTTTTACACCTGATGGCAAATCTTCACATAAAGCTTCAATAGTAAGTATAGGGCAATATTGCTCTATAATAGATTTAAGCAAATTTCTTGCTTTGGGTTCATCATCTATTACTATACACTTTACCATAATACAAAAGAAAAGAGTTATTTAGAAAATACAAGCCTCATTTTATCAAACCTCTTTTTTAATTTATATAAGTTTTATTTGTTTTTATTTTAGTATAAAAAAATTTATATTTCTTACATAATTGCCTTACTTTTTGTTGGAATAAATAGTTTTACCAAAGTTCCTAAAGCATTGCCATGTTTATCTTCTTTATCAATTATTTGTAGGGCAATAGTTTGTTTAAGTCCTTTATTTAAAATTTCCAAACGTTTTTCATTTGCTTTTAAAGCAAAGCTTTTGTGTTTAGGTTTTAGTTTGTTCAATTGCTCACTTCTTTTTCTACCAATTCCATTATCATCAATACTTACTAATATTCCCTCTTTTTCTTTTTGAAAATTTATAGCAAGTTTCCAATCATTTTTCTTGTGCAATAATCCATGTTTAATAGCATTTTCAATATAAGGTTGTATAAGCATTGTTGGTATATATAAAGTTTCTGCATTTATATTTTCATCAATAGTAAAAGTATAATTTAGTTTGTCTTCAAATCTTTGTTGCTCTAATTCAAGATAAAGTTTTAATGCTTTTATTTCATCTGCTAATGAAGCATAATCTTTATTGCTCATATCAAGAATTAATCTTGTAAGTTGAGAAAACTTTGATAAATATTCACTTGCATTTTCTTTATCATTAGTGTATATGTAAGATTGAATTGTGTTAAGTGCATTAAATAAAAAGTGTGGATTCATTTGACTTTTTATAGATGATAACATACTTTGATTGAGCTCTTGCTCTATTTTAATTTTTTGCTCTTCTAATTTATTTCTTTGTTTTATATTTTTTAATCTGTATAAAAATATTAACCATAATACTATAGAAATAACAAATAAAATAGTTGCTATAAACCACCACTGTTTATAAAAAGGTGAAGCAATAGAAAATTTTATTTGTATATCTTTATTAGAAGAAATATTATCTTCATTAAATGCTCTTACTAAAAGATTGTAATCACCAGAAGATAATGCAGGTAAATTAATTTGCCTTGCTCCTGTTTCTAAATCTTGCCAAGATTCATTGTTTAATTTATATTGTATTTTACCTGAGTTTACACCTCCTTTAAAAGACAATAAAGAAAAATGTAAAACTATATTGTTTTGAGTGCTATTGAGTTTTAGTGGTTGCTTTTCTGTTTTTATAGATTCTCCATTTACTAAAAAATTATTAATAGTTAATACTGGAGGGACATTATTTTCAATATTTAATGCTTCATCAAAAACAACCATTCCTTGTGTGGTTGCTAAATAAACTTTTCCATTTTTAATTAATACTTCTTTTAATTCTGCCTTAGGTAATCCATCAGCATGAGTATAGTTTACTACAGATTGATTTTTGATATTATAACGTTGTAATGTTTCATCAGTTATCATCCACAAATAATTACCACTTGCTGTTATTTTATACAAAGACGAATTGATGTTTTTATTGTCAATATTTTCTACTACATTATTTTTTTTAATTCTAAATAATCCTTCTGAGTAAGTGGCTACATAAATTTCAGAGTTTATCAAAGTAAGTTGTGATGCAAAAATATCTTTCCCTTTATAAGTTATTTTTCCTTTTCCTTTTGGAGAAAAATAAAACAAACCATTAGTTGTAGCAGCATATAGTGTACTATCTTCTTTATTGTAAAGAACATAACGACCTCTTGTTGTTCGTTCTAATAAATTATATTCATAGTTGTTCCAAGAATTTTTTTCTGTTTGTAACCACTTTGGAACTTCTGCTAAAGTATTATCTCTTCTTATCAATGAAATGCTTGTTGCAGAAGCTACAGCATAAAAATGATTATTGATTGGTGTTATACTTTTAGCAGCAAAGTTATTTATCTCTTTATGTTTTATTCCATCTTTTACAAATCCTATTCTGTTTGACCAAAATAATGTTTCATTAATAACATCATCATATAACAAACCAATTATTTCATGGTTAGAATATTCTTTATAAACATTATTAAACATTTCTTTTTGTACATCAAATTCTATTATTCTATGATCAGATGTCCCTGTTAAAATATTTTTTCCTATACTCGCTAATGAAGTAATACTTTTATTATCATAGCTAAATAATTTCATTTGCAAATCTGGCACCAATATTATCCCATCATTCAAAGTAGAGAACCAATAACTTCCTTCTCTATCTTTTATAGTTTTCGTAATACTTTTATCTTTAAAAAAACAAAAGCCATTATACATTGGTTGCCATTTTTTATTAAAACAATAAGATCCTGTGCTTGTATTAATCCAAATTTCATTGTCTATAATACTTATATCTTGAATGATTAATCCTTTATGTAATATATTTATAGGGATTGTTGTATTATTTTTTAATAAAAATAAATAAGGATAAGTATTTTTACTAAAGCCATATATATCTCCATTAATTTGTTTAATAAAGAAAAGTTGAGTATTAAAGTTTTTAAATTGCTGATTTATTTTAACTCCATCCTCATTAATGGCATATAATATTCTTTCTGTAAATAAAAATGCTGCTTCTTTTCCTTTTCCAATTGAAAGAAAATTTTTGAAAGTTAATTTCCAAGATTTTTTTTGATGATTAAATCCATTTATTAAATAAACACTATCGTTGTTTAAGTAACAATATAATTTTTATACCTTGCTGAAGCAAAATAAAGGCCACTGTTTTTTATTTGTTCTTCTTTATATAAAGTATTTCCTTTAGTATAATATAAATTTCCTGCAAAGTCTTGACACCAAACGGTTTCATTAAAGCTATGTAAATTACTTAAGCTTGTACCTTGTTGTGACGGAGAACGAAAATGAATAAAGCTATTATTATCATATTTAGAAATTCCTTTATCGTGTGCTATCCAAATAAACCCAACAGAATCTTGTAATACTTGATAAATAGTATTGCTTGGCAAATCTGTAATATTATTTATCACACGATGTAC
>JAIXLO010000041.1 GCA_026931325.1 Chitinophagales bacterium | reverse complement strand
AAAATATTTTTTTAATAATTCTTTCACAAAATTTTTATTAACCAAGTAATTCTTCTTTGATATTGTAACGCAAATACCTAATATTTTTAACTGAATGTTTCTTTCATTTTTTTTCATAAAACATTTTTGATTTAATAGTTAATTTTAGAATACATGAATTCACAAATAGATTACATTTTCAATATTAATATTCTATATATCATTTTATAAAATCTTGTATCCAATTGCTTTGAATTTAACAAACCGAAAGATAAAGTCTCCGTTTTTTATCAATTTACTTTTGAGTTCTTCTTTTTCTTTCCTTTATTCTGCTAGTCTTCCTCCTCCTGAATTTCTGCATATATCATTATCTTTTTTCTTACTAACCCTTCTGCCTCCTAATAACTTATTATCATAACATCTTACCTGTGATGTCAATTTCAGATCGTAATTCTTTGTTTCTTTAATTTCAAATAACTCTATTTTGATGCAATTAGCATTTTTACACTAATAACTTGAACTCATTTTTATTTGCTTACTACTTTTAACTTCTTTATATCTTATCATTTTAAATTCAATTTCCACTCTTTTTAATAATTAATCAGAAGTAGACAAATATTTCTTAGTTATGATAATAAAATAGAATGATTGTATTTAGTTCTTTTATAAAAGTAAATTACAAAAACATATAATATTGGGATGTAAAATAAAACTGTATTTCCTACAGTAATAACAGGGATCGTATATCCATTATCAAGGAGAAGATAAATGTATAAAACTAAACCTAATGAAAACCAATTAAACCGACTGATATTTGGAGATAAAATCGTAATAAGTAGTATCAAAGGAATAACCCTAGCAACACCATTATAGGGACTAAACAGGATTACAATAGATATTGCAAAAATTAACGAGTCAATTAAATTTATTTTTCTTATTAGAAATAATAGTATAATAGTTAGACTAGTTACTGTAATTAAAATATTATTTACCAAAGGTGAATAATATCCTTCTTGAAGAAATAAATAAAATGAAAACCAAAATGGTTTAGAAACATTTGTTCTGGTATATCGATTTGCCCATGCTGAAAGACTTTCGGGAAAGAATGGAATCATTGTTACAATAATACCAATGAATATTATAATAAAGTTTAACAGAAAATCTTTTTTTACTTCTCTGAATA
Source organism: Chitinophagales bacterium (assembly GCA_026931325.1). Taxonomy (GTDB): domain Bacteria; phylum Bacteroidota; class Bacteroidia; order Chitinophagales; family Chitinophagaceae; genus UBA1930. Next base: position 966 of record JAIXLO010000041.1, on the reverse strand, counting down.
AAAAAATAATATAAATAGGTAAGAAAAATATCGTCAATCCATTAAATGCAATTATAAAACCCATTACAAATGATACTGTTTTATATTTTTTACTTTTGATAAGAAATAAAATAAGCAAAGGTAATAAGAGAAAGATAAGTTTATCTTCCCATTGTGTTATAAAAATATAAAAAGGAATAATAGGACAAAATGATATAAAATTATTGGTAAATTTTACTTGCACCAATTTCTATTTCAGTTGAATTGTTTAAATAAAAAATAAGTAGTATAATTAAAGAAAAATTAAGAATAATCCACAGACGAAATCCAAATGCTGACAACTTTGAAGAAAATTTATATAAATCAATGTATTCTAATAAGACATATAAAAGATGTTGCATACCCGTATAATCTAAATACTTAGCATCTCTAAAAGAAACTTTGGTTTCATCATTACTTTGGGAATCTATTCTATCAAATGCCTTTTGGCCGTAAATTGTTAATGATGCATTAAACGTGTATATGTTATAGTTAAAACCTTTTGGTGGATAAATAAAGACTATCCAGAAACAGGCGTAAGGGACAGAGTATGTGAGTGCGTCACGGCGGCGGGAAACTACCTGCAAATCATAGGCGAGAACGCTACCCACTATCAGATTCAATTTCAGCGGCACGATGATAATCCCGTTGGAATTTGGGAAACTCACCCGCATCTTTGGCACAAGGCCAGCGCACATAATCAGCAGTATCAAATGTTCCGCGTTGGCAGTGGGCTGGATAGTTTCGCCCCGCTGATAGGCAAAACGCAAAAGTTATGGATTGCAAAAATTCACGCTGAGGAGTTTCGGCGGTGTCCGTTTACAGTCACGCATGAGGGGCAGGTAGTGACGGTGACAAGTTATGAACTGGAAGGATGCTCCGTTTATGGCGTGTACAATGGCGGGCGCGTGCCGTTGTTGCTGAGACGGCATGAGGGAGAAAATGTAT
>JAIXLO010000164.1 GCA_026931325.1 Chitinophagales bacterium | reverse complement strand
ATACTAACCACTGCTTATTTAGCGTTTTATTTTATTTCAGAAGATAAAAATATAGATTTGACTAAATGGGTAAAGTTTGAAAAGGTATTATTTTTTCTACTAATAATAGCAGGATTTTTAAGCGTACTATCAAAAGGTGTTTACTTTACTAATCCAATATTAAACGATAGCATGATTTCAAAAAGAGTTTTTTTTATTTTATTAAATCTTATAATAGCTGCAAAGGTATGTGTAGGTCTAATATGCATAGTAGAAAGCTTCATTGAGGAGGAAGACGATGGATTTTAGAATTATTATGTCTTTATTAACTGTTGCTTTGGGTTTATATGGCTTAGCCATGAGTAAAAATATAATTAAATCTATAATTTGCCTTCAAATAATGGAAAGTGCAATCGTTCTTTTATATCTTTCCTTTGCAGATAAAAAGAATGGTATTTCTCCTATACATCCTGGAAATCTTACAAATATGGTAGATCCTCTTCCTCAGGCCCTTATGATTACAACTATTATAATTGGAAGTGCTATTTCAGCTCTTGCTCTTATGATTAGCATAAAAATTTATCATCATTATGAAACTCTTAACTGGCAAGAAATCATGGAAAAGGATGGTTAATCTATGACTCAAACGCTATTTCTAATTTTTTTACCAATTATCACAGCTGTAACAATTTATTCGTTTAAAATTAAGCATATCGAAAAATTAGTTTTAATAATGCAATCATCGATTACATTTATAATTCTTGATACATATACTAAAATTGGGCATAGCCAAGGATTTGCATTTGTACTTGGAGGCTATTCTAAAGTTTCAGGAATAGAATTAAAAATGGATAGAATTGCACTTGCATTTAGTATCCTTGCTATTATCATATGGTGGGCACTTATTTTTTATAATTACGATAAAATTAAAAATGATTTAAGATTTGGATTCTTTCTTATTTTTTTAGAGGGAGTTTTTCTTGGATTCTTGCAAGCCAATGACTTTTTTACGATATTTGTATTTATAGAATTAATGACAATAATTTCAACTATTTTAATAGTATATAAACGTGATAGTTATTCTTTTAGAGCAGGATTTTATTACCTTTTATTTAATAGCATAGGTATGATGTTTTACCTTATAGGAGTAGCAGTGATTTATCAATCTATAGGTACACTCAATATGACTCTCGCTAAAGAAATTCTACCCTCCATGTTTTCAAATTCCTTCATTCAAATGTCATATATTTTTATAATAGTATCTATGGGCGTAAAATCAGCGTTTTTTCCTGTATACAATTGGCTTCCTAAAGCGCATGGAGCAGCTCCTGCTGCAGTGTCAGCACTATTATCAGGATTATTAGTAAAATCTGGTCTTTATGTGTTTATAAAAATTGGTTTAGTATTTCAACCATGGTTGCTAAAAGAATACTTATTATATATTGGCTTAATAACCTCTCTATCAGGAACAATATTTGCCATAGCTCAAAAAGATATAAAGCAGCTTCTTGCTTTTAGCAGTATTTCTCAAATAGGAATAATGCTTATGGCAATCAGTAGATTATCTGGATATGGACTAGTCGGTGGAGTTTACCATATATTTTCACATGCATTTGCAAAAAGCTTACTTTTCTTAACTGTTGGTCTTATAATCAATAAAACGAACAAAAGAAGATTAAATGAAATTAGAGGAGTTTATGAATCTTCGCCATTTATGAGTATTCTTATGATATTAAGTCTGTTCTCTCTTATAGGCCTACCTATGTTTAGTGGTTACATAAGCAAAGATATTGTCAAATACTCTGTTAAGGATTTTGGTATAGCTTATCTGCTTTTTTCATTTATAAATATTGGAACCTTAATTTACACTTTAAAGTTTTTCCAGATATTTAAAGGAAAAGGAACAAAATATAACATAAATATTAAAACTAAAATCTCCTTCTTAATTTTACTGATACCAGCATTGATTTTAGGACTTAATCCTACATTTATTGAAAATATTTTTATGATAAAAATTGATTATTTTTTTGGAAATCCAAATATAATTATGATTTTTGAATACTTTATCTTCGTAGTACTTGCGATTTTTATTAATAAAAATTATGCTTAATTGTAAAATCAAATTGAACCAATAAAAAATTCCATAGCTTTCCAACCTG
>JAIXLO010000076.1 GCA_026931325.1 Chitinophagales bacterium | reverse complement strand
GTATAATATAGTAAGTACGAAATACAAATTGCGAAGGATATAAAATCGTACTTCAAACTTTGTATTTCGTACTTAAAAATGGCTGCGTAGTTCAACTGGATAGAATATCAGATTTCGGCTCTGATGGTTGGGGGTTCGAATCCCTCCGGGGTCACTTAAAAAAATCCTCAGAAACTAAAGATTCTGAGGATTTTTTTATTTTATCAATGTTACTTTTCCTTACATGGTGTGAAATTTTAACCATGTTTATTTTACTTTATCGGCTAACCAATCTAAATAATTTAATTCGTAATGAAATGTTTTTTTGTTTTTAATACTTTTCAAATGTTCAATTGTGGCAAGATGTAATTCTTTTATTTCTTGTTTAGTTTTTGTTTCTGATACTTTCGAAAAACTCTTCATAAAGATGCTATCGTACAAACTAAGTAATCGGTGTTTTTTTAAAAAACCAACATGATTAGTAACTAAATTATCGATGTAATCATAATTGCCAAGCTCAAAATGTACTAATAAATTAAAAATGAGTGTAGAGCCAATTACATCAACTCTAAGTTGTTTTTGATTATTTAAAATTCTATTGATAAAAACAAGTGCTTCTTTGAAATCGTTGCAATGAAAATTAATAACTACGCAATAGTAATTTAATAATAATTTTACTTCTTCTGTCATTAAATCGTTGCTTAAGTTGGTTTCAGAAGATGCCAAATGTTTAACCGATTGATATGTTTTGTTTTGAATAGAAGAATTTAATAAGAAGATTAATATTCTAGAATTGTAATATGCATTTGTGTATTCTTCTTTAAATTTCATATTTGTTACTTCCTTGTAGGTTGCATCATATACCTTTAGGTTTTCAGATTGTAATGCGTGTAACATAATGTTATTGCAAGTAGCTAAATAAAATATTGGATTCTCTTCAATAAATATTTCTTTATTTTCTTTAATAAATTTTTGTAATTGCTGATGAAAATTCATTGCTTCCACAAAATCACCCTTCAATCTAGATAATGCGGCATTTAAAATAAAATAATCGTAAATGGCTTTTTTCGATTTTGCATTATTAATATTCGATAATAAATCTCTGTTTGTAATTTTATTGAGTCTATTTAAATCTTCTTCATCTCTAACTTCATCAGATTCTCTGATAATTGCAGTAACTTCATTAATTATTTTCTTATATTCTAATGCATTAAAATAACTATCCATTATTTTAAATCGAATATCTTCGCTGTAATTTAAAACCTTTGGAACTTTCATCGAGCCCGAAGAAATAATTCTCCTTTCCCAGTAATAAAGTTCTTCCAACATTAAATGATATTCATACTTTTCGGCTAATGCTTTTGCTTGATTAATCAACTTTATGGCTAATTTAAATTGCCCTTTCCAAAACAACAACTCAATGTCAATCAAATAATTTTTTAATCGGATACTAACTTTATAGTTTGAGTTTGTAGCTCTTAATTCTTTTAAAATAAAATTCTGTAGGTAGTTTTTAGTGAAGCCTAATTGTTTTACAAAAGGTCGGTCTTTATTTTCATTAATTATTTTGTCTTCATCATATTTATCTTGAGCAACAATGGCGTAGTAAAGCTCAAGAAAATTTTTATCTCCATCGGTTTTTTCAGCAGCTAAAACAAAAGCTCTTTTTTCGCCTTTATTAAGCGATTTGATTAATTGATGTAATTCTTGCGACATTTTATTGAATTAATAATACGTTTATAAAGCTAATTATTATTTGCAAAATAACAGCGATTGTTGTTGCTATTTTAGTTAAAATAATTTTAAAAATTGATCGATAAAAATAAAATTATATCCCAAGTATCCTGTTTTTACTGTATAAAACGAAAAAATTAATATACGAAAGCAACCTTTTAATTTTAAATTTCGTCGGCATCGATTTTTTTTATAAAAGCACTTTAAAATACTAATTAATGCTAATTTATATTGCTAAATATTTAAAAAGATTCATTTTTTAAAAAATTTAATGATGCCTACTTTCGAGTTATATTATATTATCGAGCAGTAATGAAGAATCCTTTTATGATAAAAAACTACACTTTTAAATGTGTTTTAAAAGGGGTATTATTTTTAGTTTTTTTTGGAAATACGTTCTTCATTTTAGCTCAAACAACAGTTACATTTACTACGCCAGGCACTACAACATGGACTGTTCCTC
>JAIXLO010000016.1 GCA_026931325.1 Chitinophagales bacterium | reverse complement strand
GAGCAGTATTAGCCAAGAAATTATATTAAGCAATCAGCCAATAATATTTGTACCTAAAGTTGAATTGCAATTCAATGCAACTCAAAATCGCTATTTAAGTTTAAACGGTACAGAAACGCAGACACCTGCTTACACACTGATAAACACAGGAGTAACAGCAGAGTTATTACGCAATAAGTACAATAAATTTGTTTTTACTTTTCAAGTGAATAATGTTTTTGATATTGCTTATCAATCGCATTTAAACCGATTGAAATATTTTGAATATTATACCAATTCAACAAACGGGTACTACGGAATTTACAACATGGGAAGGAATTTTGCATTACGTATGATTTATACTTTTAATTTTTTATATTGATTTTCTATCTTATAAACTTCTTAAAATTAAATAATGCAAAATAAATTTCTTTTTATCTTGACCGTCCGTTCAGTATTAATTGCGTCACCAATAAGTAAAGAACAATTTGAGAATATTCGTGAAGCCAGTCGTTTAAATATTTTAAATGCAGCAATGAAATTATTTGCAAAACACGGATATAACAATACCTCAATAAGCGCAATTGCTAAAGAGGCAAATATTTCAAAAGGATTAATTTACAATTATTTTGAGAGCAAGGATATATTATTAGAAGAAACATTAGATTTTATTCTAAAAAAAGTAATCCAAACGTTTATACCGGCAGCAGAAATTAAAAACCCAGACGCTAGGTTAGAATTTTTAATAAGAACAAATTTCGAACATCTAAAAAAAAATCCAGAAATGTGGCGAATGTTTATTACGCTATCGTTACAATTAGACAAAGAATCAATTGCATACAAAATTTTATGGAGCTATTGGTCGAAACTATTTGAAAACGCAAAAAACATTTTTATAGAAATGGGTAAGGAAGAGCCCGAATTATTATCACATCGTTATGGAGCAATGATTGATGGATTAGCTATGCAATACATAATGTTAGGTGAAAGTAATTTTCCCCATTTTGAAGACACGTTGGAATTCATAATCAAAGAATTTTGTTCAATAAAAAATAAATAATATGAAAACAATTAAAGTATTACTATTTCAATTTCTAATTATATCCAATTAAGTGCATATAGTCAAAATGCTTATGAAATTGTAAGAAAATGGATGACAAAGTTAAAAATCTACACAGGCTGAGATTACAATTAAGATTATTAGACCAAAATGGGAACGAGAACTATCTATGAAACTATGGACAAAGGGATTTGATTTTTCGATGGTACTTGTATTTGCACCAACTAAAGAAAAAGGAAATGCATTTTTAAAAAGAAAGAAAGAAGTATGGAACTGGATTCCTGGAATTGAGAAGATTATCAAATTACCACCTTCAATGATGTCACAATCTTGGATGGGAACCGACTTTACTAATGATGATTTAGTAAAACATAACTCCGTATTAAACGATTATTCTCATAAGATTATAGGAGAAACAGAAATTGATGGTAGTACATGTTATAAAATTGAGATGTTACCAAAACCAGAATCGTCTGTACATGGGGTAAAATCATTTCCTATATAGATAAAAAAGAATAAACATAAAGACGCTGAGTTTACGATGAAGAAAAATGTATTGGTAAATTTATTAAAAGGAACTGACGTGAAAATTTTAGAGGAAAATTGGTATCAAAATAGAAATGACACCAGTTGAAAACCGGTTTCAAACTATTTTAATTTATAACTCGCTTTGTTTGTAAACATATAGAAGAGAATTTCTTCAATCCTGAGAAAATGAAAAACCTGAATTAATATGTTCTATATAAAATTAGCTTGGAGAAATATTTGGCGCAATAAAAAGCGAAGTTTAATAACAATAGGTTCAATATTTTTTGCCGTATTATTTGCAATTATTTTACGATCGATGCAATTAGGTATGTATGATAAAATGATTGATTCGGTAGTAAGAAGTTGGTTTGGTTATATTCAAATACATGAAAAAGGATATTGGGAAGAACAATCTTTAGAAAACACTTTCGAAAGAAATATTACATTAGAAGAAGAACTAACCAAACAAAATGAAATAGAAAATGTGATTCCAAGAGTTGAGGGCTTTGCACTATTATCCTATTCAGAAAAAGTTAGAGGAATACATCTAGCAGGTATTGAACCTGAAAAAGAAAACAGATTATCTAAAATAAAAGAAAAAATTATTTCCGGTGAATATAT
>JAIXLO010000106.1 GCA_026931325.1 Chitinophagales bacterium | reverse complement strand
GATTTAATTAAAAGTAGGGCAAATTTACAAAATATTTTCGCTTTGGATGGTGTGGATTTGCAGAGATTTTCCCACGATGTCATCGCGAGGAATGAGGAACGAATGACGTGGCAATCTGTTGAATAAAATGGTAATATTTCTTAGGAGCCGGGAACCTGCTTTCCGCTGTATCTTTTGCTCCACTTCGTTCTGCAAAAGGATGCCGCTGCAATCAGGGCTATGAGATTGGGATTGTGAAAGGAGTTTTGGAAGATTTAAAAAGAAATAATTGTATATTTGATAGTTTATAACATCCCTCAAAAACTGATAAAAAAATAATTAAGTTAAAATCCATGGATTTTATAACACTCCCTTCTTTGGTCTAAATAATCTAGACTTTAAATCAGAAAAATAAAAATTTGAAAAAATAATCTTTCTCAAAAATTTTTATCTTAAATATTTAATTAATCACGAAACTACCAAATTATATGCAAGACAAGCCTTTTATAAAGCGAATTCTTCAAAACTATATTTCACAAACTTTCGTAGCGATTTTTGGTATTATTGGAACAATTGTAACAGTTTACGCCTTTTTACAAGAAAAAAAAGTTGATATACGTTTCGAAATATTATCCAGCATCAATGTTTTAGATTTTAATGCTGATGTAAATAAATTAAATGTAATTTATGATAGCACAGATCTTAGGAAAACCAATGAAAATTTAAGGATTTATACTATTAAAATTATCAACAATGGAGATCAAACTCTTACTAATAATTTGTATGATAAAAATGACCCTATTGGCATAAAGCTTACTGGCGGTAAAATCATTGAAAAACCTCAAATAATTGAAAGTAGTAATAATTACATTAAGAGAAATATTCGCGTTATTAATTATGCAAAAAATCAGTTTAATTTTAATGACATAATTATTGAAAAAGGTGAAAATTTTGTGGTTAAATTTCTTGTATTACATAAAACAGATATATCTCCTGAAGTAAAATCTATTGGTAAAATTGCTGATCAAAAAAACATATTAGTTGTTAATGCCGTTGATGTTAAAAATAAAGAGCCCTTTCTTGAAAACGTATTCATGGGAAATTTTTGGGTACAATTATTAAGGCTTATTAGTTATTTTTTTGTTGGTATAGGAATTATATTTCTCACAATTTTTGTTAGCGAAAAAATTGATCATTATTCGAGTAAAAGCAGAAGAAAAAGACTTATTGATGAATTTAAGAAAAGTGACGATTATGCCTATACTAGAATAGATGATGCAATATTTCAAAGATATATTAAAGATGATTTCTATTTAATTAGGAAAATGCACTATTTATTGAAAAATGAAGACAAATTAAATTTAAACTATAATAATTCTAAAAAAGAATTAAAAAATAAAGAATTTAGAAGAATTGATAATAATAAAAGAGTAATCTATTATTCTGAAGATTTCCAGGCAATTAATGAAATGATTAATGACGGCATTGTTTTCAAGGAGAGCGAAAGACTAGTTATAAATCAGCCAATGAAAGAAACAATAGAAAAATTCATAGATTTTTTAAAATTAAAAAATAAATTTAGAGCAAATAATAGTTTAAAATTTGCAAAAAGTTTTTATCACGAAGTCGAAGATGAAAACTAGAATAAAATTAAAATATTTCAAGGAGTTTCCCACGCTGCCAAACCAATCCCTTAGTCTAGTCAATTAAATTGAAATCGCAATTCAGCAAATGAAAATCCCCACAATCCACTGCTACATCGACAGAAGAATTTTAATCAACTTTACCGCTGATCCAAAATCGGTGGAGAAAATAATTCCATTTCCGTTTCGACCAAAAAATCACAAAGACAAAGCCTACGCTACAGCAAGAGTCATTTAATGTGGGTGTTAATATACTGTAAAAAGATAGCGCTCCTACGGAGCACAACATTGCTGCTAAAATATTTTCTACAAAGATTTCGCTCCTATGGAGCGACTTTACCACACTTCCGCATGAATCATTTCTTATGGCCATCAGTAGCAAACCCTTAAAAATCATAAGATCTAAACACAATCATATCACTTTCAATCCACGACTCATTAACATAGCAGGCAGCACTACTCAAACAATAATTCTCGCCGTGAAAATATTTTTTTACAGGATTTTGAAAAAAGTTGACAAGGTTAATTTCGAGAAGATAATTTCCGCAATTACCTTTTCAAAAGTTCTTTATAAATCTCCAGTTCC
>JAIXLO010000080.1 GCA_026931325.1 Chitinophagales bacterium | reverse complement strand
TAAATTTTTCAGCTAATAAAAGTTTTATTGTCTCTAATAGTTAATTAAGTTTTGAAGTTTTCTGCTTTAGTTTGCAATAGATTTTTTGCACTCCATTTTACTCTCTGTACCGGAGTGGGGTTCTTGTTTTTGATGGGTAATGCTTAGATAAGATGAAACCGGTTCTCTTTTATATATATAAATAATTTTTTTGTATTAAAAATATTTACTGGTTTAGCAGATCAAGAGGACTTTTTGCACCTAAGCTAAGTTTCTTTATTATATGTTTAAATATCATAGTAATGCCTGGTTTTATGTTGATACGGAAATGTTGAGCTAAACGGTAAGGAAGTTTAGGTTTTTGCTTAATATGGAAACAGGTTTAGATTAAAAAGTATCTGTTTAGCAAAGGTATAAGTTGATTTTGAAATTCTAAGAAAAGTAATCAGAGTAGTAATAGCAGGATTTACGCATAAACGAATGAGTGTAATTCCTGATAAGTATTAGTTTGCAAGCAATGAATTTTATGTTTTACTTTGATTCAAAAGATGAAATTAAGAATATTATTCCAATGTTGAATTCTTTTAGGATTTAGGATAATGATTCAAGTCAAGTACAAGAAATATTTTCGTCCATTGTTTATTTGTATTCTCTTGGTAAACTTGAAAATAATATTTATCCATTTTCTCTTATAAAAAGAGAATCTCCTGATTTTAGCATTTTGTATTTTGATAAAAATAGTTCTCGTGGAATTGAACACTCACTCTCCACATTACAAGATTATAAAATGGCTGAGTCCGAATTAAAAAAATAGCCACCTGGTTCTAAATTAGAGCCTGATTATTATTCTCCATTTAAGAAACTTCCCAAAGAAAATATTAATATAGGTCTAAGATTGCCTACCGAACATCTTGTTGGTCAAGGTTATATTGGAGATCGCCCTGAATATGAGTGGGTAGAAATAATTAAGAATACTATTTTTAATAAAACCACACAACTAAATAAAGATCATTTTGAAATATTTTCAACAAATGAATTGCTTATTGAAGATGATTCACCGGTTAAGAAAATGATTGAGGTAAAAAGGCTCTAAATTATCTTAAGCCTCATATCAAAGGATAGTTATCTTCTACATTCTCAAGGAAATTTGATAGAATCCATATTATTACGAAAAATACTTTTGTTTATTGTTTGGGCATTGTTTTTATTAACTCTTTATACTTAAACGTAAGAGCAGGGTCTGTTTTAACAGTAGCCACGCAGCTTCTATAATCAATGGACGAAGAAACTTGTTATGGCGAAAAAGGATATTCCTCTCGTATAATCAGTTTCACCGGATGAGTAAACTGAAGGAACAAGTCCAACAAATGATGCAAGATTATCAAAGCTGTCAAATCTTTTGATGTCTATTATTTCTGTGTAAAGACTCATTGCTGTAATAAATGCAACTCCGGGCACAGAAACCAGTGAAGAAATAACCGAAGATATGTTTTCCTGTTTTGCTTCTTCTCTTAATTGTTTTAGTACTTGCTTAAGATGTTCTCTTGTTTGATCTAACTGCAAAAGAAGATCATCAAGTGTAAACTGTCCGGCAGTTGAATTGAGCTTAATAGATGCAAGCCAATGGATAAAGTAACCGGACCAGCGTGAGTTGGTAATGTGTTCTTTAGGGATAATGATACCATAGTTGTAAAGAAGCATTTTAATTCTGTTCTTAATTCTTGTTTGATTCTGAACAAGGCGGAAACGAAGACGCATCAAAGAACGAAGCTGTTCCTGATCGACACCAGGAACATAGATAGCTTTAAGTGAACTATTTTCAAGTTCACGAGCAAGTTTGCGGGAATCACAGGAATCAGTTTTAACTACCTTCTCTTTACCTGAAGAAGGAACATCGGCTGGATTAACAACTATACAGTTAACACCAAGCTGGTTAAACTTTCTCTGTGGCCAGAAGCCGCAGAAACCTGCTTCGTAAACGATGAAGTAAGTTCCTTCGGGATAGTGAGTAGAAAGATATTTATAAAGTTCATCTGGTGATGGGTTCATTGAAAATGTTTTTAGTTCTAAACCGGAGTTGCGTATTGTTACTCTCCAGTTTTTAAGGTGAGTATCAATACCAACAAAGAAAGACGAATCTGAAAATGTTATGTCGTTCATTGTAAATCTCCTTTATAATTTTGATTAACAAAAAAAGTTAATCAATATGAACTGTACCCTTAAAATTAGACACAAAGATAAGCAACTCTCTTATTAATA
>JAIXLO010000061.1 GCA_026931325.1 Chitinophagales bacterium | reverse complement strand
GAACGAAATAGTAATAGTATAGTTTATCCAGTACTACTGGAACATTTATATCCAACTTTTCAGTACCCGTTCTTTTTACATTTTGGAGCTTGGTACCAAGCTTTAGATGGCGGATTAGTAGATTTTAGTTTTGCGCATTTTTTCCCAGAGATGGCAAGGTTTTTACCGAATAAGAAATCTTCAATAATAATGGGATTTGAATGGAACCCGCGACAATTTAATTGGGAATTATATAGAGGTTATAAATATAAGTACTTTTTAATATCAGCATTAAAAGATGTATCTTTTATATATTTTGAAGATAAGGTTGATTCAGTAGTATTAAAATCTAACTATGGAAATTGGTGGTTATATGAAAATAAGAACTACAAAAGATAGTGATCAAATGATAGATGATTCCATTCGTCTTTCTATTGTTGTACCTTGTTATAACGAAGAAAAAGTTTTGTCAGAATTTTATCAAAGACTTTCCAAAGTATGTTCAGACCAAGTATTTTTAAATGAAGATTATGAAATTATTTTTATTAATGATGGTTCAACAGATTTAACTTGGGAAATCATTTATAAGATTTGTAAAGAAAATAAGCATGTTGTAGGTGTAAATTTATCAAGAAACTTTGGTCATCAACTAGCATTGACTGCTGGTTTAGATGTTGCCTGTGGAGAAAGAATATTCATTATTGATGCTGACCTTCAAGATCCTCCAGAACTCCTGCCAGAATTTATGAAACTTATGGATGAAGGTGCAGATGTTGTTTATGGTAAGCGAGAACATAGAGTTGGAGAAACATTTTTTAAGAAAAAGTCGGCATCTATTTTTTATCGATTACTAAATAAAATGGCAAAAATTGATATTCCTCTAGATACTGGTGATTTCAGGTTAATCACTAAACGTGTTAAAGATAAATTACATTCAATGCCTGAGAATCAGCGCTTTTTAAGAGGGATGATTTCATGGATTGGCTTTAACCAAGTCCCATTAAACTATACAAGACAACCTAGATTTGCTGGTGAGACAAAATATCCATTATCCAAAATGGTTGCTTTTTCAATTGATGCAATTACAGGGTTTAGTGTCAGTCCAATTCGAATATCTGTTTACTTTTCATTACTGTTTTCAATTATCGCTATTCTTCTTATGATATATGTTATTTTTTCATGGACTGTTTTAAATGCAGTTCCTGGTTGGGCAAGTCTTGGAGTAATATTAACATTATTAGGTGCTGGACAATTTCTAGTTATGGCGATTATTGGAGAATATATAAGTCGTATTTATATTGAAGCGAAAAGGAGACCTTTATATATCATTAAAGAAATCATAGCAATGGAGAACAAAAGGACAGTCAAATAATGTACGAGTACAATCAAGCTTTTTTTACATATATTGAAATTGGTGCAATTAGATCAGCCACTAAAATAATTCCGCTTGTTTTAGAAAAATTAAACATCGATTCAGTGCTTGATGTTGGTTGTGGCAGAGGAGCATGGTTAAAGGTATGGTCAAAATATGTAGATATTGTTCATGGAATAGATGGTAACTATGTTGATACAAATAAACTTCATTTTAACAAGGAAGGTTTTTTCATTAGAGATTTGCGTTCTCATTTTACTACAGGAAGAAAATATTCGTTAGTGCAATGTTTAGAAGTTGCCGAGCATCTACCAGAACATTGTGCATCTTCTTTTATTAAATCGTTGTGTTCCCATAGTGATTTAGTTCTTTTTTCAGCTGCAGTACCTGGACAAGGAGGAGAAAACCATATTAATGAACAACCATATTACTATTGGCAGAATAAATTTAAGAACGAAGGGTTCATTATGCTTGATCCATTTAGAAAAAAAATAATGAATGACAAAGATATTGAACCGTGGTATAGATTTAACCTATTTTTATTTGTCAAATTAGAAGCACTTGAAAATGATTTCAGAGAGCTGCATCAATACAGTATTCCAGAAAATGATTATCCTAAAGATATCTCCCCATTACATTATAAAGTGAGAAAATTCATCATAAAAGCACTTCCTTTGAATATATCTACATTTTTTGCAAGAATTAAAAAATACTATATTATCTTTTTAACAAGAATATTAAAGACTGCCAAATTGAATATTTGCTAAATTCATACTGAACAATATACTTATTAATAAAAAATTTTTTAATAATAGATAATCAGCACTTCTTTAGCAACAAAAGTATTTTCACTTATGGATGATTCACCATCAATAGTAAGCGAAGAACAGTTGAAAGAATTA
>JAIXLO010000120.1 GCA_026931325.1 Chitinophagales bacterium | reverse complement strand
AATTCTAATTCACTACCAAAGAGAAACTTATTTGCATATGTTATTAGTGATGGTAGTAAAGTAATATCTAAGGAAATGGATAGTTGTACACAAAGCAGAAATCAATATCATTATAAAATAGATTTTTCAAAATATAAAAATAAAAAAATTTTGATTAAAGGATTATTCACAGAAAAAGCATTTAATAAAATGGATAGTACGGTAAGTATTAATGAAATTTTTACAGAAAATGTAATTGAATAGTTTGATAACTATAAATACAACGGCAAGGAACTCCAAGAGACCGGAATGTACGACTACGGCGCACGTTTTCTGATGCCTGACATAGGGAGGTGGATTTCGCCAGACCCTTTAAGTGAAGAGTATACGAGTTGGTCACCATATAATTATGTAATGAATAATCCAATAAGTAACACAGATCCTGATGGAAGAAGTGTTAAAACAGATTATAAATTATTACCAGATGGACAAGTAAAAAGAGCGGATCCTAATGATAGAAGTGAAAATAGGACTGATGATAGGCTTTTTGTTACAGATGATAATGGTAATGTGGATAATTCAGTTAAGCCATATGTAATAAATAAAAGTGCTCCATCAGATTCTACGCCAATATCCGATTTGTCCTTAAATCTAAAAGATCCACAAAATTCTAAATATCCTTACACTAATATTCCAATGTTTCCGAAAGGGCTAAGTAGAGGTTTTACAAATAATGCTAGTACAGCATCTTCTCTTTATACATTCTTAATTGATAATACTGATGTTGAATGGGGTTTAGCAGGACACAAGATTGGCTCTAAAATGAATTATACAATTTTCACAGGACATCAAACTGACGCTGTTACGAGTATTTTTGCACATAGAGGGGTGTCAAAATTATCTTTCGAAATACATAATCATCCGAGAGGTACTTTACCAAATGATGGTGATATGAAATCAGGCGTTTCTCTTGATAATGCAAATGGGAAATATCCTCGCCATTTTGTTATCAGTTCAGATGGAAATCCTAAAAGATTATATGAATATAGACGCTATAATCAAAAAGGAAAAGAAGTTGATGATATATCTGTCAAAAAAGGTATGATTAACGATGATGGTAATTTGGATCTCAAGTCATTAGAAAAATGAAAAAAATAATCATACTTACGCTGTTTTTGTTTATTCATTCTTGTGAAAAACAAAATAATAATAAAATTTTCGTTTCTGAGAAAATATACAATACTGTATTGGAAGATATTAACAAAGTAAATGAAAATAATAAAAGATTAAATTTTTTTTACATTTTTACAAGACAGGACACGTTAATTATTTTAGCTACATCAAAAGAAAATGAAGTTTTTCCTATTGATAGAATTAATAAGTTAGGTGCATTTAAATATAAAGACAATAAAGTTATAATAGCGGAATCTTATAATCCGAAATATAATATTGTTAAAAAAAAGAACGCTCTTGATAATGATTTTATAAAGGATAAAAAAAGTAGAGGATCATTTGATGAGGATATTCAATATGGATATATTTACAAAATGATAACTCCTAATAATATCAAATTAATAAAGGAAGGGGAACTTAAAGAATTTTTCATTAAATAAAGTTATAACCAAAGTCAACTTTTTTAATTGGCTTTGGTTATAACAATCCCTCATTTTTGAAGATTTCAGCAATATTTTTTTGCGAGATATTTTCCTGCTGAGATTTATCAAAAATAGAGAAAAGATATATTTTTTGCTTAATTATACGTGCGAGATATAAGATTCTCATACCGCCAGATTTGCCTTTGTTTTTAGAAGCCACGGCAAGACGGATTTTAAAAACTGCGTTTCTAAGAGAAATTCCAAGCGTTGGATTTTCTTGTAGAAGTTCGGCTAGGAATACAATCGATATTCACATTGCTTCTGCAATGCGTTTATAAATATTTACAACGGAATTTTTTTACCTTTTTCAAAACGGTTGTCTGGTGCAATAAATCAGGGCACAAAATTAGAGGAGATTTCAGAGAAATTTAATTTACCAAGGATAAAATCCTTCTTGATCAAAGGAGATCCATACCCTAAGAATTGATGTAAGTTAAATCTGGAGAGCCACTATTTAATTCTCCATATTTTGAACGTTTAAAATAATTTGTAAGAAACTACACAAAAAAATTCCCCAAGTTTTCACTTGGGGAATTCTGAATAAAATTATTGGTTGACTAAGTGATTATTTCACTTCTTCGAAGTCAGCATCCTGAACATCTTCTGTTCCTGCTGCTCCTGGATTTC
>JAIXLO010000141.1 GCA_026931325.1 Chitinophagales bacterium | reverse complement strand
CTTCAATAGTATTGTATTTAGTTGAAATCAAATAATGAATGGCAGTTTTTATTGCTTCTTTTTGATATTCTCTGTTTTGACAGAGAACATCTAAAAAGCGTTCCCATTCATCTAAAGGATATTTTATTGGGTCAAAATTTTTGTCGTTTACTTTTAAAACTAAATCTTGCGTATTAAAAATTTTCTTTCCTGCCATTGCTTACTTAGTTTTAATGACTTGCTTAAATTCATTTCCATAAATATCAATAAAAATGACACAGATATTATCCCCAGTATTTTGAAGTGGAATATGAAGTGTGCTTTGCACACTTTCAATATCTTCACTAAAAATACAATCACTCATAATAAAACCGTCTTTTTCATTGTAATTATTGTCAATAACAACCATACTCAAACTTTCAAAGTTTTCTAAATATTTATTAGTTTCTTCCTCTCTGAAGTTAGAAATGAACTTTTTAATTACCAATTTATTATTTTCAAAAGTTGCTTCCACTTCTGGCTGTAAACTAAAATGAAAACCAATTGCATTGTCTAAATCATTGACTTTATTTTTACTTTTTGGCTGTCTGATTTTAGCAAAATCTTTTGGGTGTAATTCTTTTATTATTTGATAAGGAATTTTTAGAAAATAATAGCGAACATCATCTAACTCGTGAAAATCACTAATAAAATCTACTGCGTTTGCTGGTGCGATAATGTAAACTCTTTTTGAAACACTTTTTCCTAAAGTCTGGTGTAAATTTTCTAAAAAGAAAATATCTAAATTACTTTCTTTATTATTCCAATAATCCCAAACAATTACAGGATAACCGTCTTTTCTTTCTCCGTGAAATGCAAATCCTTTTTTAGTTTGCTTCTTTGGTGTAACTTCAAATAATTGCAATACAAACTCAATATATTTGTCCTGATTGAGTTCTTGCATTTTTTTTAAGTCGTAGATACCTGTATTAACAGTTACAAAAGTTTTAGCAAGTTTGCCATATTTTTGTTTTGGATTTTCTAAACTTTTACTTTCTTGTATGGTTAGAAGTCTTTTTTGTATTGTGTAAAAACTATACTTGCCAATATCACAGGTTATCCATTTTCTACCCAATTTTTCGGCAACAGCACAAGTAGTCCCACTTCCAGCAAAAAAATCAAGTACCAAATCATTCTTATTCGTTGTAGCATTTAGTACTCTTTCAATAAGTTCTTCTGGTTTTTGGGTAGGATAATTTTGATTTTCAAGACTAATTGGGTTTAACATACTTACATACCAAACATCTCCAATTCTTCGTCCTTTGAATTCGGCTATTATATCTTCATTTTTTGGATTTCTCTTATTTTCCTTGATAAATTTATTTAAATATGGCTGAAATTTTCCATCTTCATATGGTGCATATTTCCCATAAATTTTACCATCATCAATGTATTTCGCCCACCTTTTTATTACTCATTGTTCTGTTTTTTCTTTTTCAAATGTTTGATTAAATAAATAACGGTCTCCATTTGCATAGAAAAGTAATTGTTGTGATCTTTTAGGAAAATTATTTTTGGGTTCTACCCAAGAGCCTTGATATTCCCAAGTTATTTGATTTTTAAAATAATTTTTACCAAATACTTCATCTAGAACAATTTTTATGTAGTGTGACATTTTTATATCTAAATGAACAAATATAACTCCATCTTCTGCAAGTAATTCTTTAGCAACAACTAATCTTCTTCTAATAAACTCAATAAATTCAGAACCTTTTGCCTTGTCGGTATATGCTTTTTGTCCATTTTGAGTATTAAAATCGCCTTCTGTAGCAAAAGGTGGGTCAATATAAATAAGTTTTACTTTTCCCTTCACTTTGTCTTTTATAAGTGGGTCTTCGTTTTTGTAGAGGGTTTTTAGAAATTGTAAATTATCTCCAAAAACAAGCATATTTCTCCAATCATCTTTAAACTTTTCTCGCTCTCCGTTGTAAATTTTCTCCACTTGTAAAGGCACAGCAAAAGTTCCGTCTTGGTCAGCTAAAATATCTTCTTTACGCATTTTCCCTGCATAGCGAAGTTCATATTCTTTATGTGTAGTTGGGAAAAGTTTTTCTCTAAAATCTTCAGGAATGGTTGAGCCATTGGCTAAACATTCCATTAAAAATTCTCGTTCCTGTATGCTTAAATTTTTCATTTAGTCAAAATATTCAATTTTGCAAAAATATAACTTTAATATTTGGTTTTCGTCTGTCAGATTTTAGTTTTTTCAGAAAGTTTGTTTTTAGCACGGTCGTTCTTTTAGCATAGCATACAACTTATTAT
>JAIXLO010000174.1 GCA_026931325.1 Chitinophagales bacterium | reverse complement strand
GTGTACCTCATTCCTCCAAAGGTGTACCTCATTCCTCCAAAGGTGTACCTCATTCCTCCAAAAGTGTACCTCATTCCTCCAAAAAGTATAGCCCGTTTCTCCTATTATCTAAATTAATACTTAACATTTTTACTCTAATTTATTTTACATTTGAAGTTCAGGAAAAACTGTTGTATATAAAAATCCAGAAAGATTTTTAATTTCCTCTCCTGTATCATTTTTAAACCAAATTTTTCTTCGGTAATGTTTTGATTCTTTATTGTCGAAATGATTATTAAATGTAATTGCAGAATTTACTCTATTATACATATTTTCATGTCCGAGTCGCTGTAACAAAAATATAGTTTGACCTTCGGTAAGTCCATAAGAAGTGAAATGAGCTAGTGCGGTTTTGTGCAATGAAGATAAATTAGATTTGTCTAAACGTTTTTGAAATGAAAAATGAATACTTGTTATTTTTCGTCCATTTTTTATAGTGTTATACGAAATATGGGAGATGTCTAATCTTTCGTTAGAATTGAATTCAGCAATTGCCGGATCTAAAAAAACCCTTTTAAAATCTGCCCATCGAATCAAATACTCTACTCTTTCGTATTCCTCAGTTAAATTTGATTTATCAAATAGAAATTGCAACTGTAATTGTTCACTTTTTAAAGATTTATCTTTTTCATTAACAAAGACGATAAAACCTAAAAGTGTTTTTAATTCCTCCAGCGAAACCCTATAAATTCCGGTTGCTTTAAACTGCGACAATAATTCAAACAATTTTTTTCGCTTATCCCCTTTTAAATCAATAATGCTACTTTCAATTTGCGTGTATGACATTTTGTTATTCTCGGCATAATCTATAGCAAATTTTTCAAAAAAGAATACCTTACCCATGCTTGCAAATTTGATTCTAAATTCATTGGGATTCTCATCACTAACAGAAACGCTATCAATTATATTAAAAAACACGGTCGTTTTTGTATTGGTATTATAAAAAACACCGTTAATGGAACGCAGTCCATCACACATCATAAAAGTTTCTGCAACGGAAAAAGTATTCTTTTTTTCTATTTTTTTATACTTCAAAAAATCGTCATAATTGAAAACAATGTCTTCTTTGGGATTGGGGTTGTGAAAATCTATTAAAGTTTGCAGATAATAAATAATTTCTTTTTGAACCTCTGTAACTCCCCTCATTACACTTTGAGTGAAGAAATTGGACTGTAACAAATAATTTGAGTTTTTATCTGTTTTTCTCATTTTAAAAATGGTTTAAAAGTGAATTCAGTAATAATATTTTGGTCATCAAAAATAGCGTGATAATTAGTTGTTTTAGTGTCTGAATAATAATCTTGCTTGTTAACGAAAGATTTTATCCATTTCCAGTTATGCAACGTTTTAGCTAATTTCGATGGTTGCCAAACCTTATGATAATATGCGGTCTTTTTGGTGTCTGTAAAATACACTACACAAAAAAAACCTGAACTTTCTGTTGTTTTCATTTTAATTTGTATCTTTGAGTTAGGAAAAAACATAGAAATATGTTTAAGGCGACTGAATTATTTAGTTGCCTTTTTCATTTTAGGATAGGTAGAAGATAAAATACTTATTAGATCTTCCATAAATTCTGTTTTGCTAAAATGAGGTTTGGAACTTTGCATTTGATAAATATAATTATACATGAAGTTTTTTTCCGCTTCGGAAATATAATAGGAAGTTTTTAATTTCACAGTACCGTTTAAATTACCCCTGGTTCCTAGACGAGTTGGAATTTTTACCGATTTTGGCCGTTGTTCCAAATTTGGATTTTCATTTTGCAGCAGTAATATACCTTCACGCACTGCATGAGAATTATTATAGTGAAAATAGTCAGGGCTTAAACTTCTTTTAAACAGAACGAAATTTCTTAGAAACTCTACTTTTTCCATCTCCAGATTAAAGGGAAAGCTTACAAATTTTGTAGTCGAAAAAATTTCTTCATTTTCATTTGTAATTAATTTCTCTGTTTCAATACCCAAACTGTCAATAAGACTATCAGAGTTTTGTATTTTATTTTTGCTCATAATCGGTAATTTTTGATAAAATTTCATCAGTTAAATTTGTAAAATCTCTACTAGCCCTTCCATCGGGTTTAATTTCAAAAACAGTTTGTCCTTTATCCATTGCATTTTTAACGGTAACATCTTTCCGGATAAAGTTTTTAAATAAGAATTTACCAGCAGGACTGTCTTTTAGCAGAGAATAAAATCCTGTAAAGTGATTGGTATTTTCCTCCACTTCATTAAAAAAGAATCCAAG
>JAIXLO010000145.1 GCA_026931325.1 Chitinophagales bacterium | reverse complement strand
CAGCAGCAAGCCCTACCGTTACAGGCAACCCTAACGAGCGACCGCCCAGACATTCAGCAAAACGGACAAACACGAAAATTTCCACTCTGACAACGACTGACAAACCGATTAAAAATGCTAACTTTGCCCTATAACTTTTTTAGACAGACAAATGCTGACAAAAGAATACATAAAAGACTTGAAAACCAACGGAAACGGTGCTATTGGAAAACTTGTGGAACAGCACAAGACCAACATCGGGAGTTTGGTTTTTATCTTGGAAAGTTTGGGACAACTGCCTAAAAATTTTGACAGTTCATTTTTGCTAGACTTGACAACTCATAAAAGTTCAGACGTGCGACTTTTGGCTGTTAAAAATATTGGCAAGTTATCAGACGAACAAAACATTCAATTACTTTCATACATTTCAAAACACGACAACGACACGACTGTTAGACGAGAAGCAATTTCTTCAATCGGACGAATAAGAAAAGAAATTGTGAAACCATATTTGGTTGAAGCATTAAAAGACGAAGACCCAAAAGTTGTTTGCCAAGCCATTCGTGGACTTTTGGTTTTTAAAGGAAACGGAGTTGATGAAGAACTTAAAAAACTTATCAATCACGAAAACGAAATGGTGCGAACAGTGATTTATAAAGAGTTTTTTGCTACGCAAAAAACTCATAAAAATCAGCCTCACACCGAAAGTTACGACTACTTGAAAAACGTTGTTGTAAATGCTGACACGATTGAAACAATGAAACTTTTGGAAGATGAAAGTATTCATTTGACTTTCACTTCGCCACCGTATTACAACGCAAGAGATTATTCTATTTATCCGAGCTACAAAGCGTATTTGGAATTTCTTGCAGACGTTTTCAAAGAAGTTCATCGCATAACCAAAGAAGGACGATTTTTAATCGTTAATACTTCACCAATTATTATTCCACGCATTAGTCGTTCTCATTCAAGTAAGCGTTATCCAATTCCTTTTGACATTCACCCTTACTTAATGGAAATGGGTTGGGAATTTATTGACGACATCGTTTGGCTGAAACCCGAAGCAAGTGTAAAAAATCGTATTGGTGGTTTTATGCAACATCGCAAACCACTTGCCTACAAACCAAATTCCGTAACAGAATATTTAATGGTTTACAGAAAATCAACTGAAAAATTGTTGGATTGGAACATTAGAGAATACGATTACAAAACAGTTGAAGAAAGTAAAGTAGCAGACGGTTACGAAACTTCAAACGTTTGGAAAATTGACCCTTGCTTTGATAAAGTTCATTCGGCTGTTTTTCCTGTTGAACTTTGCAAGCGTGTAATTCAATATTATTCTTTCAAAAATGATTTGGTTTTTGACCCATTTGGCGGAAGCGGAACAATGGGAAAAACTGCAAAAAAATTAGGACGTAATTTTTTCTTAACTGAAAAAGACGAAACCTATTTTGAATATATGAAGTCAAAAAAATCAAAAGAAATTTTTGACGAAAGAGAAACGAAATTTTTAACGCTCAACGAATTTAAGCAAACGATAAAATGACATTAACAGAACAAGTAGCAAAGAACATAATCCGAAAATTGCTTAAAGGCGAAGATTACAGAATTGAAGTTGTAACACTTATCAATGCTGAATTTCTGCAATTTGCAATAGACTTTTTCAAGAAAATTGTTGAAGCTAAATTACAAAGCAAAAACATTACAAGCGATTGGTATAAAGAAGCGTTTTTAAATCCAAAATTGACGACAAGTGAAATTGCAATCAATTCGGGCTTAAACAAGAAGACCATTCACAATATGTTCAATTCTTCTACGAAAGAAATTGTGATTGATGCAGCAAATGAACATTACGACATTTTGTATCAAAGCATACAAAACCTTGTGGAAACCGAAAACGAACTTGAATTGACACTTACAATAAAATTCAAAGGGGTTTCAGTAGATTTGAATGTGAGTGAAAGTCTGATTGTAGTAAACACACTTGCCGTAAAACGTGCAGAATTGCGTGGCGGACTTTGGAGCACAGCAGGAAAAAGAGTTGAAAATCCATTAATGAAAACACTTTGCAAATTGTATTCAGTAAGCGATAAAAATTTCAATGCAAAATTCAAACGTGATACTTCAAAAGGTTTTGACAGAGAAATTGATTTTTACTTGCTCAAAGACGATAAAGAATTTTTATGCGAAGTAAAACTTATGGGACGTGGAAATCCCGAAAGTGCAGACGCAGTTATAGCAAGAGCGACCAATGTTTTTGTTGCAGACAAACTTTCCGACCAAAACAAAAATCAGTTAGACAGTTTAGGTATCAATTGGGTTGAACTTCGGACAGATAACGGCTTCAGACGTTTCAAAAAAGCATTGGAAAAATTAGAAATTCCACATAAAGACTTCGCAGGAAATTTAGAAAACGACCTTGACAAAATATTTGACGAGATATTTAATTGATGAAGAAGGGCAGCCTGTAACAAGGGTTTGGCGTAATGGCGGGTGAAGTGCTTTGTATCAACATTTGTGCTAAATTTGAACTTTCGGCTTCGTATCAACGGTAGTGCTAAAATGCCGCCACTACGCCAAGCCCCAAACCGTTATAGCACATTTTAGGACAGACCTGCACCAAGACAAATTGACCGAAAATAATAAATGAACAATTTTTGAACAAGACAGACTAAAACAGTATTTCGTAATGACAAAAAAAATCTTTATCATATTATCCGTCATCATTACAATTAGTCCGTTTGCTTTACTGCCTGTTTTTTATGACAGTATTCCGCAACAAGTTCCCGTATTTGTTGATATGAAAGGAAATCCAACACTAATGACTGATAAAAGTTATTTTTCTGTTTTCAGACTTCCAATAATGGGAATAATGACACAAGTTATCTGTTTTACTATGTTCTCGGTTAATCTTGAATACGGAAGACAGAAAAACCAATTATTGTGGTTGTCTGTATCTTTTTTAGCGGCATTGAAAATGAGTCTTACTTCAATGGAAGTGCTTATTTACGAGAACCCAGAAACACTCAATTTATTAAGGACAATAGTTTTGGTAGTAATTTGTATAGCGGTTGTAAGCATAGTTTTCAATGTATATTCACTTTACAAAAGTTACAACAAGAAATTCGTTCAATATTTATCCAAAATTAGCACATTGCACAAAACACTTTTATCGCTCTCTTTCATAGGATACTTATTTCTTGTTTTATTCCCTTTAATCAGTTAAATCTTATGGAACAGCAAGACTACTTGAAAAAACAAATTGACCAACTTGGACAAGTATTAGCGAAAATATTTTCTGACTTGCTTGGACTAAAAAACAGCGGACAAATTAACGCAGGACTTGAAATAACCAACCAAACACTGAAAAGTGAAATAGACTTTGACATACAAGAGTTACTTGACATTACAACAGGCGACTTTGTAAACACATTAAAAAAACAAAAGAACTTAACAAACGACAACTTAGCTAAACTTGCCGAAATACTTTTGTTAATCGCAGACAATGGACAAACGGACAACAAAAAACTATATGAAAAATGTTTGACGATTTACGAGTATTTAGAAAAAGAAGAAAATATTTACACACTTGACCGACAATGGAAAATTGAACGAATAAAAAACGTGCTATAACATGGGTTTGCCGCAAGTGGGGGTTCAGTGGTAAATTGAAGTTTTGTGCTTTTAATTTACATTTGTGGTAGGTTGAAAGTTGGTGCTTCTAAATCCCCACCTGCGTCAAGCCGCCAAACCGTTACAGGCAATTTCAAAGAACAAAACGTAATAAAAAAACCAAAAAAATTGTTAGACAAAAATAAATTCCATATTTTTGGGCAATTATTGTCCAGATAAAATAAAACAAAAATATGGAAATCACCTTTGGAGAATATATAAGACAAAGAAGAATTGAATTAGGATATCCTTTGAGAAAGGTCGCTTCTCATATTGACACAGACCCTTCAACTCTTGGTAAAATTGAAAAGAATGAACGTCATCTAAATATCGACCAGTTTGATAATCTTAGTGATATTTTGGAGACAAACAAAAAAACACTCTTAAACTACTACTATTCTACAAAAATATTTGACGAACTAAAGAGTTACTCTGGTTACAATGAGGTCTTGAACATTGTCAATGAACAACTTACAAGCTATATTGCAAAGCAAGCAACTTTAAAATTTGACCAAGACTGGAGAGAAAAAGAATTTAGCAATCCTAGCTCTGTAATTAGAATTGGGACATTATTTTCGGGGATTGGAGCTATTGAGTATGCACTTCAGAGATTAAATTTGAAATCTGACATTAAATTTGCTTGTGATATAGATTCATTCGTTAAACAAAGCTACTTTGCCAATTTTGACATTAAAGAAGAAAATTGGTACGATGATGTTCACGATGTCAACGGGGAAAAGTATCGTGGAAAATTAGATTTACTTGTTGGAGGAAGCCCTTGTCAATCTTTCTCAATGGTAGGTAAACGAAGAGGTTTAGAAGATACAAGAGGTACATTGTTTTATGAATTTGCAAGAGTTGTTAAGGAAAGCCAACCTAATGTTTTTATATACGAAAATGTAAAAGGCCTAGTAAATCACGATAATGGGAAAACATTTGAAATTATTAAAGCTACGTTTGACGAACTTGGATATAAATATTTCTATCAAATTCTAAATGCTAAGGATTATGGTATTCCTCAACACAGAGAAAGAATTTTTGTTGTTGGGTTTAAAGATAAAACAACAGACTTTTCTTTTCCCGAACCAATAAATTTAGAAACTAAAATGCAAGATTTTCTTGAAGATTATACAGACTCTAAATATTATCTAAGAGAAAAGGGAGTAAAGTTTGTGACAAGTTCAAAAAATAGATTAAAAAGATACACACAAATAAATGGAGAAATCGCTCTTTGTCAAAAAGCTAACCAACAATTTAATTGGCACGGAGATTTTGTATTCGAACATCTTCCTGAAAGTAAATTTGATGAATTCGTTTTTGACGTTAACGAAGTTGAAGAAAAGTATTATTTATCCGAAAAAGTAAGAGATTATGTTTTAAACCCAGGAACAAAAAACTTCAAGACATCAATACAAACAGATTTGGAAATTGCAAGACCTCTTTTACAATCAATGCATAAAATGCACCGTGCAGGAGTAGATAACTATGTCACTCATAACAAAGGACGAATTAGAAAACTAACCCCTAAAGAATGTTTGCGTTTAATGGGTTTTCGTGATGATTTCAAACAAGTTGTAAGCGACACCCAAATGTATCGACAAGCAGGGGACGGTAGTGTTGTAGATGTTTATATCGCTTTAATGAAACAAATGGACATTACTAAATACGCAACAAAATGAGAAAATTATTTGGGCGTTCCCCTATCGGGTCGGGCTTTCCGTTTCAATCTTTTTGCTCGTTCCTCACAAAAAGGATTTCCACTTCAATCCCTAACGCAATTTAAACTATGGCAACAGAAAGAAGAAATTGGACAAGAGAAGAACTAATAGTTGCTTTTAATTTGTATTGTAAAATACCTTTTAGCAAAATCAATTACAATCATAAAATGGTAATCGAATTAGCAAATGCAATAGGAAGAACACCGTCAGCAGTTGCTTGGAAGTTAGTTAATTTTGCAAGTTTAGACCCAAGTTTAAAAGAAAGACATATTAAAGGTGCAAGTAATGCAGGAAAGTTGGATAAAGTAATTTTTGAAGAATTTTATCAAGATTGGAATACACTTGCTTATGAAAGTGAAATTAGTTTGGCGAATTTATTGAAAAAGCCAATTCAAATTGAAGAAGAAATTGATTTTGAAATAAAAGAAGGAAAAGTTAGAGAAGCATTGGTAAAAGTAAGAGTAAATCAGTCTTTTTTTAGAAGCACTGTTTTGGCTTCTTATGAAAACAAGTGTTGTATAACAGGTATTTCAATTCCTGAATTTATCGTAGCAAGTCATATAATTCCTTGGTCAAAGGATGAGAAAAATAGATTAAACCCTGAAAATGGGTTATGTTTAAATTCTATTCACGACAAAGCATTTGACAAAGGTTTTATCACGATTGATTTTGATTACAAAATTAAAGTTTCAAAATATTTGAATGATTTTAAGAAAGAAAATAATATTCAAAAATTCTTCTTGGATTTTGAAAATAAGAAAATTGAAATGCCTAAAAGATTTCTACCAAACAAAGACTTTTTAGAATATCATCACAACAATATTTTTAGAAAATGATACTATTTGCAATTTACAAAAACGGACAACACAAAGGAAATGAACGTGCAATTAATGGAAACGAAGCCATTAAGAAATATATTATTGCTTCTGATTTGAAAGAATTTATTAATGATGTTGAATTTATAAAGCAATATTCGTTTAAAGAAGCAATTGAAGGAGTTCATTACAATGAAAAGATACTTTTGTAGTTCGTCAAAATAAAATTGGCGGAGGAAACGGAGAAGCAAAACTATACATTGGACAAGACAATAGTGAGACAAGGAATTTCTTTGGCAATAATGGTTTTGCAATTCCCTGTTTTTTATTAAAAGTTGATTTGCTGAAATATTTGGAGGAAACAAAAGCCGAGTATTTAAGACCTGAACAACCTTATTTGAATAAAGGAATAATGCCGAATTTATGGCAGGAAAGGAAATCAACTGTAGAAGCTCTACCCGATAAAATTGATTTTGAAATCATAGAACAAACACAAATTGCTGGTCCAAGAGTGTATGTAAAATCGAATGACAAAGCTTACAAATTAATACGTGAACTCTCTCTACCTAATATTACCTTTATTTCGATTGTAAAACTTCTCGATGATAATGGTAAATTAACTTATTATTTTAGACTGTCTTGTCCTAAAATAGGTTGACGAAAATTCGTTACTTAAATTTGGACAAAATATGCAAGAAAGAGTATTAAACAAAGAGGCTATCATAGCCGAGTATTTAACAGGCGATTATAGTTATCGTCAATTAGGAGCCAAGTATGGCATTGATTTTCGTAAAATTCATTATTGGGTGAGTCATTACAAAGGCAATATAAAGCCCAGAAAAAAAGTAGTCAAGAGCGATAAGCCAGTAGTTGTAACATCTATTGAAGTGCAACGATTACAAGCAGAGCTCCGTAAAACAAAACTTCATAATGAAGTGTTGGAGGAGATGCTAAGATTATCGGAGCAGCTAACTGGAATTGAGTTGCGAAAAAAGTTTGGCACCAAGCGATAGTAAATGTAGAACAAAGTAAGCCGAGGAGTATTACTTCGCTTTGTTCATTGCTTGGTTATAGTCGGCAAGGGTTATATAAAGCACAAAAAACGCATCAGAAAGAGTGTTTTAAAGAAGAATTATTGGTACAACAGGTTCATAAAATACGCATTCATCAGCCAAGAATTGGTGGCAGAAGGCTACACTATATGCTGCAAACATTTATGCAGCAACACCAGATTAGTATAGGCAGAGATGGCTTTTTTGAATTGCTGCTGAACAATGGTTTATTGGTTAGAAAAAGAAAAAGGAAAAAGCCTGTAACTACGAACAGTTTTCATAGGTACAAAAAATATAAGAACCTAATAAAAGAGTTGATACCAGTGAGTTCTAACCAATTGTGGGTAAGCGATATTACCTATATTGGTTTGCAAAAAGGATTTGCATATTTAAGTTTAATAACAGATGCTTACAGCAGAAAGATTGTAGGCTTTTATCTATCAAAAACATTAGAATCTATAGGTAGTATTAGGGCATTAAAAATGGCTTTACAAAACAATCCTAACAGCAGCAACCTCATTCATCATAGCGATAGAGGAGTGCAATATTGTTGCAATGCGTATGTGGGTATACTTAAAAACAGGAAGATAAAAATCTCAATGACCGAAAATGGCGACCCATTAGAAAATGCCATTGCAGAAAGAGTGAATGGGATTTTAAAAGATGAGTTACTGGAAGAAGAATATAAAGATTTTACTTCAGCACAACAAGCAGTAGCCAAGGCAATAAGTGTGTATAACCATTTACGTCCACACAGTAGTATCAGTTACAAAACACCGATTGAACTACATACCAATAATGAACCAGTAGAACGGAAATGGAAAAACTATTATGCAAGAAAGGAAGGCCAAAATGTTGAAGTTGCTGCTGAATTGTACCGATGAAAAAAATATTTCTTTAGCTGTGAATGGCTACAAAATATTTTTTTCATCTACACCCCTTAACTTTGAAAAGTAAACCAATGGCAGGACTAAAAAATAACTGTAAACCTGTCGTAGGATTTAACAACAAAAAGTGTCAACTATTTTCAGGACGAGGCATGTTTTGTAAATATTTACCTAAGTATTGTTGTTATAATCGCTATTCAGTTAAACTACGCATTCGCCATAATTTCACCTAACAAAAGGGAAAAGAGTAGCACATAACAAACTATTGCCAATAACGGGGTAAAGAACTTCTATGAAACATTTCTGCTATATTTAACTTTAGTTTTTCAAACTAATAGTAGCCCTAAAAATTCTTGTCACCCGCAAGCCTCGAAACTTTATCAGAACACTTAAATAAATAACTATATTCTCTTTGAGTATTCCATATTATAACAAAAGCCCAATACTTACAATACTTCTAAAAAATATTCTTACAAAAGAGGATGAGTAATCTTACTTTTGCTCAATCTTTCTAAAAATGAGTAATATATCTATTCAAAGCAACGAATCTATTTCTTCTTCTCGTAAAAAAATTATTGTTCTTGGTAGTGGTCCTAATCGTATTGGTCAAGGTATTGAGTTTGATTATTGTTGTGTTCACGGATTATTGGCAATTAAAGAATGTGGCTATGAGGCAATAATGATTAACTGCAACCCAGAAACAGTAAGCACTGATTTTGATATGGCAGACAAACTTTATTTTGAGCCTGTATATTGGGAGCATTTATGGGAAATTATTGAGTTAGAAAAACCAGAAGGTGTTATTGTGCAATTAGGGGGACAAACTGCTTTAAAACTATCTAAACGATTACACGAAAAAGGAATAAAAATTATTGGTACTTCTTTTGAAAATATGGATATAGCAGAAGACAGAGGAAGGTTTAGTGATTTGTTGAAAGAATTAGAAATTCCTTATCCTAATTATGGTACAGCTTATACTGCAGATGAAGCTATTGAAGTTGCAAATAAGGTTGGTTATCCTGTATTGGTTCGTCCAAGTTATGTTTTAGGAGGTCAAAGGATGCGTATTGTAATTAATGATGAAGAGGTAGAAAAAGCTTGCATCAATATTTTTAAACACATACCAGATAATAAAATTTTAATTGATCATTTTTTAGACAGATGCCAAGAAGCAGAAATTGATGCTATTTATGATGGTGAAAACTTTCATGTAATGGGTGTGATGGAACATATTGAGCCAGCAGGCATTCATAGTGGTGATAGTAATGCAGTTTTACCAGCATTTAATCTTTCTCCTTTGATAGTAGAAACTATGGAGTATTATAGTGAAAAAATTGCAAAAGCATTAAATATAAAAGGCTTAATTAATATTCAATTTGCTATTAAGGATGGTAAAGTATATGTTATAGAAGCAAATCCAAGAGCAAGTAGAACAACGCCTTTTATTGCAAAAGCATATCAAATACCTTATTTGAATATTGCAACAAAAATTATGTTGGGCGAAGCAAAACTTTCTGATTTTACAATTGAAAAAAAGTTAACTGGCTTTGCTATTAAAGAGCCTGTTTTTAGTTTTAATAAATTCCCTGGTGTAAATAAAGAGCTTGGACCAGAAATGAAAAGTACTGGTGAGGCTATTAGGTTTATAAAAGATTTAAGAGACCCATACTTTAGAACTTTATATAAAGAAAGAAGTATGCACTTGAGTAAATAATTGATGAACTAATATCTTATAATCCAATTAAAATCTATATTTTCTCTTCTTACAGTTGGTTTTTGTTTTTCATTAGTTAATGTTGAAACTCTGGTATTAATATATTTTACAAGCTCTTCAATACTAACTTTTCCATCTTTATTTCCTCCATAATACTCATCTGCATATTTTAAAAATATTCCTTCTCTTATAGCCATTGTAAATACGCCATTATTCCATTCTGCACTTTCAAAAGCATACTCCATACCACCAGCAGCAGAAATTATTACAGCACCATTTGAACCACTTAAATCGCTAAAGATTTGCTGCATTAATTCAAAACTACTATTTGCATTTACTTTAGTTTTTTTATTTTTTATTTTAATAGAACTTCTTGATGCAATACCTGTAACATTTGTTTGTTCTTCTGTTTTTGCTTTTACTTTTGTTCTATTATTTTTTTCTAAAGCCAATAGTTCATCTTTATCAATAGCACCACTATGACAAGCATCTATAAACATAATTTTTTCTTGTGCTGGAACATCGTCTAAAAGTTTTTCAATCATTTCATATTTTAATCCCCTTTTTTCTGGCTTTGTAAAATTTATATCATAAGTAGCATAATAAAAATCTAAAGAGTCGCTTAATAAACCATGTCCTGTAATAGCTACAATTATTCTATCATCGGGTGTTGTTTTAAGTAATTTATTTCTTAGATTCATAATGTTTTCTTTGGTAACATTTTCATTAAGCAATGTATCTATTACTACATCTTTAAAATATTTTCTTACATCAGAAGCTAAGTCTCTAATATCTTTAGCAGAGTATGTAAGGTTGTACAGAGAGTCTTTATATTTTGCAATACCTATTCCTACAAAATAAATAGTTGGTTTGTGAACATTACTTTCATAAGTACTATAAACATTAAATGTTTCTTTAAAAGATGTTATACCAACCACATTTGTACAATAAACTTTTATGTTATTATTTCCATAAGCCAAAGGCACTGTAATTGTTGTTGAATATGATTTTACATTTTGAGAAGAAATATTTTTTCCAAACACACCATACATAGGAGAATTATTTACCAACACTTGTATTGTTTGAAGATTATAATTATCGTCAGAAAAAGAAACATCAAAAGTATATAAGCTATCAGATGTTGTAGATTCTAATGTATATCTATTCAAAAGTTTTATGTGTGGAAGTTGAAGTTTATTAGTAATTTCTAATTGCTTTTGATTAATGCCTAACGATTTTAATCTTTTCAAATAAGCAGTATGATAATTATTAATGATGGAACTATCTGTTCTTCCAATGGTTTTAAAAATAATATCTGGGCGGTTTAATTTTATATCAAATTGGTCGTAAGGATACATTTGATTGTTGTAAGAAATATTTATAGCATTCAAGGCATTTTTTGCTGCATAATAATGGTTTAAAGTATCTGTTATAAAAGGACCTTTTTTAAATGGAAGAAAAATATTTGCTTTAATTTTTCCTGTTGATAAATCGTACAAACGAATAGTTCCATCTGCACCGGCTAAAGCAAACTCTGATTCACTATTATTTACTGCAATATCTTTACAATTATAGTTTAATGAAACCTGATAAAGAAAAGAGTCAAGTGCAATATCAAAAAGTGAAATACCCTTTTCACTATCTTGAATAAGAATTTGATTTTTTGTAGTTATATAACACATTTCCAACGATTCTTCTTCTGCACTGTTTAATCTCCAACCTGTAATATATTTGAATGTTTTTGTGTCGAAAATTTTTAATTTACCATCGCCTGTTGTAATGTAAATTTTTTCTTTTGTTGGTGTTACATATCTTGCTTTATCAACAAAAATGGTATCTGCAACTACGCCTGTTTTAGTATTTAATATAAGCACATACTCTTGATTTGTTTTACAATAAATTCTATCATTATATTCATCATAAAACAATCTCATTCCATAAGTAACTTCTGCTGTTTTAAGATGAGTATTAAATATTTGAGAAGCTGTGTTGAGGTTGTAACCAATTATTTGACCATTTATGCCTGATACAAAAAGGTAATTATTGTTTTTTGTTTTTACAAAAGAAGAAATATTTTCAAGAGTATCGAGATAGATAGTATGTACAAAACTATCTTTTTCATTATCAAAAATACCCAGTGTATTACTTTTTGAATTTGCTTTTACTGGAAATAAATTGTCTTTATTAAAACAAAGAGTTTCACCTTTTGGAAAATTGATAGATGCAGTATAATTTATAAATAAACTACCAGAAGCAAGGTTTATTTTTCCATAATTTCCTTCTGTTATTATATAGTGAATAGTATTATCATCATAACTATATTGTACTTTATTTATTTGATTAGCATAAAAACTAATTCTATTGGTTGTTAGTGCAGAATTTTTTTCAAAGTCATAATTTCTAACATTCATTAATCCAAAATCATAAGAACTGCTTGTTAAAAGTAAATCTTTTCCATCGGGCATAAATAATGTACTTCTTAAAATATATTTATTGGTATTAAAATAATATTTTCTACTATAACTATCAGATAAATTGCAAATACGAAAACTATCAATAGCAATAGGTATTGCTAAAACTTTTGAGTCTGTACTAAAAGAATGAACTGCATACATTGATGCACTTTTAGAAGTATAAGTAGTATAAAAAGATGCTTCTAAATAAACGCTTTTAGTAAGAGTAAAGTTGTTGGTATATAAGTCAAACACACGAACTGTGCTATCTTCTGTAACCATACTTATATATCTGTTGTTATTGCTAATAATAATACTTTTTACTTTTGAGCCAAGTGAGTATTCACTTCTTTTTGACATCTTAGCCAGATCCCATTTACGAAATGTTGAGTCGTCTGAACAGGTATATATAATATTTGGGTTATTTTGATAAAAAACAAAATCATTTATTGTTCCTTTGTGTAAGGTAATTTTCTTTTCTATTGTTAATGAATCTGAAAATAATTTTATTACATATAAAACAGAGTCTTCTGCTAAATATAATTGTTTACTGTTGGGCGAAAACTTTGCTACTTGTGTTTCTCCTTCAGAAGTAAAACTGGTTATTAACTCATAATTAAAAGCATTCCATACAGCAATTTTTTTATCTGCTCCAACACTTATTAAATATTTTCCATTAGGACTATATTGTAAATTAATTACTTTGTCTGTATGATAGCTAATAGTATGTATTTCTTTTCCTGATTGTTTATTCCAAATTTTAATAAGATAATCTGAGCCTCCTGTAGCAAAATATTTTGCATTTGGCGAAAAGGTAGTTATATAATGTAATGTATGCCCATCTTGCATTTGAACGTGTATGTCTGTATTTTTTTTCCAATTAGCTTCTGTTGAAAGTATCCAAGTTTTTCCTTCATAATTATTATATTTATTAAAAAGATTACTTGCCTATTTAAATAGTTAGAAGCTTCTTCAAAATTTCCATTACTATGAGCAATGTTTGCTAATAAATATTCTGCCCAACCATTGTAAACACTATCAATAATTGTTGATGAAATATCTTTTAATAATGAAGCGTTTTGTTTTGCATTATTGTAATTTTCATCTCTTATATCTTGTAGTGTTTCACTTACCCAAACATCTAACAATTCCTTTTTTTTAATTTGATTATATAGGTTGTTAATTTGTAATATTCTTTCTTCTTTGTTTTGAATAGAAAGTAAATATGGTTTTACAGATGATGGTGTAAAATTTGTGCCTCTTAATATCCATGCTGCATAGCTTGAAACAAAAGATTCATTGTGTCCCATATTATCTGCTGGGGTTGAGTTTTCATACTCAAAAAATAATTTTATATGTTGTTGCGTACTTTCTAAAAGAGATTTTATTAAATTGTTTCCTGTAAAAATTCCTTTTGAATTTTTTTCTGTAAAACTTCCGCCAGGTAAAGAGTCTTTTGCCAAACTATTAGCTGCTTCTTTTATATCATTAAGCATTACTAAAAAGGTTTCGTTTTCTAAAACTTCATTTCCGTAATAGTAAAAAAAACGGTAGCTGAAATATTCGTCTTTATTAATAGTAAAGATGTCGTTGTTTAATAAAGGTTCTTGTAGTATAAGATTATTCCATTCAATAGGGATTTCAACTTCTGCCGTTACAAAATCTCCTACTAAAACTTTATTATTAAATGATGATGAGATATGAACATAGCTTCTATTGTTTTCAACTTTATAAAAGCTTGCCATTGTAAAAGTTTTTATTCCATTATGATACAATGAGTCTTCTTTAATAATTCTTGAATTTACTCTACATTGTTGAGAGTCATTTCTAATACCATCAAATGTTCCTGCATTAATTAATAATTCTAAAGAGTCTGTATTGGGAATTGGAGTAATTGATTTTATTTGAAAATAAGCTTCTGTTGTTTTGGTTTCTTTGGGTGCAGTATAATTGAATGTCCAATTATTATTAGCAATTTCTTTGTGTAAAAAATTTAATCTTAATAAAATGGCTTTAATATCTTTATTGTGTTTATATTTTCTTGCATTGGCTAAAGCCTTCATTAATAAATCATGAGAAAGTTGTGGCTTAGCTACAAGCCTATAACATCTACCTAAATGACTGTATAATTGTGTGGCTTTTACACTACTATCATAATATTTATTTTTTTGAATCCAGTTGTATGCTTTTTCATAATAATAAATGCTACTGTCTATTTTTTGTGCAATCATAGCAGTAGTTCCCTTTTCAAAATTTTCTAAAAAAAGTTTATTTTCTGTTTGAGAAAAAGCAAAAGAAGATATTATTAAAAAAAGTAGATAGAGAATAAGTTTTCTTGATTTCATTATGCTAATATAAATTTATTTACTCTATAAAAAATACCCACTAATACTGATAAAT
>JAIXLO010000110.1 GCA_026931325.1 Chitinophagales bacterium | reverse complement strand
GCAGATTCCTTCCATCGCTGTTTAAAATATCCATCAAATTCAATATCTTTTTCTATGGCACAAGCTCGTATTAAATCCATTGATTCTCCATAAATATCATCAGGATTCTCAAGAATATGGCCAAAAGTAATATCAAATAATTCGCAATTAGTGAGTGAATAAAAATACTGTGGATTTTCTCTTAAAATATTTTGAATCTGACGGGAAAAAAGGTATTTGAGATCGAAAAGATTTACGTTGGGTTGCTTTGCCAAATAATATAAATTATGATCTTCAAATCTTGTTTTAAATTGTTGTCCGTCTTTCAAGAAGATATCCAAAGAATACCCGCCCATACTGGATTTGTTTACTAGAATATCAGTGATTACAAAATTTACTTTATCCATTAAAATAGTGTTTGGGGTATTTTATTAGGCTCTAAATTTACAGCCACCAACTTTGGATCAAAGGTAGGAAATGTAAATTCTTCTATCGGTTCATCATTCAAGAATTTATCAGCCATTCTTGCATCAAGACAAAGAGGCATTCTCAATTTAGAATTATGAACTACGCTCATTAATGAATTTGAAATTGTTGTTACCAATCCAAAGCCTATTTCCTTATTATCCCAAACATCGTAAAATGCCGCAATATAAAAATGATCAGAATCTTTCCAGTGCATTCTATGCTTGACTTTTATCGGAGTTTTCTTCCCAGGATTTAAAACATGCATCCAATCATAGAATCCAGTAACCGGAACTATGCACCGATTATTTTCAACCTTTTTATAAAATGTATGTGATTTTTCGGCAGTTAGATTAATGCCTTTTGCGGGTTTATCTTTTGGAATATCTTTATTTATTCCCCATGTTGCGTGAGTAATCTTACGACCTTCATGTTCTAATACAACAGGAATAGCAGGTCTTTGAAATGCATTGATTTCTTCTGCGTAATAATAATTATTTTCTGCAATTTCAGCCTGAAGTTCATTTGATACTTCTGAAATTGAAAGTCCGTAATTATCAACTCGATTACACATTATTATTTATTTTGATACTAAAATTTCAACAATTATACCACGTGAATTTTATAGTCGGAAAAAACATTTTTGTCTCTTTGAATAATAGCTGCTATGGATAGAAAGACTCATCATTTTGAATTGGAATTTTATTTTCTTTACAGAAATTTAATAATTCATCTCTAACTACTTTACCATTACCACTTATCTTTCTAAACATACTAAAGTCAAAGTTTTCTAACGAACCTATTTTCAGCTCATCTATTTCTAATTCATCATAATGAGCAAAAAACTCCCTTAACTTCCGTAGCAGTCTACTACTTATATCTGCTTCATAAAGATTTTTACCATAGAGAATTTGTAATTTTGTAATATCAGTATTGCATCTGCTGCACAAATCGCTTTCAATCCAAGAACAAACTTCACCCGTAATTTTAGTACATTTAGCGCAATTATAATCATTACAACCACAGACCCTACATTGTTGAGTACTATTTTTTCTATCCTGATAAAATTTATTATTCAACAATAATTCTAACTCACGCAATTCACTGGATGAGCAATTATTTAAAAACTGCTTTGGAGTTATATTGAGTGTAAATGTTTTTTCTACTTTCGGCATATACAGCTTATTTCAATTTGCGCCATTCCCAAGGTGGAA
Organism: Chitinophagales bacterium; assembly: GCA_026931325.1. GTDB lineage: Bacteria > Bacteroidota > Bacteroidia > Chitinophagales > Chitinophagaceae > UBA1930. The sequence continues at coordinate 659 of JAIXLO010000110.1, read as the reverse complement.
TTGAATTTGGATCTGACCAAAGACCAATTTTATTATTCGAAGCTTCATTTTCTAAAACGCCCAAATTTTCATCGTTTGAATAACGATAATACCACCATCCCAAACCATTTTTGATAAGTTCTGCGGATAAATACTTTCCGTTATCGTAATAAATCATAGCGATGGTTCTGCTGTACCGATCAGTATCGGTTTCGATGAACTCAATATTTTTACCAAAAATTTGAGAACTTGTAAATTGTTTGGCATTTTTGCCGAATGGTTGTCCGATCTCTGGGCAATCAACTTCCGCCAATCTCAATGTTTTTTGGATATTGTCTCCGAGTAAAACCAAGACGGTGTCGCCATCTTTGATCCCTATTACTTTTGCCGTAGTTTGACTAAAGCAAAAGAAGGCGAAGAAAATTAGTAATAGTAGTATTTTTTTCATCATATGGAAATGGGCCTATTTAACATAATGCGGATTATAAGACTGAGTAATTTACATACAAATTACATCAAATCAATTAGTTACAAAATTTACACATTTCATTTTTACGTAATCTTGAAAATATCTTATAATTTTATAAAAATTATATAAATAAACTCCGCTTTTTTCAAAGGTAAAAATTTATCATATCAATAATTAGCTTTAGATGATAATATTTTTTTTAAGATAAGTT
>JAIXLO010000042.1 GCA_026931325.1 Chitinophagales bacterium | reverse complement strand
TCGAAAGAACCAAGATAAACGATGTCGGTACAAATTATTGGAGATAAAGGATCGATTGCATTTCGATTTTTTACTTCCAAAAATAGGAATCGTGTGCAGAATTCACATAGTTTATAGATCTTCTTTTCAGACATTTCACCCGTCTCAATTTCTAACTGATAAACGCTATTTATGTTCTCTACAAAGACATCAAATAGTTTGATGTAACTGTAAATAACATTGTTGCTTTCTGTTATCCCGATAATACACTCATTAAATCTTTCTTCAAGAAAGTTTTCTGCAGATACCTTATCTTTAATAGATTGGATATTTAATTTAATTAATTTTTTCATAATAAATAATTGTTTTATTGTTAGACAAATAATCATCGTTTACACTTTCTGCGATATTTTTTTACGGTTGATCATTTGTTTGCCCGAAATGGGACTTAAATTTTTTAGTGGAAAATAATTTCCATTTCTGTAATACTATTTAAGAGGACTTCTGATTCGTGTCATATTTTATTTTTTTTGGTTAGCTATTAAGTTTTGCAAAATCTGCATTCATACTTGATAATATTTTAACTTTAGTTAAAATATTATCAACTTAAAGTAATTTTAAAGTACTTTAAATAGTAGTACATGATATTTTTGTACTACTTTGATTTTTTGTAAAAAAAATAGGTTTTTAACCTATCTTTTATTTTAAGTATGCTTTTTTATATAATTCCCAAAGGTGAAAACGAACAGCATCAATAATGTACTTTTTCCGCGATGTAATTTTTGTTTCAAACACCCATTGTTCACCATCAATTTCAGCAATTAAATCTGCGTGAAATTCCCCGTCTTTCGTTTTTAATTTATATTCTGATATTAAGTTTTTTCCGTTTAGTCTTTCTTTAACCATTTTTTCAAGTAGAAGTAAGGAGTCCATCTCACCGTTTCTTCCGAATATTTTTGTAATATTTAAGTTTTTCTTTCCCTCATCATCTAACCATACGATTCTTGCTCTGAGGTATTCAATATCGTGTGGTTTTTTCTTTAGAATTGATTCGGTGATTTTTGGTTCTAAAACTAAATGCATTCTTTCAACTTGAATCATTTTCTTTTTCGTTTCCTCAAAAATATCTGTCATTGACAACCCATTCTTATGGAAATTTTCTACTATAAGCGGATCATTATAAAAAATTTCTATTTCATTATAGAGGTTTTTCTTTTCTTGTTCAAGTTCCTTGTGATAGTTATTTATATCACAATCATTTTGTGTCGGATCTGCAAGTAATTTGTTCAATTCCGCAGAATCTAAATTCTTTATCTGTTTCAGCTTTATTCCTACAAGGAAATGACCGCTTTCAATTTGTTTATCTAATAAGGATTTAATTTCAGTTAGGGAGAGAATAGTCATATAATTAATATTTATGCTGCAAATATATAACAATTTACATACCGTACAAAATATAAATGTACTACTGTTTGTTTTTATTTGTAACTACTTAAAAATCAGAGTAAAATAATTTCCTAAAACTATTTGGTAAATGTATGACGTTTTTTTTAGTCGAGTTTTGTACGGTGTGGTTAAATTCATTACTTCCTATTTCTGTTCTCTCTGAGATGCTTTCTATATCGTTTTAACATTGTTGACCAACTCTCATCAACTATTTCATTCATTTTATCAATTGGATTTCCTGTCGGTTTTATTTTAAAACCAATTGGCAATCCCGTAACTAACTCGATAGATTTACAGAGTATTTCCTTTACCTTCTTGGCGTATTTTTCCTCGACGATTATTGAATCATGGACAGTAATGAAGTTGAGATCAGGTATTTCCTTTAAAATGTTTTTAACACCAACTTCCAACAATAAGTAAGATTCTACACGTTGTAATAAAGTTGATAAATTTCTAAAATCTCCTTTATAACCATTAATCATCTCGATAACGTCCGAAACGGTTGGATATCTCCTACTCATTGTGGTGATAAAAGAATTCCTATCTCTCTGATTTTTTAAGTTTAAGAGCATCATAACGCTATCCTTAATATATCCTCTCCCTTTCTCCCCATTGAACAAAGTTTGGTCAACGAACTCGTAAACACCTTCGGAAAAAGGCAATGATCTATATTCCTCTATATCCTCATTTTCAAAAATCCCCAACATATATAATAGCAATGAATCATTATATAATGATATTGATTTAGTTTTATATTTTAATTGGTTATAAATTATTTTACGACCAAATTTTGTATTATTTAAATTTTTATTTAAAATATTAAAATAATTTGGTTTTAATTTAAATAAAGAGAAACTATTTTTTTTACTTAAAATAAATTTTTTATTTAATATTGAAGCTAACATATATAG
>JAIXLO010000176.1 GCA_026931325.1 Chitinophagales bacterium | reverse complement strand
CAATAAAAGAATATGATTCATTATTAGATGCAGGAGTAATTAAGGATAGTTGGATAGATCAAAAAATTACAAGAAAATCTTTACTCTTAAAAGAAAAATATGATGGGAAAGAAGGTCAAATTCTTACAGATTTAATTGAAAAATTTTTTCACACATTCCCACAGGTATTATTTATAACATTGCCATTAATTGCATTTTTATTAAAGCTATTATACATCAGAAGAAAGAATTTTTATTATGTACATCATGCAATTTTTACTATTCATGTTTATTGTGCCATTTTTTTTATTTTACTAATTAGTTTATGGATAAATAGTTTATTGGATTTAATACATTTAGATAAAAGTATTATAGATGGAATTATAAATTTTTTAATTTTTGTTGGTAGCTTTTTTTATATATACAAAAGTCTAAGAAATTTTTATCAGCAAAGTAGATTAAAGACTTTTATAAAGTTTATCCTAATAAACATTTTCTCTATTTTAATTTTCGTTTTTGCATTTATCATAATGTTTACATTTACTGTAATGACGCTTTAAAAAATAAATATGAATACAACAGCAGAAAACTTTTTACGATTAGTAAAAATTATGGATGAATTAAGAGAGCAATGTCCTTGGGATAAAAAGCAAACTATTCATACATTAAGGCCAATGACTTTAGAAGAAGTGTATGAATTATGTGAAGCAATTATTAATGAAGACTGGAATAATATTAAGGAAGAATTAGGTGATGTGTTGTTGCATATTCTATTTTATAGCAGAATTGCTAAAGAAGAAAATAAGTTTGATATTAATGATGTGATTGAGGCAATATCTAAAAAATTAATTACACGTCATCCTCATATTTATGGAGATGTAAAAGTAGAAAATGAAGATGATGTAAAACGAAATTGGGAAAAAATAAAACTGAAAGAAGGAGTTAAAAAAAGTATTTTAAGTGGGATGCCTAATACATTACCTGCAGTTGTTAAAGCTACAAGAATACAAGAAAAAGTAAAACAAGTAGGCTTTGAATGGAGCAATATAAGTGATGTTTGGAAAAAAGTAGAAGAAGAAATAAATGAGCTGAAAGTAGCTATAAAAAACAAGCAAAAACAAGATATTGAGGAAGAATTTGGCGATGTTTTATTTAGTTTAATAAATTATGCACGGTTTTTGAAGATTGATGCAGAAAGTGCTTTAGAAAAAACAAATCAAAAGTTTATTAAAAGATTTCAAAGCATTGAAGAAGTAGTTAAGCAGAGAGGAAAACTATTAACAGAAATGAATCTTGAAGAAATGGATGAAATATGGAATGAAGTAAAAAACAAAAAGCATAATCATTGACCAAAATAATTCATAGAAGTTTTATTTATAAAAATTGGCTGCTTTATATAACAGCCTGTTTGTATATTATTTCTATATTTACAAATAGCTATGAAAGCTATAATTCTTCTCCCAAAAAAGTTCAACAACATTTAAGTAGTGTAATTCAACAAAAAGAAAAAAGTTTTCAAACATTTGTAAATGATACTGGTTTAATAAAAAAAATTATTGCTGACCCTATAACTACTCAGCAAGAATATAAAATAAATGAATATCCTTTTGGAGTTTTTATTTATACATTTAATAATGGAAGCCCAAACTTAATTTATTGGAATAGTAATCGTTTTTCAACTTCAGAAGATGATATCTTTAAAAAAGATACTTCATTGATTGTTCAATATCAAAATGGTTTATTTGAGTTTAATAAAAAATCAATTTGTTTTAATGATAATTCTTATAGTGTTATAGGATTACTTCCTATTTATTGGGATTATTTTATTGAAAATAAATATTTAAAAGATGCTTTTGATAATGGCAATAATGCTGAACAATTTTATGTAATAACAGAAGATGAAAATGGAATTCCTATTTATGATAGCTATCAAAATGTTCTTTATAAAATTCAGAAAAAAACTGGTAGTATTTATTCTTCTTACGATTTAGTCACTATTATTTTAAGAGTTGTTGCAATTATTTGTTTATTAATTTTTATTCAAAATTTATCTAAAAAAATTTCAGAAGAAAAAAGCTTTAATAAAGGATTTTTATTTCTTACCACTTCTTTACTTTCCTTAAGAGTCATAAGTTATTTTACAAGTTTTCCTTTTGAAAAAAGCAGATTAGCATTATTCGATCCTTCTATATATGCTTCAAATATTATTCATCCTTCATTAGGAGACTTATTGATTAATGTAATCTTTCTTCTTTGGATTGTGCTTTTTTATAAATTCAATAGAAATACAAATTGCCATCAAGAAAGCACTTTTATAAAAATAAAAAGTTTAAAAAAATTTACACCTTTTATTAATCTTATTTTATTAGTTCCAATAACAC
>JAIXLO010000046.1 GCA_026931325.1 Chitinophagales bacterium | reverse complement strand
GAATTAGATGCTTATGATGAAATTGAAAAATTCACACTGGAATTAGTAAATAGACAAATTAGAATTGAGTATTTCTAGATATGTTACTTAAAAAAGAAGAAAATTTTATTTCACTATTGTCTTGTATCATCTCATCTTTTGAAAAAATAGACGTGATTCTTAGAGATATTTTGCAGTCGGATAAAACTAGTGAAACAAATGCATTTATTAGCATTTTCGAAGAACTATTTAATGATCCAAGATTTAAAGGCCATTTCGATTTTAAAGTTTCATTGATTGGTAAATCAAGTTATTATAATTATTTAGGACCTCGAAACGAAGAAAATTCTAATAAACATTTAACATTAAATTTAAAGTCAGAGGAAATAATTTTTTATGACCATCTCTATGATTATAAAATCTCCGACTTACTAAAGTTCTTTAAACATTTATTTTCTCTAATTGAAAATTTTTCGATTTTCAACAATTCTGTTAAAATTGCTAAATTCCAAAATTTACTTACGGAGATTAAACGTGATTTTGTATTTTGGGAATTGTTACACCAGAAATCATTAGATTTAGCGAATAATCAAAAAGAATTACTAAATGCATTTAGCTTCCTAGCTCAGTCTACTGCGAAAAAAATAAATTGGCAGGATTATTTAAAGGTTATCGCAGATAACAATATTATCCATCTGTATCATTTTACAGACCTAAGTAATATTGAGTCTATCAAAAAGTACGGTGGCTTGTATTCTTGGTTTTATTGTGATAAGAACAATGTATGCATCTCCAAGCCGGGTGGAAATTTAGTTTCAAGAGAATTTGATAAACGAAAAAACTTAGAGAATTTTGTAAGGTTATCTTTTTGTGAAAATCATCCAATGTTATTTGTTGCTAAGAATGATGGTAGAATATCTAATCCAATCATATTAAAATGTGATACTGAAATTATACTCTATAAAAATACATTGTTTTCAAACTGTAATGCCAATAAAACAGAAGCCATTATAAATGAGTCTTTTGAACTTTTTCGAAACTTGCGATTTGATATATTCAAAAAGAAATATTTCGATATTAATAAGGATAATACTCTTAAATCTTATTATCAAGCTGAAGTGTTAGTTGCTGAACATTTACCCATTAAATATATTTTAAATATTAATGATGTATGATTTATATAGAAAATAAAAAAAAGAAAATTGAAAATATTAAGAAAAAATATCCCTGCGCAGAGATAATTGATCTTACATCAACTTCAGATTCAGTTTTTGTTAGGTTCAGTCCGTTTTATCCTACTGGCGATATTCCCATTCCATTTAGTGCACCAGAGACAGGTGATTCAGTAGAAGGCATTTGGCAGGGCTTGAAAGTTTTTCAGAATAAGGGTACAGATTTTTCCAAATTTAAGATCCAGAATATGAAAGGAATAAAAAGAAGTATAAGGGTAAACGGGCCAATTATTGGTCATCAGAAAGGTATGTTTAGCAATGATATTTTGGATTACCTCCCTGCTAGAGAATCTATTTTTATTACCTCATACTACTGGGTATTAGATAATAAACTACAAGATTTGTTAACAGTGTTAATTAATAAGTCCAAAGAAAAAGATTTGGTTTTTCTTGATTATAACGTAAATGAGGATGTTTTATCGTTAAAGAAACCGCTATCGCACGCTGCGTTGGTTAAAAAATATATTGAGACCACAAGCAACTTGTACTCCGCTCCAGTTCAGGGTTCATTAGATTTTTAGTTGCTGTTATTTTTTCTTTGGCTTTTTCTTTTATTTTAGAAGTATTGGCTCTTTAATCTTAAAAAACGCATAATTAACTTTTGAGTATTTTTTTCTCCCAATTTCCTTGCGTATTTAAATTTTGTTCAATATATTTGAGTGTTCAATGTCATTGAACAGTATTTTTTATTGAACAAAATGTATAGGGAAACAGATATATTATACGAAGCGATTGCAAATCTTGAAGAAAATACAGGATTGAAAATCAATGTGGAAACAAGCCGCAAAGAATATGATGCAGTCATTCACATTGATGATCAAACCTTTTATGTGGAAACAAAAGCAAATGTCCGAAAATCAAATATCGGGATAGTACTTTCGAGGTTAAAAGATCAACGTAAAAATAAAAATTGGCTTTTGATTGCAGATTATTTAGCCAAAGATGTTACAGTAACATTGCAGCAGGAAAATCTTAATTATTTGGATACGGCAGGAAATGCGTTTATAAAAGCGGGGAAACTGTTTATTTTTGTTGAAGGTAAAAAAAAGGGTTCCACAGAGAAAAAGAACCAAAGTTATGTGTTTCAAGAAGTAGGTCTTAAACTTTTATTATTCTTAATTTCAGATTCTGAGAATCTTCAATTGTCTTATAGGGC
>JAIXLO010000025.1 GCA_026931325.1 Chitinophagales bacterium | reverse complement strand
TATACTTAGGAATCATGGCGCTGCCGTTGATTTATATGGCGTATATGGTTTTCGTAAAAAAGAGAATTAACTAAATTTTTTAGGAGCAACAAGATTTTCGCTTCTTCGAAATTTCGGTCCCGCTTTCCATTACAATCTTTTTTCTGCACTCTGGTCTAAAGACGAAAGTACAGAAAAAAGGATTTCCATTCCAAATCGAAGAATGAGATTCGACGATTCCTTTAAAAAAAATAAATAATACAGAGTCAATCGGGGCTATAAGTTCGGGCAGTTTGTCTCACCCAGATTTACAAAATAACTTTTCGATCCAAACTCAAACCTTCAAGATTTTAAAAATTTTGAAGGTTTCATAATTTTCAATAACGCAATAACTTAACTTTTCTGCGTTCATTTTGCCTACGCTATTTTCCATCAAAAACAATAGAAAAATCAACTTTAAGTTCAACCTTTTTGAATTAAATTTTTACATTATCTTGCAATGAAATCATTTAATAAATATGATGAAAAAATCTCTTTTATCTTTACTCTTTTTACTAAGCAATTATTTAGTTTTTCAGAGTCAAACTTTCACTTATCAATACCAATTTATACCAGATTCTACTGCAACAAAAAATAAGGTTTCGCAATTAATGATTTTAAACATTAACAAAGTTCGATCGGAGTTTTATAGTTTAGAAAAAATGAAAATAGATTCCACACTTTTGGACCGAAGAAATAAAGGAAACAATGATCCCCCCATATACTCAAAGTGAATATATTTCAACGTACAGAATTTTAAAATATCCAAATGAGAAAACACTTGATCATAAATTTACTTTAGGAGTAACATCATATTTATTAAAAGATGATCGAAAGATTAACTGGAAATTAGAATCAGAATTTGCCGAAATACTGGGGTATAAAGTTCAAAAGGCAACAACCACTTTCGGAGGTAGAAAATGGATTGCCTATTTCACCAAAGATATTCCTTTTCCCGATGGACCTTATAAATTTAGAGGCTTGCCTGGACTTATTGTAAAAGTTGCAGACGAAAACGATCAACATGCATTTGAGTTAATAGGCGTGAAAAACTCCACAGAAAACTTGGTCTATCCGTCCTCCGTCAGTTTAAAAGATTTACCATCGGTAGACTATAATTTGTTTAAAAAGAAGTTTAAAGAATACCGGGGAAATCCGGCAGCAGATTTAATGGGGAGTATTCCCGACCAACCCGATCGCAATGGCAATATGAAAACAGGGACTGAAATTTGGTTAGAAATTTCTAAGCGAGAAAAAGACAAGTTAAAAAAAGATAATAATATCCTAGAAATTGATTTGTTACGATAATTATTAGAAACGTCCAATTTAATTATAATATTAAAAAAAATAATTTATGAATTCAAAATTTACTTTTCTAATAATTTTACTGTGCACTTTTTCGACAAATGCTCAATCACAAACTATTGCATTTAATTGGGAAAAAGATTCAATTAATGGAAAATTGATTGACAAAATTGCAATGAGTGTTCCTTTCACAATTGAAAATCAGACATACAGATTTCAATTTGATTTAGGTGCAAATACAACTTTAATTTATGATAAATGTTTTGAAAAAACAGAGTTAATAAAATCTAAGGAAATTAGACCTAATGATTTTGCGGCAGGACATAGTATGTTTGTCGTCAAAAATCAAAATTTAAAAATTGATAATTTTGAGATAAAAAACTATGATCTTCAAGGTTTATTAAATTTTGAACAGGGTGAAGTTTGTGGAGTGGTCGGCTCTGATATATTCAAAGACAAATATGTAACTATAAATTTTTCTAAAAAGGAGATTGAAGTATCTGATAAACTAAAAAGTAAATTTATAAAACAAATCCAATTTGTCGACGCAAAATATATTAATAACAAATTGCATGTACCTATTACAATTGATGATAAAACTTATTATTTTCTATATGATAGTGGAGCGAGCATATTTCCAATGATTACTTATAAAGAAAATATGAAGCAAATTATTGAAAATAGAGAGATTGTTGAAAATTTCAATTTAAAGAATTTTAACAATCCATTAATTTTAAGAGCTGTTGACATAAATAAAAACATTCAGTTAGGAAATAATAATTTTATGGTAAAACAACTATGGTTCACAGACGAAGATTATTTTGGATTTAAACAACAAGACATTGATGGAATTATCGGAAATGATTTCTTTTATGACAAAATCATAGTTCTTGATTTTAAGAATAAAAGATTTGGTATCGTTGGATAATTAGTAACACCTATTTTAAAATCAATTTATAAAGTCCCTTTAACTCTTACTTTATTAAAAATTTATCAGTCCTAATGAGAAAAGTATTTTACCTCTATCTATTATTGATATCCGGAATATTTAGCGC
>JAIXLO010000088.1:866-2383 GCA_026931325.1 Chitinophagales bacterium | reverse complement strand
CACTTCTGATGTTGATGCCATGTTTTTGATTTTTTAGTTAATTAAATGTGAAACTCATTAAAATATGGTTTACTATGTACCGTTAAAAGACCCTAATTGATGAATTGTTTTTTGAATGTTACTGTTTTTGGAGGAAATGTGAGTAGGGATATGATTTGTAAATGATGGTGGGTTGTGGTATGGGTATGTGTGAAGTTTTGGAAAGCCTTTAATTAATGAAGGTTTTTTGGTTATAGAGGTTATTTAATTTTTTTATTTTCTAAACTAATTATGGGATCTATAAAAAATTTGTCTTTTTAATATTGTATTTTTGCATGCAATGTGTTTTATTTTTGGAGGTTGAAATTGAAAGATGTAATAAAAAGGTTTGTAATAAATTGCAAAAATAATTCGACCAAAATGGCATCAATAAATGAGATGGAAATTAAAATAAAATATGTAAAATTATTTAACGAAGTTGAAGGTCTGGAAGGCTTGAATAGAAAGACTTCAACTGCAAATAAATAGGGTAGAGAACATATTAAAAAGCTCGAAAATATATTTTTTATTAAAATAATTTTTGAAACAATGAAAAATTAGGAGTGTAAGTAATGAGCGGGGAGATAATAGAATATAAAATGAAGTTAACAGAAAAAATATGTTTGGAGTCAATCGGTGACAAAAAATTTAAAATTAAATTAATAGAGCCAGAAAATAATCAAGAAGCAGTTCTTACACATTATTTACAAAGTTTAAAAAATAAAAAGATTTCTAATTTCTTTAAAGATGATGCAATCAATTTCACTGAAGAGATTTTAGAGAATAAATTATTCGTTCTCCTAAAAGATCGTGCTTTTCGTTGCAATCTTGCCGTGCGGACCGAACAAAAAGGATTTCCCTTACAATCCATAATGCAATATTTCGCATAAAATGGAGAATTACCAGCAAATATCAAGAGGAGATTTTATGAAATTCTTTCGTGACGATGAGCAATTAAATGAATTGACCGCTGATGATAGAATTGAAATATTTAGAACAATTCTTTTAGGAAGTTCAGATATCACTAAAGAATTATTAAATGATATTTTAGAAGATTATTCAGTTTCAAATCTTGAAATAATAGAAAATGGCAAAGAGTAATAATTGGACAAGAGAGGAAACAATTGTTGCTTTTAATGTTTATTGTAAAATACCTTTTAAAAGTAGCAGTAAAACAAATCCAACAATTATCAAATATGCTAATATTATTGGTAGAAGTCCTTCTGCATTAAACATGAAAGTTGGCAATTTCGGAAGATTAGATCCAGAATTAAGAAGACGCGGTATCGTTGGATTAGGAAATGGAAGTAAACTTGATGAAATTATTTGGAATGAATTTAATGGAAACTGGGAAAGATTAGCATTTGAAAGTGAATTATTAATTGCTCAATTTCAAAACAAAACAATAGAGGAAACAATTGAGTTCGAATTCGAAAATTTACCGCAAGGAAAAGAACGAGAAACGTTAATTAAAGTAAGAGTTAATCAGTCTTTTTTTA
>JAIXLO010000088.1:0-856 GCA_026931325.1 Chitinophagales bacterium | reverse complement strand
CAAGGAAAAGAACGAGAAACGTTAATTAAAGTAAGAGTTAATCAGTCTTTTTTTAGAAGCACTATACTTTCCTCTTACAATCAAAAATGCTGTATCACTGGATTATCTATTCCAGATTTTTTAGTAGCAAGTCATATTATACCGTGGAAAAAAGATGAAGTTAACCGATTAAATCCTCACAACGGATTATGTTTAAATTCAATTCATGATAAAGCTTTCGATAGGGGATTTATTACAATTACACCAGATTTTAAAATTAAAATTTCTGAATATTTTAAGGATTATTCGACAGAAGATGCAGTCTTAGATTTTTTTGTGAAATATGAAAATCAACCTATCAATTTACCTGACAGATTTTTGCCTTCGAAAGATTTTTTAGATTACCATTTCAATAATATATTTCGCAAATAATATTTTGGAAAGCAATCACGATGTTTAAAAAATTATAAGATAATTATATCAATACAGAATCTCAAATTAAAATGGACACCAAACCTGGTGTCCATTTTTTATATTTCTACTTTCTTGAAAATCGGTTGAAGCAAACTCGCCACTCCAATCATCAACAAACACCCAATCGGATTCAACCACAAAAACTCCAGTTGAATAACCTCTTTTACATCTAAAAAATAAAGTAAAATAATCACAGGTTCAACAATCAGAATACTCCACATGGTTGCTTTACCGCCGATTTTTGGAAAGAGAAAGGCAATTGCAAATACGCCGAGGATTACGCCATAAAATAAGGAACCAATAATGTTAACTGCCTGAATTAAATTTTCAAACAAACTCGCATTCACCGCAAAAAAGATGGCGACCATTCCCCACATCAGCGTGAAAAGTCTGGAGGCGTTCA
>JAIXLO010000103.1 GCA_026931325.1 Chitinophagales bacterium | reverse complement strand
AGAGAAGATTAGTTAATAGTTTTAATATATATAATTTTTTACCCAATTTGCAACCTTTGTTTTTTATTTAACGTCTATTAATTGGTTTTTCATAGAATATTGGATTTAAACAGGGCAGGATGTCTATCCTTTGCCCTTTTTTTATGCTTAAAAAATATTTTTAATTGTATAGGCAACTATTTTTAAGATAACTGTATCTACTATTCAATAATGGTTTAATGACCAGACTTTTTTTCATTCTACATATTTTTACAAAAGTTGAAGTGTACAAAAAACTCCGATAATTCTTTATTGGAGTTTTGCTTTTTGGTGAGGGTTAAATGTATATTTTGAAACTAATTTACCAATTACATTATTTTTTTTCTTTTAAACCATACATAAATAATTAAAGCAACAATAACCATTACTCCTAAAGCTAAAAAGTAGCCAAGTTTCCAACTAAGTTCTGGCATATTTTCAAAGTTCATTCCATAAATTCCTGCAATAAATGTTAGTGGTAAAAAAAATGCAGAAAAAATAGTTAATAACTTCATCACATCATTACTTTTTTGAGTGTTTACCGATAAGTAAGTATTAAGCAAGTTGATGGAGTCTTCGCTAACCTCATCATAAGTTAATATTAAACTTAAAATTTTATCTTTTACATCTTGCAATGCAGACTGGTTGTCTTCTTTTACCTCTAATAGATTTATAGTATTTTGAGAAATTTGAAGCAACTTTTTAGTAATTCTTGCTTGAGATTTGTGAAAGTATAATTCTTCTAAAGAAACTTTTGATAAGTTCTTCAAGAAAATAATTTTTTCAGTTTCATCTATAATTTCAGATAAATATTTAGATGGCTCTTCAAAAGTTAGAATAAGCTTTTGCATAATGTACAAAACCAACTGTTCAGCATTTTTAAAATCATTTTTTTCAAATTCTAAAAAGCTAAACAGTGTTCGGTGTACAGTAATTACTTGTTTGTCTGAATAAAAAAAAGCTATTTTATTAGATATTTCGTTAATGGTTGTAGCTCTGCTCGAAATTTTTGCAGTAAAACCACGTAAAATTAAAAAGTTATAAAGATTAGTTTTTTCAAATTTTGGTAAGTGTCCGAGTTCTAAACTATCTTTTATTTGATAAATATCTAATTGATATGTTTTGGCAATATCAAGTAATTCTTCTTTGTTAGGGTTAGTAATGTCAACCCAAATAAAATTTTCGAACTGAATTTTTTTATTATTAGTCATTAATTTATTGTATATTTTTTCTGATAAAAATTATCAATATCTGTTTATAAAAATAAACTTTATTTATACACTAAAGTTAATGCTGTTTAAAAAAATCAGAAACTCTGATGTTAAAATTAATCAACATTTAATTTTATTGAAACCTGTGTTTTACAAATGTTACATAAAAAAAGTATTGCCAACACTTATGCAACTCTATATTTATTAAGAGATGCTTTATATTTTTTTGCTTTTCTTTTAATGCTTCTTTTTCTTACTTGATTTAATAGCTCAATTGTTTTTGCTTCACCAAAGCATTGAACTAAAGTTTTAATTAAAAATTTGTTGTTTGTTGTCATAGTTTGCTCCTTTTGTTTTAAAAATTTATGAAATAAAAAACCCAACTTACATTTTTGATAAGCTGGGTTTTACTAAACTTTGAATTTATTATTAATTCACTTGCTTATGCCTCAGCTTTATTGATGTGTATTGTTTTATAATACATAACATATTTTGTTGCATTATTAAAAAATGTTTAAACCAACAATTAAAAGTTTCATTAAAAAACAATTCTTTTTCGGTTGTTGTTTTTAATAAATATTGATACATTTTATTTAATTTTTTTTCAATAAAAAACCCTGCTAAAATTGCAGGGCTATTATTTTTTTAAACAACTTTTTATTTATGATAAAATATTATAGCCCTTATAAATAGTATTTATACATGATTTATACCATTTAGTAATGTTGATTTGTTTTATTGTTCTTTTCATTTCTATTGAAAAATGTATTGAAGCAAATATACACTTTTAAAGTGTAGATAACAACCTTATATGTAAAATAAATTCTAAAATTATTTTTTGAAGTAGTAATGGTTAAGAAAAATTATAACCATCCTAAACAATGAAAAGCAGCATAAATAGCACCTATTTGCACACCATGAATAATTTCATTATTACGAATCATTTTTAGTACTTCATCTTTATCAATCAATAAAACATCTATGTCTTCGTAAGGGTCAAAATTTTGGGCATCAATTTTTTTATCGGCTTTTGCTAAATAAAAATATGCTTGATTATTATTGATGGCAGGATTAGGAGATGTGTGATATAGAAATTGTAAATCTTTGATAGTATAACCTGTTTCTTCCAATACTTCACGAGCAGCAGCTTGTTCTGGTTTTTCATTTTTATCAATTACGCCACCAGGTAATTCAATAGTAGTTTTATTTACTGCATGACGATATTGTCTTACCAATACTATTTTATTATCATCTGTTATTACTACTACATTGCACCAGTCTGGAAATTCTAAAACATAATATGGTTCTATAATTCTTCCATCTGGCATTTTACAACTATCTGCACGTGCAATAAACCAACGATCTTTATAAATGTAGTTTGATTTAATTGTTTCCCAATCTAAATTTCTCATGGAAGTATTTAAAAATTAGTAAGCCCATTTTACCCATATAGCACCCCAAGTAAAGCCACCACCAAAAGCAGCTAATACAAGGTTATCGCCTTTTTTTAATTGTTTTTCCCACTCCCATAAACAAAGAGGAATTGTAGCTGCAGTTGTATTGCCATATCGTTGAATGTTTACCATTACTTTGTCTTTACTTAAGCCCATTCTTTCTGCAGTAGCATCAATAATTCTAAGGTTTGCTTGATGTGGTACAAGCCAAGCAATATCTTTACTTGTCAAATGATTTCTTTTCATTAATTCTTCGCTTATATCAGCCATTCCTTTTACTGCAAACTTGAAAACTGTTTTTCCTTCTTGAAATACAAAATGCTCTCTTGCCATTACAGTTTCTACAGTTGCTGGTTTTAAAGAGCCACCTGCTTTCATGTGTAGATATGATCTACCACTTCCATCACTTTTTAAAATACTATCTAATACACCATTTCCTTCTGTATTAGGTTGTAATAATACAGCACCAGCACCATCGCCAAATATGATGCAGGTATTTCTATCTGTATAATCAATAATAGCACTCATTTTTTCAGAGCCTACTACAATTACATTTTTATAACGTCCACTTTCAATTAATGAAGCACCAGTTGTTAAAGCATATAAAAAACCACTACATGCAGCACTAAGGTCATAACCCCAAGCATTAGTAGCTCCTATTTTATCTGAAATAACATTTGCAGTTGCAGGAAAAACCATATCTGGTGTTACTGTTGCACAAATAATACAATCAATATCTAAAGGACTAAGTCCTGTTTTGTTTAAAATTTCTTGAATGGCAGGTACAGCTAAATCGCTATTAGCTTTCCCAGACTCTCTTAAAATTCTTCTTTCATGAATTCCAGTACGAGTTCTAATCCATTCATCATTGGTTTCTACCATTTTTTCTAAGTCGGCATTGGTTAAAATTGTTTCAGGTACATAACCACCAACTGCTGTTATAGCTGCTGTTATTTTATTCATGTATTTATTTTTCTAAATGATATTATTGCAACAAATATCTTTAATTCTTTAAAAGTATGTGAATTATTGTATTATGCTATAAATTTCTGCTACAAAATTATAAGCTATATATTATTTAAACTCCTATTTTTGAAATCTTTATAAATTATGATAGCATTTGTAAGAGGACATTTTGTGCAAAAACAACCTGCAAGAGTAGTGGTTGATGTAAATGGTGTTGGCTACGATTTGCAAATAAGTTTGAATACTTATTCATTTATTGCAAATAAAGAAAGTGGTTTGCTATATACTTATTTGCATATAACAGAAAATGCACAAACACTATTTGGCTTTGCAGAGTTAGAAGAAAAAGATCTTTTTTTACAACTTATTAGTGTTTCAGGTGTTGGTGCAGCAACTGCAAGGATGATGTTGTCTGGTATGAAGCCAGAGGAAATAACAAGAGCAATTATACAGGGCAACACAAAACAATTAGAAAGCATCAAAGGAATAGGTAAAAAAAGTGCTGAAAGATTAATTGTAGAGTTAAGAGATAAATTAGGTAAGCAATCTGTATCTTTTCTTCCTTCTTCAGCAGCAAATTCTTTACCTGGAAATGATGCTGTTGTTGCATTAGTATCTTTAGGTATTGCAAAACCTGCAGCTGAATTAGCAGTAAAAAAAGCAATAGAATCAACCTCTGAAAATATTGTATTAGAAGAATTAATTAAAAACGCTTTAAAAAACTTATAATCTATAGGGTAAAACTTTACTTAAACAAAGGTTTTGGAATTTTGACTTATTTAGTAAACTATATTTTTTGTAGAAGAACTATTGTTTTGCTATTATTTAATTGCATTTGTTTTGGTGTATTTGCACAAACAGATACTTCAACAGTTACAAATGATTCATTGCATTATCCTATAAAAGATAGACGAGGAGACCGTTATACTTGGCAAAATAAAAATCCATTTAATATTAGAGATACATCTTTATTAAAACAAGAAATAGAATATGACCCTATAACCAAAAGATATTATATCATTGAAAAAATAGGAAACAAAACTTACAGAACTCCTACCTATCTTACATTTGAAGAATTTCAAAGAATACAAGCTAAAAAAGCAGAAGTAGAATATTTTAAAAATAGAGCTCAGGCATTAACATCTTTAAACAGAAAAATTTCAAGGCCTAAAATGAGGGTTTTTGATAAACTGTTTGATAGAATTTTTGGACTTGGTAAAGATGGATTTAAAGTAAACATAAAACCACAAGGCTCTGTAGATATTTTAGCAGGTTATCAAGGTCAGGTAACTAAAAATCCTACACTACCAGAAGCAGCCAGAAAAAATGGAGGCTTTGATTTTGACATGAATGCTAACTTAAATGTAAATGCAAACATTGGTGATAAATTAAAATTACCTATCAACTACAATACACTTGCCAACTTTGATTTTGAAAATCAATTAAAGTTAGATTATAAGGGTATGGATGATGAAATTTTAAAAAGCGTTGAAGCTGGAAATATTTCATGGCAATCTAAAGGAACATTAATACCAAGTACTCAAAATTTATTTGGATTAAAAACACAATTACAATTTGGAAAATTATTTATAACTGGAGCTATTGCAAATCAACGTAGCCAAAGACAAAGTCAAAATTTGCAAGGTGGTACAGCTACAACTCCTTTTCAAAAAAAATTAGATGATTATGAAGAGAACAGACACTTTTTAATGGGTCAATATTTTCGTAACAACTTTAATGCATCAATGGCTAAATTACCAATTGTAAATAGCTTAGTTCAAATACAAAGAATTGAAGTTTGGATAACTAATAGAACAGGAGCTACTACAGATGCAAGAGATATTGTTGGCTTTGCAGATTTAGGAGAAGCTACACCGTATAATCCTGTGAACTTACCAGGAAATGGAACCCCAAGTGGCCTACCTGGAAATCAGGCAAATGCTTTGTATGGAAAATTAGTTGCTGGAGGTTTAAATTCTCCTTATAGACAACCATCTCAGGTAACAAGTAGTTTACAAGCAATGGGCTTAAAACCTGTAGATGATTTTGAAAAAACTTATGCAAGAAAATTATCTACAAACGAATATTATTTTAATCCACAAATTGGATTTATTTCTATCAACGCTCAGTTACAACCTGATGAAGTATTAGCTGTTGCATATCAATATACTTATAATGGTCAAGTATATCAAGTGGGAGAGTTTAGCCAAGATATAGCTTTAGATTCATCACAAGGTGTACAAAAAGTTTTGTTCTTAAAGTTATTAAAAGCAACTTCTGCAAGAGTTAATCTTCCTATATGGGGGTTAATGATGAAAAATGTTTATTCATTAGATTTACCAGGGATTAGTAGAGAAGATTTTCAATTAAATGTTTTATATGAAGAACCAAGTGGAGGATTAAAAAGATATTTACCAGAAAGCTCAACTCAAGCAGAAGGAAAATCTTTATTGCGAGTTTTAAATTTAGATAGATTAAATAATAGAAATGACCCACAACCTGATGGGCAATTTGACTATATAGAAGGTTATACAATTTTACCACAACAAGGAAAAATAATTTTCCCCGTATTAGAGCCATTTGGAAAAGATTTATATGCACTTGCTTTTAATAATGGAAATAATTTGCCACCTGGTGTAGATCCTTCAAAATATATTTATCAGGTATTGTATGATTCTATTAAAGCTATTGCACAAACTTATGCTAACTTTAATAAGTATGTAATGCAAGGTCAGGCAAAAGGTACTGGTGGTAGTGATATTTATTTAGGTGCTTTTAATATTCCTCAAGGTTCTGTAACTATTAATGCAGGAGGACAAGTTTTAGTTGAAGGTGTTGATTATACAATTGATTATAATTTAGGTAGTGTAAAAATTATTAATCAAGCAATTTTAAATTCTGGTATTCCTGTAAGTGTTTCTTATGAAAATAATGCAGGCTTTGGTATGCAGCAAAGAGGCTTTTTTGGACTAAGAGCTGATTATTTAGCAAGTAAGAAATTAAGTTTAGGAGTTTCTATGGTTCGTTTAAGCGAAAGGCCATTTTTTACTAAAATGAATTATGGAGAAGACCCTATTAGAAATACAATGTATGGTTTTGATTTTAGTTATCGTTCTGAAGTACCAAGCCTTACAAGACTTTTAAATAAATTACCATTCTATTCTACAAGTGCAAAAAGCACTATAACTGCTTATGGAGAAGCAGCTTACTTAAAACCTGGACATCCTAAACAAATTGGTAAAGGAAATGAAGGATTAATTTATATAGATGATTTTGAAGGAACAAGAAATAGCTATGATTTACGTTTCCCTTCTATTTCATGGGCTTTAGCATCAACACCTTCTGGTAGATTTCCTGAAGCTAATTTATTTGACTCAATTGATTATAATTTTAATCGTGCAAAACTTGCTTGGTATAATATTGAGCCAAACTTGCAAGATAAAAATGCAGCTAATAATCCATTAAGAAAAAATTTAGATGCACTTAGTGATCCAAGAACAAGACAAGTTTATACCAACGAATTATTCCCAAATCTTACAACCAATATTACTAATGTTCAAGCCTTTACTTTTGATTTAGCATATTATCCTACAGAAAGAGGACCTTATAATTATGTATCAAACCCTTCACAAGTAAATGCAAGTGGAAAACTTTCAAATCCTAAACAAAGATGGGGTGGTATAATGCGTAGTATAGATCAAACAGATTTTGAAACAGGTAATGTTGAATATATTGAATTTTGGGTGCAAGATCCTTTTATTAAAACTACAAACCCTTTAGCAAAAGGAAAGCTTTATATAAATCTTGGAAATGTAAGTGAAGATATTTTAAAAGATGGAAAACGTTTTTATGAAAATGGACTTCCATCACCAAAAATACCTGCTGTAGTAGATAGCAGTACATGGGGTAAACAACCTATTAATCCTATTCAAGTAACACAAGCATTTAGTAATGATCCTGATGATAGACCTTATCAAGATGTTGGTTTTGATGGAATGACAGATGAAGATGAAAAAAGAAGAAAAGCTTATTATATAGATAGAATTGCTGCAAACTTTTCTACAAACTCACCTATATATATTCAAGCAAGCCAAGACCCAAGTAATGATAATTATAAATGGTATAGAGATGGAAGTTATGATGCTGTAGGTGCTGATATTTTACAACGTTATAAAAATTTTAATAATCCACAAGGTAATAGCCCAATTGCAGGTACAAATAGTGAACTTTCTGCAGCAGCCACTCTTTATCCAGATAATGAAGATTTGAATAGAGATAATACACTCAATGAAACAGAGTCATATTATGAATATGAAATTGATTTATCTAAAAACATGGATGCTGGTATTACAAAATATATTACAGATAAAAGAGCAGTAAATGTAAATTATGTAAATGGAACAACAGGTGTAGAAAATTGGTATTTATTTCGTGTGCCTATAAAAGATTATTCAAGTAGTGTAGGAGGAATTACAGATTTTAAATCTATTCGTTTTATAAGAATGTATTTAACAGATTTTGAAGATTCTGTTGTTTTACGTTTTGCAAAATTAGATTTGGTAAGAAATCAATGGAGAAACTTTAATTATAAAGTTGATACAACTGGTCAATATGTTCCTGTAGATAACAATACAACATCTCTGAATATTTTGGCTGTTAATTTAGAAGAAAACAGCAATCGTACACCTGTAAATTATGTAATGCCACCTGGTATAGAACGTGTGCAAGTATTAAGCAACAATGGAGTAAACTTATTACAGAATGAACAATCTATGAGTCTTAAAGTAATGGGGTTAAAAGATGGCGATGCAAGAGGTGTCATAAAAACTTTAAACTTAGATATGCGTCAGTATGGAAAATTATCTATGTTTATTCATGCTGAAAGTGTTCCAAAATTTCCAATTGTTCAAGATGATGAATTAAATGCTGTTGTAAGAATTGGTCAAGATTTCTTAAATAATTATTATGAAATAAAAGTACCTCTAAAAATTACCTTACCTGGTAAATACAATTCATCAGACTCAAGTGCTGAAAAGGTTTGGCCAACTCTTAATAATCTTGATTTTGAATTACAGGAATTAGTTAATTTGAAACTTAGAAGAAATTCGTCGGGCAATCCATTAAATAAAATATATAGAGAAATTATTGGCAATAAAACTTTCTCAGTGTATGGCAATCCAAACTTAGGAGAAGTAAGAGGCATTTTAATTGCAGTAGAAAATGCAAAAGATAATAATCCTTTTGATTTATATACAGAAGTTTGGGTAAATGAATTAAGACTTTCTCAGTTAGATGAAAGAGGTGCTTACGCTGCTTTAGGAAGAATTGATGTACAACTTGCAGATTTGGGTTCAGTAAGTTTTTCTGCAAATACTTATTCAAAGGGATTTGGTACAATTGAACAAAGAGTAAATGAACGTGCAGGAGATAATATGTTTCAGTTTGATGCTGCTGCTACAATAGATGCAGGAAAACTTGTACCTAAAAAAGCAAAAATTACAATACCTATTTATGCAAGTATTAATAAAACAATTAAAAGACCAGAATATGACCCTTATGATAAAGATGTTAAATTAAAAGATAAATTAAATAATGCAACATCAAGCCATCAACGAGATTCTATTAAAAGCACAGCATTAGATCAAACAACTATTAAAACAATTAACTTCACTAATATACGAGTACAGGGCAATGGTAAAAATCATTTATGGAGTTTAAGCAATTTTGATCTTACTTATTCTTATACAAAAACAGAACAGAGTAGTCCAATAGTACTTAAAAATGAAGTTACAAAACAACGTGGTGCTTTTGGTTATACATTTAATAAACCATCAAATTATATAGAGCCATTTAAAAAATTATTAGCTAAGCGAAAAAGCAAATGGTATGATTTAATAAAAGATTTCAACTTTAACCCTATGCCTTCATTGCTAAGTTTTAGAGTTGATATTAATAGACAATTTGGTCAATATATTCCAAGAATTGTAAGTACAGATGGTACAGGTAAAATTGAACGTGTAGATACTACTTATGATAAGTATTTTACGTTTGATAGATTTTATAATTTAAGATGGGATTTAACAAGATCTCTTAACATAGATTTTAATGCTACAAACAATGCAAGAGTTGATGAACCAGAAGGAATAATTAATACTAAAGAAAAAAGAGACAGCATAAGAACAAACTTTTGGAATGGTGGACGTAATACTTTGTATAATCAAAGAGCAACTGCAAGTTATACTGTACCATTATCTAAATTACCTATTACAGATTGGATAACTACAAGATATAGTTATACTACAACTTATAATTGGGTTGGTGCAAGTCTTTTAGCATTATCATTAGGTAATGTTATAGAAAATAGTCAAGAAAATTTAATAAATGCCGAATTTGATTTTATTAAATTATATTCTAAATCTCGTTGGTTAAGAGCATTAGATAATGCTCCCCCTCCATCGTCAAAAGGTAAAGGAACAAAAGTTGTTACACCAAATAGAAACCCATCGCCAACTATACAAATTAAAACTAAGGCTGAAGTAATTAAAGGATTAAAAGGCAAAAAGAAAAGAGAAGCAATAAGAAAATGGAGACAACAAAAACGTGATGCAAGACTTGCTAAACGTTTGCAAAAACAAAATCAACCTGTAGAAATGAATGATGTAGTAAGAACTACAGGAAGAATAGCTACTATGGTTAAAAGAGCTTCATTAAATTATAATGAAACTTATCATACAAGACTTCCAGGTTATATGGATGGTACAAGACAACTTGGAAATAATTTTAAAACCATGCAGCCAGGTTTAGATTTTGTTTTTGGTATGCAACCAGATACTAATTGGCTTAATAAAAAAGCAGCTGAAGGTGTGTTTACAAAAGACTCTGTTTTTAATTCTTTATTTAGGCAAAATTTTGAGCAAAGGCTTGCTATATCAGTACAAGCAGAGCCTATTAAAGAACTTACCATTGATTTAAACTTAGATAAAACATTTTCCAAAGAATTTACTGAACTGTTTAAAGATGTAAATGCAACAGGAAAATACAATCATTTAAATCCTTATGCTGCTGGTGGATTTAATGTTTCATATATTTCATTTAGTACTTTATTTAATAAAGCAGACCCTAACGAAATTTCAGAAACATTTAAAAAATTCCAAAGCTATCGCACAATTTTAAGTAAAAGAGTGGCAGAATCAAACCCTTATTGGAATGGACAATTTGATGCAGATGGTTATGCAATAGGTTATGGTAGATATGCTCAAGATGTATTAATACCTTCTTTTATTGCAGCTTATACAGGAAAAGATCCTTCAAGTGTTTCTTTATTAAATCAGAATAATAAAAATATTCGTTCTAATCCTTTTTCTGGTATAAAACCTAAACCAAATTGGAGAGTAACTTATACAGGATTAACACGAATACCAGCATTAGCAAAAAAATTCAGTACTATTAGTTTGTCACATGCTTATAATGGTTCATTGGGTATGAATAGTTATAATAGTGCTTTATTATTTGCAGATCCTTTTCATTTTGGTGCACCACAATTTATTGATACAATTAGTGGCAATTTTGTTCCTTTCTTCTTAGTACCAAATATTACTATTCAAGAACAATTTGCTCCATTAATTGGTATTGATGTAACTACTCTTAGTCAGGTAAATTTTAAATTTGAATATAAGAAAAGCAGGCAATTAAGCCTTAGCCTGGTTGATTATCAGCTAAGTGAAACAAACAGCACTGAATGGGTTATTGGTGGAAGTTGGCGTAAACGTGGTTTAAGTTTTATAAAAATAAAAGGTAAAGCATTAGAAAATGATATCAACTTTAAATTAGATCTTTCAATGAGAGATGATATTACTACTAATAGTCGTTTAGACCAAGCAAATGCTTATGGTACAGGAGGACAAAAGGTAATTACCATTCAACCAAGTATTGATTATGTTTTAAACAATAGAATTAATATTACACTATTCTTTGACCAACGTAGAGTAATACCTTATATTTCAACATCTGCACCTACTATTAATACAAGAGCAGGATTGCAAATAAGGGTTGCATTAGCACCTTAGTAGTTTGTTTAACTATTTTCTATTAGGTTTATTTCACTTTGTGTTAAGCCATAGAGTTCATAAACTATTTGATTGATTTTATCTTCGGCGTATTCAATTCTGTTTTTTAGTTGTTCAATTCTATTTGGTAAAGTTTCAGTTTGTAAGTCTTTATTAAGTTGTAAAAGTTGGTCAACAAGTTTAATGATTTCAGATTGCTGCTTTTCGTTAGCTTTTGCAATAGGGAGATTATTCAGAACATAAATTCTTATTTCAGAAAAAGTGTTACCCTTTTTTGAATAGAGTTCATTATGGTAAAAATTTATAAGTTTTGAATTAAGTAATGCCAATAAATATTTTAAGCTTACTTGATTGTTATATTCTTTTAAACGTGCAGTGTACAAAGTATGTACACAAAATAGCTTAGTGTTATCGTATGTTGCAATTATATTTTTACCAACTCTTCTGATTAATAGCTTTTCAGTTTCAAAATGTTCTCTTTTCTGAGGGCGACTCAATTCTTCTATGTTGTAATCAATGTAAAGTTTAGAGTTTAAATAATATTTATCAATATCACGTCCCTTTAAAACAGGTTTAGAATTTTTAGAGTTGGGCTTTTCTGAAAGAAATTTTGAATCGTTCCCTGTTTTAATTCCCTCTTTTATATCTATGAAAGCATTTAATGTTTCCTTATTTTTTGATATTTTTTTTAAGATACTAGAATACTCCGATTTTAAGGAAAACTCATAATTCTGTTCTTCACTAAAATCTTTTGTCGTTAATATCATCTCAGTAAAATCAGAATCGAATTTTTTGATATTGCCAATAATTCTTATATTATTAGATTTTTCAATAAATATAAGCATTGTTGGAACAACAGCATCTTTAAAAACACCATCACCAAGCAAAACAATCTCACGAATTAATTTTTTTTCAAGCAATTTTTTTCGATAGTTTTTGAATGATAAATTAATAGAAAACGTAGATGGAATTATAAAACCTAAACAACCTTTTGAGTTTAATATCTTTTGCCCTTTTTGTAAAAATAAAGAGTAGGTATCTAATATTTTTTCTGTAAAATCATAATGTTTTAAGAAGTATTCGTATTCATTCTGAATAAGGAAATTTCTTTGAAGTGATATGTAAGGCGGATTTCCTATTATACAATCAAATCCTCCTTTTACTGCATATTGCATTGTTGGCTCAAAGGCATGGCTTATTCTTTCTTCTAACTCTGTAGTATATTCTATTACTTTTTTTGCATGGTGTTTTACTTTTTTTGTCAATTGGTTTATTGTTTCTTTTTCTGTTGCTTCTACATTTCTATTAAACACTTCAGGAAATGCTTTTTGCCAAGAGAAAGGTTTTACTTTTCGTTCTTCGCCAAAATCTAATTCATTGTCGTAATAATCTAAATCAATTAATGAGTTGCCACATTTTATGTTGTTGTCAAGTGTTGGCAATACTCTTTCATGAAAAAGTTTTAGCTGTGTTGCAATGCTGGCTTCAGTTTCGCCTTCCATACATTTTAACAGCAACGAAAGTTTTGTAACTTCTACTGCATTTGCATCTAAATCAACACCAAAAATATTGTTTAGTAAAATTCGTTTTTTTTCGGCAGTTGTTAGGTTGCCTTCTGGTGTTAATGGATTGTCTTTATTGCCTTTGCTTGGCTTTACATTTTTGCTATAATAATCTTTATGATAGTTTAATAGAAATTGATAAGCTCCAATAAGAAAACTACCACTTCCGCAAGCTGGGTCACAAATTTTTATGTTACTTATTTCTTTGGGTGTTTTGTTTTCAATTAGTTTGCCTACTGTATTTTTTACAATGTAATCAACAATGTATTGAGGTGTGTAATAGATGCCTCCTGCTTTTCTTACTTCTGGTTTTTCTTCAATTACAGCTTTGCCATTTTTTGAAAGTGAAATTGTTTTACCTAAAAATTGTTCATAAGCACTTCCTAATATTTCAACACTTAAAACAGAAAATTCATAAGGGCAAATAGGGTAGTAAAGCTCATTAATAATACTTTTGATAACCTTGTTATCAATTACAATATTGCTACTTGTTTTATCTTTTTTAAAATCAAAAAGTCCTGAATTATATTTTTGGTCGGCTGTGTAAAATAGTTTTAAAAGATTTTGATAATAGTCGCCACTTGTAATGGTATCTTGTAAATTAGCATAAGGCTCAATATTTCTATCTTCTGCAATGCGTAAAAAAATAATTCTGTCAATAATATGCTGAACAATAAAATTAAGTTCATCTTCTTCAATGTGGTTTCTTAATGCAATGTTTAATGCAAGTTGTTTTCGCCATTCATCAAGCGATAATAAAAATTCACTATCAACAGTTGTTGTGCCTTTTTTGTTTTTGTTGCTTAATGCAAATTTGTCAAAACTTCCTTTTAGTACTCTTTCTTTACTGAAGGTTTCCCATATAAAATCAAACTCATTGATATAGTCTGTATAAGTAAAATATTTTATTCTGCCATTACTTGCTTTGTCTGTAGGATTTGGTTTTTTTGTGCAATCATAAATGGCAAATTCTTCAAAGTCTGTAATAATGCTGATTGGCAACTTTGCTGTCCATCCATATCGTCTTAGTTGGTATGCAGGAGAAATATCGTCTTTAACTGAAACGCTAGGCTTTTTTGCTTCTACAAAAAATAGTCGTCTATCTCCGTATTTAAAACAATAATCTGGTGCTTTGGTTTGTCCTGCAACTTTTAATTTGTCTTCGTGTATTACTTCTCTATAACTTTCTGCAAAGCCTTGTTCATTGTCAGTATCCACCCGTGCTTTAAAAAAAGGGTTGATGAAGTCAATACGTGTAAGTGTTTCATTATAGTCTTGTCGTCTATAAAATTCTTTTTGTTCGTCAAAGCGTTTAACTAATGCCGATATTTTTTTGTATGCTTCGTCTTTAGAAGTCATGCTTTTTTATGATGACACTATTAGGCTCGGGTGTAAAAATTTATTTGAATATTTTGTTTTCTATCGAATGAAATGATGCTTCCCAATTGCCTTGTCATCCACTCTCAAATATACACAACTTTACCAAGTTGTATTATTTTTTTTAGCTGAAGTTTCCCCCATTATAGCTTTGTACATTGCTGAGAATCTTGTAGAAATTAAATGTGTTTAATAAGGAAAAGCTTTTTAAAAAACTTTAAAACAAATTACATATTAATGGTTTCGCCAATAGCTGGTAGTAATAATGTTTTTGCTCTTGATGAAAAATGTTGAAGAGCAGCATTTTTATCAATTTTTATGTAATCAAATGTATCGTAGTGAACACCAACTACAACATTTACATCAACAAAGTCAGCTGCTTTTTCAGCATCTATAAAATCCATTGTAAAGTTGTCGCCAATTGGTAAAATAGCAAAATCAAGATTAGCCCATGCAGGTATTAATTGCATATCTAAAGTAAGTGCAGTATCGCCACTATAATAAAAGTTTTCTTCTTCTGTTGTAAATACAAAACCCATTGGATTGCCTCCATAACTACCATCTGGCAAACCACTACTATGTTGTGCAACTACACATTTTACTGTTCCAAAATCAAACTTCCATTTACCTCCAGTATTCATAGGATGTGTGTTTGAAACACCTTGTTTATTTAACCATTCATGAATTTCAAAACTACATACAACTTTTGCATTGGTACGTTTTGCAATACTTACACAATCTGCAATATGATCAGCATGTCCATGACTTAAAAAAACATAATCAGCTTCAATTTTGTTCACATCAATTTCTTTTGCAAGTTCATTGTATGTAATAAAAGGGTCAAATAATAATTTTTTTCCTTTTACATTTATCAAAAAACAAGATTGTCCATAATAAGTAAGTTTCATAGC
>JAIXLO010000029.1 GCA_026931325.1 Chitinophagales bacterium | reverse complement strand
GTTATCCTAGTATATAACGAAGACAAAAATATTTTTTTATTATTAAAGAGTCTTTCTAGATTATTAAAAAACTATCCTTCGGAAATTCTAATCATTGATAATGGTTTATCTAATCGGGTTATTTCTGCTTTAGAAAAGTTAAGAACTCAATTGTCATTAAGAATCGTGAAAAAATCTAATGAGAATTTTAATTTTGGTATTTTTCGTAATGAGGCTACCAGGTTAGCTAAAGGAAGGTTAGTTCTTTTTATTTCTGCCGATGTTGTGTTGCCAAGCTCAAAGCAGTTATTCAAATATTTATTACACGATTTTGCCGTTTCAAAGCAAGTAGTGGCAGTTTTTGCGAAACAAAAAGCCAGAGCAGATAGTCACATACTAACCAGAATTGAACTTGACTGTCGTTTTAAGGAGTTAGATAAATATATCAAAAATTCAAAACAACCAATCTTAATTCAAACCCTGAAAAACCCTTTTGTTAATTATGACAATAATAAGTTTTTATTTTCGTTTCTTTCCAACGTTTTTGCATGCTACAGGCGTGATTATTTATTAAAATTCCCTTTTCAAAAGACCGCTGGTTTTGAAGACGTTCTTATGGGTAAACAGATTATTGAACAAGGATTAACAAAAATATATGATCCCAGAATTGTTATTACTCACTCCCATGATTATTCGTTGTTGGAGTATTATTCTAAGCAAAAAAGAGATTATTTAATGCGTTTTATCAGAACAGATTTGGGGGGTGGGGTTAAAATTGCTTGTAAGGCGAGAGAGATTTGGAATTCTGATATTAACAACTTTCAAAAAATTATAGAAACTTTTAAGTTAATTTTGCTTTATTTTGTGAAGGTTTTAGCCATACTAGAGATAAAACTTGATTTAATAAGAAAAAAAATATGAGAAGGATTTTAATTACTGGAGTGGGTGGGTTTATTGGCTCAAATCTAGCAGAAAATTTAGTGACAGATAATAATTTAGTAATTGGTGTTGATAACTTTTCCAATTATCCCAAAACAATACACAGCCTTTATTTATCACCCTTACTTAAATTGAACAATTTTATTTTTAAAAATATAAACATTCTTGATAGTAATAAACTCTTAAGAATTTCAAAGAAGTATCAACCAGATTGGCTAATCCATTGTGCAGCGAAAACGGGTGTAAGGCAAAGCATGGTTAATATTAATGCTTATTACCGAACTAATGTTATAGGTAGTTTAAGTGTTTTAGAAATCGTGAGGTTAATAAACAAGAAGACAAAAGTCATTCTGTTTTCATCGTCTTCAGTTTATGGTTTTCAAAAGTCTAGGATATTAAATGAAAAACTTAAACCTAATCCTCTTAACCATTATGGATATTCAAAATTATTATCTGAGCAAATAGCGCAATACTATGCCAAAACATTTAATATTCCATTAATTATTCTTCGGCCATTCTCGGTTTATGGTCCTAGACCAAGATTAGATATGGCTCCTTTTCTTGCGATAAAAGCCGCTGAACAAAGCAAACCTTTTTATAAATACGGCTCTAATACAAATAATTTTCGTGATTGGACCTATATTGACGATTTAATCAAGGTGGTTAATATCTTGTTGAATAAGCCATTAAAAAGTTATCAGATATTTAATGTCAGTAGCGCAAGTCCTTTAGGTATAGATGATTTTTTAACCATACTTAAGAATGAATTACATTCAAAATTAAATCTTAAGCTTTGTATTAAAAAGAAAAAAAGCCTAACTTACGAAATGAAAATAGCCATTTCTGATAATAGCAAATTAAGAAATTACATTGGTGTTTATCCCACAACCACTTTCCAGATTGGTGTAATAAACTTATTAAAGTATTATCAACAACACAGAAAGATTTACCGCAGTTTGCGATGAAAACAAAAATTTTAATTCTTCTTAAAACATTTGATGGCGGCACGGGTACGTTTGTTAATGATTTGTTGATGATGAAGAATAATGTTTCATTTAAAGTGGCTTGCTTAGAGAAAGGCAATATCAAAAGTATTAAAAATATATCTTTTTTTACTAAAAATGAACTATATCCAGATCAATATGTGTTTTCTAGAAGGCTAATAATCAGGTTATACAGAGAGCTCTTATGGTTGCAAAAGATATGCAAAGATTATAATCCGAACATAATCTTAACGATTGATGCTCATTGTTTGTTATTAGCAACCGTATGCAAACTTTTTTTAGACTCGAAAACTAAACTAGTAGCCACTATTCATAATAATTTAGAAGCCGTGGTTAATTATAAAGCGCCGTTACATCTAAAAACACTTATAAATAAGCTAATTAGTATGGCTTTAAATAGGGCTGACAGAACAGTTTGTGTTTCTGTCGGACTAGCCAAGAACTTATTTATTAAATACAAACTACATACTGAAC
>JAIXLO010000020.1 GCA_026931325.1 Chitinophagales bacterium | reverse complement strand
TAATTATTGAATCAATCAAAACTTTGATTTTATTTTTATTTAAAAATTTATCTGCATCATTTATGTCCACAATGAATTCATGATTTCCATTACAAGTATAAACACCATATTTTGAATTTAATTTCTGAAGAAGTGTATCAATTCCATATCTGATTAAATGTTTGGATTTATCATCAACAACATCACCACCAATTAAAATTAAATCTGGTTTGGTTTGTTTTGAAATATTAATAATTTGATTTAGTATTCTTCCATTATTAACTGGTGTGAAATGTGAATCGGAAAAATATAATATTGACATTTCATTTAACACACTATTTTTCTTTGGCAGATAAATTTCCATTTCTTTTAATTTAACATTGGAAGCATTAATATATCCATAACCGACAATTATAACAGTAAAATAATTATAAATAATCCCAAAATTGATTTAGTCTTTTCATAATTTTAAAAATAATTTTAGGTAGAAAATGAATTCGTTTATTTATAATCCTTATTAAATCAATTAAAAGAATAAACAAAATGAGATATAAAACAATGGCAAACCAGAATGAACCTATCCATAATGCTAAATCATACAGAAATGTATTTCCATTAGAAATATTATTTCAGCGAAAATATGAAATTGTAAAAAAGAAAAATAAAATAGATAAAATTATTTTAATGGATTTTGAAAATCGGAAAGACTGGAATGCTCTAAAACATAATAATTTCTATATGTATAGAATAAAAGGAGAAGCACAAAACCATAACGAAAAAATATTATTAAAAATATTGAATTAAAAATCAGATGTTAAAATAACAAAAGGAGCGTGATTTATCAAATATATTCATCCCAACTTTTAATAGAAGGTCTTCGACTTTATATCTTTTAGAGATTTTACAAATCTTTGCAACCTGAATATTTGTAATCAGTGGAATATTTAAATCAATCACGTCGTCTGATAATGTAATCACTATCAAGTCTTTTCTTTCTGTAGTTTTAGGAATATTAATTACCAAATCAATTTTCCTTCCTGAAGATAAGTTAAAATATTTGGTTTTTCACGATAAATGGTCGCTCAATGGTTGAATATCAATTCCATTTTACTATAAAAATCGACTGTTCCTTGTGCGCAAAATTTCAATCCCATATTTTGCAATATCTTGTTTCTTCTAAAAATTCAGCCTTTTCTTTTAATGTTCCAGAAAGTAAAACGGCTTTTGGAATTTTAAACCAGTTGATAATAAACTTTTCAGGAATGATTCATTGAAATCATCACCAAATAAGCTACTTCACCAGTTGAAGACATTTCAACTCCAAGAATCGACGATCCTTTTAATCTTGTTTGAAGATAAGGATAACAACACCAACATAATCAAGGTCGAAGAAGATTTATCAATTTTGCAACTTTCTCACCAATCATTAATTTTGTAGCAATATCACGAAATTTATTTTCAATACTTTCGATAAAATGGAAACTGATGCTCTTAAATTACATTCAATTACTTTTACATCATTATCTTTAGCAATAAATTGAATATTAAAAGGACCGGTTATTTCAAGTGCTTTGGCAATTTCTTTTGTAATAATTTTTACTCGTCTCATTGTTTCAAGATAAGTTCGTTGTGGCGGTAAGACAATAGTAGCATCACCTGAATGAACACCGGCATTTTCAACATGTTCAGAAATTGCATAACAAAACAGATTACCGTTTTCTGCAACTGCGTCAACTTCTATTTCTCTTGCATCAGTTATAAATTTACTAATTACAACAGGATGTTCTTTACTTATTTCAGAAGCTTTCTTTAAATACATTTCAAGTTCATCTTCAGTGAGGACAATACTCATTGCAGCGCCACTTAAAACATAACTTGGTCTTATTAAAACAGGATAACCAACATTTCTGGAAAATATTTTTGCTGATTCTAAATCAGTTAATTCTTTCCATTCAGGTTGGTCAATTTTTAAGTCATCAAGAATTTGAGAAAATTTATGCCGGTTCTCAGCATTATCAATTTGCAAAGGTGATGTTCCAATAATTCGTGCATTGTGATTATATAATTTCATTGCGAGATTATTGGGAATTTGTCCTCCCATTGAAATAATTATTCCAAGTGGATTTTCCTTTTCATAAATATCAAGAACTCTTTCTAAAGAAATTTCTTCAAAATAAAGTTTGTTACAAATATCGTGATCAGTACTTACTGTTTCAGGATTATAATTTATCATTATAGTTTTATAATCAAGTTTATTTAATGTAAGTACAGAGTTGACACAACACCAATCAAATTCTACAGAAGAACCAATGCGATAAGCACCACTACCAAGAACAACGATTTGATTTTCTTCACCAAATTCAATATCATCTTTATTTCCATTGTAAGTTAAATAAAGATAATTTGTTTGTGCAGGATATTCAG
>JAIXLO010000036.1 GCA_026931325.1 Chitinophagales bacterium | reverse complement strand
GGCTATAACTCATCAACCAGTAGTGGCTTATCTAATGACAATAAATTTTACTCAGTTCAAATCTTATCACTTCAGTTTTATAACGAAAAACGTTTTTTAGATTTTCTAGCTTCATATAAAATAAAACCTTCTGAAACCTACAAAAAAGAAATTAATGGTGTGGTAAAAATTTATGTAGGAAAGTTTCAGAGTTATGAAGAAGCAAAGTTGTTAAAAGAAAAACTGGTTAAAGAAAAAAATCTAACGGACTCTTTTATTGTGAGTTATTAAAACCATTTTTTAATTTTAAAATAAATAATCATCATTAAAGTTAGCAGTCCCATTACTATTAATGCAATTGGATAACCCCATTTGTGTGTAAGTTCGCATATAGTGAAAATTCATACCATACACGCCTGCAATAAAGTAATTAAATAAAAATAGTTGATATAATCGTTAATACTTTCATCACTCATTCATTGCTCATCGAAGTCATGTACAAATCCATTAAACTGGAGGTTAAGTCTCTAAAAGTTTCTATGCTATCGATAACTTGAACACAATGGTCATAAACATCGCTTAAATATAAATTTGTATCTTTAGAAATCAACCCATCTTCTTCCTTATTTAATTTTCCAATTGCTTCTCGCAATGGGTAATCTGATTTTCTTAGTAAGATTAACTCACGTTTTAATGATTGAATAGATTTATGGTCATTTTTTGTTGGATTATCATGAATTTCATCTTCTAACGACTCAATTCTATCACTTATTTTTTCTAAGGTGTAATAATAACTATCAACAATAGAATCTATCATTCTGTAAAAAAGATAATCAATATTCGATTGTCTGAGTTTAGATTCTTTTTTACTTAATCGCTCACGGAGTGCGTCAAAAACATCTCCATCTTTTTCCTGAAAAGTTAAAACAAAATTTTTGCCTAGAATAATGCTTATTTGTTCAAAATGACTGCCTCCTGTTTCTGTTGAACAGAACATTTTTGCTATAAAAAAGAAGTACCCATCTTGTTTTTCAGCTTTTGGTCGATGGTCGGTATTCAAAATATCTTCTAAAACCAAATGATGAATGTTATATTTATTACCAATTGCTTTGATGTGTTCAACATTATGAAGCCCAACTACATTTATCCACTGAAAATTTGATGAATTAATAGCAGAAAAAATTTCTTGGACATCAGGACTTACAAGCCTTTTATATTCATCTTTTGAGAAATCAATAAGTTCAATTGAAGTATTTTCTGTTAAAATCACTCCATGAAAATCTAAATTACCTGGAGGTAATCCTTTTTTTCTTGAAAATTTATTTTTTGTAGATTTCGTTCTCAATTTTTCTGTTTTATTAGGTCGTTTTTATAAACAATAGTACGATAAGGAAATGGTATTTCAATACCATTTTTATCAAATTGTTCTTTTACAGATTTTAGCATGTCACACTTTAAAATAAAGGCATTATCGTTGCCAAAGCACCACACGTAAGCTTTTAAACGAACAGCAAAATCGGTAAGTTCAATCACCCGAACAACTACTTTGGGCTCGTTTGCTTTTTTAGCTTCTGTTGTTCGATGATCAATAAAAAGTGGATGTTTTTCTGCTTCCTGTTGTATTATTTCAATAGCCTTATTTATGTCAGCATCAAAACTTATACTGAATTCTATATTTTGTCGAATAAGCTCGTCAATAATATCACTATTGGTAATAATATCCTCACTAATAAAACTGTTTGGCACAACAATTCTTCTGTTTTCGTAATCTTTAATTGCCGTATGTCGAAGTGTAATTTCCTCAACAACTCCTTTTCTGCCCGAAAATTCAATAGTATCGCCAACTCTAAATGGTTTAAAGATTAAAATAAAAATGCCACTAACAATGTTAGAAAACGCCTTTTGAGCTGCAAAACCTAAAATAGCGGCAAATACACCAGCACCAGCAAATAAAGCTGCTCCCAACGATTTAAAAAATGGAATTTTATAAAAAATAAATGAAATTGCAATGGAAAAAATGATAAAGCTTAGTGAGTTTTTTAGAAATGAATAATTGGTGGGATCAACTTTTATTCTTTCCGAATACTTGTTAATTGCTACTTGAGCAATCTTTCTAATAATAGTGGAAACAATAAATGCGACTAAAATGGTTCCGAAAATTAACACAGTATGCCGAAGGTAATCAGAATCAATCTGAGCTATATAATTTTCCAATTTATGCACTTTTTTAATTTTTAGTAAAGGTATTAAGTTTTGATTAAAGAAACATAAATATTATTTTAAAGCTATAAAACATCAGTATTTTTCGATTAACCAGCTAATTTGCCGTATGTGATTTTTTTTTAAAAAAATGTTTTTTATTTTAATTTAAAATTTATATTTGAACCCGTTAATAACAAGATATTTATGAAAAAAATTGTAGTTAAGTATTCAAA
>JAIXLO010000142.1 GCA_026931325.1 Chitinophagales bacterium | reverse complement strand
ACCCTAAATAATGCAAAAATCCCAGGGGTTCGACGACTTTTATATCTTATACAAAGAAAATAACTAAATTTAATGTTATTCAACATAATTTTCTCTCTACCAATTTTTATTTATTCTAATATTTTACTGAATTTAATGCTGAAATATAAGAAAATCTTTAATTAGTTAACTTGGTTTTCATTCAAAATAAAATTCATATAAAACTATCCGTCGTATTCTTCTCAAATCCTAAAACTTCTCTCGATGTATAATTCTTCGAATCAAAAGTATAAATTATTATGCTATCTTTCTTCTCATTAATAATCTCCTTTATTTCAGCTTTGATTTTTGCATATCCGGATTCTGTTCTTTCCCTCAAAAACAGAATTCTGTACCCGTCAAATGCTGTCTTGTAACTTTAATGCTTACACCCTTTTAGGTGCTGCATCGTAAACTACTATAATATACATATTTTAATTTCAAGATGCAAATTACAAGATTACAAGATTAATTAATAACATGAAGATTATAAAATTTTTATTTTATTTATACCTTTCCGTAGGGATGGCTATGCCTTTTTAATTGCATAGGTTCTTAAATATTTAATAAAGTTTGCAATCTGAGTTATTATATTTATTGCTGCTTTATATGCAAGTTCAAATTCTGCATTTGTTATATATTTTAAATCAAGGGCAACATATAACATAGACCTCACTTCACCTGCTGAACCCTTTGAGATTTTAAGAAATTTTATAAACTCTCTGCTGCTATCCCTTTCAAATCCCTCAGAAATATTATTCATTATTGAAACTGAAGCCCTTTGAATCTGTTCTTTCAATCCATAGTCTTTGCTGAATTTTACTGAATATGTTAATTCATAAATTGATGAAACAAACTTTCGGCATCTTGCAAACCTGTAAATCTTCAAATGCTTTAGCATTCATTTTTCCTTAAGTTTGTCGAAATTAATTTAATCTCCATTTCAATCTTGTAATCTTGTAATTTTCAATGTGTAATCTTGTAATTTTTCTCAATCTTGCATTTCAATCTGTAATCTTGTAACTAATCTTGTATTTGTAATTTTTGTCTTGTAATCAACGTAATTTTATAATCTTGTAATCTTGTAATTATACATAACACAAAATTAGTAACTACAATTTTACAAAACGGTTTATTTACAATATGGGAGAATTTCACTGTTCAATATTTCATTAATTCCCTTTAATATCATTTAGTTTTCGATCTTCATCAAACTCAACTTTTAATTTTTTCTCTCAACTTGGATGTCAATCTCCGTTACACCCTCAATACCTTTCCCCTCAAGCACACTGATATAAAACTTAACTTGCCAGATATGAGTCTCCTCCATTTTGTCAGACTTTTTCACCTCATGAATTATTTTATTTTTCTCATCATAAAAATCGAGGACAATACTATTATCATCATCAGCGATTTGAATTTCGTGCTCTTCCCGTGAGTAAGTAGATTCAGAAATAAACTTACCCATTGCAACCGTATCGGAAGTATGCTCTTGATGAATATTATTAGCAAACAACCAAAGCCTTCTATTACAGAAAAAATAGTAATGTATCTGGGTTCCCGTCATGGCTTTTATTCCAAAAAGTTAGAATATTCTCGAATGTCAGAGATTAGAAGTCGTTTTTCAGTAAAAATTATTTTATTTTTGCAGTTCTGAGAAGAATTTCCAAAACTGTTTTGTATTCATCCTGACTCTTTGACTCCACTGTTGTATGCATAGTTTAGTTCGTTTATCAAATGCTTGTTTTATATCCCACCGTTCTTTTTGAGATAGATAACGATGTTCTTCATTTAATTTCCCAATTGGAAATGAGTCAACAACAAATTGCAGTTCGTTCATCTCTGTACGATAACCTGAAACTTCTAAATAAAGCTTATCATCTATTATTTTTTCGCCAATAATAAAACGATTTTTTAAAATCCATTCTAATGAATATTCTTGTATTTGCTCATCATTGTATAAATCTTTATCGATAAATTTAATTGAAAGAGAATTGTTTCGAAAGTATCGAAAAGTGTTCAAAAGGTAAACCACCACTCACGAAAACATTTCAACTCCCAAGCATAACCTTGGTTGAAAGAATTCACCGATTTTAAATCGTATAAAATCTTATTATGAATGACTTGAAATGTATGAAACATCATTTTTGTTTCGCTACTAAATTTGTCGATATGCAGATTCTCTTTCACCATCTGTTTTGTTGCAAAGTCTTTTATTGCTCTTTCTTTAATCACAAAAAAATAAGCCCCCAAGTAACGAGGTATTTTTTCAGTATAAAAATTTCTATCATTTAAAAATTCTGTATCTCGACATTTATCAATAAAGTCATAATATGATAATGAGTTGCAATCGATAAATACATTTTTAATTTTCTCAATTTTTTCCACAAATAATATAACAATAC
>JAIXLO010000060.1 GCA_026931325.1 Chitinophagales bacterium | reverse complement strand
AAAAAACAAAAGAACCAAATTCGTAAAAACTAACAAAGAGCAGATAGAACTCAATGAGGGATTAATCAATAAAACATCAAAGTTGCTAGGCTTAAAAGACTATTATACTGATTTAATTTTCAAAGGAAAAATGGCCAATAATGTAACAGAATTTTTATCAAAGTTAAACCTGCCGCACTAAAGTGGGCAAGCCATGAAAAAACACATAACTATACATTAATGATTATAATATCGCTTAGTTTGGTAGTGTATTGTAGCGAAAGTTTTTCTTGCTTCATCTTCCAAATACGTTTTTGGTCTTGCGATGCTAAACGAATTTTTTGTTGTCCAAAGTGTTGATTAATTTTATCCAAAGCTTTCATTAAAGGAATATGTTGTTCATTTCTTTTTTCAAAAAGTGTGGTTTGCAAAATTTCTTCTGAAGTAAAATCTTGCACAATAACTCCTGCTTTTTTATAATGATATCCTTCTTTAAAAATTTGTTTCAGTGCTTGTATAGCAAATTTTGCCAACTCAATATTTGAATTAGTAGGATAAGGAAGTTTAATAACAATATTTTTACTGTACTGAGATAAATCTTGTCTATGTCCATTGGTGCGAATAAAAACCATTAAAGAATTACAACAAGATTTTTGTGCTCTTAATTTTTCTGCACAAGAAGAAGCAAAAGTTACAATACGTTCTTTCAGTTGTTCAAACTTGGTATAGTTTGTTTCAAAAGTTCTTGTAGTAGCAATACTTTTTTTGTTTTGTATTTCTTCTAAATCAAGTGTTGGAATACCTTGTAAATCTTGCTTTAAGCGTAGTCCAACAACAGACATATTTCTCTTAATCCAACTATCCGAAAGTTGTATAAAATCGTAAGCAGTAAAAACTTGTTGGGCTTGTAATCGTTTGCTGTGTTGTCTTCCAATGCCCCAAACATCTTCTACCTTCAACCACTTTAATGCTTTAATTTTTTTTTCTTCATTATCAATAATATATACGCTGTTTGTTTTTTGAGGAAATTTTTTAGCAATTCTATTAGCCAATTTAGCAAGTGCTTTTGTGGGTGCAATGCCAATGCTTATAGGAATGCCAGTCCATTTAGTTACTTTATTGTGTATTGCCTTCCCATATTCTTGTAAATTAAAAAAATCAAATCCTGTGAGTTTTAAAAATGCTTCATCAATACTATAAACTTCCATTTCAGGAGAATAGTCTGCAAGAATATTCATTACTCTATTGCTCATATCTCCATACAAAGGAAAATTAGCAGAAAAAACTTGCACATTGTATTGTTTAAATTTTTGTTCAAGTTCAAAAGCAGGAGCTCCCATTGGTATGCCTATTGCTTTTGCTTCATTACTTCTTGCAATAACACAACCATCGTTGTTAGATAATACAACAATAGGCTTTCCGTTCAAATCAGGACGAAAAACTCTTTCGCAAGAAGCATAAAAATTATTACAATCAATTAAAGCAAACACAATCTAAAAATTTTTGATAACGTGTGTAACAATACCCCAAATTAAGAAATTATTTTCTTCTGTAACTCTAATAGGTTGATAGTTTTCATTTTCAGGTATTAACCAAATTTCGTTTTTGGTTATTTTAATTCTTTTAGCAGTAAATTCTCCATCAATAAAGCAAACAGCAATTTTACCATTAGTTGGTTCTATGCTTTTATCAATAATTAATAAATCGCCATTATCTATACCAATATTTTTTAAAGAAACTCCTTTTACACGTCCATAAAAAGTAGCTGATGGATGTTTGATGAGATGTCTATTAAGGTCAATAGAAATATCAACAAAATCTAATGCAGGTGAAGGGAATCCAGCACTTATTCCATTATCAATGAATGGTAGTTCAAGTGTTGATTTTGTATCAGCAGAAAAAATGTCTATGATTGTTCCTTTATGTAATGATAGCATTGAATTATTCAATTTATAATTTCAAAATTTTTTATAAATATACTTTGCTTTTTAACAAAATAGAGTTGACTAAAACAACAATTCTTTTTAAATACTTATAGCTTATATTCTACTCTTTCTTTTTACTACTCTAAACATTTGTATAGCTACTGTAGAAAAAATAAGTACAAAGCCAATATAAAATGAACTACTTAAATCTTCGTTTTCTTTATAAATAATAAAGGCTAAAATAATACCATAAACTGGTTCTAAATTTAGTGTAAGATTTTGCGTAAAAGCAGATATTTTTTTAAGAGCTTGTAATGATAAATCCATTGTAAAAATGGTGCATACTAAACTTAATATTAGTAACCACAACCAATCATAATGAGATGGTAATATTTTTTCTGATGGGAATAAATACAAATAAAGTGGCATAAGCAATGTTAGTACAATAAATCCTCCAGATAGTTGATATAATATCATTGTTTTAGGAGCAGTGGTAGCAACAGCTTTTTTACTTAGAATAGAAAATATAACACTAAATATTGTAGCACAAATACCAATAATAATTCCTGTTCGAAATTTTATATCAAAATGAAAAATTAAATAAATACCAGCTACAGCTAATAAGCCTAATAATATTTCAAAGGGTATCATTCTTTTTCCTGTCATTAAAGGTTCTAATACAGCAGTAATAACACCTGCTGAAGATAAACAAACTAATGCAATAGAAACATTGGCATACTTTATACTCCCATAAAAGAATATCCAATGAAATGTAAGTATAGCACCAATACTTGCAAGTTTTATAGCATCTTTTACTGGTATTTTATAATCTTGTTTTTTAAACAATAAAACTGCCCATAAGATAAATACTGTAATAAGTAATCTGTACCAAACAAGTAAGCCTTCATTTAATTGTATGGCTTTGCCCAACACTCCAGTAAAACCCCAAAGAAACACAGCAGTATGCAATTTTATTAATGCAGCTTTCATAAATTAAGGAAGAGAATTTTTTGATTGGTTATGCTATAGTGAAACTCTTTTTTTGTACTTACCTAATAAACTTTGCCATTGCATTTTTAATACTCCTAATACTCCTTCTTTAATAATTCCTTTACTCATTTTACTTACACCTTCTTTCCTATCAATAAATACAATAGGTACTTCTTTAATTTTAAAGCCTAATTTCCAAGCAGTAAATTTCATTTCAATCTGAAAGGCATAACCAATAAATTGTATAGCATCAAGGTTGATGGATTCTAAAACTTTTTTTGTATAACAAACAAAACCTGCTGTAGGATCATTTACAGGCATCCAAGTAATAAATTTAGTATATAATGCACCACCTCTTGAATAAATATGCCTATCAAGAGGCCAATTTTCTATACTGCCTCCTTGAACATATCTACTACCAACTGCTACATCTGCACCTTCATTTTTGCAAGCATTATATAGTCTTATTAAATCGGCTGGGTTATGAGAAAAATCAGCATCCATTTCAAAAATAAATTCATAGCCTTTTTGTAAACTCCACTTAAAGCCATGTATGTATGCTGTACCTAAGCCTAATTTACCTTTTCTTTCTTCTAAAAATAATTGATTAGGGTATTGGTTAAATAAATCTTTTACAATTTGTGCAGTACCATCAGGGCTTCCATCATCAACCACCAATACATGAAAGTTTTGTTGTAAAGAAAAAATGGCTGATAATATTTTAGCAATATTTTCTTTCTCGTTATAGGTTGGTATTATTACAATCTTTTCCAATTAAATAATTGTGTGTGTTTGAAGTGTCTAAAATAGTGATTAGATTTTTTGTAGCAATTCGTTTTGCTATTGTTTAATAAAATATTAATACTGTTATTGCTTTTTCTTTAACAAAGTACGATTTAATATTTCAGTAAATTTTTGTTTGGTATCCATTGCAAAATCTCCTTTC
This sequence comes from Chitinophagales bacterium, assembly GCA_026931325.1. GTDB lineage: Bacteria > Bacteroidota > Bacteroidia > Chitinophagales > Chitinophagaceae > UBA1930. The sequence goes on along the minus strand of JAIXLO010000060.1, from coordinate 12,050 downwards.
ATCATCCAATCATAATATTGGGGTTCTTCTTTAATTACTTGTTCTACAGGTTTACCTTTATGTTTCCCAAAATTAAAAACCTCTACTCCTTTTACTCTTATAAAACGTCTTGCAAAATCCACAATATCATCCTCTCCTGTAAATTTTACAATGCTATCAACACTATTACCTATTTGAGGATATCTTTCTATTTGTGCTTCTAAAATCTCCCAAGTTGCAGTTGCATCAGCTTCTGCACTATGAGCATCATCTAAACTTTTATTGCAATAAAATTTATAAGCTGCAGTTAATGTTCTTTGCTCCATTATATGAAATACTTTTTGAACATCTACAAATTTTCTTCCTTGCATATTCAAATTAATTCCTACTCTTAAAAATTCTTCAATTAATAAAGGAATATCAAAACGATTACTATTATATCCACCTATATCACATCCTTCTATAAATTGTTTTATTTCGTTGGCTACTTGTTTAAATGTTGGAGCATCTTTTACCATCTCATCAGTTATGCCATGCACTTCTGTAGCTTGTGCAGGTATGGGCATTTCTGGGTTAATTAATTTTCGTTTTACTTGCTTTGTTCCATCTTGTAAAATTTTTACAATAGCAATTTCAACAATTTTATCTGCACTAATATTAATTCCAGTAGTTTCTAAATCAATAAATGCAATAGGATTAATCAACTGTAAATTCATGAAAATTTCTTTTTTCAGAATGGCGAATGTAATGCAGATTATTTTATAAATAGTACTTGGTTATTAACAGAATAATCAAACATTAGTTTAAACAGCGAAATACTTACATTTGCCGCAAAATAATTGTCATGGATATTAAAAATAATATATTAGAAACAATAGGTAATACACCATTAATTAAACTAAATAAAATTACCAAAGATTTTCCTTGTACTGTATTAGCTAAAGTTGATTATTTTAACCCAGGCAATAGCATAAAAGATAGAATGGCTTTGAAAATGGTTGAAGTAGCTGAGCAAGAAGGAAAACTAAAGCCTGGTGGTACAATTATAGAATGTACAAGTGGGAATACAGGTATGGGGCTTGCTTTAGCAGCTTGTGTAAAAGGTTATAAATGTATTTTCGTTACTACAGATAAACAGAGTAAAGAAAAGGTAGATATTTTAAAAGCAGTAGGTGCAGAAGTAATTGTTTGCCCTACTAATGTAATGCCTGAAGATCCAAAAAGTTATTATTCAGTTGCAAAAAGATTAGCTACAGAAATTCCTAACTCTTATCACTTTAATCAGTATGATAATTTAGCAAATAGATTAGCTCACTACGAATCAACAGGTCCTGAAATTTGGAAGCAAACAGATGGAAAAATTACACACTTAGTTTGTACAGCAGGAACAGGAGGAACTGTAACTGGTACTGCTATGTATTTGAAAGAAAAAAATCCAAACATAAAAGTTTGGGCTATTGATGTGTATGGAAGTTTGCTTACCAATTATTTTAAAACTGGTGAAATAGATATGAGTTTTGTGCATCCATACATTAGTGAAGGATTTGGTGAAGATTTTGTGCCAAAGAATTATGATATGAGTGTTATAGACCAATTTGAACAAGTAACAGATAAAGATGGTGCTGTAATGGCAAGAAAACTTGCAAAAGAAGAAGGTATTTTTTGTGGATATAGTGCTGGCAGTTGTTTACAAGGTTTAATGCAGTTAAAAAATTCTCTTACAAAAGATGATTTAGTGGTTTGTATTTTTCATGATCATGGAAGTCGTTATGTGGGCAAAATTTATAATGACCAATGGATGATTGAAAGAGGGTTTTTAGATGTAAAATCATTTAAAGATATTGTAAGTGCAAGAGGTAATAAAAAATTAATAACTGTAGAATCTCAACAAACAGTTGCAGAAGCTGTAGAGTTAATGAAGAAATACGATATTGAACATATTCCTGTAATGGAGAATAATGAAATTAAAGGAAGTATCAGCGAAGCAGGTTTATTCTTAAAAGTTTTTAATAATGCAGAAATAAAAGAATCATCTGTTAAAGATGTGTTGGAAGCTGCATTTCCTATAGTTGACTTTAACACTCCTGTAGAAAAATTAGGTAAATTAATTACTAAAGAAAATGGTGCTGTATTAGCAAAAGACGAAGCTGGAGATTTTCATATTGTTACTAAATATGATGTACTTCAAAGTATGGCAAAATAAAATTCTATCAATTCAGCCTTAAAATTTCTTTTTGATAATAATTTTTTGAAATAGAAAAATTAATTACAAAACAAAAAGTTTATAAATGCAAAGAGCCGCTTTTGTAAAAGCGGCTCTTAAATATTTTAGTTGAATATTAATCTTCAACTAAATCCCTAACAGCACCCATTGGGTTTCTCATTTTTTCTTGTGATTTTGCATCGTAAGTAAATGTAATACTTCCTTCTGCAAGTTTAGCACCTCTATTTCCGTCACGACTTGTGTAGAAAGAAACTTTCATTTCGTATTTTCCTCCTTCTTTAAACTTAGGTTTATTTTGATATAAACAATACCAGAAAGCATAATCCATTGCATTAGCACTTGGATTCCATAATGAATGTCCATGATTATAACAGAACATGTTAGTTTTTCTGCCTCCTTGTAATTGTTTAATATCTTTTTGCCAAGTTTTATCTTTTCTTAAATCTACTCTACTTACAGTTACTCCACCCATTTCATAAACAATATCTAATTCACAATCACTACCACATTCACCTTCAACACTATTAGAAAAATAAGCAGCTAAATAAATTGGATCTCCTAAAACAGCAGTTTTTACAAATCCTTTTTCATCGTCTGTTGGTTTATCAACGTAGCTGTAGTTAAATACTGTATATTTATTAGCAAAAACAGCTTTACCCATATATTTTTTATAAATTGGATAATCTTCAATTAATCTATCTTTAATTTTATTTGCTTCTTTTTTATTAGCAGCACTAAATACTGCTTCATATTTTGCCTGAGCAGTTTCTATATCCCAAGTTGATAATTTAGATGCATCTTTAGCAAGAACGTCATCTACTTTTTCTCCTTTACCTTTTAATTCATAGTTTCCAACTGAAACATCTTCGATAATTGCTATTACTTCTGGTTCTAATTCTATTAACCAATATTTGTTACTTGGATTATCAGCTCTCCAAACTCTCATTTTCATTTTCTTTGAAGTTTTATCGATACCAACAAACTTCATTTTATCTTTACCAGCACTAAATTCTATTTCATTTTTGTCTGCATCTAACTTTAATGATATATTTTTTAGTTTTTTTGTGCCAAAACCGCTTTTCACTTCAACTCCTTTTATAGCTGTATAGCTACCAGTTACATCTCCTGTAACATTTTCTACTTTAGATTCGCTTCTTCCTCCTCCAGTTAATTTGTTTTTTAATTTTGATAATTGTGCATCTGCTTTTCCCAAAAGCATAAAGCTTGAAATTAATGTTAAGATTAGTGTTTTTTTCATTTTTTGAAATTTATAGTTATTAAAATAGTTAATTAAATTCTATTTGTTTTTACCAGCTAAGATTTACATTCTGTCTAATAATTCTTTTAGTTCCATTTCTACCTCTTGAACCAACGTTATAAGGATTTTCTCTGTTTTTTCCACCATCACCACCACTATTAAAAACTGTAATTGGAATTTCACCTATTGATGGACTTGCATAAATAGTAATATCACCTCCATCTCCTCCATTACCTCCACTATGTCTTTTATCTCCAATCATTCCATTTTGTCCATTTGCATAAATAGTTAGTAAGCCTCCCTGACCTATTTTATATCTATGCAATACTTCATTATTTGCAGCACCTCTAATTTCAAGTTTGATGATTGATTTCCCTTTTGCTGAAACAGCTTTTGCAGCATTAATGATTAAACTTCCTCCTCTCATTCCATTATATGCAGAACGATAAATTGAACTTGAGCTTCCACTATAATTTAATTCTAAAGCATCATTATAAAGTATTTCAATTTCTTTTTTATCAGATAAAGGTTGGTATTTGCTTTTTACATTTATAACAACTTGATCTCCTGGAATTTCTGATGCATCGTCATTAACAGTAATTGCCCCTTCAGTATAAATACCTCCAGAAATTTTTATTTCTAAATCATTCCAAGGCATTTTACCTCCTAATGAATTTGTTTTAGAAATTTTTCCATCTTCAAATACTGCTTCTACTCCATAATTAATAATACTTCCATGAGTATTTTTTTCTAATCCATCAATCAAAACAATTTTTAAAGATTTTACTTTTTTGCCTTTTAAACTACTTGCTGCAATTTCTGCTTCTTCTTTTGCCTTTGCTTTTGCTGCTAATTCAGCTCTTGTTTCTGATTGATTGCTTAAACTACCTTTTTGTTTTTCTACTATTTTAGCATTCCATTCTTCTACATTACCACTAATACTTTTTCCTTCAGGTGATAAAACATAAACAATACTTGCTTTATTTGCTTTAAACTCGTAATAAAAAATATTACCATCAATAATAATTGTTCTCTTCCCTTCATACATAAAATATGCAGGATTTTCAGCTAAATCTGCTTTAAATTCTTCTTCTATTATTCCAAGCCTATTTATTTTTATTGCAACTACAACATCAGTTCCCTTAACAAAACTTACACCCCAATGTTTTAGTGTTTTTATGAATTTATTATTTTCAACTTTATATGCAGAATAGTTTCCTTCAGGTAAGTTAAGTGCTTGCTCTGATTGACTTTGAGCAGATAATTGCAAACCTGTCAATAATATAGTTAGTAAAAAAATTAGTTGCTTCATTTATTATAATTTATGATAAAAGTAGAAGCCCTAATTTGTTTTTTATATACAGACTTTTTGAAACTACATTTCCATTTTACGAAATATGGATTTTGTTTTATTACATATCATTAACTTGAAATAAAAGTCTATGCTTTTAGCAATAAAGAAAAAACATTAATGAGAAATTTTAGTGTAAAAAATATTTACAGGATTTAAGTTTCTAATTTCCTAAAATAAAAAAAATGCTCTATATAATTATAGAGCAATTTTATAAAAGAATAAAGTTGAGTTAATTTATTTATCAGTTTTATCTGACTTAGGGTTCCATTTTAGATAAGTTAATTCTCCTTCTTTTAAATCTAATAATGCGATATACTTTTTATTAAATTCATCTGATTGAGCAACACCATTAATACTAAAAATACCTTTATCAAACACTACTTCATCATTATCATTTATTACTCCATCATTTTTTAAGGTAGTTAAAAATGCTTGTCCTTCATTTGTATTTTTTTCTGCAACAACTTCTATTTTATTTTCAGTTGGAGTAGTAGCTACTTCATTAGAATGTAATTGAGCTAAAGTAGGAGCAATAACTAATGATACAATACTCATTAATTTAATTAAAATATTCATTGATGGACCAGAGGTATCTTTAAAAGGATCACCAACTGTATCACCAGTTACAGATGCTTTGTGTGGTTCAGATTTTTTGTAAAACATTTCTCCATTGATATCAACTCCTTTTTCAAAAGACTTTTTAGCATTATCCCATGCACCACCAGCATTATTTTGAAACATTCCCATTAGCACACCACTTACAGTTGCACCAGCTAAAAATCCACCTAAAGCTTCAGCACCTAAAAGAAATCCAATTATAATTGGAGATAAAATAGCAAATGCACCGGGAGCCATCATTTTTTTAATAGAAGCTTCAGTTGAAATTGCCACACATTTATCATACTCAGGTTTTGCTTTTCCTTCCATTATTCCTGGTATAGTTCTAAATTGTCTTCTAACTTCTTCAACCATTGCCATTGCTGCTTGACCAACAGCTCTAATAGCTAAAGAAGAGAAAATAAAAGGTATCATCCCACCAACAAATAAAGATGCTAAAACTTTTGCCTTATAAATATCAATTCCACTAATTTTAGATACACCAACAAATGCAGCAAACAAAGCTAAAGCTGTTAAAGCAGCAGAAGCAATAGCAAAGCCTTTTCCTGTTGCAGCTGTTGTATTTCCTACAGCATCTAACACATCAGTTTTTTCACGAACATCACTTGGTAATTCACTCATTTCAGCAATACCACCTGCATTATCTGCAATTGGCCCAAAAGCATCAATAGCTAATTGCATTGCTGTAGTAGCCATCATACCTGCAGCAGCAATAGCAACACCATATAAACCAGCACATTCATAACTTCCCCAAATACCACCTGCTAAAACAAGTATTGGTAAAAATGTACTTTCCATACCTATTGCTAACCCACCAATTACATTTGTAGCATGACCTGTACCACTTTGACGAATGATAGATAAAACAGGACGTTTGCCCATTGCTGTATAATATTCAGTTATAATACTCATTAAAGCACCAACAGCTAAACCAACTGCAATTGCACCTAAAACACCCCATTTAGTAAATTCAATTCCTCTTAATTGCATTGCTGTATCTGGTAAAATATAATATACTAAACCAACACAAGCTAATGCAGTTAAAATAATAGAACCCCAGTTGCCCATGTTTAATGCTTTTTGAACATTTGCTGTATTAATTCCAGCACTATCACTTACACGTACAAACCAAGTTCCTACTATAGAAAAAATAATTCCAATACCTGCAATAAGCATTGGTAATAATATAGGTGCATAACCACCAAAATTATCTGTAGAAATTGTTTCTTGCCCTAATACCATTGTTGCTAAAACTGTTGCTACATAAGAGCCAAATAAATCTGCTCCCATACCAGCTACATCACCAACATTATCTCCTACATTATCTGCAATGGTTGCAGGATTACGAGGATCATCTTCAGGAATTCCTGCTTCTACTTTACCAACTAAATCAGCACCAACATCAGCAGCTTTCGTATAAATACCACCACCAACACGAGCAAATAATGCAATACTTTCAGCACCAAGAGAAAAGCCTGTTAATACTTCAATAGTTTTTAGCATTTCATCAGAAGAAATTGATTCAGGAGCAAAGAAACCTTTAAGTGCAATAAATACACCACCTAATCCTAATACAGCTAGACCAGCAACACCCAAGCCCATAACAGCCCCCCCTGTAAAAGAAACTGATAATGCTTTTGATAAACTTGTACGAGCTGCTTGTGCTGTACGAACATTTGCTTTTGTTGCAACCAACATTCCTATATAACCAGCAGTAGCACTACAAACTGCACCTAAAATAAAAGCAACTGCAATACTCCAATGGCTATGAGGATTTTTTGAAGCCATAAAGCCTAATAATAATGCAACTATTACAACAAAGTAGCTTAAAATTTTCCACTCTGCTTTTAAGAAAGCCATAGCTCCTTGAGCAATATAATCACTGATTTCTTTCATTCTTTCGTTTCCTGCATCTTGCTTGGAAACCCAAATAAACTTACTAAATGTGTATAATAAACCTACAATACCTAAAACTGGTACTAAAATAAATAACATATTGGTAGTCATAAGCGAGTATCTACTTAAAAAATTTATATTAAAATGGGTGGCAAAAATAGGGGATAAAATATTATAAAATACTATGTACTATCAAACTACCTACAAAAACTTTATTCAAAATTAATCTCGGTCTGTAATAAAAAAAAATTACCTCAATAATTGAGGTAATAATTAAAAGTAGAATAATATAATTAAATTTTAAAACTTGTTTGGAGTTGGTGTTTTAAACTTAGGTACTTTTATTTTCATTTTATAAGGATAAATAAAAGTTGTATTTCCCTTTGTAAATTGTATAGTTGAGATATTGTTACTCCTCATTAATTCATTATCTAATGTTGTAGAATTTAACTTAAAAGTATATTTAGCTACATTTAAACTTAAAGGCTTATTACTGTATTTACTCAAATTTTTTAGTGAGTATTTATTAGATTCCTTTTTATTATCTTTACCACCAGAGAATGAACTTGATGCATACAACACTTGTACAATCATTACCAAAGTAATAGCAATAGCAATTTTTTGTATGTATTTAAAAAGTTTCATTTTGACAAAAATAACGTTTTCAAAAATATTTAACAAATTATTTCTTATTAACAAGACGTGAATAACTACAAAAAGTTACATTTAGTTTAATAATTTTTTGTAATCTTACATCAGATTGGTAAAAAAGTATGAGAGATTATCAACCTTTTCATGAAGATAGAGAACAAATAAAGGAACTTTTAAGGCATTATTACAACCTTAAAAATGGTAGGAGTCACCCTTTTATTGAAGAGGAAGATTTTGAACGTATTATAGATTATTTTCATGATAAAGATAATTTGCATGAAGCACTTGAAGCAGTTGAAATTGGTATTGACCAGTTCCCTTACTCTTCTCAATTAATGATCAGAAAAGCAGATCTTTTACTATGCTCAAAAAAATATAAAGAAGCATTAGATGTGTTAAACATGGTTGCTTTATATGATAGTACAGATATTGGGTTATATATTTTAAAAACTGATGCTTTATTAGCTTTAGATAAACAACAAGATGCTGTAGAACTTTTAGAAGAAGCATTATTACTTTTTGAAGGAACGGAAAGAATTGATTTATTATTTGAATTAGCTGATGTTTATGATGATTATGAAGAATTTGATAAAGTATTTGACTGCTTAAAATTAATTTTAGATGAAGCTCCAAATAATGAAGAAGCACTTTATAAAATTTGCTTTTGGACAGATTTTACAGGACGAAGTGAAGAAAGCATAAAACTACATCAAAAAATTATTGACCAATTCCCTTACAATGAAATAGCATGGTTTAACCTTGCTGCAGCTTATCAAGGATTGAAACTATACGAAAAAGCAATTGATGCTTATCAATATGCAATTGCTATTGATGAAAAATTTGATTATGCTTATCGTAATATGGGTGATGCTTATTTACGTTTAAGAAAATATAAAGAAGCAATTGAAGTTTTAGAAAAAGTACTAGAACTTACAAGACCAGAAGATGTGATTTATGAAGCCATTGGTCATTGTTATCATAAACTTGGCAATACAGCTCAAGCAAGATTCCATTACAAAAAAGCTGTTCACTTAAATCAAGATGATAGTAAGCTATATTACAAAATTGCAACAACCTATATGGCTGAAGGTCAATGGCAACAAGCAATTAAGCAATTAGAACAAGCTATGCTTATTCATAAAAATGTTCCTGAATACAACATTGCTATAGGCGAATGTAAAATGAAGCTTCAACAATTTAAAGATGCTGTAATGTATTTTGGAATAGCGGTTTATTTAAGACCAAAAAATAAAGCAGGTTGGGAATCTCTAATTCGCTGCTTAATTAATGCTCAACTTTATGAAGAAGCAGTAGAACAATGTTTAAATGCAATTAAAGCAACTGATGGAAAAACTATTTTTATTTTTTATCACAGCATTGCCTTGTTTTATATAGATAAAAATAAGGAAGCCATACAACAATTAGAATTGGCAATGGAAAAATCTCCTAAACTACTAAAGAAATTTATAGAGCTAAATCCTGCCTTGCTACAAAATCCTGCTGTAGTAGATATTGCAGCTCGTTACAAAAAAAGTAGAAAGAGAAAAAAATAACACTTACCTATTTATTGCTAAGTAAATATTTATTGTTTCATTCATAACCTTACATTTGTGTTTATTATTTTAAATAACTGCATCAATGAATTTTAATCTTTCACAAATGCCCATTCGTACAAAAACTCCTCGTACTTATGGTTTAACAATGGTAATGGATAAAGGTCTTAGCTTTGGTGAAGCCCAAAATTTTATAGAAATAGCTACTCCTCATGTAGATTTAATTAAACTTGGTTTTGGTACAGCACATGTAACACCTAATCTTAGAAAAAAAATAGAAGCTTATAAAAAAGCTGGTATGCATGTGTATTTTGGTGGAACTTTATTTGAAGCTTTTTTAATTCGTAATCAAATAGATGATTATTTAGCTATTTGTAAAGATTATGAAATAGATTTTATTGAAGTAAGTGATGGCTCTATTACAATACCTCATTCTGAAAAATGCGGTTATATTGAAAAAATGACAAAACATGCAACTGTATTAAGTGAAGTAGGAAGTAAAGATGCTGCCAATATTATTCCTCCTTATAAATGGATAGAACTTATGACTGCTGAGCTTGAAGCAGGTAGCAGCTATGTAATTGCAGAAGCAAGAGAAGCTGGTAATGTTGGTATTTATAGAGGTACTGGAGAAGTGAGAGAAGGATTGGTGCAAGAAATTTTAACTAAAATACCCAGCGAAAAAATTATTTGGGAAGCTCCACAAAAAGCACAACAACTTTATTTTTTAAACCTTATTGGTTGTAATGTAAACTTAGGAAATATTGCACCATCTGAAGTTTTGCCACTTGAAGCAATGAGAATTGGTTTGCGTGGCGATACTTTTAGGCTATACTTAGATAAAGAAAAAACTATTTATTAATGACACTTTATGGTTTAATAGGTTATCCTCTTACTCATTCATTATCTAAAAAATATTTTGAAGAAAAGTTTCAGCAGGAAAATTTATTATCATATCAATTTCAAAATTTTGAATTAGAAAATTTAGAACAAATAACAGAAATTGTAAAAAATAATTCTTCTTTAAAAGGATTTGCAATTACCATTCCTTACAAACAAGCAATTATTCCTTATCTACATTTTGCTTCAAAAGAAGTGCAACAAATACAAGCCTGTAATTGTGTAAAAATAATAGATGGTCAATTATATGGTTACAATACCGATATAATAGGTTTTGAAAAGTCTTTTACAGAATTATTACAACCACATCACACAAAAGCATTGATATTAGGTGCAGGAGGTGCAGCAAAAGCAGTACAATTTGTTTTAAAAAAATTAGGTATTTCTTTTTTAAATGTTTCAAGAAAAATAATTAATGAAACTACCATTACTTATGAGCAAATAACAAAACAAATCTTAAAAGAATACCTTATTATTATCAATACTACACCACTTGGCTCTTACCCTAATATTGATGGATGCCCAATTATTCCTTATCATTATCTTTCTTCAAACCATTATTTATTTGATTTAGTTTATAATCCAACACTTACTAGGTTTTTACAGTTAGGACAACAACAAAAAGCAATAATTAAAAATGGCAGTGATATGCTACACATTCAAGCTAAAGAAAACTGGAAAATTTGGGAAAGTAGTTAAGGAAAACTATAATAATTTTTTTGCTTCAAAGCTAACAGCTTCACTTACTAATTCATGTAGAGTACCTCTTTTATCTTTCAATAAAAATTCAGTTAATAATTTGCACAAATCAATACCAGTTGCATTTTCTGGTAACAAATTAGCGATATAATTAACAGTGGCAATATTTTGTTCTTTCAAATTTTTTACAGCATTCCAAGATTCAGTATTTACATATACTTGCTGTGTAATATTATATTCAAACTCCTGTTGAATATTATCAATAATAAACATCTGCATTTCTCTTGCAGTAAGACCAGGTTTACTTATACGAGGTATTAAATTTGGCAATGCAATTCTATCTATTAATAAAATTAATCTTTCGTATGCTTGTAGTCTTAATTGTTTTGTAACATCATCTTTTGTTGAGGGATTATTTTTCTTTTTCTTTTTAGAACGAAAATAAGGAACTACCAATGTGCCAATGACAAAAATTACAATGGCAGCTACAAATGCTATTACTAAAAAGTCATTCATTAATAAAAATTTTTGCAAATATAGCTGTACACAATCGTTTTACTTATAAACTTTCTAATTACATGGTCTCAATGAAAAAAATTATTAACATTCAATTGCTTATTATTTTTGATAAATAAATTAAAAGTGAACATAAAAATTTACTTTTAATAAAATAATTATGAATTTAAAAACACCAATAGCACCCATTACTTTTTCCAAAAAAGCAATTGCAGAAATCAAAAGATTAATGAAAGAAAAAGGATTTGATAAAACTAAAAAGTTTCGTGTGGGAATTAAAAATAATAATAATGAATTAAGCTATATTTTTTGTTTTGACAATCAAAGAGAAGATGATGTTTTATATAAAGCAAAAGATGTTACTCTTATAATGAAAGAGAGTGATAGCATTTATTTACAAGG
>JAIXLO010000049.1 GCA_026931325.1 Chitinophagales bacterium | reverse complement strand
TAATGTAGTAAATAACGGTAAAGTCACTTTTGAAAAACCGAAACTTGAGAGCGCGGATGACCAAAGAATTTTGCGAAAAGCTATTAAAAATATAAAAGAAGATCATTTACTAATAATGAACAATCACTTTATTAGAGGTAAGTACGAAGCAGATTCTCAGAATGTAAAAAATTCTTTTATTTTTCCCCCAATCGATAAAGGAACAAATTATTCTAACGAATCGTTAGAAATTATAAATTTAAGTCAGATTTTAAATTCACCTGATCACATTTTATTTCTTGGCCCCCTGGAATCTGGAAAAAGAAGTTTGCTATACCGCTTAATAGTTGAGTATTTAGATGAGTTTGAGGTGTATAATAAAATCCCTGTATTTATAGATTTTAAAGAAATCAAAAATCGAGAATTTATTTCTATTATTAAGGAGTACACCACACTAAGAAATATAGAGGTGGAAATGCTTTTAAAGAAAGGTAAATTTATTTTTTTAGTCGATAACTTAGACTATCACGAGTCACGAAATCTCTTACATCAAATTAACCGTTTTCATAAATTAAACAATGATTTTCCATTAAACAGAATTATTGCTACCTATGAGCATGATAATATTGAGATAGTTCCTAATGAGGTAATTAAATATTCTAAAATTGCATTCGCATATTACTATATTAGAAGTTTGCGAACTAAAGAAATTAGACAAATAATGAAGCAGTGGCTTCCTGAAGTTGAACTACGCAAAAATGAAAATAATTTAGAAAAATTAGTGAATACATTTTCTTCTTACCATCTCCCGAACAATGCATTATCTGTTCATTTATATTTGTGGAGTGTCGAGAATAGCGACAAAAAGCCCATTAATCAAGCGGTTTTAATGGAAATATATTTGGAAATCATATTAGAAAAAATCAAGGAGGAAAATATTTATAGTAGCAATTTTGATTTTACTAATAAGGTTCAATTAATTTCGATGATCGCAGAAAAAATTATAAAAAAGGAGGATGGCGAATTCTGCATGAAATATGATGAATTTTACACTACTGTAAATGAATATTTAAAGTTAAAAGTTGGTTTTTCATATGATGTAAATATCATTATTGATTATTTATTAGACCGTAAAATATTTATGAAAAATAATAATAAGAAAGCAATTTTCTACAGTTATGCTTTATGCATTATTTTATCGCCAGACGTATGCAAGACAATACAGAGTTTAAAAATTACATACTCGCCGAAAATAGATATTTTAATTATCCGAAAGAAATTGATTATTACACAGGTCTTGTTAGGAGCGATATTGAGACTTTTAAATTAATCTATGGTAGATTTAAGAATGTATTTTTACCTATGGAATTTATTCTAGAAGAAGTCAATCCTGATGATTATTTTAATATTACTATCAAAAAAGATAAAAAAGGAGGCAATAGAGAGGTCGAGCCAATAGCTAGAAGTATTGAAATTGCTAAGATTAAAGATTCTCGTCCTACAGAAACTGCGATCGAAAAAAAATATGATGAACAGTTAGACAGAATATCTAGAATTAAAATTGATAGAAAAGAAAATACTAGTATTGATTTTGATAGAATGTTAGATAATGTGTAATGTCTTACGAAACCTGAAGGTATAGAAGATTTACATTAAAAAGGGCCTATAATGATATAATTAAGCACAATATTACTTACTCAATACTGTATTCGCAAGTATTGATTAGATATATTATTGCGAATAATTCTTTACCTGCTTCGATTCCAGCAAATATTTCACTAGAAAATATATTATTAAATATGCCTTATCATATGCAACACTCTTTAAATATGCACTTAGGGACAAAAAAATTGCAAATGGTAGTTTTGGATAAAATTTCTAAAAGCAATTATGATGATTCTTCTACTTCTGAAATCGAAACATTTTTATCAATTGCATTATATTCAGATTTTCATGGAGATAATTTCGATAAATATTTAAGAAAATTTATTAAAATGTTAAACCGTTCCGGCCCAAAATTACTTGTTATTTAAATTAACTGAATATTTATATAAGAGATCAAAAGTTAATTCTGATAATGAATTATTATATTTAGTTCATATCTGATCTTCAAATCCGAAGTCAGAAACTTCCAAAGAGATTGAAAGATACTATCATTAAAGATTTAATAGAAAGAAAGGCGAAAATGTCAAAATTTATAGGATTGAATTAATGAAAGGTAAAATATAAGACAATTGATTTATGACCGAAAATAAAAATATATAAAACAAACATCAAGTAATGCTGAGAATAGAAGAAATGCGTATGTTTTTTAAAGCAAAGGAGGTTGGTGAAAAATATAGGTAACTACTTCGAAGAACCTTCGGAAAAGGAAATAAATTTATAATTTTAAAGCATTAGAAATAAAATAAAATACACCGAATATAAAATCTAATAATAATCTATCACAAATATTTACTAAATTCTAATGC
>JAIXLO010000084.1 GCA_026931325.1 Chitinophagales bacterium | reverse complement strand
AAATGATTCAATAAGACTTAATAAATTTTTCATAAGAAATATTTATTACTATCCTGATACTAAAATGACAGATATACCAGATAGCTTAATTAATTATTCTTGGAATAATACTTTACAAAACAAAAGAGGTGATTTGAATGTGAGATATAATAAATATTTATTTAAAATGCGACCATTAAGAGAACATTCTTTTCTTAGGAGAGGCGATTTATATAATGAAAATAATTTTTACAAAACACTAAATACTTTATCTACTATACCTGCTTGGCAACAAGTTGATGCAAGAATAATTCAACAAGGAAAAGATTCTTTAGATATACATTATTTTCTTGTGCCACAAAAAAAGTATCAAATTAATTATAATATAGAAGGGAGTAGAAATTCTGGAGATTTTACTGCTGGTAATTTATTAGGAATTTCATTAAGTACATCTCTTAGTAATAGAAATATTGCTAAGTTGGCAATACAAGGAAACACTAACTTAAGAGGAGGAGTTGAACTTAATTTACTAAAACAAAATGGTCAAAGCTCTCAATCCGATCTTATTCAAACTTTTCAATTTAGTATTGCACAAACGTATAGTATTCCTCGTTTGTTAATGCCAAGAAAAATGCAAAGACTTCCTGTTTTTAGAAAAACAGAGAATAGAAGAACTGTAATTTCTGGAGCTTTTGCATATACTGAACGATTTCAAATTTTTAGATTAAGATCTTTAAATTTTAATTATGGTTGGGAATGGCAAAGACCAACAAGAAAAAAATATAATGCTGTTTTATTGTGGAAGCCATTAAATATTGAATTCTATAGTATTGATACATTACCTGGATTAAAAGATTTGTTTGATGCAAATCCATTTTTAAGAAACTCTTTTAATACTGGAAATGTTATTGGTTTTCCTTTACCTGGTGGTGGTATAAATTATACTTTAACTAAACCAGGCAAAAAACGTAATAGCAATACTCAATTTAGATGGGGTGTTGAAGAAAGTGGTTTATTAACATTACCATTTAATTCTTTAAAGAATAAAGTATATCAATACGTAAAAGGAGAAGTTGAATATAAGTACGCTCAGCAAAAACCTAAAAGTGAATTTGCATATAGGTTGTTTGCTGGTATAGGAGTTCCATTAAATGGACAATCATTACCTTTCTTTAAACAATATTTTGCAGGTGGCCCTAATAGTATGAGAGCTTGGGGATTAAGACAATTAGGCTTAGGATCTTCAATTTTAAGTGATACAGTTGCAAGTAATGCTTTTAGAGATAGATTTGGCGATATGCAGCTTGAAGCAAATTTTGAATATAGGTTCAACTTAGCTACTATAAAAAGTTTTAAAATTGGTAGTGCACTTTTTGCTGATGTAGGAAATATTTGGAACATTAAAAAAGATGCTACCAATCCTAATGCAGAGTTTTCTTTAAAAAGATTGTATGATGATGTTGCTATTGGTATTGGTACTGGTTTAAGATTTGATTTTTCTTTATTCCTAATAAGAGTTGATTTTGCTTATAAAGTAAAAGATCCTGGAAGACAAACAAATAATGGTTGGATGAGTATTAAAGACTTTACTTGGAGTGAATATAGAAATAACCAAAATCATACAGAGGTTAAAAATTATGCAATTCAGTTAGGTATTGGATTACCTTTTTAAATTTTATTGTACACTTGCAGCATGACAATGGATAAAAATATACTTCTTTTTGGTGCAGGTAAATCTGCAACAGTTTTAATAGATTATTTAACTAAAACAGTAAATGAAAATAATTGGAATTTTATAGTAGCAGATAGTAACGAATTACTTTTAAAAGAAAAAGTAACTATCAATAAAAATGTTTCAACAGTTGTATTAGATATAGAAGATAAAGCAATAAGACAACAATTAGTTGCTAAAGCAGATGTTGTTATTTCTATGATGCCACCTCACCTGCATTATTTAATTGCACAAGATTGTTTAGAGCATAAAAAACATTTGCTCACTGCTTCTTATGTTGATGAAAGAATTAAAGAACATGCAACAGCTATAAAAGAAAATGATTTACTCTTTTTATGTGAAATGGGCTTAGATCCAGGAATTGATCACATGAGTGCTATGCACCTCATACATAACATAAAAGAGAAAGGCGGAAAAATAAATTCTTTTAAATCTCATTGTGGAGGATTGGTAGCTCCAGAAAGTGATGATAATCCATGGCATTATAAAATAAGTTGGAACCCAAGAAATGTAGTACTTGCAGGAAAAGCAGGTGCTATTTATAAACACAATAACATCATCACTAAATTATCTTATGAAGAACTTTTTAATAACAACGAATTAATTACAACCGATACTGATAATGTTTATGCATATTATCTTAATAGAGATTCTTTAAGTTATATTGATTTGTATGAACTACAAGAAGCATCAACATTTATGCGTACTACATTAAGACACCCTGAATTTTGTTTAGGATGGAAAAATATTATTGCTCTTAAACTTACTGATGAAGAAAAAGTGTATGATACAACCAATATGAGTATTGCAAACTTTTTTAAAATTCATTTTAAAAAATACAATTTTGATAGTTGGTTATCTTCTTTAATTGCAAAACAGTTTAATGATATTAATGATGATTTAAGCACTATGTTAAACTATCTTTTATCTGATAATGCAGATGATGATAATTTACTTTTGGTTGATAAGAAAGGAGATTTAAAAGAATTTAATATCAATGAAGGAGCAGCAACAATTAGTAAAAATTTAGAACAAATTAATTTAGTACTTAAACAATTAATTTTTTTAGGGTTAGAAGATGATGAAACCATGATAAATAAAGGATTGTGTAGTGCTGCAGATGTATTGCAATTTATTCTTGAAAAAAAATTAGTTCTAAAAAATTCTGATAAGGATTTAATAGTAATGATGCATGAAATTGAGTATTCCTTAAACAATAAAAATTATTACATAAGCAGTCTGTTAGAACTTGTTGGAGAAGATAATCATAAAACAGCAATGGCAAAAACAGTTGGGCTTCCTTTGGGAATTGCTGCAAAGCTAATTTTAGAAAATAAAATTCGAGTAAGAGGCTTGCATATTCCAATTATTTCAGAAATATATAAACCCGTTTTAGCAGAGTTACAAAAGCATGGTATAATTTTTAAAGAAACTATAGGCACAGTAGAACAAGCATCATAACTTTATCTCCACTCTACTTTAGTTTCAATGCCAGATAATCTTTTACCTGCTTTATGTTCATCTGTATAACCTACATATAAAATGGCTATCATTACATCATCGTTAGTTAATTTAAAATAATCTTTCATTGGTTGTTTGTGCATCATACCACCAGTACTTAAATAAACTGCTAAATCTAATGCAGCAGCTCCTAATAAAATATTTTGCATAGCAATGCTTGTAGCAACAATTTCTTCTAATGCAGGAACTTTAGGATTGTCTCCTCTTTTTGAGTAAATAACAATTATATGAGAAGCGTTATCTGCCATTTGTTGCAGCTTTTCATAAATTGCCTGAGCAAAACCATCTTCAGGTGTAAATTGTTTATACATTTCTGCATGAGCATTACAAAAATCTTTTTTTGATTGATTATTATAAACAATTAAACGCCAAGGTTCTGTATGTGCATGTGTAGGAGCCCAATTGGCTAAAGATAATAATTGCTTAATGACGTCATCATCTATCAACTTACCATTCATTAATGCAGATTTGATGGTTCTTCTGTTTGAAATTATTTCTTCTAAAGTTTTATAAGTAGTATTCATGTTAAAATGTTATAAGTAACAAAATTAGTAAAAGGCTATGATTAAATTTGTTTTCTCATAACTTTACATTTACTATGATAGAAATAAAAAATATTACAAAGGCATTTAATGGAAGAACAATTATTGATGACGTAAGTGCTGTGTTTGAAACAGGAAAATGTAATTTAATTATTGGAGCAAGTGGTAGTGGAAAAAGTGTTTTAATAAAAGCTATGGTAGATCTTTATCCTCCTAATAATGGTACAGTTTTGTATGATGGAATTAATATGACTATAGCAGATGATGATGTAAAGAAAGGATTAAGACAACAAATAGGGATGCTTTTTCAAAGTAGTGCTTTATTTGATAGTTTAACTGTTGAACAGAATATTCTTTTCCCTTTAGACTTTTTTACTAAAATGACTCAAGCAGAAAAAAAGAAACGAGTAGATGAAGTATTAGATAGAGTAAACTTAAATGATGCTCATAAAAAATTTCCTTCAGAAATAAGTGGAGGAATGAAAAAACGTGTTGGTATTGCAAGGTCAATAGTGCTAAATCCAAAATATTTATTTTGTGATGAGCCTAATAGTGGTTTAGATCCTCAAACATCTTTATTAATAGATAAACTAATTAAAGAAATTACTGTTGAGTATAACATGACTACAATTGTAGTAACACATGATATGAATAGTGTTATGGAAATTGGTGACCATATTATTTATTTATACAAAGGAAAGAAACAATGGGAGGGAAGTAATAAAGATATTATTTTAAGTAAAGATGAACTATTAAACAATTTTATTTTTGCTTCTGAGTTTTTACAAGATGCTAAAGAAATGAGAATGATGGAAATGAAGAAATAAAAATTATCTTTCATATTGTTATTAATTTTTAATGAAAAAAATAATACTTTATATATTCATAATTGTTGTATTAATAACTTCTATTTTTAGTTGGTTAATATTTTCTCCTACTACAAAATTTCAAGAGAAGACTAATTCATTTATTATTACCAACACCGATAAGACAAGTGTTACAGAGGTTTTAATAGAAAAAAAGATTATCTCCAATAAATCAATTTTTTTGCTTGTTGCTAATACAATGAATATTTGGGAAAAACTTAAACCTGGCAAATTCAATGTTGATAAAGGAAAAAATATTGTTGATATTGTTCGTATGCTGAAAAGTAATAAACAAACTGAAGTGAAATTGATTATAAATAAACTTAGGCTTAAAGAAGATTTTGCAAAATTGGTCTCAAAAAATTTTTCTATTGATTCAACTCAAGTAATGCAATTTATAACTTCTAATGATTCTTTGCAACCTTATGAAGTTGATACAAACACTGTTTTTACACTTTTTATTCCTGATACTTATAGCTTTTATTGGAACACTTCATTAAGAAAAATGATGAATAGATTGAATGATGAAAAAAATAATTTTTGGAATAAAAATAATAGATTGAAAAAAGCTGAAGCAATAGGCTTTACACCAAATCAAGTATATATTCTTGCGTCAATTGTTGAAGAAGAAACAAATTATAACGATGATAGAGCTAAAATTGCAAGTGTTTATATCAATCGTTTAAATAAAAGTATGGCTTTACAGGCTTGCCCTACAATAAAATATGCTATGAGAAACTTTGCATTAACTCGTATTTATGAAAAATATTTATTCAATTCATCTCCTTATAATACTTATAGAGTAAAGGGTTTGCCGCCAGGGCCTATATGCACTCCTTCTCAAAAATGTATTGATATAGTTTTGAGTGCCCCAAAAACTGATTACCTATTTTTTGTTGCTAATGCAAATTTTGATGGATATCATCATTTCTCTTCTAACTATGCAGAGCATAATAAATATGCTAAAGAATATCAAAAAGCATTAGATGAATACACAGCAAGAAAAAATAAAAAATAATTATTGTTGTTCAATAATTTCTTCCATTGTTATACCATTATGGCTTTCTGTATAAGTACACTCACCATTTTTAATTATTAAAATTTGTGGAGATTCATGATGTACTTTAAAATCTTCAGCAACTGTATTTGATAATGGTTTATCTGTAAGTACATTTAGCATATAATAATCAGCATCTGCAATTTCATTTGCTTTATTTAATCTGCTTAGTGCCATATTACTAATAACACAACGAGGACTATGCTTAAAAATAATTTGAGTTTTATTGAAAGATTTTTCTTTCAACTCTTCTAAAGCATTAGCTGAACTAAGAGGAATAAAATTCATAAGTTAAAAAGTAATATAAACTTCTTATAATTTTTTAACCTCTAAAATATCTAGGATTGGTAGTAGGACATCCTTTACCTGCACCATAACGAGCTGTACCACATGCTGTTATAAAAATAGCAGCAAAGGAAATAAAAACTATAGCAATTAAAACTTTTTTCATAGCTATTTTTTAATGTAAAATATTTTTTAATACTTAATAATACGAAGATAGTGTTTTATGCTAAAATGTTGCATTTATCTTAAAAATAAATCAAATTTTTGTAAAAAAATATCCAATACATTTGATACATTATCTTAATTAAGTATGAAAATTCATTTTATTGCTATTGGTGGAAGTGTAATGCATCAATTAGCTATTTCTTTAAAGAAAAAAGGTTATGAAATTAGTGGCTCTGATGATGAAATTTTTGAACCTGCAAAATCAAATTTATTAGCAGAAAATTTATTACCTAAAAAAATTGGTTGGCAACCTGAAATTATTAATAAAAGTATTGATGCTGTTATTCTTGGAATGCATGCTAAGGCAGATAACCCTGAAATTGCTAAAGCAAAAGAATTAGGTCTAAAAATTTATTCATTTCCAGAATATATCTATCAAGAGAGTTTACATAAAAAAAGAGTAGTAATTGGTGGCAGTCATGGTAAAACAACTACAACAAGTATGATAATGCATGTACTGCAATCATTAAATAAAAATTTTGATTACTTGGCTGGGGCAAAACTAAAAGACTTTAATCAGTCTGTAAGTATAACTAATGCACCTTTAATTATTTGTGAAGGAGATGAGTATCCTGCAAGTACTCTTGAAAAAAGACCTAAATTTCATTTCTTATTTCCACATATTGCTGTAATAACAGGCATTGCCTGGGATCATATCAATGTTTTCCCAACTTTTGAAATTTACAAAGAACAGTTTATCATTTTTATTCAAAAAATTGAGAAAAATGGGATATTAATTTATAATGAAAATGATAATGTATTAAAAGAATTAGTAGAAAAAAATAAGAGAAATGATATAAGATATCAACCTTATTCTGTACCAGAACATACTATTAAAAATGGGATTACATTTATCACTATTGACAATGAAACAACTTCTTTAAAAGTATTTGGTAATCATAATTTGCAAAATTTATTTGCTGCATTTTATGTATGCAAAGAATTAGGAATAACTACAAAAAATTTTTTAAATACAATTCAAGGCTTTACTGGTGCTG
The DNA here is from genome assembly GCA_026931325.1 of Chitinophagales bacterium. Lineage (GTDB taxonomy): Bacteria > Bacteroidota > Bacteroidia > Chitinophagales > Chitinophagaceae > UBA1930. Next base: position 9,214 of record JAIXLO010000084.1, on the reverse strand, counting down.
CTAAAAGATTAGAGTTGTTATCAAGTAATAAAACAACAAATGTTTATAGAGATTTTGCACATGCTCCAAGTAAAGCAATTGCAACTATGGATGCTGTAAAAAAACAATTTCCAAATAGAAATTTAATTGCTGTTCTTGAGTTGCACACATATAGTAGTTTGAATAAAAACTTTTTAGAAGAATATAAAAACTCCATGAATCAAGCAGATAAAGCAGTTGTATTTTATTCAAAGCATGCACTTGAATTAAAGCAAATGCCTATACTATTAAAAGAAGATGTAATTAATCATTTTCAAAAAGAGAATTTAATAGTTTTTGATAATAAAGATGAGCTAATGAACTGGTTGAAACTACAAGATTATACTAACAGCAATTTATTATTAATGAGTAGTGGTAATTTTGATGGACTTGATTTGATAAGTTTTTCTTCAGAAATTACTAAATAAAAAAGCTATCAAACTTTTTCAGATGATAGCTTTATAATAGAAAATCTCTTTTATTTTATAAAACTCTACGAGGGTTTCTCATACTTCTTATTACTTTACCTCTACCACTACCACCATAATAACCTAATTCACCTCCCCATTCAACATTCAACAATTTATAAGTGAGTTTTAATTGAAAGGAGTAATACAAGTCTTTATTTTTAGGATTTCCACGAGGCATTGTTTTTGAAAAACTTTTACCTACTTCATCTCCTCTAAATGCAAGATATTGTGTATATGGATTTCCTTGTGAAATAAATAATGCAGGATCTACATAGCTATTAATACTTACATCATCTAAATAATCAGTAAAAGTTTTACGAATAAATAATTCAGTTCCTAATTGTAAAGATTCACTTAAATCAACTCTAATACCAGCACCAAAGCCTAAGTTAATTTGTGTTAATTTATAAGGCTTTCTATCAGGATAGGCAGCTAAGCCTTGTCCCTCAGTTCCTAAGTCTCTTAATTTTACTTTATTGCCAAATCTATCTACAGTGGTTGGGTTAAAACCAAAAATACTTGGGCCAAAAAACACATAAGGAGTGAAAGAATATTTTTCATAATTATCTAAGAAATCATACTCAGCAGCTGCATTAAACTCCCAAATAAAACTTTTAAAATTTAGATTTCTTTGTTTATATTTTATATCACTATTATCTTTATCATCAGCTTTTATAGAAAGTCCGGAAAGACTTACTCTAACTCTTAATTTTTCCATCAAATCATAACTACCACCAAGTGTAATAGCAGGTGATAATTGTTTAAATAATGGTGTTCCCTGAATTAAATCTCCATAATAACCACTTGCTCCAACAGCTGCAGATACTCTAACTCTTTGAGCATTAGCTGAAATAGCTATTAAGGCTATAAAACACGTTATAAGTTGTAGCTTTAATTTCATAAGTATTAATTTGTATAAAATTATCTCGTTGTCAAAAGTAAAGAAAAAATTTAATGTAACATTTTTTATACTACAATTTTATAAACAAAATTTGATATAATTGAATAATTTGTTCTTTTTCATAGCAAAAATGCCTTTTTTATTTCAAAAATTGTCCCTTTATTCAGTTAGTAAATATCCTTAACACACTCTAAAAATCTATCTTTTCCTTGCATATCCTTTATAATTTTTACAAGATATCTATATTGTTCAAATAGCTGCTTCGTTTTTTTACCTAAAGTTTCATTTATTTCTACAAAAATTTTCCCATTATTGTTTAAATGCTTTTTAGCAAATAAAGCTATTTTTTTATAAAAAATTAAAGCATCATCAGGAACAAAAAGAGCTGTGTGAGGCTCAAATGAAAGTACATTTTTTTGCATTGTTGAACTTTCACTTTTTTTAACATAGGGAGGGTTACTTATTATAAAATCATAATTGTTTAGTAGTTCCCAATTTTTTTCATCCAAAAAGTTTAATTGTAAAAGGTTAATTTCAGTATCAAAAGTTTGAGCATTTTTTTTAGCAACTTCTAAAGCATCTTTACTTACATCAATTGCTGTAATATTAGAATTAGAAAATTTATTTTTTAATGTAATAGGGATACAGCCTGAGCCTGTGCCAATATCAATAATGCTTTTATTGTTTAAATTATTAGATGCAATTAATTGAACTAATTCTTCAGTTTCTTGTCTTGGGATTAATACATGTTCATTCACAAAAAATTTTTTATTACAAAACCAAGCTTCTTTTAAAACATATTGTATTGGCTTTTGAGTGCTAAGCTCTGAACTGATTTCTTTAATTTTTTTTTGCTGATACTCATTCAGTATTTCTTGCTTATGCAAAATTCTATTTGATTTGGAATAACCTGTAACAAATTCAAAAGCCATATCTGCAATACAAGCAGCTTCATTTTTATTATAAATACCATGTAGAAGGTTAAGTAACTCCTTATAGTTTTTTTCTATAGTCATTAATTGCAAAGTAATAAACTTAGTTTATTAGTATAACATTAATTGGTCTAAGTTTTCTGTTATTTTTGTTTTATGTTTTTCAAATAAATAAATTTTGAATACTGACGAAATTTACATACAACGTTGTTTAGCCTTAGCAAAATTGGGTAATGGATATGTTGCTCCAAATCCAATGGTAGGTTCTGTTTTAGTGTATAATAATGAAATAATAGGCGAAGGCTATCATCAAAAATTTGGAGAAGCACATGCTGAGGTAAATTGTATCAATAGTGTTTCAAAAAAAAATCAAGAAAAAATAAAAAATGCATCATTATATGTTTCATTAGAGCCTTGTAATCACTTTGGAAAAACACCACCTTGCACTAATTTAATTGTTGAAAAGAAAATTAAAAGAGTTGTAATAGGATGTCAAGATTTTTTTAATCAAGTGAATGGAAAAGGAATTGAATTTTTAAAAAGTAAAAATATAGATGTTGTAACGAATGTTTTGGAAGAAGAATGTATCAATCTTAATAAACGTTTTTTTCTATTTCATCAAAAGCAACGACCATTTATAATTTTAAAATTTGCACAAGCAGCTAATAAAAAAATAGCCTATAAGACCAATGATAGACTTTTTATTAGCAATGATATCACAAATAAATTGGTGCATAAATGGCGTAGTGAAGAATCTGCTATTTTAATTGGCACAAATACTGCATTACAAGATGACCCCTATTTAACGAATAGAAATTATTCTGGTAAAAGCCCAATTCGTTTGGTTATAGATAAACAATTGTGTTTACCCAAATCATTAAATATTTTTAATACTGATACAACTACTATTATTTTTAATACTAAAATAAGTGAAGAGCTTGAAAATATTAAATTCGTTAAATTGAATGAAAGTTTTAGTGTAATACAGCAAATATTGAACTATTGTTATCAGCATCAAATTATGAGTATTTTAGTTGAAGGTGGTGCAAAGCTTTTACAAAGTTTTATTGATGAGCAAATTTGGGATGAAGCAAGAATTATTACTAACACTTCTTTAATAATAAAAGAAGGCATAAATGCACCAAATTTTTATGGTAGAAAAATAAAAACTGAAAATATTTTATCAGATAATATTTCATATTACTTGCCAGCTTAAATGAATAAACAAAAAGAACAAGAATATTTTTTTACAATTTCACAAAATTCTATTGCAGAATTTAAGGATAGAGGAAGTCGTTTTATAGCTTATGCTTTTCCTATAGAAACAATTGAAGAATTTAAGCAACATATTAGCACATTAAAAAATGAACATCCTAAAGCTGTTCATCATTGCTTTGCTTATAGATTAGGCTTTGATGGAAATCTCTTTAGAGCAAATGATGATGGAGAGCCTTCAGGTACTGCAGGAAAACCAATTTTAGGGCAAATAGATAGTAAACAATTGACCAATATTTTAATAGTAATAGTAAGATATTTTGGAGGAACTTTATTAGGAGTACCTGGATTAATAAATGCTTATAAGACTGCTGCCTCATTAGCATTACAAACTACACCAATTATAAAAAAGCCAATAGTTATTATTAAAGAATTTGAATTTGATTATACTAAGATGAATGATATAATGCTTATAGTTAAGCAAAATGAATGTAGTATCATTAGGCAAGAACACAGATTATTTTGTTCATTGACTATTGCAATTCCAAAAGCAAAATATGATTTTGTTTTAAGTAAAATTTCAAATGTAATAGAGAGATAAAAATACTGCTTATAACTTTTTATTACAAGCAGTATTCAGTAAGTTATAATTATTCAATAATAATTAAGCAGAATCTTTTAATTTTTTCTTGCTTTTATAATCTAAATATACTAGAGTAGGTAGGTTGAACGCAACAAAGAAATCTACAAAAATCATTAGATAATTATATTCAGCAGCATTATCTGCTTTAACAAAATCTACAACATGCCCAATAGCTGCACCTAACATGAATAAAGCCCATCCAATTGCAGTAGCTGCTCTAAAACCATTTTTATATTTAATACATAAAAAACCTAATAATCCCCAAGCTCCATCATGTATGCCAACTTCAATTTGAAAAGGACTTGTATTCCAACCAATTTTATTAGCTGCAAATTCAGAGAATATAACATGTGGTATAAAACCAAAAACAAATCCTATAATACCTACCTGAAATACTAATGAATAAACATAGTGCAGTTCAATTAAACGTTCTGTTGTTCTTTCTTTTTTTGATAAGTAATAAGTTGCATAAACGCCAATGTAGCATAAAATTATTGCAATGATGTTAAGCATAGTGTTGTATTTTTTTTGTTAGATAATAAAAGTTAAAAATGATAAGTTCTAATTTTAAAAAAGAATTAATAAAAATTACAGAACCTCAAATACACTAAAATAAAACACTTCAGAACTTTGACATAACATTTACCATTCTATCTATTATAAAAATAAGCTTAATTAAAAAATGCTTACTTGTATTAAATAACAGATACTTGGTCGTTGTAATTTTGGTTAAAAGTAGAGTTTATTTTTAAAAAATTTTAAAAAAAATTTCAACACGTCTTAATTATAGAAAAATTACTTCTCAATATTTTAGCACTACAAATCATATTTTTACAAAAACTAAATTAAATTGTTACCATCTGTTGCTATTGTTATTTTAAATTATAATGGACTAAATTTTTTACAACAATTTCTTCCTTCTGTAATAGCATCTACTTATGCTAATAAAAAAATTATTGTAGCAGATAATGCTTCAACAGATAATAGTATTCAATGGTTAAAAGAAAATTATCCCAACATACATCTTTTATTAAGTACAGAAAATAGAGGCTATGCAGGTGGTTATAATTGGGCTTTAAAAAATATTGAAGCAGATTATTATGCACTACTAAATTCTGATATTGAAGTTCAGCCAAATTGGATAGAACCTATCATAACTTTGATGGAAGTTGATAAAACAATAGCTGCTTGTCAGCCAAAAATTTTATCATGGAAAAATAAAACAGCATTTGAGTATGCAGGTGCTTGTGGTGGTTATATAGATTGTTTGGGTTATCCATTTAGCAGAGGTCGTTTGTTTGATGTTTGTGAAACTGATGAAGGGCAATACAATACAGTACAAAAAATATTTTGGGCTACTGGTGCAGCATTATTTATAAGAAGCAAAATTTTTCATCAGCTCAATGGTTTTGATGAATACTTTTTTGCTCACATGGAAGAAATAGATTTGTGTTGGAGAATGCAATTAGCAGGTTATAGTATTGCTGTTGAGCCTTCATCAATAGTGTATCACGTTGGTGGTGGCACTTTGCCAAAAGGCTATAGAAAAACCTATCTTAACTTTCGCAATAACCTTATTATGCTTTGTAAAAATCTTACAACAGCAGAAAAGGTTTTTACATTTCCATTAAGGTGTGTATTAGATTTTATTACTGCTGGTAAAGCATTGATAAGTGTAGATTTTGATATGTTTAAAGCCATTATTGATGCTCATATTGCATTGATAAAATGGAAATTTTTTGTAAAGAAAAAAAATACTGTTCAACCAAAATCATTAAAACATTTGCAAGGTGTTTATAATGGTTCTGTTGTTTGGGAATATTTTATTAAAAAGAAAAAAAAGTTTTCTGCAATAATGAAATACTAAAGCAAAGTTGGTTACCTTCAAGTAAAAGTATTATTATTCCAACCAAAATAATAATGTTAATAATTCGTTAATTTATTTTGTTATTAAAAATATCTTTATAAAAATTAATAGATTCACTCATAGATTTTATTCTTTTATGCTAAAAATTATTTTTTATGAAAAAAATATTAATCATTTTTGGCATATTGTTAAACTTCATCAACTGCCAAAAGCTAACAAATTCTCCTACACATAATGAAACTATCTCGGGTATAGTGGAATCGTCTGATTTAACATCTTGGGATATTGCTCAGAATGAGAATAATCCTTGTGATTCTGCAGGTTTAATCCATAATATAGCCTTAGAATATGTTGTAAATGGCAATATTATATATTCTGAAATAATTGAGAATATAGCTGATTACCTTGAAGAAATGTGGGGAATTTCTTATTTTGATGCTGAAGATTTTATATTCAATTACCCTACTTCTTATTTTGAGAATAATATATTTAGTGACTCATCGTCTCTCTTGTATAATATCATTGACCAAACTAATTATTCTTCAGATGCAAGAGACGAAATAAAGCAATTAATAGCCACACTTTATGATACTGCAACTATTAGTGCTGGGGTTTCTTACGAGGAAGATATAAAGTTAAAAATTGTAGATTGGGAAGAAAATCTTATAAATAATTCTAATGTTACTGATGATATTGAATTAAGCCATTTATTACATACATCATCTATTTTCAGATATAGTGCACTTTTTTGGAATAATCAGCTAAATGAAGAATGGGACAAAGCTTCTTATGCAGAGCGGCAAGAAAAGCCCAAAAAGGTGAGATGGTGGAAGAAACTATTTGTGGTTCTTGTTGATGCTGTAACTTTTCTTATTGTAAACAATAATTCTCCTGAAGCTACTGCAGTTGGTACAAGTATATCAGCTGGTGTAGGAGCAAGCGGGTTGGCGAATAATTTACTGAATAATTAAAAAAATATCGTATGAAAAAGGTAGGCATAATACTGCTTTTTATCATTGTCTCTTTTCATGCAGCAGCACAAAAAAATAAAAAGCTAAATATTGAACAGGTTATTACTATAAATGGATATTCTCTCACAAATCTTTCTAAAGGAATGACTAACCAAGGAGGCTTTGGTTGGCAGGCAGGTGTGGTAGCTTCTTATAAAATAGGGAGAAAAAATTATATTGAGTTGGGACTTTTATATGAAATGAGTAAACATTTTATTAATGGGTATTTTATTACAGAAAATGGGAAAAATATTTTTAAAGAAATTCCCATAGATTATAGGCAACATGTTTTATATATGAATGCTCTCCAAATACCTTTACTGATAAAAATTAAAATAGATGATAATTTATTTTTAGGAGGTGGAATAATGAGCAGCATATATTATTCTGTTGTTAGTAAATATAAAATTGAGCAAGACAAATATGAGGTTGTCAATAATGGAATACAAAAATTCCAACTTTCGCCTATATTAGGTATTGAAAGAAGATTTAAGCATGGTAAAGATTTTTTTGCTGTAGGTTTTGATACAAGATATCAAGTTACATCTTTCACAACCAATAATTCCTTCAAGCCTTTAACCTATAATATCCGACTTCAATTCCCGATATTCTAATATATTCCTAAATTTAAGTTATCAGTAGATTGAATTAAATTAACTGATAGTTAAAAAATATTACTTTACCTTACAAAATAATTAATACTATTCAACATGAAAATAGCCTTTCATGGAGCAGCACAAACAGTTACAGGCTCTAAACATTTACTTACATTAAAAAGTGGGAAAAAAATATTATTAGATTGTGGTATGTTTCAAGGTTTAGGAAAAGAAACAGGCAACCTAAATGCAAGTTTTGGATTTGATGCAAAAGAGATTGATGTAATGATACTATCTCATGCACATATTGATCATAGTGGTTTAATTCCAAGACTTTACAATGAAGGTTATAGAGGAGTAATTTATTGCACACCTGCAACTTACGATTTAACCAAAGTGTTGTTAGAAGATTCTGCAACCATACAAAGAGATGATACAAGATTTTTAAATAAAAGAAGAGCAAAATCTGGCTTATCACCCATTGAACCTTTATACTCTATTGAAGATGCTAAACAATCTTTTTCATTACTTGATAAAAAAGAATATGAACATTGGTTTAAAGTAACTGATGGTGTGCAAGCAATGTTTACAGATGCAGGGCACATTATTGGTAGTGCATCTATCAACTTAAAAATTACAGAAGATGGTAAAACAACAAAACTAACTTTTAGTGGAGATGTAGGAAGATACAGAGACTTAATTTTAAAAAGTCCAGAACCCTTCCCTCAGGCTGATTACATTATTATTGAAAGTACTTATGGTGATAAATTACATGAAGATACTTTTAATAGTTTAGATACATTAAATAATTGGATTCATAAAACTTGTATTGAGAAAAAAGGGAAATTAATTATTCCTGCATTTAGTGTTGGTAGAACACAAGAGTTATTATATATGCTTAATCAATTAAGTTTAGAAAAGAAATTACCTAAAGTGCCTGTGTATGTTGATAGCCCTTTAAGTGAAGAAGCTACAGAAATTGTAAAAAGTTATCCAAGATATTTTAATAGCAGAGTAAAAAAAGTATTAGACATAGATAATGATCCTTTTGATTTCCCTGGATTAAACTTTGTTGGTAGTGCAGATGAAAGTAAAGCATTAAACTTTAATCCTCAACCAATGATTATTATCAGTGCAAGTGGTATGGCAGATGCTGGAAGAATAAAACACCATATTGCTAATAATATTCATGATGCAAGAAATACTATTTTAATTGTGGGTTATTGTGAGCCAAACTCTTTAGGAGGAAGAATTGTTAATGGTGCAAAAGAAGTTAGAATATTTGGCGAAACACACAAAGTAATTGCAGAAATTGGTCAAATGCACACAATGAGTGCTCATGGAGATTATGATGATTTATGTCAATACTTATCATGTCAAAATCCTGCATCAGTAAAAACTGTTTTTGTTGTACATGGAGAGTATGATGTGATGAAAGAATTTCAAAGACGATTACTTAAAAAAGGATTTAAACAAGTTGAAACTCCTTCAATGCACCAAGAGTTTGTGTTGGAGTAGATTAGCTTTGTTACATTTTTCTATTTAATCAAGAAGTAAATAAC
>JAIXLO010000008.1:12716-16599 GCA_026931325.1 Chitinophagales bacterium | reverse complement strand
AATGAAATATCTATTGTTTTGTATTATTATCATAATAATATTGTGACTCAAGAAAGAGATATTTTCTCATTTTGATATTCAAAAATATTAATGCGCTAGCTTAAAAGAGAAATTACTAAGCAATGGTGGCATAAATATTGACTTTAGGAGAATATTAAATTAATCTATACAGTTTTGTGAATAAATTTCAACTTCGAAGGCGCATCCTGCAATAGTGTTTGATTACTTTTATAACCCTCTAATTTGAAATGCGTGATTTTTGAAGCTATTTGAACTTTTTAATTATAGCATTATTTTATAACATGAGTTTATTATCTATTCATTTTTATTAAAGATTTCAATATGAAAAAAGTATTTTTTATTCTTTTTATTAGTCTTAACTTATTTTCAAGTATAAATTCATTTGCACAGAAAATAAATCCAGGAGATGGGGTTAGAGTTGCTTTTCTTGATATCTCAGATGTTATTACAGGCGATTATTATATTCAACCGAACGGTTTACTTAATTTACCTCAAATTGGAATTATAAATACAACTAATAAAAATTTTAGCGAGATTAAATCAATTATCGAATCTCGTTATGATTCTCTGTATAAAAATCCTCATTTGAGCATTAATGCATTATTTAGAATAAACATACTTGGTGAAATAGAAAATCCTGGGTTTTATTTCGTTTCTGATTCTGAGAAATTTACTGCAATATTGGCATTTGCTGGTGGCCCAACAGAGACCGCGGATTTAAGTAATATACTGCTGATAAGAGACTTTGAATCTATTGAGATTGATGTAGAAGAAATTATTCAAAAAGGTAGAAATGCTTCAGACTTTGGATTACAATCAGGAGACCAGATATATATTCCAAGAAGATGGTGGGCAGATAATTCTGGAGTAGTTACAACAATAATTTCTATTGTGGCACTTGCAATAACATCTTATGCAGTCTTTTTTCAATAAACAGATCAAATAGATTGAGGAAATAAACCGAATCATGGCTGAAAAATTTTCTAAAAAAAACACTAAAGAGAAATCACTTTTAGAAATATTAAACATTGTTTATCAAGGTCGTTTAAAAATATTATTATCCATAATTACATTTTTAGTTTTGGCATTCTTATATAATATGTTCTCTACACCGGTTTTTGAATCTACAGCCTTACTTAAAAAAGAAACTGCTGATAACAAGGGGAGAGAGGATGAACTTTATGAAATTGTAAAACTTCAGACTTCTGACCTACTCGAAACAGAAATGGAGCTTATAAAAACCAATGAAGTATTAGGGAGAGTAATTGATGAATTAAATTTGAATATTGAATTGAATGAGATAATTGACCAGAATGGAAATTCATATAAACTGAAGAATGTTATTACTGATTTTCCGGATTCTGGAAATAATTATTCTAGGGAAATTTCATTTTATCTACCACGATTTAAGGACTTCCATTTGATAAATGAAAATATAGAACTGGAATTGTATATAAAGAAAATAGGGGAGAAACAATTTGAATTGTGGAACTCTAAAGAAAATAAATTAATCACAAAATTGAGTGATTCTCCTTTGGATGATTCAGATACATTAAAAGATTACCATAATACAGACTCACTTAATTTAACCAAACCTTTAGTTGAGAATAAAAGTTGGGTAACTGCAGATACCGATTTTGCGAGGTTTAAATTTAACTGGGATAATGCTCCTGTAGGAAGTAGAGTTATCTTCAGCATTAAAAATTACAGGAAATTCATATTGAACTTTAGTAAAGGGATTAATGTTTCTAGAGTTGGACATACTGATGTATTTGCAATAAGTGTTCAATCACCTTCTCCAATAGCTTGCAAAATAATTGCTGATCATATAATTAATAACTTTAGAGAAGTGAGAATGGAACAGCAAAAGCAAACCGTTCGTTACTCATTTCATTTTGTGGATGAACAACTAACAGAAGTTCAAAAAAAGTTAATAGATGCTGAAAGTAACCTAAGCAATTTCAAAGGTAGAGGGAAAATAATGAGTATTGATCAAAATACTCAAGAGCTTTTAAACTACCAGAGCACTTTAGAAGCAGAACGATTACAGACTGATCTACTCCTATCAAATTATAAAGATAAGGCAAGTGAGATTAAGAAAGAACTCGAATCAAGTGGATATTTTAATCAAAGTTTTCTTGAACCGTCCGGTGAAAACTCGGGTCAGTCACCATTCTCGGGTTTAATGACTCGTCTTTCAGAACTTGAACTACAGAAACTTGAACTTTTGCAAAAACGTACAGAAAACCATCCTGATGTGATTAACATTGAAGAGCAAATTAAATTGGTAAAAGAAAAATTAGCTGGTTTTAACCAACACACACTTACTGCATACAAAATTATTATCAATACATTAGAAAATAAGCTTCGAAAAATTGATAACTTAATGGCGGGCTTCGATGCTAAAATGCAACAATTGCCGGCACAAGAGACTCAAATGGCAAGATTAGTCAGAGAAAAAGATGTTTATGAAAAAATATTTAAGTTACTACTTGATAAACGTGAAGAAATGAGAGTGGCTGAACTTTCTCAATTGCAGGACATTGTTATTGTTGACCATCCTTTTATACCTATAAAGCCTATTCAACCAAAAAAAACCCTAAATATGTTAATCGGATTAATTCTTGGTGGATTTGTCGGGATTGTTTCTGTTTTCCTTGTACAATTGATAAAATTAAGACATATAGATCTGGATTATTTAGAGGATGAATTAGGAATGTCAATATTAGCATTGATTCCAAATTTTGACAAATCCATTCTTAATAGAATGAAAAAATCGAATGACGAAAAGGATAAGTTTGTTACGTTGAATACTGATGACTCTGGAATTAACGAGTCTTATAGACTGCTTAATACTAAGTTATCTCATCTAGATCTAAAGGGTAAAACAATTATGGTAACTAGTTGTGAAGAGAATACCGGTAAAACTACTATAGTTGCTAACCTTGCTATTACTATGGCATTAAATGATAAGAACATTTTAATTATTGATTGTGACCTTAGAAAAGGTGAGCTTTCGAAATTGTTCAATGTTTTTAATAATTCATCAGGACTAATTGATTTTCTTGAAAAGGGCACCTCTCCAGTAATTTATACTAAAATTTTGAAGAAGATTAATATTATACCGTCTGGTGGTTTAAGAGAAAATTCAAGTATACTTTTAAGTTCAGATCGGATGAAATCAATTTTTGAAAAGATCAATACATCTGCTTATGATTATGTTATAATTGACACACCTCCTGTAACAAGAGTAGTTGACACACTTGTTCTAGGCAAATACGTGACAAATGCTTTGTTAATTGTTAGACCCGAAACCAGTTTGAAAGAGTCAGTAATGGGAGGAATTCAGGACTTAAAGCAGTCACAAATTAAAATTGTTGGAATAGTCGCTAACGCTATAGATATTCAGAGTTCTTATCGCTACCGTTATAGTTACGGTTATGGTTATGGATATGGACAAGGAAATTCTAAAGAAGGTAAAGGTAGAAGACACATAGTTAAAAAAATGAGTTCAACAGTTTTCAAAAATTCCAAAGTAAGTTCATAATGATTTTTATCCATTCTTAACCATAATTAATTCTTAGCATTAAGATTTATTGAGAAATAATTCACGAACTTTAATTTTACAGCTACTTTAATAATATATCTTTAGTTTATTGCTAAGTAAAATGTAATATAGTTTAGATTGGTAAAATGTTAATTAGATTTGTTTTTCTTAATTGGGGATAATGGAATCATCATTTTGAAACATATAATAATAAGGATTTATTATCAAGTTTGATAATTCCGTTGATTTATTTACAATTTATTTTGGTGTGATAATTAGTATAAAATTGTGAGTTGTTATTTTGTTTGTCTAAAA